>JAZOLY010000001.1:0-7834 GCA_045653445.1 Acutalibacteraceae bacterium
AGCTGGCGCTGACCCTCTCGGGTGTCTCCAAGGCAGAACGCCGCCGCCGTGCCATTGCCGCACTGGAACGCGTCGGACTTGGCGATCAGCTGAAAAAGAAGCCGAACCAGATGTCGGGCGGTCAGATGCAGCGTGTTGCCATTGCCAGAGCCTTGGTTAACGACCCCGATATTTTGCTTGCCGACGAGCCTACGGGTGCGCTTGACTCTGAAACAAGCGTGCAGATTATGGAAATTCTTAAAGAGATTTCTGCCGACAAGCTTATAATTATGGTTACCCACAATCCTGAATTGGCAGACACCTATTCAAGCCGCATTATCCGTCTGCTTGACGGCGAGGTGACCGACGATTCTAACCCTTACGACGAGGAAGAAGAGGCTCCAAAGAAAGAAGAAAAAGCGCAAAAGAAACCCTCTATGTCCTTCTTCACTGCCGTTTCCCTTTCTTTCAACAACCTGCTTACCAAAAAGGCACGCACCTTTTTGACCAGTTTCGCAGGCAGTATTGGTATAATCGGCATTGCCCTTATACTTGCCCTTTCCACAGGCGTTAATGCCTATATTGACTCGGTGCAAAAGGACACCCTTAGCTCTTACCCCATTTCTATTCAAGCAGAAACTATGGATGCCACCGAACTTTTGTCGGCACTTATGCAGGCAGGTGACAAAGAGGTTACCCACGAGCTTGACAAGGTTTACGGCAACACTGTTATGCACGAGCTTGTTAACGCCCTTAACAACACTAAGGTTCAGCAAAACAATCTTAGAAAATTCAAAAAATGGTTGGATAAAGAGACTAAATCAGGCTCCAAAACAGGACTTGACCAACTTGTTACCTCTGTTGAATACAGTTATGACCTTGACCTTAACATTTACACCAAAGATACCAACGGTAAGGTTGTAAAAGCCGATATGGGAACCCTTATTACCGACGTTTACGGCATTGATATGAACAGTTCTATGGGTAGTATGCCAAGTATGCCGGGTATGTCGGGCAGTGCCATGGATAGTTTTGCCGCAATGAATATTTGGACAGAGCTTCTTGCAGGCGAAAAATCCAACACTGTAAACGGACTTCTTAAAGAGCAGTACGACGTGATTTACGGCAGTTGGCCCACCAAGTACAACGAGGTGGTGCTTGTTGTTGACCAAAACAACGAAATCAGTGACCTTTGTCTTTATGCATTAGGTCTTAAAACAGTTGACCAACTGCGCGAGGATATTGAAAAATCCTCTGCCGGCGAAACCCTTGAAATTAAAGAGCAAAGTTGGAGTTATAAGGAAATTTGCGGCAAAACCTTCCGTCTTGTTCCCTCTTGCGACCGCTATTCCTACAATAACGAAAGCGGTGAATATATCGACCTTGACAGCAGTGAAGCAGGCCTTAACTATCTGTATGACGAGGGTATAAACATTAAAATAGCAGGTATTATCCGTCAAAATCCTGACGCATCAAGCGGTATGCTTCGCAGTTCTACTATCGGTTATACTCCTGCACTTACCGAATATATTGTTGACAAAGCCAACAATAGTGAGCTTGTTAAAAATCAGATTAAAACCCCCGACACCGATGTTTTTACAGGCAAACCCTTTATGCCCAAGGCTACCCTTACCGATGAGCAGAAACTTGCCGAAATCAAGGAGCATCTTGCCTCTTTGTCAGTGGGTGAAAAAGCGGCATTTTACCGTCAGGTAATGTCGGTTGCCGATGAAGAATACCTTGAAACCACCACCAAAACTCAACTTGAGGCAATGAGCATAGAGGACAAGAAAAATATGCTCATTCAGGCGGCAGTAAGCCAAATGGGAATGAGCACCGAACAGGCGGCAGAATATATTGCCGACCTTGACCAAGCCACAATTGACGGCTATGTTTCCGACGGCATTAAAAAGGCGGTAGCAGCCCAATTCGCTCAGCAATCAATGGCACAGTTGGCAATGCTGCCCGACTCACAAGCCGCCGCAATGCTCGACGGCGTTGAGGACAAAAAACTGCTTCCTATGTACGACACCCTCTTTGCCGACAAATATTCCGACGCCGACTATGACTCTAACCTTAAAAAGTTGGGCTATGTGGATATGGCAATGCCCAGTTCCGTCAATATTTTTGCCGCCACCTTTGAGGATAAGGAGGCTATTGATGCCATAATCGGCAAATACAACGACAAGGCAAAGGAAGAGGATAAAATCGCATACACCGATATTATGAAGCAGGTTATGTCATCCTTTACCACCATTATCAACGCTATAACCTACGTGCTTATTGCCTTTGTTTCCATTTCCCTTGTTGTTTCATCAATTATGATTGGCATTATCACCTATATCTCTGTTTTGGAGCGCACAAAGGAAATCGGCGTACTGCGTGCAATCGGCGCATCCAAGCGTGATATTTCCCGCGTGTTCAATGCCGAAACCCTTATTATCGGCTTTGCCTCGGGTATAATAGGCATCGGCTCCACACTGCTGCTTTGCATACCTATCAACGCCATTGTTCACGCCCTTACAGGCATTGAAACCATCAATGCAATTTTGCCTGCAGGCGCCGCCGTAATTCTTGTTACAATCAGTATGGTGCTTACCTTTATCTCGGGTCTTATCCCCTCTAAGATAGCCGCACGCAAGGACCCTGTTGAAGCACTCAGGAGTGAATAAATTATGTTTTGGAGAATTAGAGAGGCTTTTGCCCGTTTTATGTTTGGGCGCAACGGATTTGACCGTTTCACCTTTTGGTTGACGGTAGGCTATCTTTTGCTTGGCATTGTGCGGAGCGTTGTCTGGGCAATAACAAGAAGCCTTGTTATTGAAGCAGTATTTTCTCTGCTTTTATCCGCACTCTTTGTTTATATTATCTTTCGCATTTTGTCGAAAAATGTATATGCACGCCGCGAGGAAGAGCATAAGTTTTTGATTTGGTGGGCGCCCGTAAAAAATCACATCTCTGTGCTGTTCAAAAATATGACCGACAAAGAGCGCAAATATTTGGTTTGCCCCCACTGCAAAGCAATAATCCGATTCCCTCGCAAAAAGGGGGTCCACTCTGCCTCTTGCCCCAAATGCAGAGGCCCCCTGACAGTGAAAATTTGATTTCGTAGAAGAGGGGTCACCCCTCCCGCAAATTACAAAAAACCGCCTCGAATGAGGCGGTTTAAATTAGTTTTAAGGCTTTGGAGGAAGCAGGCAACTATTCGGCATCGTTGCTGTCAAGAGCTGTTTTTTGGCGACAAAAAAGAGCAAGCTAAACTTGCTCTTTCGGGGGTTAGGGTTGATTATTTTTGATTTGTCTACCAACAATAAACTTTGATATAACTGCGAATATTAGCGATAATACCGTTAATATTATAGAGAAAACCATAGCGATACTAAATGGTTCTACAAATGAAGGTCCAGGCGTTATAATGATTTTTATATAATAACATACGCTTAAAAAAATAAAATTAAAACAAACAAAAACCAAATGAGAAGACAATACTTTATTATATGAAGCTGTAGAAATGCCATGGATTATACTATATCCAAAAAATAGAATCAAACTTGGCCACAAGAAGTTTAACACTACATTAAAAACTATTGAACCAATACTTTCAATTACAATCAACTTTATTAAAGCGGTTTTCTTCTCGTCCATTATTGTCACATCCTCAAATATTCTGATACTTTATTACAAACAACCTCTCTATGGTTTGTTTTTGAATGTAAGATGTTTTTGCCAACATTTCCAGAAACTACAACTTCCCATATAAATACTTCTCCACCATTACCACCGTTTGTATCAACCAAAACAAATATTTCTTCCATTTCTATCCTCTTAGTTGGAGAGGCAGCATCATCTTCAGTCCAACCAATTTGACTCATAAACCCAACCATATTATCGCCAACAATAATTGGATTTATCGGCACGATTGTATCATCTTCTATAACTAATAGTTTGTATAAATCCTTATCGTTCATATAATCAGATATTTCTTGATAAGTTAAAAATGTTGTTGGCATTTCAAAAGCGAAGTTATTATCATTTAAATAGGTAGCATTATAATCAACACCTGCAATAGCATAATATTTGGTGTGTCGGGGCTGATAATAAGCTAATTCGCCTGTCGGTCGTGAGCCAAGCATTGAACACCCGCAAGTTTCATATGAATTATCTGTGCCACCGAACATTATGCTATTCATATCAAGGTCGTGGTCACACAATACGTGCGATAATCCAGTGCTGTTTGAAAGATTTGCATAACCGCTACCCCAATGAGGTGTACCTATGGTAATTAGTTTATCTACATTTTCATCTTTCCCTAAATTTTCTATGTAGTATCGCGCAACAAGACCACCCATACTGTGTCCAACTATATTAAAGCAAAAGTTGTCATTTATATAATCTTGCTTTGATTTGTAAAAACAAGTTTTCATTTCATCCAAATCATAATTACGCACATAGGTTATCAAATTAGTTATATATTTATCAAATTTAAATGCATTTCTCCACACAACATCCTTATTAGGATAGTTAAAAGCAAACAAATTAACATTTGCCGTATAACCTGCATCAACTAATTCATTGCCAAGATTTCTTGGTTTGTCCTCATCATCTTCGCTACCGTCATCGTCTGTGTCTCCGTTATTGTTGACAAAAGTTCTGATCTTTTGACTTTCAATCTCAATATATGATAATCCATAACTGTTAACCTTGTCATCATAGCCAACATCAAACTCGTTATTAATGCTAGAAAGATTAGTCACTATGCCCCAAGTATCTTTTGAATTACTTGTTCTACCGTGTATCAAGAAAACGGGAGTTTTGCCTCTTACCCAAACTTCACACTCATCATATATTTCTGCATTGGTTGATGAGGACGCCCTTACAGTACATATACCATTATTATCAGCAACAAATTTTCCATTTCCAACAGACCTTACAATAGAACTATCACTGCTGGACCATACTATGTTTGCGGAATTATTGTTAGTTGATGTGTTAAGTTCAAAATTATCATTAACATCTACCGAAACGGTGTGTTTGTCAAGGCTTATCGTCTGCAACCCCACACTCAAATGCCAAGTACACGAATAGGGTTCGTCAAGTCCGGTTATTGGATTTTTCGTTGTGAAGGATACGGTAATGTCAGTTGAGCCCACAGCTTTGCAATTGACATAAGCGTGCGACCTATCGTGAGCGTTAGGTACCAATTTTGCAACGTTTTGGTTGACTATATCAATGCTGTAATCCGCATCAATGGGTGCTATAGAATAATGGAACGGCACATTTTCACCCACAACACCGCTTATGTTAGTATCACCTTTTGCAAACACTCCGTAGCCTGCAGGCTCAAACTCCCAACGCTGATTGTCAAGACCCTTTACCTTTTCTTGAACAATGAGTGTGCCGTTTTCTTTGTTATAGTCTTTAGCCGCAACGGCTTTTTTCCCTGCTGTCAGAACGCGGTGGTATTGTTCGGTTTGTTCAACTATGTAGAAGCAAGTTCCATCTCCTAAGCCTGCAGGTACTGAGGATTCTTCACGCCATTCAATAGTGCTGCTGCCCGATGATTTTAAATAGTCATTCTTTGCGGTACCAACGCTGTATATATAGTACATACCAACATTTTGACCGTAAACCTCGTCTACTCTCTTTACATACCATATCTGATTAGGGTCAGCATAGTTTCGGTCTCTCAGCTCTGCACCGGTACTTGTTGCAGTCATATATCTGGCATCGTCATAGTAATAGCCCGACTGTATGTAATAATAACCTGATTCAAGAGAGGTATCCTCTGTATAGGTTACCGTAATAGATGGTCGAACACTGGCTGTTAGATGGGTAGAACTAGCAAATGCAATACGGCTTTCTCTATCTGTAGAAGATGTAATAATCAAACCATCCTCACAGTGTAAAGTATTTTCTTTTGAATAATACTTTGTTTGGGCAGTTAGCCACTGAGTAAACTCGTTGAATATATTTAATGTCGCGTTTGTACTGCTTACACTAAGTGTGCGATGAAGAATGTCGGCTCTGCTTGTATCTACATATTCTGCATAATACTGTGCAACATCATAATTCCAGTCAGCATAAGACGGTGCACCGTCAAAATTATAACTGTTTAATGTAAGCGTAAAATCACTTGGTATATCAGAAAGTATATTCAGTGACAAGGTTGCAGTTTCTATATTAGCAGGATTTATATGCACAAAGTTGCTAATATCATTAAGTCTAAGATATGTTATTGCATCATATCCCGTATAACTATTGTATCCTACATAATAACTGTAGTCTGAATCTTCTGTGTATGAATCACCCGTTGAATTGTTTTTCAAATATGACATTCCAACAAAGGTTTGTGTGTTTGCACGATTAGTAGAAACGCTTGGGTCAATAATAACGGGGTAAACGGTGTTTTCGTCGGTCAAAAATTCCTCGTCAATAATGAGGGTTACCAAATACTTGCCGTCGTCAATTTCCTCAACTGTGTAGGAGTTGTTGCTGTTGGTTGCAGGCATATCGGCTGAGTCAAACAGCACTATCTCACCGAGGGTATATGCGGTCTGCAAATTGCCGTCATAAAACTCTACTGTTTTGCCTGCATTTCGCACAGGGGTAAGCCCCTCTGCCTCAACAATATACTCAAAGGTATTATTGCCGTTGTAGGCATTTAGGATTATATCTTCCTTAACACCCTCGTTAATAGCAGTATAACGGATATGGATGTTTTTGTCAAATACGTTCTCATAAAGCACATATTCATTTTTGCCGTCTTCAACCTTTGAGGACATACTGAGTCTTGCATCCTTTGGAGTCATACGAATATTGCCCTGTTTGCTTTCAACCAGCACACCTGTGCCGATAAACAAGGGGAAATAGGTTTTAATATCGTTTGAAGTGTTTTCGTATGAGTACCAATCAAAAAGCCCGTCAGCCTTAATGCAAGACTTCAGACTGCTGTCGATAAAGCGCACATATCCCTCGTCATCCACATACTTAATGGGGGAATCGTAGGAATAAAGGGTTTTCGTGCCGTCTGCATCCACCGTAGTCAGAACATTTTCCCGCTCGGCATCGTTGCTGTCGAGAATTGTTCTTGACCAGCCCGAATTAAGATGGCTGCGCAAGCTCTTAGGCAGTTCATTAACGGTGTAGTGGGCAAGCTTATTAAAGGCTTGCTGCACATCCTCCAGTGTCAGTGCCGTTGCTGACGCTTGCAGGCAAGTAAACATCATTGCCATACAAAGCACCAAAGACATAATGCGGATTGTAAATCTTTTTGTCATTTTTTGTAGCATCCTTTCGTGTGAAGTGCATTTACAATGCCACTTATGTGAAATAAAGTCAAGCCTCTTTACAATTTTGTCGCAACTTGTTTATAAAAAAAGAAGAACTGTCATTAAGACAGAACTTCAGATTAACGCTCCGCAACTAATTATAGTTTGTAGGAACGGTGTTTTTAATCAAATATTATCTCTGCAAATAGGGCGTTGGCGGCCTTTTGCAAATCAAGGGGTGACAGAAAAATCTGTGCACCGATTCTGCCGCCGCTTATGATAATCTGCTCAAAATCCTTTGCCGAAGAGTGAATAACCGTCTTAAACTGCTTTTTCATTCCTATAGGAGTACATCCCCCACGGATATATCCCGTAAGCGCCGTAATCTCTTTTACAGGAATAAGAGTGACCGACTTTTCACCAACCGTTGCGGCGGGTTTTTTAAGCTCAAGCTCCTTATGAATGGGAATAACAAAAACATAATGCTCACCGCTTTTTGCCACTGCCACAAGGGTTTTAAAGGAGCGTTCGTAGGGTTGACCCAGCATATCGGCAACCGTCACACCGTCAATAAATTCCTCGCAGGT
>JAZOLY010000002.1:0-11120 GCA_045653445.1 Acutalibacteraceae bacterium
GTGGTCACCTACTGTACGAATATCCCCACACTTATTACAGTCTATGTCGCAGGCGTTGTCATAGATGTGGTCGGGCACCTCGCGAGTGTCACCACATTCGTTGCAATCGCTGTCACAGTCATTATCGTAGATGTGAGTGACTATTCTTACATCACCACATATATTACAGTCTGTATCGCAGTCGTTATCATAGGTATGGGTTGCAGAGCCTGTACAACTGTTACAGTACCAGGTTGCATTATTTAATTCGTTTTTTTCTGAACCTAAATTTACTTGTTTTTTGTCCGACCCCCTATAATAAACCTCTACCAATGAGTTACAGTTCAAAAATGCATCACCTCGTATTCTCATCACACTAGCTGGGATGGTAATACTTGTAAGAGAAGTACAGTTATCAAATGCTCTTGAATCAATATTTGTAACACCATCAGGAATTATTACGGCAACAAGCGAGGTACAGTTATAAAAAAGCAACGCACTTATGTAAGATATGCTTTTAGGTAGTGTGATGCTCAACAATGACTCACAGCCCACAAAAACTCCCGAATCAATACTCGAGACACTATCTGGTATAACAACGCTTGACAACAACACACAATTATCAAAAGCATGTGCCCCTATGCTTGTCACACTGTTAGGAATTTCAATGTTTTTTAAAGCAAAACTGCTTTCAAAAGCGCCGCTTCTAATATTTGTTACACCAAACGGAACAATATATGTTGCAGATGTTTTAGCAGATGGATATTTAATAAGTTGAGTTCCGTTCTTACTAAACAAGACACCATCGACACAACAATATTCATTATTATTAACATCAATCTGCAATAGAGATGCACAACGATCAAAGGCGTTATCACCTATGTTAGATACACTATGTGGGATTGTAATGCTTGTAATTGAGTTACAACCCCAAAAAGCCTCTCGTCCTATACTGGTCACTGGACATCCACCTAATTCAGACGGGATTACTACATCACCGCTTATACTTGTGTCACAATCGGTAATGGTTGCCTCACCATTCGAAACGGTGTATGTAAAATATCCTTCCGTTGCCGCACTTGCAGTAATTGCAAAGACGGGCATAGCACAGAAAATAAGCACTAAACATAGTGCAATGGACAATAATTTTTTCATATCGTTGCCTCCATAAAATAAAAAATGCGTCCCATTAAGAGACGCACCGAAAAATGCCTCCCTCAATGTTGCTACACATCTGCACAAAGTCAGGAAGAGAGAATACATTTTTACCAATAGTATTCCCTAACAATGCGCATATTCAGATGTGTAGCCCCTGTATTATAACACAAAACATTTTGTTTATCAATAGTTTTTAAATTCATTCTTATGGGTTGTGCTTTACGCCTCATCCACCGCTATCGCGGTCCCCCTTCTCCCACCGGAGGAGGCTTTGATTACCCTTGCACCTATTTATATTTTGTAGGGGATGGCGCTTGCCGACATCCCGTTAATGCGGGTCGTCAAAAATTGCCGACCCCTACAATCCTCATTGCGAAGCAATATATCGAGCGTGTGTTAGCGCGCATATTTACGCCTCATCCACCGCTATCGCGGTCCCCTTCTCCCACCAGAAAAGGCTTTTAATTTTGTAGCAATAAAAAAGCCTTCCTCTGACGAGGAAGGTGGCACGACGAAGTCGTGACGGAAGGAGAGAAAATATTGCGGTTTTTAGTTTTTCTCGTTGCGAATCAACATATCGATTGTTTCCCTCTGTCATTAAATAGCAAAACTGCCTCCAAAAAATTGGAGGCAGTGATAAAATAATTAAACTTCAGGAATAGTAATTTCAAGCTCGTGACCGCACTCTGCAGACTTGCAGATACCGTCAAGAATAGCCTGATTGATGATAATCTGTGAAGTAGGAACAGGAGCAGTGCCGCCCTCTTTAATAGCGTCAACGAATGAACGAAGTTTAAGCTCGAAGCGGTCGCCATTGAAGGGGATAATTGGAATTTCAGTATCGGTCTGAACACCGCAAAGTTCACGGTAAAGGGTCATAGGACCGCCAACAGTGCCATTCCAGCAGTCAGTTGAGGGAATGCGCAAGCCGCCCTCGGTACCAAGAATGATGGTATCACCGGGAGTGTTGATATTCATTGCCCAAGCAATACGGAAGTCGAGGATAATATCGTCCTCAAGACGAATGAAGCCTGCGGCAAAATCGTCAACACCGAACTTTTCTGCATATTCGGGGTGGCCGGGATAGTAATCGGGGCGCTTGCCGAAGAAATCAGATTTGTAGCCTGTAACGGTAAGAGGCTTGGGATAGCCGATAGCGTTAAGCACCATATCCAAAGAATAGCAGCCGATGTCACCAAGAGCACCGATACCGCCTGTCTCTTTCTCAATAAAGGTAGTGCCGTAGGGAGTGGGGATACCGCGACGGCGGCCGCCACCGGTCTGGATGTAGTAAATCTTGCCCAAAACGCCTGAATCAACAATCTTTTTAATCATCTGCATATTGGGGTCAAGACGGGGCTGGAAGCCGATGGTAATAATCTTACCGCTTGCCTTTTCAGCCTTCATAATCTCGATACCCTCTTCAAGAGTAACGCACATAGGCTTTTCAAGCATTACGTTAACGCCCTTGTTAAGAGCATAAATTGCACACTCTGCATGGGTGCAGTTGTAGGTGCAGATAGAAACGCCGTCAAGCTGCAATGACTCGTCGTCAAGCATCTCTTTGTGGCTAAGATAGCACTTTGCACCCTCAATACCGAACTTCTTGCAAAATGCCTCTGCCTTGCCGGGAACAAGGTCTGCACAAGCAACAATCTCTACATCGTCAAACTTCTGATAGTTTAAAATGTGAGCCTCGCAAATCCAACCTGTACCGATAAGACCGATGCGAACTTTTTTGCCGTCAGACACCTTTTTATCATCCTCGATGATGGCGTCGAAACGGTCCAAAATATTGTCTGCCATAATATAATCCTCCTTAAAAGGTATTAGTAACCAATAGATTTAAGATATTCGCGGCTCTTCTCGGCGCACTCAAGGGGAGTCATATCGGGAGAAGGTGAATCCTGCTCAACGATAAGCCACTCACTGCCGCTTTCCTCTGCAGCCTTGATGATTGCGGGAAAATCTTGCTTGCCTTGACCAACATAACGCAGACCAAAGGTATTCTTTACCTCTGCCTTTGCCTTGTCATCACCGATAAGCTCATACATATTTTCACTCTTACTGCCAACAAAGTCCTTAAGGTGAACAAGGGGTGCTCTGCCACTGTACTTGCGGATGTAGTCGGCAGGATTTTCACCGCCAACGTTTACCCAGCAGGTGTCAAGCTCGGTCTGGAGCAAATCGGCAGGAATTTCTTCATACATAATATCAAGTTTATATTTGCCGTCAATCTTTTCAAACTCAAAATCGTGGTTGTGGTAAAGGAAAGTAATACCTGCCTTTTTAGCAGCAGTTGCAAAGGTAACCAATGCCTCGCGGGTTTCATCCCAAAGAGGACTGCCGGGACGACGCTCCTCTGCAAGCCAAGCAAGAGCAAGATATTTTACGCCCAACACAGAGTAATCGGCAACAGTCTTTTCCACGTCAAGAACTGCATCCATACTGATGTGACCCGAAATGGCAACAAGACCAATTTCGTCACAGATTTTCTTAAGGTCGGCAGGAGTTTGGTTGCAGAAGCCTGCAAATTCAACACCCTCGTAACCCATATCCTTGATTTTCTGCAAGGTAGCGCGTGTATCTGCATTTGCCTCGTCACGAACAGAGTAGACTTGAATTGCGATTGGTAAAGACATTTTTATTTCCTCCTTGAAATGTTAGTCTGTTAAGTGTATAATACAATAAAACAATGTTTTTTACAAGATGTTTTTTAAGACAAAAGGTGCTTAGAAGTAGACATTTTTTGAGTTTTCCTCATTTTTAGGGTGGTTTGCTGTGATATACGAAAAACGAAATGTAAAATACACCTGTGTCAACAGCTCACAACTGGTTGACTGGGCTCACATTCATCACGAGTTTGAAATGGTATATGCCGAGGAATCGGGGGCATCCGCCATTTGCGACGGGGTTGAATACCCTATTGATAAGGGGAATTTGTTTATATCATTTCCCCACACCATTCACTCTTACAAAATGAATGTGGACCGCGCAAAGCATATGCTTTTTGTCTTTTCACCCGACGATTTTGCAGGCTTTACAAAGGTGCTTCTTAATTTCAGGCCCACCTATCCTGTTGTCAAAAATTGCAGTGATAAAATCAAAAGCATTATGGCAGATATTAAATCTATCAAAGATACCGAGTTTTACGAGCAAAAATTATTTGCCTATGTAACCTTGCTTCTTAGCGAGGTTATCCCAAGCCTTGAACTTGTTGAGCGCACTCAATCGGAAAGCAACAATCTTAAGCGTTTGCTTGAGTATTGCGGTGAAAATTTTACCAAAGATTTAAACTTGCAGACACTCAGCAAAGAGTTATATATGAATAAGTATCATATATCCCATTTGTTTAACGACGTTTTGGGCATCAGCCTTAGAAAATACATCAACACAATGCGAATTAAAATGGCAGAGCAACTGCTTGCTCACAACGAAATGTCGGTTAACGAGGTGGCTTTTGCGGTGGGATTTACTACACAACGCACCTTTAACCGCGTGTTTATTGAACACAAGGGTATCACACCCAGCGAATTCAGACAAAAGAAACTGCAAAAAGCAAAGGAGAAATCAAAATGAAAGCATTGCAAGACAAAATTTTAAAAGAGGGCATTGTAAAAGACGGCGGTGTGCTTAAGGTTGACGGCTTTGTTAACCACCGCATTGATGTTAACTTTATGAACGAGGTCGGCAAAGAGTTTAAACGTCTTTTTGACGGAGTGGAAATTAACAAAATAGTCACCATTGAGGCATCGGGTATCGGTATTGCCTGTATTGTTGCCCAGTATTTTAATGCTCCTGTTGTTTTTGCTAAAAAGAACAAATCCATAAACATTTCGGGTGACGTTTATTCGGTTGACGTTGCCTCTTTCACCCACAAGACAGTCAACACAATTATAATGTCGAAAGAATATATCGGCCCCGATGACAAGGTGCTTATTATTGACGACTTTTTGGCAAAGGGCAACGCCCTTAAAGGTCTTATCACCCTTGTGCGTGACGCAGGCGCCGAAGTTATGGGTTGCGGAATTTTGATTGAAAAGTCATTCCAAGAGGGACGCGCCCTTATCGACTCAATGGGTGTAAGAGTTGAATCCCTTGCTCGCATTAAGTCAATGGATAATAACGAATTAGTTTTTGTTGATTAACCCTCAAACCCTATTTCTGAAACGAAAACGTCAGAAATAGGGTTTTGTTTTGTCTTCCCGCAACAGAATTTTACTACTTGAATTTTTTACATATTCATAATATAATGCTCTTGTATAAATTCTCAAACGAGGTGTTGCTATGGAAAACCCTATTCTCTTTATTCAGCAAATGTTTAGCAATCCTATGTTGCTTGTTGCATCAATTTTAACCCTTGGGGTTATTTTAGTAAACGGTTGGACCGATGCACCCAACGCAATTGCCACTTGTGTGTCAACCCGTGCCATTGAGGTGCGCAAAGCCATTATTATGGCGGCAATATTCAACTTCCTCGGCGTTTGGATTATGACAATAATCAGTGACAAGGTTTCTGCCACCATTTTTAATATGGTTAATTTCGGTGACGACCCAAAACTGTCGTTAATCGGTCTTTGCGCCGCTATGACTGCCATTGTTGTATGGGCAACTGCTGCTTGGTATTTTGGCATCCCCACCAGTGAAAGTCACGCACTTATTGCAGGTCTTTCGGGTGCAGCAATTGCTATTAACGGCTCTTTTAAAGGCATAAGCGGCACTGAATGGCTAAAGGTAGGATATGGTCTTGTTGTGTCAACAGCGCTTGGCTTTGGGCTTGGTTTTCTTTGCTCAAAACTGACAGTGTTTATATTCAGAAACAAAAACAGGATGAAAAGCGAGCGTTTTTTCAACGGTGCTCAGGTTGCAGGCGGTGCCGCAATGGCATTTATGCACGGCGCACAGGACGGTCAAAAATTTATGGCTATATTCCTGTTAGGCAATGCTCTTGCCACAGGGTCAAACAGCAGTGAGTTTATCACTCCTATGTGGCTGATGGTAGTCTGCGCCGTTGTTATGGGTCTTGGCACCTCTATCGGTGGATATAAGATTATCAAATCGGTAGGTATGGATATGGTTAAACTCAAGCCCTATCAAGGCTTTGCCGCCGACTTTTCCGCCACCGTTTGTTTGCTGATTGCATCTCTTACAGGCTTGCCCGTAAGCACTACTCACACAAAAACCACATCTATTATGGGTGTTGGCGCCGCAAGGCGAATGAGCAATGTTAACTGGGCAGTCGTCAAGGAGTTAGTGCTCACTTGGGTGTTCACTTTCCCCGGTTGCGGACTTTTAGGTTATCTTATGGCATTGCTCTTTAAAGCAATTTTCGCTTAAAAACATATTGTGTAAAAGAAAAGAATTTTAAAGCCCTACGGCAGATTGGAGTCATCTATGGCTAAGATTAAAAACAATTATTTTGAACTTATTGAAAAGCAGGTTTCATACTGCGTTGAGGCGGCAACTCTGCTTGCCGAAATCATGAGCAATTTTGACACTGTTAACATTGATGAACAACGCGCAAAAATGCACATAATCGAACATAACGGCGACGAGCTGCATCACGACATACTTAACCGCTTGTCAAGGGAATTTATCACCCCCATTGACCAAGAGGATATTTTAGGTCTTGTGCAAATCATTGACGAAATTACCGATGCTATTGACGAGGTTGTGCTCGAATTTTATATGTATCATATTGAAAAGTTGCCTGCCGATGCCGCCGCACTTGCAAAAATTATGGCAAAGTGTGTATCTGCCCTTTATAATGCCGCAGGTGAGATGCACAACTTTAAAAAGCCTGAAAAGTTACGCCAACTGCTTGTTGAGGTAAACACCATCGAAAGCGAAGCAGACGGCGCCTTTGTTGAGGCGGTACACAATCTGTTTGGCGCCGATATTTCAGCAAAACAACTTATCGGTGGCAAGGCAATATACGAAAGCCTTGAGAACTGTTGTGACCAGTGCGAACACGCCGCAGATGTTATTGAAAGAATTATTATTAAAAACACCTAAAAACAACCCCCCTCAATTTCAAATGAAATCGAGGGGGTTGTTTTTAATTATTCACGCTGTGCTGAATTAAAGTAGATGTGGGGCTTAAGGTCATAAACTGATAACCCTCTGAACGAAGATAATCGATAATAAGGGGCAAAGCCTCAACAGTGGTCTTTTTTTGGTCGGTGTCGTGCATAAGCACATTTATTACAGGCTTATCCACACAAGCCGACTTTAC
Organism: Acutalibacteraceae bacterium; assembly: GCA_045653445.1. Lineage (GTDB taxonomy): Bacteria > Bacillota > Clostridia > Oscillospirales > Acutalibacteraceae > RGIG2206. The sequence continues at coordinate 7,373 of JAZOLY010000002.1, forward strand.
CTTTTCAAGCAAGGTTTGAGCAGGCACAGATGCCGCTGAAGCATCGGTGGAGTCTACATTCCAGTCAAAATAGATATATCCCTCAGCATTAAGACGCTCCACAATCTGAGTTACAACACCCGTTGCATAATCCTTGCTGACGGTGTTACTGCTTCCGCCTGGAAGTCGCATAATTTTAGGCTTGATGCCCGCAACCTCGTAAATTCGGGATTCAATCATATACAAATCGGCAAAATAGGCGTCCACCGATGAATAGATAGTCTTGTAATCGTGGGTGGCAGAGTGCATTGCCAAAGCACTGCCCTGCTTATGAATGGCGGCAGCCTTGTCAAGATACTGGTTGTTGATAACAAAAAATGTGCCAACCGCACCCCTTTCGGACAAAATCTTAAGTATTTCTTCCGTATGCTCCGAGGGGCCGTCATCAAAGGTAAGATAGGCAATTTTTGTGTCGGCAGGCTCTGCTGTTTTTTCGTCACGGCCGTTAAGCGGAGTCTGCAATTCACCGATAAGAGCCGCTTGCTCGGCATTTTCCGCCTTTAGCCTGTTAATCAGATCGCGGTATTCCTTTAGCTGAGCCTCGTTATCCTTAATAGTGTCGTTGGCAGACTTTAGCTTGGTGTTAAGGTCTTTTTCGGTCTTTGCCGATTGGCTGGTCATCTTATCAATCCGCTTGTCCAACGCATCAATGCTACTATTGGTAGAGCAGATATACCACACCAAAAAAATAATAAGCGCCGCCAAAACAGCGCACAAAATTTTGCATATTAAAGGTGTATGCTTGCACTTAAAAATATTCATTCCTGTCATCTCCTAAGGATTATGATAACACAAAAAATCAGGTTATTCAACACCCTTTGACAGATTTTGATATAAAAAGGGAGGCAAGCCTCCCTACAAAACTCGTTGTCGCAGACAACATATCGCATCGCAAGATATATCGAATTGCCAAAAGCAATATATCGAGTTTGCGACAGCAAACATATCGAGCGAACACCGTTCGCATTTTTCATTTTTTCTTGGTGCAATCCTGCGGAATGGTTACAATAAATTCAGAGCCTGCATTTTCACGGCTTTCCACCTCAATACTGCCGCCGCACACCTTTACGATACGCCTTGCAAGAGGCAGTCCCAATCCGTTGCCTTCGCCCTTGTGAGAGAAGTCGCCCTGATAAAACTTTTCAAAAATATGCTCCTGCACATCCCTTGACATACCAACACCCGTATCTTTTACAGCAGCGGTTATGAGTCCGTCCTTACTGTCAAGGCAGATGGTGATTTTGCCGCCTTTTTCGGTAAATTTAATAGCGTTACTGATAAGGTTATACCACACGTGATAAAGCAAATCTTTTGGAGCGTTGCAAGACACTTCTTCCATATCAATATCCAATTCAAGCTCTTTTTCGCTCCATTTTTCCTCAAGTTCAAGAACGGTGTGGCGGATTTGCTCGTCAAGGTCATAGACCTGACATTCCGGTGTAATGTTCTGATTATCAAGCCGACTGAGAAGCAAAATATTGCCCGTCATACTGCTAAGGCGTCGGGTTGTATGAGTAATTCGGGATATATATTCAGCCTTTTCCTCTTGAGTCAGTGAGTCGTCCTGCAAAAGAGTAGCATATCCCTCAATGGTGGCAAGAGGAGTCTTGAATTCGTGAGATACGTTGGCAACAAAATCGTTGCGCAAAATTTCGTTGGAGCTAAGCTGATGCACCATTTTATTAAAGCTTACCGTCATTCCCCGCAATTCCTCGGTACAGTAGTCTTCATCAAGGCGCACACTCATATTGCCGTTGGCAACCTCATTCATCGCCTTGTTTACGTTGGCAATTGAACGGGTCAGCCGCCGATATATTACCGCCGCTTCAACAGTGCCTATAAGCACACAGGCAATCATCATCATTATAAGGGCAAAGCCGGGAAGCGGTTCTTTTACATAACCTAACTGATAGCCCACAACAAGTATTGCAACGCCAAAAAAAGCCACGCTCAGTAGCATTACAAACGCCCATATTGACAGCACAAGACTTAGATTAAACCACGCCTTTGCTTGCAATTTTCGGTGCAAGCTTTTAAAAACTTTTCTTTTCATCACTTTTTCACCGCTTTGTAACCAAGTCCTCTGACAGTTACAATTTCAAAATCCTCATTTTCTTTAAATCGGTCGCGCAGACGGTTGATATGCACGTCTACTGTACGGGGCTCGGTTTCGGAATCCATTCCCCAAATCTCATCCATCAGCTGATTGCGGGTGAAAATTCTGCCTGCATTGGATAGCAGTTTAAAAAGCAAATAAAACTCCTTTTGAGGAATAATACTTGCCGCTCCGTTAACCTTCACCTCAAAAGCGTCATAATTAAGGGTTGTGTTTCCTATTTCTATGAAGCGGTCACTGGCAATTTTTGCCCGCCGAAGCAATGCACCCACTCTCATAACCATCTCGTTAACGTCAACCGGCTTTACCATATAGTCATCGGTGCCTGCATCAAAGCCCTGCTGCTTGTCCATAATATCGCCCTTGGCAGTTATCATAAGAATGGGCAAGGTCATCTGTGCGGCGCGGATTTCACGGGTTAACTGAAAGCCGTCCATTCGGGGCATCATTATATCGCAGATTATCAGGTCAACGTATTGAGTATCAAGCACCTCTAACGCCTCTATACCGTCATAGGCGGGCAAGGGATTATATCCGTTTTTCTCAAGCACCTTGCAAAAAAGTCGGTTTAAAGCGGTATCGTCCTCAACAACCATAATATTAAACATACCCATTCTCCTTTTTACGATGGATTTTTCACTTTTTTTAATTATAGTAAGACATAAATATTAACTGTTTGTCAAGAAAATATAAAAAAATAGGCAATTTCATAACAAATAGTTAACACACAGTTGAAAAATTATGGTAAAATAACTTTATATCACTTTTAGGAGGTCGCATTTTGCTTACCTTAAAAAATATTGTTAAAAACTATACCGCAGGTGACTCCACAGTTGCCGCCCTTAAAGGTATAAGCGTTAAATTCAGAAAAAGCGAGTTTGTATCGGTGCTGGGCCCGTCGGGTTGCGGCAAAACAACTCTGCTTAATATTATCGGCGGTCTTGACCGATACACAAGGGGTGACCTTGTTATAAACGGCCGCTCCACCAAGGATTATAAAGACAGAGATTGGGACAGTTACCGCAATCACTCGGTTGGCTTTGTGTTTCAAAGTTATAACCTTATCCCCCACCAAAGCGTACTGTCCAACGTTGAACTTGCACTGACACTGTCGGGCGTATCAAAAGAGGAACGCCGCCGCAGAGCCACCGAAGCCCTTGAAAAAGTGGGTCTTGGCGACCAACTGCACAAGCGCCCCAATCAGATGTCGGGCGGTCAGATGCAGCGTGTTGCCATCGCCCGTGCTTTGGTAAACGATCCTGATATCCTTTTGGCGGATGAACCCACGGGTGCTCTCGATACACAAACCAGCACCCAGATCATGGAGATCCTCAAAGAGATCTCCGCAAAAAAGCTGATCATTATGGTAACCCATAATCCCGATCTTGCTTATGAGTATTCCAACCGTATTATCAAGGTCCTTGACGGAAAGGTAGTGGATGACTCCAATCCCTATTCCCCCGACAAGGAAGAAGTCTTGAAAGCGGAAAAGGAGAGCAAGAAGGAGAAAAAGACGGGCGAAAAGAAAAAGAAGTCCATGTCCTTCCTCACCGCCCTTTCCCTGTCGCTCAACAACCTGATGACAAAGAAGGC
>JAZOLY010000003.1:0-36034 GCA_045653445.1 Acutalibacteraceae bacterium
CAAGGCAAAAGGTACACATTGTAAAGGTAAAGCAAAGAGAAAGGGTGGAATCGGCAAAGCCAAGTTCTGTTTTAAATGGGACTTTTAGTATAGACCAAGCATATATTATCCCCGCAAAAAGCATGGCAATAAGCCCTGCAACCAAAAAGTATTTGCGGTTTGACAGTTTAGTGTTTGAAAACATAGTTGCTCCTTGATTTTTGTTGATAAGTTATTATATATCAGTTACCCAAAATTGTCAAACGGCAGAAAGCAAAAAACCGCCTCGGTTGAGGCGGTTTATTTTAGTTTTTAAGGCTTTGGAGGGGGGCAGGCAATCGTCCGCCGCGGTTTATAAACACCTTGGGTGATGCGGTATTAACCTTCATAACGGGGCCGCCACCAAGGAGTCCGCCGAAGGACAACTCCTCACCAACACCCTTACCGATAGCGGGAATAAGGCGGACGGCAGTGGTTTTGCTGTTAACCATACCGATTGCGGCTTCGTCGGCAATAATGCCCGAAATAACCTCGCTGGGAGTGTCACCGGGAATATTTATCATATCAAGACCAACCGAGCAAACGGCAGTCATAGCCTCAAGCTTTTCAATAGTAAGAGCGCCACTGCGAGCGGCATCAATCATACCTGCGTCCTCGGTTACGGGAATAAATGCACCCGACAGACCGCCAACGTGGGATGATGCCATTACACCACCCTTTTTGACGGCATCGTTAAGCAGTGCAAGGCAAGCGGTAGTGCCACAGGCACCGCATGACTCCAAGCCCATTTCTTCAAGAATATGGGCAACCGAGTCACCAACTGCCGGAGTGGGAGCAAGGGACAGGTCAACAATACCAAATGGCACGCCAAGACGGGCAGATGCCTCTTTTGCCACAAGCTGACCCATTCGGGTAATCTTAAATGCAGTTCGTTTAATAAGGTCGGCAACCTCGGTAATACTTGCATCGCCGCCAAGCTTGGCAAGAGCGGCACGAACTACACCGGGGCCTGAAACGCCAACGTTGATTACACAGTCAGCCTCGCCAACGCCGTGGAATGCGCCTGCCATAAAAGGATTATCCTCGGGAGCGTTACAAAAAACAACCAATTTTGCGGCGCCGATACAATCGCGGTCGGCAGTAAGTTCGGCAGTGCGGCGGATGACCTTGCCCATCATAGCAACGGCGTCCATATTGATGCCTGCTTTAGTGGAGCCAATATTAACCGATGAACAGATATGGTCGGTAATTGCCAAGGCTTCGGGGATGGAGTTAATAAGCTCGGCGTCGCCGTGAGCAAATCCTTTTTGCACCAAGGCACTGTAGCCGCCGATAAAGTTAACGCCAACCTTGCAAGCCGCCTTTTCAAGCGCCAATGCAAATTTTGTCAAATCGGCATTGGGGCAAGCAGAAGCAAGCAGTGCAATAGGAGTAACCGATATACGCTTATTGATAATGGGAATTCCGTAGGTCTTTTCAATATCCTGACAAACGGGCACCAAATTCTCGGCATAACGGGTGATTTTGTCGTAAACCTTGCGGCAGGCAGAATCAATATCAGGGTCGATACAATCCAGCAGTGATATACCCATTGTTACAGTGCGAATATCAAGATGCTCGTCTTGTATCATTGCAATCGTTTCAAGAATATCTTTTGTGTTAAGCATTATGCGTCCCCCTTAAATGCGGTGCATAGAGTTAAAAATCTCTTCATGCATAACGTGAACGCTAAGATTATTTTCCTTACCGATAGAGTCAGCGGCATCTACAAAATCTGAAAAACTGCCTGTCATACCGTCAATATTGCAAAGCATTATCATACAAAACAAATCTTGCATAACTGTTTGAGTTACATCAATAATATTTATGTTCTTTTCGGCGCAAAGGTTTGATACCTTTGCCAGAATACCAACTGTATCTTTGCCAACAACTGTAATAACTGCTTTCATATTCCTACCTCCAGTATAAATATATTTGATTTTACCACATATTTCATAAAAATGAAACACCTTTATTTAATTATGATTGTTTTTTGTTGTTTTATATGGTATAATTCTTTTATTAAGGTGATTTTTTGTCAATTTGCCGTATGATGAGGTAGGTTTTGTGGATACTACTCCTGTAATGCGCGCCGACGATGAGGAGCGCAGTCAAAAATTCGAGATTTCGGCAGAGCAAAAAAAGGCAATTGCCGTTATGATTATTATTCAAGCGGTAATGATTGCTCTTACTTTTGGGCTTTTTTGCTTGCAGATTACCACTTTTTTGAAATTTGGTGTGGGCTCTATTGCCACAATAATCATTTATATGGTAATTTATCTTAACTTTTTAAAGCTTGCAAATTTTCTTGCAGACTGTGGCATTAAAAAGGCTTTTATTACCCTTGTTAAGATAGTTAGCCCCATTCTTTACTTTTTGTCATTTATTCTTTGCATAACTACTATGGTTTAAGGAGTTAATATTATGAAAGAGAAGCTTTTGCACTTATTAAGCGAAAATGCACGCTACACCTCTGCCGATTTGGCTACTATGCTTGGTGTAAGCGAAACCGAAATTTGCGCCGCCGTTGCCGAGTTAGAGGCAGACGGCATTATCAGAGGATACAAGGCCCTTATCGACTGGGCAAGCGTGGATGACAGGCATATCACCGCCATTATTGAGATAAACGTTACTCCTCAAGCCGATGCAGGTTTTGAGGAAATTGCCGAGCGTATTGCCGAGTTTGAATATGTTGAGGCTGTTTATCTTATGTCGGGCGGTTACGACCTTAGCGTTATTGTTACAGGTCAGACCTTCCAAAAGGTTGCTATGTTTGTTGCAAAGCATCTTGCAACTATGAAGGAGGTTACCTCTACAGGTACTCACTTTGTTTTGCGCAGATATAAGGATATGGGTGTTAAGATGTGTGGCACACCCGATGACAGAGAAACGGTGTCGTTATAATGGATTATTCAAAAATTCTTAATCCTGATGTGGTTAACATAACACCATCAGGTATACGAAAATTCTTCGATATTGCCGCTAATATGAGTGACGTTATCTCTCTTGGTGTGGGCGAGCCTGATTTTGCTACACCTTGGCACATCCGTCAGGCAGGTATCGAAGCAATACAAGGCAGAAAGACCCGTTACACATCTAACAGCGGTCTTATTGAGTTGCGCCGTGAAATTGCCGACTATTTAAAACGCCGCTTTGACCTTGATTACTGCGGTGACAGTGAAATGCTTATTACCGTCGGTGGCAGTGAGGGTATTGATGCGGCTATCCGCGCCATTGTGGGTGCAGGTGACGAGGTTATAATTCCTCAGCCAAGTTTTGTTTGCTATGACCCCATTGTTCGTTTGGCAGGGGGTACTCCCGTTGCTCTTGAAACTCTTGCTGAAAATGAATTCAGAATTACTGCAGAGCAACTGAAAGCACTCATTACCGACAAAACAAAGATGCTTATTCTTCCCTATCCCTGCAATCCTACCGGTGCTGTTATGGAGCGTGTGCATCTTGAAGAAATTGCCGAGGTGCTTCGCGGAACCGACATTATGATTTTATCTGACGAAATTTACGGCGAGCTTACCTACGGCATCAAGCACGTATCTGTGGCTTCCATTGACGGCATGCAGGAGCGCACCGTTATAATCGGCGGTTTTTCCAAGACCTACTCTATGACAGGCTGGCGTTTGGGTTACGCTTGCGGTCCTGCAGAAGTGATTACACAAATGACCAAAATCCATCAGTTTGCCATTATGAGCGCACCCACCGTGTCACAATACGCCGCGATTGAGGCTATTAAATACGGCGATGCCGACATTGAAAAAATGCTCCAGCAATATGACGCTCGCCGCAGAATAATGGTTAACGGCTTTAATCAAATAGGTCTTACCTGTTTTGAGCCAAAGGGTGCTTTTTACGCCTTCCCTTGCATACGTTCAAGCGGCCTTTCCAGTGAAGAGTTTTGCGAGCGCTTGCTTTATTCTCACAAGGTTGCTCTTGTGCCCGGCACTGCATTTGGTGTTGGCGGTGAGGGATTTGTGCGCGCCTCGTACTGCTACTCGGTTGACCATATTAAAGAGGCTATCCGTCGCGTTGGATTGTTCCTTGATGAATTAAAGAGTGAAGGCAAATGAAATTAAAGGCTAATGCTAAATTAAACCTTCTGCTTGATATAGGCGCAAGAGAGGATAACGGCTATCATCAAATGCGAATGATTATGCAGACGATAGATATTGCCGACTTTATTACCGCAAATTTTATCCTTAACGCGCCTCTTACAGTTACCTCCTCTGTTGAAATTGAGGGTGAAAACATTGTTACAAAAGCCGTTAAGGCATACAGTGAAGCGGTAGGACTTAATATTGGCGGCAGTATTCATATTGAAAAGCATATACCGATGACTGCAGGTATGGGTGGCGGCAGTGCCGACTGCGCCGCAGTGCTTACTGCACTTGACCGCACTTTTGGTAAGGTTGACAAGGACAATCTTGATAAAATTGCCCTTTCCCTTGGTGCAGACGTGCCCTTTGCTATGGTTGGGGGCACCGCTTATGCTACCGGTGTAGGTGAAAATCTGACCGCCCTTTCCCCTTTGCCTCAGTGCTACATAGTGTTGGCATCAGGCGGAGTGAAAGACTCCACAGGTGCTATGTTCCGCCGTTTTGACGAGGCAAAGGAGCAGTTTCATCCGCAAATAGAAGGTGCTATCGACTGTGTTAACAAAGGTGATTTGAAAAGTCTGTGCGGCTTGCTGGGCAACAGTTTTGCTCCCCTTTGGCAAAACGAAAGGGTGCAAAGCATTTGCCGAATTTTTGGGCAAAATGGCTCCCTTGGTCACAGTTTAAGCGGCGCAGGGCCGACTTTGTTTGCCATTTTTGATGATTTTAAAAAGGCAGAAAAAACTGCGAAAACAATAAAAAATCAGTTTGGTTGGGCGCATATTTGCAAGCCCACTGCACAATCTATTGAAGAAATTTGAATAAAAATTAACCGCCTGTTCAATAATCACATTGAAAGGCGGTTTTTTAATGAAAAAAATTGATAGCACACGGCTTTTTGCCGCAATCTCTTTTAGTCTTGTTTTTGCCATACTTATGTCTCTTGCCTGTTTTGATGCAAGTTGTGAGCAGGTAAGAGAAAACGTTTTGCGACTTCACATTATTGCCAATTCTGACAGTGATGCCGACCAAAAGGTGAAAATTAAAGTACGAGACGCCTTACTTAGTGAGTTCGGAAATCTGTTTGAGGGAGCAAACTCCCTTGATGAAGCGGAAACTTTGGCAAAAAAGAACACACCAAAACTACAACAAATTGCCAAAAGCACCCTTGAGCAAAACGGATTTAACTACTCTGTCAAGGTTGAGGTTGCTCCTTCTGATTTTGGTACCAGAGTATACGATGACAAGTTGACCTTGCCTGCCGGAGAATATATGGCGGTGCGTGTCCTTTTAGGAGATGCAAAGGGTCAGAATTGGTGGTGCGTTTGTTTCCCCAACGTCTGCCTTGGCAGTGCAGCAGAAAATGTTGACAGTGTGCTTGACAGTAATGGACAACGAGTTGTGAAAAACGGGCAAAAATTCAAGGTTAAGTTTAAGATTGTAGAAATTTACGAGCAGATAAAAGCAAAATTAAGATGAAAAATCACCCATTGGCCAAGCCAATGGGTGTTTAATTGTATAACGAAAACCACGCGTTAGACGCGTGGTTCGGTAAGAATTATATAGTTGAAAATGGAATAAAAACTCCCTTTGTGTATAATAAGATTGCGGTCTGCCAACTGCAATAAAAAACACAAAGGGAGGTCATTCAAAATGGGAATGAACGACATAAATAGTTTATCACACACAAAGTGGAATTGCAAATATCATATAGTGTTTGCACCGAAATATCGTAGAAAGGTATTTTTTAAAGAAAAGAAAGCAGCAATAGGAAAGATATTGAGGCAGTTGTGTGAATGGAAGGGCGTAAAAATAATAGAAGCAGAGGTGTGCCCAGACCATATACATATGTTGGTGGAGGTGCCACCAAAAATAAGCGTATCGTCTTTCATGGGATACTTGAAAGGTAAAAGCAGTACAATGCTGTATGAGCAATTCGGCGAACTGAAATACAAATACCGAAACAAAGAATTTTGGTGCAAAGGATATTACGTAGATACGGTAGGCAAAAACGAGAGCCGAATTGCAGAATACATAGCCAACCAATTAAAAGAGGATATGCTTGGAGAACAGTTAACCTTCAGCGATAACGGCTCGTTTACGAGCGGCAAGTAACAATCTTACGCAGTTGGCAGTCGTACTTACGCGTTTGACGCGTAGCGAGGAATACAGGGCTTTGCCCGCATGTGAAAAACCCCCGGTTTTACCGGGGGATGTTTATTTTAATTAGAATGTGCCAAGATAAACATCATCCAAATAGGTGGTACGCCACTTTTCTCCATTGGTATAGGAGATTGCATAAGAACCGGGATTGATGGTAACGTTGTCTACGGTAAGAACCTTTTCGCCATCATAGTATGCAGTCAAGGTGTTGTCTTTGTAAACCAAGCGAGCCTTTACATATTCAATAGTTGCAACGGTAGTATAAGTAGCAACAATGCCATCTGCATTGGCAATAATCAGTTTTCTGCCGCAGTCAACAACGCGCATTTCATAGCCTGCATAGCCGATTGCACCGTAGAAGTCATCACCATAAGCCTCTTCATTGTTAGAGGATGAATATTCAAATGAAAGTTCGAAGCCATCGGTGAATCTGTAGGTATTTGAAGTGGTCATTTTTTCTTTGCTGTTTGCAAAGTTTGTTGCACAGGTTTTTGCGGTGTTTTTGAAAATGGTGCCGTCAGCAATAGTCCAGTTGATTGCTTTGCCGACTTGTGTGCCTGAAAGCTTACCGTTTTTGTAGGTAAAGGTGTATTTACCACCGATGACCTCTTTGCTTTCGCCAAGTTCAGCAGTTGCAACTGTGCCTGATTTGTTGGATACGATAAGTGTATAACTTTTGTTTCTGCAGTTGCATAGTTATTGTTGCGGGTGCTTTAAGAGAATTATCAGCATCCTTAATAGCATCGGTTACATCAACGGTCCAATCAGCAGTGCTGAAAGCAGGAACTTCCTTACCAACGAGGCTTCTTACATGAGCGTTTTCTTCTGCAGAGGCGGTAAAACCTGCAAGTCAGGTTACCATTGTGCAAAGCATTGCCATGCACAAAAGCAGAGAAAAAATCTTTTTCATAAAGATAGCCTCTTTCTTTTAGAAATATTCATGTCACATTCGTACGCCGAATGATACATTACTTCATTGCAATAACTTCTTTTGCCTTTTTAACAATATCCTTTGAGCCAAGGCCAAACATTTCAAGCAGGTCGAGTGCAGGGCCTGAGGTACCAAACTCATCCTCAACGCCAACCTTTTTAACAGGGGTAGGCATCTTATCAGCAAGCAATTCGCAAACGGCACTGCCAAGACCGCCGATAACAGAATGTTCTTCTGCAACAACGATTGCCCCTGTCTTCTTAGCGGCATCAAGAATAATTTCTTCATCCAATGGCTTGATGGTGTGGATGTTGATAACGCGAGCAGAGATGCCCTCTTCCTTAAGGATATCTGCAGCCTGTAGAGCACGCTCAACCATAAGACCTGTTGCAACGATGGTAACATCGGTGCCGTCAACAAGGTTGATGCCCTTGCCAAGTTCAAACTTGTAGTTTTCGTCGTTAATTACAGGCACTGCAAGTCTGCCAAAACGAAGATATACGGGGCCGTCAATTTCGGTTGCGGCAATGGTGGCTGCCTTTGCCTCAACTGCATCGGCAGGGTTGGTAATAGTCATACCCGGGATGGTGCGCATCAGAGCAATATCCTCGCAGCACTGGGGGGTTGCTCCGTCCTCACCAACAGAGATACCTGCATGGGTTGCGCCGATATTTACGGGCAAATGAGGATAGCCGATAGAGTTGCGAACCTGCTCAAAAGCACGGCCTGCGGCAAACATTGCAAAGCTTGATGCGAATACAACCTTACCTGTTGCGGCAACGCCTGCGGCGATAGACATCATATTCTGTTCTGCAATACCGCAGTTGTAAAATCTTTCGGGGAATTCCTTTTTGAATGCACCTGTTTTGGTTGCGGCGGCAAGGTCAGCGTCCATAACAATAATATCGTCACGGGTTTTGCCAAGTTCGATAAGGCCTTGACCGTAGCCGTCACGGGTAGCCATCTTTTTGATTTCTGCCATTATTATCACTCCTTCTTATGCTTCAAGGTCTGCAAGCTGTGCCTTGAGTTCAGCCATTGCCTGCTCTGCCTGTTCAGCGTTGGGAGCAACGCCGTGCCAACCAACCTGATTTTCCATAAACGATACGCCCTTACCCTTTACAGAGGTTGCAATAATTGCAGTGGGCTTGCCTTTGCACTCACGGGCTGCCTTATAGGCGGCTTCAATCTGGTCAAAGTCGTGAGCATCAATAGTGATTGCATTCCAACCGAATGCTTCAAACTTCTTATCAACGGGTGCAGGAGAGTTAACCTCTTCAACAGTACCGTCAATCTGAAGATTGTTAAAGTCAACATAAGCAACAAGGTTGTCAAGTTTCTTATTAGCGGCAAACATGGCTGCCTCCCAAACCTGACCTTCCTCAATCTCACCGTCACCGAGAATGGTGTAAACACGGTAATTATCACCAAAATGCTTTGATGACAAAGCCATACCAACAGCAGTAGAAATTCCCTGACCGAGTGAACCGGTAGACATATCTACACCCGGGGTGCTTTTAAGACTGGGGTGACCCTGAAGCATAGCGTGGGGCTTACGAAGACGGGCAATTTCGGACCAATCAAAGAATCCGCGAAGTGAAAGAATAGGATAAAGTGCAGGTGCAGCGTGACCCTTTGAAAGAACAAAACGGTCTCTGTCTGCCTTGTTGGGATTTGTGGGGTCAATATTCATCTCGTTAAAATAGAGATATGCCAGAACGTCGCATATTGAAAGCGAACCGCCCGGATGGCCTGCTTTTGCATTGAAGGTGCCTTCGATAACACCCATTCGTGCTTTGCAAGCCGCAATTTTGAGTTGTTTTTTAGTCTGAACGTCCATAATTACTCCTCTTCAGCTTGAAATTTTATTATTACCGCCTTTAAAAACGGATGATAACCTTTTTTAATACTTTTGATACAGATAATCAATAAATTCTGCCACTGCACCCTCTCGGCATGAGCAAGCAACATAGTCCACCATTGCCTTTAAATCATCGGGTGAATCACTTGGCACACAAGTGACGGCGCCTTTTTTAAGCATACCTATATCATTGTAATAGTTGCCCGCAACAAAGATTTTGTCGGGACTTATGCCCAATTGCGCCGCAACATCCATCATTACACTGCCTTTATTAACTCCATTTGGCAATATTTCAACGAAAACCTTGTCACTGCGAACCACGTCCCCTGCTAAATCGGGAATAGAGCTCAAATATGCATCCAGTTCATCTATGACAGTGGGAGTGCCGCCAAAAAGCACCTTATTTATAACACCGTCGCAACTGTCTTTAACGGTTAGCTGCTCAGATTCAATAAGACTTGATATTTCGGTGTTGTTTTTGAAAAGCCAAAGGTCTTCACCGCAATAGAAAATTCCGCCAACCGAAAATTCCTCTGCAATATCAAGTGAGATTTGCTTGCAATCAAGTGACTTTTGAGAAACTACCTTGCCAAGTGCAGTATCATACACCACTGCCCCGTTGTTAGCAATCAGTTTTGCAGAGCAACCCAGTTTTTTTGCGACAGGCACCGATGACTGAGGTGAGCGCCCCGTTGCTAACAGCACCTGACCGCCATCCGCAACAAAACGGTTAACTGCGGTTATGTTGGCGGGGTTAATATATCTTTGCTCTGCCAAAGTGCCGTCAATATCGGACACAAGCAGAAATCCGTCAAATTTTTTCATTTTCTAAACCTTTTAAAAACGAGGTAAAATATTCGGGCAGCGGACTGTCAAATTCAAGATATCTGCCGTCAGGATGAATAAATCCAATCTTTTTAGCGTGCAGACACTGACCGCCCAGCCGCTCAATAACTTTTTTGGGGCCGTAAACCGAATCCCCTGCTACCGCGTGGCCTATGTATGACATATGCACCCTTATCTGATGGGTGCGCCCCGTCTCAAGTCGCAAAGCAAGGTGGGTGAATTTGCCGTAGCGGTTAACTACGCGCCAATGGGTAACGGCATTGCGGGAGGCTTTGGTTGTGACCGCCATTTGCTTGCGCTTGGTGGGATGCCTGCCAATTGGCGCATCAACAATACCCTCATCCTCTTTAACGTTGCCGTAGACAACTGCCTCATACTCACGGGTAAAGGAATGCTCCTTTATCTGTGCGGCTAAATGGGTGTGGGCGCGGTCATTTTTTGCCACGATAAGCAGACCGCTTGTATCTTTGTCAATGCGGTGGACTATACCTGGACGGATAACTCCGTTTATGCCCGAAAGACTGTCACCGCAGTGAGCAAGCAAGGCATTTACCAAAGTTCCGTCAGCATTACCGGGAGCGGGATGAACAACCATCCCCTTTGGCTTGTTAACTACAAGCAAATCGTCATCCTCATAAACAATATTAAGAGGGATTTCTTGAGGTTTTGCGGTGGAATCAACGGGTGCAGGCACCTGAACAGTTACCTTATCACCCTGTAAGAGTGAGGACTTTTTCTTTGCCTGTTTCCCGTTTATAAGCACTCTGCCATCGTCACAAAGTTTGGCGGCGGCAGAGCGTGTAAACTGACCTGTGGATGCTAAAAAAGCATCCACCCTGTCACATTTTTCGGTACAATTAAACTCTAACTCAGGCATCATTGTCACCCTTTGATGCCTTTTGCGCTTTTGATTTTTTAACGTCCTTAACCGTGTCGGCAATAAAGTAGATTATAAGCATTATGCAACCAACAACCACGCAGCAGTCGGCAAAATTAAACACCCAAACCCACAAATTGCCAAACAGTTTAACATCAATAAAATCAATAACGTATTTCAGTCGGAAGCGGTCAATCATATTACCGATGCCGCCGCCGATAACTAAAGAGGCAGTCCAAATCAACCATTTGCCCTTGATTTTGCCCAAAAGCAGAGCCGCAACACCTAAAACGACAATTATAACAGTAATTGTGTTAAAGATATAAGGCTTGCCTGAAAGGGAGCCAAACACCGCACCGTCATTTCGGATATAGGTAAAATTAAGCACACCTTTTATAATCGGCAGGGTTTCACCCACGGTCTGAAAGTTGCTTTCAACCAAAAGTTTAGTTATCTGGTCAATAACCACCAACAAGGCGGATACCAACAAAGCAATAAGTTCAACCTTTCGCGACTTAAGCCAACCTATAAAATCAACGGCATTTTTTTGCTTGGTCAAAACTGAAGCCTCCACTTAAAATCAATTCATTTCGGCAATAATCTTTGCACAACGGCGGCACAAATCGGGATATGTGCTGTCACTGCCTACGTATTCCTCGTAAGACCAGCAACGAGCGCACTTGCAGCCCTCTGCCTTTGTTACGGTAACACCAACGTTGTCGCCCTTGAAGTCGCCACCCTCGCCCTTGACTAACTCAACGGCAGAGGTGATAAAGAGTGCGGTAAGGGGATTTGCAGTGTCATTCAAAAGCTGATGCCATTCGCCATCTGCGTAAACGGTTACCTTTGCATCAAGTGATGAGCCGATAACCTTATCTTTACGGGCAATTTCGATTGCCTTTTTAACGTCGTCGCGTACAGCGTGAAGTTTATCCCACTCTTGCATAAAGTTATCGTCAACATCAAGGTTGGTTGCAGAGGGGAAATCGTTAAACATTACACTGCCTGCATCACGATTTGCATCGTGTGGCATAAAGTCCCAAATCTCCTCTGCAGTAAATGCGATAATAGGTGCAAGAAGCAGTGTAAGATTGTCAAGAATGCGATACATTGCAGTCTGTGCAGCACGGCGGGTATCACTGTCTGCACGCTCTACGTAAAGTCTGTCTTTAATAACGTCAAGATAGAAGTTTGACATATCAACAACGCAGAAGTTATGAATAGCGTGGAATATGATGTGATACTCAAAGTTTTCATATGCTTCGCGGCACTTTTCAATAAGTCCGTTAAGGCGAGCAAGTGCCCATTTATCCATAGGCTCAAGCTTGCTGATTTCAACTGCATCGGTATCAGGATTGAAATCGTGAATGTTACCCAAAATGAAACGGGCAGTATTACGGATTTTACGGTATGCCTCTGAAAGCTGCTTCAAGATATCCTTTGAAATGCGGATATCTGCATGATAGTCACTTGATGCAACCCACAAGCGCAAGATATCGGCACCATACTGATTTACAATTTCTTCAGGTTCGATGGTGTTGCCGATAGACTTAGACATCTTTTTGCCTTCGCCGTCAACAACCCAACCGTGAGTTACAACTGCCTTATAAGGAGCAATACCCTTGGTAGCAACACTGGTAAGAAGGCTTGACTGGAACCAACCGCGATACTGGTCGGCACCCTCAAGATAAAGGTCGGCAGGATGACCAAGGTAGTCACGCTCGTCAAGAACGGCGGCGTGGGTTGAGCCTGAGTCAAACCAAACGTCCATAATATCGGTTTCTTTAGTGAAACGGTTGCAACCGCATTTGCAGACTGTACCCTCGGGCAACAATTCAGCGGCGGTATGAGCATACCAAGCATCTGCGCCTTCTTTGCGGAACATATCGGCAACCTTTGCGATGGTTTGCTCAGATATAATCTGCTCGCCGCAATCCTCACAGTAGAACAGAGGAATAGGCACGCCCCAAGTACGCTGACGGGAAATACACCAGTCGGAACGGTCACGAACCATACCTGAAATGCGGTCTTCACCCCAACCGGGAATCCACTTAACAGTCTTGATTGCTTCAAGAGCCTGATCAGAGAATGCCTTGATTGAGCAGAAGCACTGCTTGGTGGCACGGAAAAGGATGGGTGACTTACAACGCCAGCAGTGAGGATACTGGTGGATAATCTTTGCAAGAGCAAACAAGTGACCTGTCTGATCAAGGTGCATTGCTATGCTCTTGTTTGCTTCATCGGTGGTAAGACCTTCAAACTGGCCTGCCTCCTCAGTCATAACGCCCTTTGCATCAACCGATACAATCATTGGCACCTGAGGATATTTGCGGCAAACCTCAAAGTCGTCAACACCAAAACCAGGAGCGGTGTGAACGCAACCTGTACCGCTTTCAAGAGTTACGTGGTCACCCACGATAACAAGGCTTTCGCGGTCAAGGAATGGGTGCTGAGCAGACATAAGCTCAAGCTCTTTGCCCATAAGGGTTGCGATAAGCTCATACTCCTCAATGCCTGCGGCGGCAAAGGATTTGCCTGCAAGTTCTTCAGCCATAATATAGAACTCGTCGCCTGCTTTATAAATGCCGTAATCATAGTTGGGGCCAACACAGATTGCCACGTTGCCGGGCAAAGTCCAAGTAGTAGTGGTCCAGATTACGAAATAGGTTTTGTCAAGGTCACAGCCATACTGAGCAAGTTTGCCCAAATCGTCGCTAACCTTGAACTTAACATAGATAGAATGGCAAGGATCCTCTGCATATTCGATTTCTGCCTCGGCAAGAGCGGTCTGACACTCGGGGCACCAATAAACAGGCTTTAAGCCCTTGTAGATATAGCCCTTTTGAGCCATTTCGCCGAATATTTCAACCTGACGGGCAACAAACTCGGGTTTGAGGGTCAAATAGGGATTATCCCATTCGCCCAAAACACCAAGACGCTTAAATTGGTCGCGTTGGTCATCAACAAAGCCAAGAGCAAACTCACGGCAAATCTTACGCAGTTCAAGAGGTGAAACCTGCTCGGTTGACTTCATACCTGCTGCCTTGCGAGCCTTAAGCTCGGTAGGAAGACCGTGAGTATCATATCCGGGCACGAAAGGTGCCTTGAAGCCGGTCATATTCTTGTAGCGCACAACAAAGTCTTTAAGAATTTTGTTAAGTGCAGTGCCAAGGTGAATTTTGCCGTTTGCATATGGAGGGCCATCGTGCAAGGTGTAAAGAGGCTTGCCCTCGTTACGTTTCATAATCTGCTCGTAAAGTTCCTCTGAATACCATTTCTTAAGTGCCTCAGGCTCACGCTCGGGCAAACCTGCGCGCATGGGGAACTCGGTATTAAGCAGGTTGAGTGTCTGGTTATAATCCTGTGCCATTGTTATATCTCCAATCAATTAGTTATTGTCTTCGCCAATTTGAATTCTGCCGCCGAAGGTATCATCCTCGTCGTCATCATCGTCAAAAATTATGGTAAATCCGCTTTTTGCAGGCTGTGCATTCTCGGTAAGGGATGCAACCTCTTCAACTGCGGCGGCTGCCTGTGCCTCATTCTCTTGCATATCGTCAAAAAGCTTGAGCAAAGGGGTGCTTGCCTCAGCAGGCTCCTCTGCAGGAATATTGTCAACAAAGGAAATTTGTGCAACGGGCAGGTCGTCCTCTTCCTCGACGATTATGGGAGTTTCAACAGGCTCTTCCACCTTTACAGGAGCTTCATAAACAATTTCCTGCTGAACGGGAGCAACCTCAACTGCGGGCATCAAATCAGGCAAATCTTTGATAAGAGTAACCTGTGCCTTGTAACGCTCAATCACGTCTGCACGGAAAGCGGATACCTCTGTTTTAAGGGCATCGTAAAGGGCGCGTTGTGCCTCAATCTCTGCCTGAAGCTTTGCAGACTCCTCTGCAGCAATGCGGCGCACCTCTTCAAGCATCTGGTTAGCCTTTGCCTCTGCTTCGGCATTTGCCTTTTCAAAGGCTGCCTCAGCATCTGCAGTAAGTTGCTTTGACTTTGCAATAGCGTCAGAAAGAACTGCCTCTGCCTTTGCATCGGCGTCAGCGGTAACTGCCTGCGCGTTTGCCTGTGCCTCTGCCAATTTCTGCTCGGCGCTTTGCTTTGCCTCGTCGGTAATCTGCATAGCCAACTTTTGTGCATTAACAAGAGTGGTCTGAATTATGGTTTCGTTCTTTTTAAGCTCGTCGATAATGCGCTGCATATCGCGAACTTTTCTTTCTTGAAAAGATAAGGTTTCTGCAACTGAGGAGATAAACTCGTCAACCTCTGCTGCGCGGTAACCGTTCATACCGGCTTTTTGAAACTCATAATTTAAAGCCTGCTCGGAAGTAATCATCCTATTTTCCTGCCTTTCGTATTTTCAGATATATTTGCGCACGCACAAAACCGTTCTGCCTTTGCGCGTAAGAGTATCGCACTCATCAATTATAAACTTGCCTTTGCCCCTGACTGTAACACGACTGCCTGCAACAATCTTTTTAGAGGTTGACAAACATTCCGCCGAATCAACGGCAACCAAGCCTGCAGAGATAACCTCCTCTGCCTTGCTGCGCGAATAGGAGCACAGCGCACCCACAACACAATCAAGACGGGTGGATGCAACGGTAAATCGCAGTTGCTCAAAGCCGCTTGCCTGAGGTAGCGGAGGTGTGTAACCAAGTTGGATTTTTACCCCTTCGCCACCAACCTTTTGAAGTTGCCCCATCACATAGTCCACAATGCCGTCGGCAAGGAAGATAACTGCACGACTGCCGTCAGTCAGTATGTCGCCCACCGAATCGCGACGAATACCTAAAGACATCAAACTGCCCAACCAGTCCCGATGGGACAGTTGAGCGGTAGGACGGGCAGTGACTGTGACTGCCTTGAATGGATAATCATCGGTGCTAACCTCAGCATAATCGGGGTATACACACATATACACCCTGTCTGCCGAATCGTAGCCGCCGTAAAAGTCTACGTTACTGTAACCGGATGCCGCACCTTTGGCAACTGCAACCCCATGTTCATCAAGAAAGCCGATAAAACGGGTTGCATATTTATCCCTTGCGGAGCAAACGGCATCGTCAACCCGACTTGCGATAAGTCGGTCTTCGCTGTTTATGTTATCTGCCATTAAGGACGGAAATAGGAGTTGTTTTCAACTTCCTCAAAAAGCACGTCGCCCATAACGTCAACGTTGTTGGGGGTTACAACAAATGCATTGTTAGCGGCACGCTTGATGGTACCCTTGTTAGCATAGGCAACACCGCTTAAGAAGTCAACCAAACGGCGAACAACATCCTTAGGTGCATTTTCAAGGTTAACAACAACGGTGCGCTTTGCACAAAGATGGTCTGCAATTGCAAGACCGTCCTCAAAGGTTTCGGGTTTTACAAGCACAACCTGAAGTTGTGGTGCATTGTTCATATTTACAACATTTTTAGGAGCGTCTGAACGAGTTTTTACGCCGAAGGTACGACGAGGCTCTTCTTCATATTCCTCTTCCACTTCTACCTCTTCTTCTACTTCATCGGCAGGGGTGAAGAAATTCTTAAAATTCTCTTTAAAGCCCATAGTAAATTCTCCTTTAAAAATAAAATCATTTATATTCTCGGGCACCGAACAGTACCGAACCAAGACGGATTATATTTGCTCCCGACTCTATTGCTTGCTCGAAATCACCCGACATTCCCATGGACAAAAAGTCCATACTAATATTATCTATTTTTTTAGCCGAAATGTCAATAAACTTCTGATACATTTTATCAAAAAATACGCGAATTTCTTTATCATTTTCGCATATTGGGGGTATGCACATCAATCCTTTAACTTTTATACCCTCAAATGTGGCAATTTGGTGCAAAAATTCTTCTGTTTTATCGGCAGGAATTCCTGACTTTGACACCTCGTTGCCAATGTTAATTTCCACCAAAATATCGGTAGTAAGATTCATATCAAGACTGCGCTTTGACAGTTCACTTGCAAGTTTGAGTGAATCAACCGACTGCACCATCTGCACCTTGCCCACTACCTGCTTGACCTTGTTGGTTTGCAGTCTGCCGATATGGTGACGGGTGGCACTTTTGTCAAGGTCATCATACTTCTGACACAGTTCTTGCACTCTGTTTTCACCGATAAGGGTTATCCCCCTGCCGATTGCGTGGTTTATTACTTCCACAGGCACCGTTTTTGTGGCGGCAAGCAACTGAATGTCACTTGCACTTTTGCCCGCTTTTTGTGCCGCCGCTTCAATTCGGCTGAGGGCGTATTTATAGTTTTCGTCAAACTGTTTGCATCTTAATTCTAACTCTTCTTTAGAGAGATTTGCCGTCATACAGATTTTTCCCCTTTACAACAACATCGTCATAAATATGCAAGCCTTTTTCCATTGGGTCGGCTTGCTGACAAACCACATATCCGTTGCCTGTGTAAAGCACCTTGACAGGCACAAACTCAATAGAAGTGCCGTTAGAGGTGTAGACACCCTTTTTGCCATCATTTACGCGGATTGCCTTGTCAGATATTCTGAGTCCGTCATAGGTATGCAGTACTACACTGACTGACGGTGTGCGCAATGCGGACAGTTCACTGCTCATATAACTGCAAGCGAGAATAAGCACTGCTTCGTCTGACTGCACGCTTTTATTAACCTGCAAAACCTTTGCAGGCACCGACACAACCTCTGACGTGGATATATCAACATCCACCTTATCACCGGGGGCAAACTGCAGTGCTTGTTCAAAGGTTATTGCTACCGCAATGTACCAGTTAACGTCGCTTACAACCTTGCCAACGGCATTTTCTTTAGGTTGTTCGCTTTTGATGTTTTTAAGCATTTCGGGGGTTAGAGCGTCAATATCCCCAATATTAAAGGCGTTTTCATAGCCGTCAACCGAGGACACAAAATAGCCTGCACAGGGGGATTTTACACTGCCAAGAGGATTGCCGATTGCAGTGGCAAGATTTTCTCTTTGCACCTTTAAAGATGATATAAGGGATGAAAAATCAGTGCTTTGACCTGTTATAGTCTGACGGCGGTTGATAACCGACAGTAAATCCTGCGCTTTGTTGCGACAGTCGGTAAAATTGCCCTGCTCCACAGAGTTAAGCAGTGTAACAAGACTGCTGTGTGCCTGCTCGTTAAGCTGACTGATATCCACAACAACGCCTGTTGAGTAGTTGCTCAAGGATTCAAGGTTTTCAATCTGTCGGTCAAGGTCGTCAATTTTAGCAAGGGACTGCACAACACTGTCACTGTGATATATATCGGCAATAACACTGCCCGATGCAACTCGCTGACCGTTGCCGATAGCATAACGGTATGAGCCCTTTGCATCGCTTTCTACCACAGTTTCGGTGCGGATAATATATGCCTGCTCTGCTTCAATAGTATCGCGTGCAGTGTAGGATACCGCCTGCTCAGTTTCGATGCTTTGATAGGGCACCACAAGGACGTGGTAGCACAAATATGCAATTAAAAGTAAGCCAAGCAGTGCCGAAAGCACACGTTTTAATCCAACACTCATTGCTTCGACTCCTTTTCTATAATTTCTATTGCCTGTTTAGTGAGACTTTGTGCCGTTTGGTCATCGGCGTAAAGCCAATGTATGCGCTCGTCCCGTCTGAACCAACTTAACTGCCGTTTAGCATAACGGCGGGTCTGCATTTTAAGATGCTCCACACACTCATCAAGGGTTGCAGTGCCCTCAAAATAATCAAAAAGTTCTTTGTGACCGATTGCTTGCGCGGCAGTCCGTCCTCGGTTAAGATAGGCATTTTCTGCTTCTTTTAGCAATCCGTTTTGGAGCATAATATCAACACGGCGGTTGATGCGGTCATACAGTTTTTCGCGGTCGGCAAAGGTTATACCAATCATCAAGGTATCAAATCGGCTTGGTGTATCGTGAGAACGTGCCACCTGCTCGGTCATAGTAATGCCGTCGGCGTAATAAAGCTCAAGTGCGCGGGTTATCCGCTTTGTATCGGACAAATGAAGTTTTGCCGCATATTCCCCGTCAATGCTTGCAAGTTCATTTAGCAGTGCCTCTGCTCCCTCTGACTCAAGGCGGTCTTGAAGCTTCTTGCGTACCTCTGCGGAATTTGAGCCCATAAAGGTAATGTTGTCGGCAAAACTGTTCATATAAAGCCCTGTGCCGCCAACAAGAACGGGAGTAGCACCTCTGCTTACAATTTGGTCGGCAGCCTTGTTTGCATCGGCGCAAAATTGGGCAACCGAATACTCCTCATCGGGAGATAAAAATCCCACAAGATGATGAGGAATATCTTGCATTTCTTCAGTTGTGGGAGCGGCAGTAGCAATGCTCATACCCTTGTAAATCTGCATAGAATCACAAGATATTACCTCGCCGCCGATTGCCTTTGCAATGCCAATACCCAAAGCGGTTTTGCCCGATGCGGTAGGCCCTGCAACTGCAACCATTCGTATCTTTTTATCCAAGTCTGCCAAACTGTTTTTCCAGCTCTTTTCTGGTTAATTTATATGCAACCGGTCTGCCGTGTGGACAGTAGCGTATATCGTCACTTAACGCCACTCTGCGAGCAAGGTGTAACAAATCCTCTTTGCCCGATTTGTCACCGCCTTTTATGGCGGCACGGCAAGCCATATTGTGATAAAGCCAATCTATTTTATCAATCTGCACATCGCCCTTGCTATGAGCAAGGCCGCTTGCAATTTCGGTTATCAATTCGGTTACGTTTTCCTCTGTCAGCACAGAGGGAACTGCGCGCACAAGGACACTTGAGCCGCCAAACTCCTCTATCTCGAAGCCTGCTTTGGTTATAGCATCAAGGTTTTCAAAAACAAGGGCATATTCATCCTTTGACAAGGTGACTGCCGCAGGCTCCAAAAGAAGTTGAGAACTGATTGTTGCCGATGCTTTTAACTTTTCGTACAAAATACGCTCGTGCGCGGCATGTTTGTCGATAATAATCAGTTCATCACCGTGTTCAACAAGCACGTAGGTAGCAAACGCCTCGCCAACAAAGGTTACGTCTACATCCTCTAAATTAGGTTCAGCAGGTGCCTGTATAACAACCTCTGCCTCCTCTGTTTTAGGTGCAGGTGATGGTGCTTGCACAGGCTCGTCATCAACTATTATATCCAAATTGGTCTTGCGAGCAGGCTCTGATTTAAGTTCAAAGGACGGCTCCCTGACAACCGTTTCACTTACGGTTACAGGATTACTTGTCGCAGAAAAGTGCTGAAAATAATCCTTGCGACGCAAAGGATTTTGGACAGGCTTTGAGGGAGTTTCCACAGGTATATCAAAGACTCTTGTTTGCTCTGCCGTTGGGATTTGAACGGGCGGTTTTAGAGGCGTAAGTTTAATCTCGTTCATTTTGTAGCCGCCGCCAAGGGCTGACTTTACACCGTAATAAACGGTATCAAAAACAGGTTTCTCATTAGTAAAACGGCACTCAAGTTTTGCAGGGTGCACATTTATATCCACCTGTGAGCAATCCATCCTTAAAAAGAGGACGCCTGAGGGAAAAAGTCCCGTCATAATCGAGCCTTTGTAGGCTTGTTCAAGAGCGGCACGCATTGTGTTAGAGTTAACGTATCTGCCGTTTATAAAGAAGTGCTGCATTCCCCTTGATTTGCGGGCTGCTTCAGGCTTGCAGATAAATCCGTCAAGTTTAAATCCGTCGGTAGAATAGTCAACGGGAATAAGCCCTGACCTGAAATCTCTGCCATAAACCGAGTAAACGGTGGCGGACAAATCACCGTTGCCTTGGGTTTGCATTTGCACCTTTGAGTCGGATATATAGCGAAAGGCAATCTCGGGGTGTGAGAGCGCCATTCTATCCATAATCTGTGCAACAGCCGCCGTTTCACGACTGTCTTTTTTAAGAAATTTCATTCGTGCAGGCACATTGTAAAAAAGGTCGCGCACAATAATTGTGGTACCCTTAGGGCAACCCGCCTCTTCATAAGACACCTCTTCACCGCCGTGAATTGAGTAGGCGGTGCCGTCACCGTCAGTGGTGGCGGTGAGCATATCCACACGGGCAACCGCTGACACCGATGCCAAGGCTTCACCGCGGAAACCTAAAGTGGCAATAGAGGTTAAATCATCCTCACTGCTTACCTTACTTGTGGCGTGGCGCAAAAAGGCGGTTGGCACCTGGTCGTGAGGTATGCCGCAACCGTCATCTGTTATGCGCATAAAAGTAATTCCACCGTTTTTAATCTCCACAGTAATATGAGAGGAGCCGGCGTCTATTGAATTTTCCACAAGTTCTTTTATAACCGATGCAGGACGCTCTACCACTTCACCGGCGGCAATAAGCTCTGCAACGTGTTTATCAAGCACTTTTATAGCCATTGTAACTCCTCCTTAAGTTGAATTTGAATTTATAAGGAACGGGCAAGTTTTGTAAGCTCGTCCAATCGGCTCATAGCCTGAATGGGTGTCATACCGTTAACATCCAAGGCTTTAAGCTCGTCAATAAGTTGCAGTGTGGCGGTGTCGCCAAAGGACATTACACCGTCATTTTCTGCCATAACAGGTCGTGATACAGAGAGTCCATCTGCCTCAAGGTCTTTTAGGATTTTTCTTGCACGGCGCACAACCTCATCGGGTATGCCTGCAAGTTTGGCAACCTCTACGCCGTAACTGCCGTCGGCACTGCCGCGGATTATACGGCGCAGAAAGGTTATATCGTCACCCCTCTTGCGAACAGAGGTGTTGTAATTCTTAACGCCCTCAAGGGTATTTTCAAGTTCGGTAAGTTCGTGATAATGGGTGGCAAACAGAGTCTTTGCGCCGATTTTTGACTTGCTGTTAACGTGCTCAAGGACGGCCCTTGCAATAGACATTCCGTCGTAGGTAGAGGTGCCACGTCCAATCTCGTCGAATATAAGCAAACTGTCGGCAGTGGCATTTTTTAGGATATAGGCAACCTCGCTCATTTCAACCATAAAGGTTGACTGACCTGCCGACAAATCGTCGGAGGCACCAACGCGGGTGAAAATAGCATCGCAAATGCTGATATCGGCTGATTGAGCAGGAACAAAAGAGCCTGCCTGCGCCATAAGGACAATCAGTGCCACCTGCCGCATATAGGTGGATTTACCTGCCATATTGGGACCTGTGATGATAGCGCATCTGTCGTCCCGCTTGTCAAGATAGGTGTCGTTAGGCACAAAGGGAGTAGTGAGCAAACTTTCCACAACAGGATGTCTGCCGCCGTGAATATCTATTCTGCCCTCGATATTGATAAGAGGACGGCAATAGCCAAGTTGTGCCGCAGTGTGCGCGTAAGAACAAAGCACGTCCATTCTGCCGATTGCGGCGGCAGTAGACTGAATTCGGCTAAGTTGGTCGGCAACGGCGCATCTTACCTGATCAAAAATCTCTCTTTCAAGGCGGGCAAGACGCTCCGAAGCGCCTAAAATACGGCTTTCAAGCTCTTTTAATTCTTCGGTAATATAGCGCTCGCAATTGGTTAAGGTCTGCTTGCGAATATAGGTGTCGGGCACCATATCCTTAAAGGAATTGGTGATTTCTATACAATAGCCAAACACCTTGTTATATTTGATTTTAAGAGTTTTGATGCCTGTGCGCTCACGCTCCTGAGCCTCTACCCTTGTGATAACGCCCTTGCCGTCGGTCATATCCACACGAAGTTGGTCAATATCCTCGTTATAGCCCTTGCGGATTACATTGCCGTCTTTAAGAAGTGCAGGTGGCTCAGGGTCTATGGCGTTGTCAATAAGATTATAAACGTCCTGCAGTTCATCAATCTGATTATATGTATCCTTCAAAATGCCCGATTTACAAAGGGCAAGATAATTCTTTATTTCAGGCAGGCGGCTGATAGTATAGGCAAGACTGCGAAGTTCACGTGGTGATACACTGCCGTAAATTACACGTGACATAAGGCGCTCAAGGTCAAAAACTCCCCCAAGCATTTCTCTGAGTTCGCATCTTGTTTCGGTGTTGTCAACCAATTCCTGCACGCCGTTAAGTCGGTTGTTAATGGCAATGGGGTTAAGAAGGGGTTGCTCTATCCACTGACGGAGCAAACGCTTACCCATTGCGGTGCAGGTGTCGTCAATCACCTTCATAAGTGAGCCGCGACTGTCACGATTTCGCATTGTTTCGCCGATTTCAAGGTTGCGGCGGGTAGACAAATCAAGGCGCATAAACTGTGCCTCAGTATAAACATCAACACTGCTAATGCAGTCAAGTCCTGTTCGCTTGGTCTCTTGCAAATATTCAATGGTGGCAGATACTGCTCTTACAACAGAAGTATCCTCACCCATTCCCAAAGCGTTGACAGACTTGCCAAAGTGGGCTTCACACACCTCTACGGCGTGGTTGTATTCAAAGTAAAAGTCGGGGCGTGGCTCAAAACGACACTTAAGTCGGGTTTTGAGAAAATCGACTATGCCCGGCTCCACCACTGCGGGAGCGTTAAGTATAACCTCGCTTGGCTGATAGCAACCAAGTTCACTGATTATACGAGTGGCAAGACTGTCCCCCGACAGAGCGGTGGCGTGAAGTCCCCCTGTTGATGCATCAACGAAGCAGATGCCTGCTCTGTCACCCTCTACCATAACGGAGCAAAGGTAGTTGTTGCGGGATTCAACAAGCATACTGTCTTCAATAACGGTTGCGGGGGTTATGACACGGATTATCTCGCGCTTAACAAGACCCTTTGCTTTTGCAGGGTCTTCAGTTTGCTCGCAAATTGCCACCTTGTAGCCCTTTTCAACCAGACGGGATACATAGGTTTCGTAACTGTGAAAGGGCACGCCGCACATTGGCGCACGCTCTTCCAGTCCGCAATCCCTGCCTGTAAGGGTTAACTCTAACTCTTTTGAAGCCAACTTGGCATCGTCAAAAAACATCTCGTAAAAGTCGCCAAGACGAAAAAAGAGTATGGTATCGGGGTTTTGCTCTTTAATTTGCAGATACTGCTGCATCATAGGAGATAATTGTGCCATTTTATTGCTCCTGTTTTTTCGTTCAATATAAATTTATCAGTGACATCCGCCACAGGTTGCGCAACTGCCTGTGCAACCTGATGAAGGCTCACAAGTATCGGGGTCCTCGCCCTGAATACAAAGGTCGATGATGCCGTTCATATTCTGAAGCAGGGCATCCATCTCGCCCTTTGCCTTGTTGTATGCAATCATATTTTCGTTAACCATAATATCTGCATAAATCTGACGCATTTTAGCGTTCAGTTGCTTAAAGCGTTCTTCGTCACGGTTATCGTCTTTGTTTGCCTCCTCAGCGGCCTGCATACGAACAAGATTGAACTCGTGAATTTGCTCTTGCAACTTTTCGTCCTCGTCATTTGCCTTGCGGCAACGGTTAAACTCAATATAACGTTCGTCTGCCTGAATGGCTTTGCCGAGCTCGCGTGCTGCTTTAATAATTCCCATTGTTAATCGCTCCAATTTAATCAGTTATTTCACCCTCAAGCACCCAATTGAGTGCTTTGGTGATTTTTACATTTACAAACCGCCCAACCTTTGATTTATCACCCTCAAAGGTTATGCCGATATTTCCGTCTGTTCTGCCGAAAAGTTTGCCGTCAGGATGATGCTCTTCACACAGTACCCGATAGGTTTTGCCAAGGGATAAGGCGCATCGTTTTGCGGCAATTCCCTCTTGCAAGGAGAGAAGTTCCGACATCCATTTTGCCTTTTCGGTGTGGGATACGGGGTCAGGCATTTTGGCGGCAGGGGTGCCCTCTCTGGCTGAATAGATAAAGGTGAAAAGGGATGTAAACTGCACCTTTTCAACAAGAGACAGGGTGTCGCAAAATTCCTCGTAGGTTTCACCGGGGAAGCCCACGATAACATCACTTGTTATGCTAAGGTCAGGTATTCTTTTGCGTGCCTCGTCAATAAGATAAAGATAGCGCTTGCGGTCGTAATGACGGTTCATTTCCTTCAGCACTCGGTCATTTCCCGATTGGAAGGGCAAGTGCAAATGCTTGCACACCTTGTCGCACTCTGCCATTGCATCAAGCAGTTCCAAAGTGCAATCTTTGGGGTGTGAAGTCATAAATCTGAGCTGAAAATCCCCCTCAATATCGTTAAGCATTCTGAGCAGTTTTGCAAAATCTACACCGTGGTCATCATTTTTGCCGTATGAATTAACATTCTGACCAAGCAGAGTAATATCCTTAAATCCTGCGGCAATCATCTGCTTTGCCTCGTTTACTACATCCTCGGGAGTGCGAGACCTCTCTCTGCCACGGACATAGGGCACAATACAGTATGAGCAAAAATTGTTGCACCCATTCATAATGGGAAGCCAACCCTTAAAGGTGCTGTCACGTCGCACAGGGATTCCCTCTGCAATTACGCCGTCACATTCGGGGCGCTCAAAAACCCGTTTGCCGCCCTTTATAAGCTTAAAGACCAATTCGGGCAGGCGGTGAATGGCGTGGGTGCCAAAAACAAGGTTTACATAGGGGTAACTTTTTCGCACCTTTTGTGCCACCTGTTCCTGCTGAACCATACATCCGCACAAAGCGATTATGGTTTGGGGACGGGCTTGCTTTATGGCTTTAAGGGCACCAACATTGCCAAGCACTCTGTCCTCCGCGTGACCGCGGACTGCACAGGTGTTAAAAAGTATCAAATCGGCATTGTCAGGAGTGTCGGTAAAGCCAAATCCCATTTCGGCAAGCATACCCTTAATACGCTCGCCGTCACTGACGTTTTGCTGACAGCCGTATGAGTGAACGAAGGCTATGGGGGTGTGGCCGAAACGCCCAACAAGCAGTGGTGCCGATTTTTTGCAATAGTCGCGTTGTTTTGCCATTTCTTCGGCACTGACTATGGTTATGTTGCAAGCCAAACGGCTCACCTCCGCTTTAAAATATCAATAAGCTCCATTGGCTTTGAGATAAGCTCTTTGGCGCCGTTTTCAAGCAGTTCTTCGCGGCCTCTGAAGCCCCAAAGAACGCCGACAGGATAAGCCCCGCTGTTAAGTCCTGTAAGTATATCAACGCCTGAGTCACCCACAAAAACACACTCGTCGGGAGTAACGCCAAGCTCTTTCATTGCCATAAGAGGCATTGCAGGGTCAGGTTTTGAGGGAATGCCGTCCATCTGACCGATAACAACGTCGAATTTGCCGGGAAGCATCTCGGCAATAAGGGGTTTTGCCTGTACATCAGGTTTGTTAGTTACAACGGCAGTTTTGTAGCCCATTTTTCTGATTTCGTCAATCAGTTCGGGCACATCGTCGTAAGGCTTGGTATTATCCATTGAGTGAAGGGCATAATACTCTGCATAGTCGGCAACAACCTGCTCGTAAAGTTCACCCTCTTTTTGACTTTCAGGCATGGCGCGTTGCACCATTACTCTCATTCCGTTGCCTGCAAAAAGCTTGTATGCATCAACGGGATGAGTGGGTAATCCGTTTTTATTTAAGGCATAGTTTACTGATACTGCAAGGTCTGTTACAGTGTCATTAACAGTGCCGTCTAAATCGAAAAGTACTGCTTTAATCTGTGTCATGGGTATAATCCTCCTATTATCTTTTCTATTATAACAAAAAACCTGACATATTTCAAATAAAATATTTGAAAAAATTGAAGAAATATGTTAGAATACTTTTGCAACTGATTTTGGCAGTAAAAATAAAAAATCCCGCTCGTGAAATGAACGGGTTAATATTATTTGTTAAGCTTATTTTTAGCTGTTTTTATAGATGAGATTAGGGTTCTTTTTATCTCTAAACAATCATAACCTCTTGTGAGTAGCATAGCATAAAAGCGGCAAAGCCGCAACAATTATTCATCATTCATCAGCCAATGGCGACTTCATTCTTCATTATTCATTTGAAAATCCATTTAATGAATAATAAATGATGAAAAATGAATAGTGAATAATACAAACAAAAATCCGCCCACTTGCGTGAACGGATTTTCGTTTGGAGCTGATAACCAGAGTCGAACTGGTGACCTCATCCTTACCAAGGATGCGCTCTACCTCCTGAGCCATATCAGCATTGATAACAAATGGTATTATAATATAGGTTGCGAGATTTGTCAACACTTTTTTTGCTTTTAAAACACAACAAAGGAGTTTTTTATGGAATATGATGCACTTATTGCCGGCGTTGAGCCCGGTGGATTGAATAATACTCAGCAAATTCGTCTTTTGGTTTGCTATATACTGCGGGCTATCAAAACCACTATCAGCCGCACAATGCTGCCCGAAATCTTACAATACGAAGGGCTTGCCAATCTGTTTGAGGTTATAAGCGCCATCGACCGTATGATTGAAGAAAAAAACGTGGAAATTGTTATGGAAGATGGGCAAGAGATGCTTTCTCTTACCGAAAAGGGCGCCAAAGCAATAAAAGAGCTTGAATTTATGCTCCCCTTTACTGTTAAGAAAAAGGCAGTGCGCGCCGCAGTTGCTATGCTTACCAAAATCCGTGTAGCAAAAGAAAATGTGGTTAACATAATTCCTGTTCCTACGGGATTTAACGTTGAATGTATTGTAACCGACAGAGATATGGAGCTGCTGAAAATTGTGCTTTGGGTGCCTGACACACAACAGGCAGAAGTGATTAAAACCGCTTTTATGGAAGACCCAATGAGAATTTACGGTGGCAGCATTTCATTACTGCTTGGCACCGAATTAGCACCGCCTAAAGAGGAAGATATTTAAGTTTAAAGTCCCGTCGTGTGTGACGGGGCTTTGTTTTTTTGCATAGAAAAAATCCCACAGTAAAACTGTGGGATTTTTGTTAGTTAAAATTAGCCGTTGATAGCGGTAACAACGCCTGAGCCAACGGTACGGCCACCCTCACGGATAGCGAAACGAAGACCCTCTTCGATAGCGATAGGAGTGATAAGCTCAACGTCCATATCTACGTTATCGCCAGGCATGCACATTTCAGTACCAGCAGGAAGGGTGATAACACCGGTAACATCAGTGGTACGGAAATAGAACTGAGGACGATAGTTGTTGAAGAAAGGAGTATGACGGCCGCCCTCTTCCTTGGTCAAGATGTAAACCTGGCCGTGGAACTTGGTGTGGGGCTTGATTGAGCCGGGCTTTGCAAGAACCTGACCACGCTCGATCTCGTCACGGGCAACGCCACGGAGAAGAGCACCAACGTTATCGCCGGCTTCACAGTAGTCAAGAGTCTTACGGAACATTTCCATAGAGGTAACAACAACCTTGCGGAGCTCGTCGGTAAGACCAACGATTTCAACTTCGTCGCCTGCGTTCAACTGGCCACGCTCAACACGGGCGGTAACAACGGTACCACGACCAGAAATGGTCATAGTATCTTCGATAGGCATCAAGAAGGGAAGGTCTGCCTTACGCTCAGGAGTGGGGATATAAGAGTCAACTGCATCCATAAGCTCAGCAATAGGAGCATAGATGGGATCTGCAGGATCGTTAGAAGCGCTGTCAAGAGCCTGGAATGCAGAACCCTTGATGATGGGAGTATCGTCGCCGGGGAACTCGTACTTGTCAAGAGTCTCACGGATTTCCATCTCTACGAGCTCAAGAAGCTCTTCATCGTCAACAAGGTCAGTCTTGTTCATAAATACAACGATGTAAGGAACGCCAACCTGACGAGCGAGGAGCAAGTGCTCCTTGGTCTGAGCCATGGGGCCGTCGGTAGAAGCGATAACAAGGATAGCACCGTCCATCTGAGCAGCACCGGTGATCATGTTCTTAACATAGTCAGCATGTCCGGGGCAGTCAACGTGAGCATAGTGACGAGTCTCGGTCTCGTACTCAACGTGTGCAGTGTTGATGGTGATGCCGCGCTCTCTCTCTTCAGGAGCCTTATCGATGTTTGCATAATCCTCGAAAGAAGCCTGACCCTTGAGTGAAAGGTACTTAGTGATTGCTGCGGTCAATGTGGTCTTACCATGGTCAACGTGACCGATGGTACCAATGTTTACGTGGGGTTTGCTACGTTCAAACTTAGCTTTTGCCATTGTAAAAATCCTCCCTTATCTTTATAGATAATTATTAGTTTGTTTTTTAGCTTGTTGCTAATACCTATATATTAACAATAAGTTCAGCAAATATCAAGCCTTTTTTATAAATTGTTTAAAAATCAGTCTGCTTTGGCGCGAGTGCTGATGATTTTTTCAGCAATGGACTTGGGAACTTCCTTATATCCATCTGGCTCCATTACATACTGTCCACGGCCCTGAGTCTTGGAACGAAGGTCGGTTGCGTAACCGAACATATCGCCAAGAGGAACACGTGCGTTAATCTGCTTAACGCCGCCTGAACGGTCCTCAAAGCTGCCGATTTCACCACGGCGTGCATTGAGGTCACCGATAACGTCGCCCATATACTGTTCGGGAACGATAACGGTTACCTTCATAACAGGCTCAAGCAGAGTGGGGTTAGCCTTGCGAGTGGCTTCCTTGAATGCCATAGAACCGGCAATCTTAAATGCCATTTCGGAAGAGTCAACCTCGTGATAAGAACCGTCGTACAGAGTTACCTTAACGTCAACAACGGGGTAACCTGCCAATACGCCGGAGTTCATTGCGCCCTGGATACCTGCATCAACAGGAGCAATATACTCCTTGGGAATAGAGCCGCCGGTAACAGCGTTGATAAACTCGTATCCCTTGCCGGTTTCGTTGGGTTCAACAATAATCTTAACGTGACCGTATTGACCTGAACCACCAGACTGTCTCTTGTACTTGCACTCATGGTCAACCTTCTCGCGAATGGTTTCTTTGTAGGCAACCTGAGGCTTACCTACGTTTGCTTCAACCTTAAACTCGCGGAACAAACGGTCAACGATAATTTCAAGGTGAAGCTCACCCATACCTGCAATAATGGTCTGGCCGGTCTCTTCATCGGTGTAGCAACGGAAGGTGGGGTCTTCTTCAGCAAGCTTTGCCAAAGCAACGCCCATCTTTTCCTGAGCAGCCTTAGTCTTGGGCTCAATTGCAACACGGATAACAGGATCCGGGAAGTTCATAGATTCAAGGATAACGGGGTGCTTTTCATCGCAAAGGGTATCACCTGTGGTGGTGTTCTTAAGACCAACTGCAGCAGCGATATCGCCGGCGTAGCAGGTCTCAAGCTCTTCACGGTGGTTAGCGTGCATCTGAAGAATACGTCCCATTCTTTCCTTATTGTCTTTGCAAGTGTTATATACGCTTGCACCTGCATCAACGGTACCTGAATATACACGGAAATAGCAGATCTTACCAACAAAGGGGTCGGTTGCAATCTTAAATGCCAGTGCAGAGAAAGGCTCGTTGTCTGATGCATGACGCTCCTCCGGCTCGTCTGTATCGGGGTTTACACCCTTGATAGCAGGGATGTCGGTAGGAGAAGGCATAAAGTCGATAACAGCGTCCAAAAGGAGCTGTACACCCTTGTTACGGTAAGAAGTACCGCAAACAACGGGAACCATATCGTTGTTGATGGTAGCCTTGCGGATAATCTTCTTGATTTCTTCAACAGAAGGAATCTCACCCTCAAAGTATTTTTCCATCAATTCTTCGTCCATCTCAACGACCTTTTCAATAAGCTCGTTGCGATACTTCTCAGCAAGCTCTTTCATTTCGTCGGGGATGGGCTCTTCACGAACATCTTTACCAAGGTCATCATAATAAACCTCGGCCTTCATGTTAATAAGGTCGACAATTCCTCTGAAGCTGTCCTCAGAGCCGATAGGCAACTGAATCGGAACAGGATTGCACTGGAAACGCTCGTCGATCATATTAAGAACATTGTAGAAATCGGCACCCATAATGTCCATCTTGTTGATGTAAATCATACGGGGTACGCGATATTCGTCAGCCTGACGCCAAACGGTTTCAGACTGAGGCTCAACACCGCCCTTTGCGCAAAGTACGGTAACAGAACCGTCAAGAACGCGCAAGCTACGCTGTACCTCTACGGTAAAGTCAACGTGTCCGGGAGTGTCGATAATATTGATACGATGGTCCTTCCAGAAACAAGTGGTAGCAGCAGAAGTAATGGTAATACCTCTCTCCTGCTCCTGAGCCATCCAGTCCATGGTTGCGGCGCCGTCATGAGTTTCACCAAGTTTGCGGTTAACACCTGTGTAGAACAGGATTCGCTCGGTGGTGGTAGTCTTACCGGCGTCGATGTGGGCCATAATACCAATGTTTCTTGTCATTTCAAGTGAAACTTTTCTTGGCATAAAATCCTCCATACCGCGTTATGCGGGTTTAAACATCAGGCTGTTATTAATACCTGTAATGTGCAAAAGCCTTGTTAGCCTCTGCCATTCTGTGTGTCTCGTCACGCTTCTTGGCTGCACCACCCAAACCGTTGGTTGCATCCATAATTTCACCGGCAAGACGCTCTTTCATAGTTCTTTCAGAACGAGCGCGGCTGTAAGTGGTGAGCCAACGCAAGCCCAAAGTCTGACGTCTTTCGGGGCGAACCTCCATAGGTACCTGGTAGGTAGAACCACCTACACGGCGTGCCTTAACCTCGAGCTCGGGCATAACGTTTTCCATTGCTGCCTCAAAAACTTCAAGGGGTTCTTTACCGGTCTTTTCCTTTATGATTTCGAATGCATCATAAACGATTTTCTGCGCAACGCCCTTCTTACCATCAAGCATAACGTTGTTGATAAGACGGGTTACGATCTTTGAATTATAAAGCGGATCGGGCAAAACATCACGTTTTGCTATAAAGCCTCTTCTTGGCATTTCGCTTCCCTCCTTCACATAATGATATCATTGGTACTCGGAGTTTAACTCCGTTGGCCAAGCAAGGCGGATACATTATATATAAACGCCGCTGCTTGAACACATTGCAGCAGTAATATTACGCTGTCTTACTTTGAAGCCTTGGGCCTCTTTGCGCCGTACTTAGAACGGGCCTGCATTCTTTTGGCAACACCTTGAGTATCAAGGGTACCGCGAATGATGTGGTAACGTACACCAGGCAAGTCCTTAACACGACCGCCGCGGATAAGCACAACACTGTGCTCCTGAAGGTTGTGACCTTCACCGGGGATATAAGAGGTTACTTCAATACCGTTAGAAAGGCGAACACGGGCAATCTTACGAAGTGCAGAGTTCGGCTTCTTAGGGGTAGCGGTACTTACTTTGGTGCAAACACCGCGCTTTTGAGGTGAGCTGTGGTCGTTAAGCACGTGCTTCTTAGTGTTAAGGCTCTTGAGCAGAGCAGGAGCGGTTGGCTTGCGAACCTGTGCCTCTCTTCCCTTGCGGACCAATTGGTTAAAGGTTGGCATATTTTCTCTCCTTCCTTGAGTAATATTTGACACGGTGATAACACCGAAAATCAACATATTGTGGTGCTATTTTTACAGCACAAATCACGCAGAGACATACTCCACGCATTTTATGATGATAACACTCTTACTACCCTTTTGTCAAGCAAAATTTTGAAAGATTTTTCAAAAGAGTCAAAAAACGGATGTTTTTTTGCAAAAACACCCGTTTTTCAGTGATTTTTACTCTTCGGTAGCTACATTTTCGGCAGGAGGAGTGATAATATCGTCTTCATATACAGACTCAATATCTGCTAATTCCTTAAAGCCGTATTTGCTATCGTCTTCGTCAGAACCTGAGAAGCACTTCATACCTGTACCTGCAGGCACAAGCTTACCGATAATAACATTTTCCTTAAGGCCGAACAAGCGGTCTACCTTACCCTTAATAGCGGCATCGGTAAGAACACGAGTGGTCTCCTGGAAGGAGGGGGCGGACAGGAAGGAGTCGGTTGCAAGTGAAGCCTTGGTAATACCAAGCAATGTGTGCTCGTACTGTGCGGGACGAAGCTCGGTCTCGCCTGCTTTGATGCGCTCGTTGATGATGTGGTTTGCCTCAAAGAAGGTGCCACGCTCAACGTTTGTGCCCTCAAGCAAGTCGGTGTCGCCTGCATCAACAACGTGGAAGTTACGCATCATTTGGTGAACGATAACCTCAATATGCTTGTCGTTGATTTCAACACCTTGGCTACGGTATGTGCCCTGAACTTCATCAATGATGTAGTCCTGAACAGATTCGTGACCGAGAACCTCAAGCAAGTCGTGGGGATTAAGAGCACCCTCGGTAAGTTTGGTTCCCTTTTCAATGAATACGCCCTCTTCAATACCCTTACAGATACGAGAATCGTAAGGAATTACATACTTGCACTCTTCACCCTCGTCAGATGTAACAACGATTTCGGTGTTGCGCTTAACAGTCTGGAAGCGAACACGACCGTCAATCTGGCTGATGATAGAGGCGCGCTTGGGCTTTCTTGCTTCAAAGAGTTCTTCAACACGGGGAAGACCCTGTGTAATATCTTCTGCGTTTGCGATACCGCCGGTATGGAAGGTACGCATGGTAAGCTGAGTACCGGGTTCACCGATTGACTGTGCAGCGATGATACCAACAGCCTCGCCAACAGAAACAGGCTGACCGTTTGCAAGGTTTGCACCGTAGCACTTGCGGCAAACACCGTGACGGGCACGACAACCCAAAATAGAACGGATTGCAATACCAGGAACTTCATTTTCCTTAGTGTTGGCTTCAATATAGTTGCAGATAGCCTTTGCCTCTTTATCGCCAATCATAGTTTCGTTATCAACAATAACGTTGCCATTCTCGTCAACAAGGTCGTGGATAAGGTATCTGCCGAACAAACGCTCGCTGAGTGGCTCGATGATACGGTCGCCGTCCTTAATATCACGAACGAACAAGCCTTCATCGGTGCCGCAGTCGTCGTCACGGATGATAACATCCTGTGAAACGTCAACAAGACGGCGGGTAAGGTAACCTGAGTCAGCAGTACGCAAAGCGGTATCTGCCAAGCCCTTACGTGCACCACGAGATGAAATGAAGTATTCCAAAACGTTAAGGCCTTCACGGTAGTTAGCACGAATCGGAACCTCAATGGTACGACCTGCGGTGTTAGCAATAAGTCCGCGCATACCTGCAAGCTGACGAGTCTGATTCATAGAACCACGAGCGCCTGAGTCAGCCATCATATAGATGGGGTTGTACTCGTCCAAGTTGCTCTGCAATGCGTCAGAAACCTTGTCGGTTGCTTCGTTCCATGCCTTGATAACCAGTCTGTAACGCTCGTCGTTGGTAATAAGACCGCGACGATACTTTGCACTGATTACATCCAAGGTAGACTCTGCTTCGCTAACGTATTCTGCCTTCTGAGGAGGAATAATAGCGTCGCAAACTGCAACGGTGATAGCACCGCGAGTTGAATATTTATAGCCTGTGGACTTGATATTGTCAAGGTAGATGGCAGATTCTGAAGTACCGTGATACTTAATGCAACGGTCAATAATCTTGCCAAGGAGCTTCTTGCCTGCCTTGTTTTGAATAATATCCTCTTCACTCTCAAGAATTGCCTTTTCGGGATTCTTACGGGTAAAGCAAATTTCAAGGTCAAGCTCGTGACCCTCTACAGAGCGGTCAACAAAACCCAAATCCTGAGGAATTGACTGGTTAAAGATGAGGAAGCCAACGGTGGCATCAATCATACGGGTAATCTGCTCGCCATCCTTTTCACCTGTTACGCGGACGCGGATAGGTGAATGGAGACCAACAGCCTTGCTCTCGTATGCCATAATTGCTTCTTCTTTACTGCGGAAGGTCTTGTTGCAGCCTGCCTCGTCAAACTTAACAAGTGACAGATAGTAGGAGCCAAGAACCATATCCTGTGTAGGAACGGTAACAGGCTTACCGTCTGAAGGCTTGAGCAGGTTGTTAGCGGCAAGCATAAGGAATCTTGCCTCTGCCTGTGCCTCGGCTGAGAGGGGTACGTGAACAGCCATCTGGTCACCGTCGAAGTCGGCGTTGTATGCGGTACATACAAGGGGATGGAGTTTAATTGCACGGCCTTCAACCAAAACGGGTTCAAATGCCTGAATACCAAGGCGGTGAAGTGTAGGTGCACGGTTAAGAAGAACGGGATGTTCTTTAATAACGGTACCAAGTGCATCCCAAACCTCTTCGCGCAAACGCTCAACCATCTTACGAGCGGTCTTTACGTTTTGAGCAACACCGGTTTCTACAAGGCGCTTCATTACGAAGGGCTTGAAGAGCTCGATTGCCATTTCTTTAGGAAGACCGCACTGATACATCTTAAGTTCAGGACCAACAACGATAACTGAACGGCCTGAGTAGTCAACACGCTTACCAAGCAAGTTCTGACGGAAACGGCCCTGCTTACCCTTAAGCATATCGGACAAGGATTTAAGAGCACGGTTGTTGGGGCCTGTTACTGAACGACCGCGGCGACCGTTATCAATAAGAGCGTCAACAGCCTCTTGAAGCATACGCTTTTCGTTGCGCACGATAATATCGGGGGCGCCAAGTTCAAGCAACTTCTTAAGACGGTTGTTACGGTTGATAACACGTCTGTAAAGGTCATTAAGGTCAGAGGTAGCAAATCTGCCACCGTCCAACTGTACCATAGGACGGATTTCGGGAGGAATAACGGGAAGAACGTCCAAAATCATCCATTCGGGCTTATTCTTGGAAAGACGGAAGGATTCTACAACCTCCAAACGCTTGATGTCGCGTACCTTACGCTGACCCTGTGCGGTAAGAAGTTCCTTTTTAAGTCTGTCCGATTCTGCCTTAAGGTCGATTTCGGCAAGAAGCTTTTTGATAGCCTCTGCACCCATACCTGCTTCGAAATCATCCTCGTACTTTTCGCGGTATCCTCTATATTGCTGTTCGGTAAGTAACTGATACTTAGCCAAGGGAGTTTCGCCGGGATCGATAACGATATACTGAGCGAAATAAAGTACCTTTTCCAAAAGCTTGGGAGAAAGGTTGAGCAAAAGACCCATTTTAGAGGGGATTGCTCTGAAATACCAGATATGTGAAACGGGGGCAGCCAATTCAACGTGGCCCATTCTTTCACGGCGCACACGGCTGGTGGTTATTTCAACACCGCACTTTTCGCAGACCTTACCCTTATAACGGGCGCCTCTCTTGTATTTTCCGCAATGACATTCCCAGTCCTTGGTCGGACCAAAGATTTTTTCGCAGAAAAGACCGTCGCGCTCGGGTTTTTGGGTGCGGTAGTTAATGGTTTCGGGCTTGGTTACCTCGCCGTAAGACCATTCTCTAATTTTCTCCGGAGAGGCAATACTGATTTGAATAGAATTGAAATCGTTTAATTCGTACATAGTTTATTCCTCCCTTAGTCCTCGTCCTCGTCGCCGCCCAGGCTACCGACTCCCACATCGTCGTCCTCGTCATCGCCAAAGCCGTGATCCTCGTCG
>JAZOLY010000004.1:0-22657 GCA_045653445.1 Acutalibacteraceae bacterium
GGTATTATTCCCACTCAATAGTGCCAATAGGCTTGGGAGTGAGGTCGAGGAGGACGCGGTTGATACCATCAACCTCGTGGGTGATGCGGTCGGTAATCTTATGAAGCACAGCGTAAGGAATCTCCTCAATAGTTGCGCCCATAGCGTCGGTAGTATTAACGGCGCGGATGATTGCAGGCCAACCCTCATAACGCTTGTCGTCCTTAACACCAACGCTCTTGAAATCGGGCACTGCGATGAAATACTGCCAAACCTTTTCAGCAAGACCGCAGTTGTCAAACTCTTCGCGGAGGATGGCGTCAGCCTCACGCAGAGCGTGGAGACGGTCACGGGTGATAGCGCCAAGGCATCTTACACCCAATCCGGGGCCGGGGAATGGCTGACGGTAAACCATAGCGTGAGGAAGACCGAGAGCCTCACCAACAACGCGAACTTCGTCTTTATAAAGCAGTTTAACAGGCTCAACAAGCTCCATCTTCATATCTTCGGGAAGACCGCCAACGTTGTGGTGAGCCTTAACGCCGTCACTCTCAAGAATGTCGGGATAAATGGTGCCCTGTGCTAAGAAATCAACGTCGGTAAGTTTTCTTGCCTCTTCTTCAAAGACTTTAATAAACTCGCCGCCGATAATCTTGCGCTTTTTCTCAGGCTCTGCCTCGCCCTCAAGAAGATTGAGGAAACGGTCGGTTGCATCAATATAAACAAGGTTAGCATCAAGAGCCTTGCCGAACACGTCAACAACCTGCTCACTTTCGCCCTTGCGCATAAGTCCGTGATTAACGTGCACACAGATAAGCTGTTTGCCGATAGCCTTTATAAGCAGAGCGGCAACAACAGAACTGTCAACACCGCCTGAAAGGGCAAGCAGAACCTTTTTGTCGCCAACCTGTGCGCGAACTTCGGCAACCTGCTCAGCAATAAAGGCATCTGCCAATTCTTTTGTAGTAATACGAGCCATAGACTCGGGTCTAACGTTTGATTGCATAATTTTAACCTCCCTAAAGCCTAAAATCAGTTGGTGTAGTTGTCAAAGTAACCCTGTACCAAAACAACGGGGGTACCCTTGTCACCTGAACCGCTGGTAAGGTCACACAGAGAGCCTATAAGGTCGGTAATCTGACGGGGAGTGGTGCCCTGTGCAGCCATAGTGCCGAAAAGGTCATCGTCTTTTTCGCGGATTTTCTTTGAAATAGCCTCTTTAAGTTCTTCACCTGACAAATCTTTGTAGTCATTGTCAGCAAGATACTTAAGTTTAAGTTCATTGGGAGTGCCCTTAAGACCTTCGGTGAAAGCGGGTGAAACAACAGGGTCAGCAAGTTCCCAAATCTTACCTACGGGATCCTTAAATGCGCCGTCGCCGTAAACCATAACCTCAACGTGTTTGCCTGTGGCATCGAGAATGCGCTTTTGAACATCAAGCACCAAATCCTGACACTCGTTGGGGAAAAGTTTGACAACATCTTCAGATGATTTGTTTGAGCCTAAAAGACCGTACTTTGCATTGTAGCCGCTTCCGTTAACAGGAGCGTTAAGGATGTCGTCAAGACCGCAGACAACCTTTGCACCGGCTTCCTTGAGGATGCGCTTGGTACGCTGACGGGTGTGAATGTCGCAGGTGATTACGCGGTCGGTATAATCAAGAATTGCACGGGGATTGTTGGCAAAAATAATCTCTACCTCTGCACCGCAGCCGCGAACAAGCTCGGTATAATATTCAACATAGTCAACACCGGTAAATGGGTGCTTGTTAACGCCGAAAAGCTGACGGTACTTTTCAAGAGAAAGCACATCGGAATAGGGGTTTACACCAGCCTCGTCCAGCTTGTCCAAACTTACAAGCTCGTTGCCAACCTCGTCAGAGGGGTAACTGAGCATAAGTACAACCTTTTTAACAGCCTTTGCAATACCTCTGAGGCAAATTGCAAAGCGGTTGCGGGAAAGAATGGGGAAGATAACACCAACGGTGTCACCGCCGAGTTTTGCTTTAACATCCTCTGCAATGGCATCAACACTGGCATAGTTACCCTGTGAGCGGGCAACAATAGACTCGGTCATAGAGATGACGTCGCGGTCGCGAAGCTCGAAGCCTTCAATCTGGGCAGCTTCAATAACACTGTTTGCTACGATTTCTGCAAGATTGTCGCCCTCACGGATGATGGGGCAACGGATACCTCTTGAAATGGTACCTACTCTGCGTTCGTTTGACATAATAAACACTTTCCTTCCATATTCGGCGGTTAAAATAACGGTAAAAGTAAAGGCCGCCGTCCTTTTGATAAAATTACGAGTATATTTTACAATAGTTTGTACCGATTTTCAAGATAAATATATATGTAGGAAAAAATTTTTTTAATTTCCACATTGAGACATATTCAACAGGGTTTTGCATTGTAAAAATTGACGAAAAATGAAAAACACCGCAAAAAATCTGCGGCGTAAAATTATTCTTTTGTAAATTCAAACAGTTCATTGGGAGTACAGTCAAAAAGCAGACACAAGGTTTCAATGTTTTCATACCGTATAGACTTGGTTTGATTGTTAATCATTTTGCTGAAATTTTGATAACTCATACCTAACTGCTTATAAAGCCAGTATTTTGTTTTGCCTTGTTTTTCTAATAATTCAATTGCTCTTAACTTTAGCATAAGATATTTCTCCATAACTCATATTTTAATGAGATAATATCTTATTTTTGCACTTTACATATAGACTAATACATTATATAATGAATTAGTCTATAAAGGAGGCGTATATATGATTGTTGATGTTACGGGTATAGAATTGTTGCCCGGTAATAACGGTATCGATTGCAAAGGCAATGGCGAACACCGAGATGAAAAAGGAAGCGTTATTGAATGTTGTTGTGATGAATGTGATTATTTTATGTGTTGTATGCCTAACAGTGATAGAGATTGCAAAAGCTGTTTGGATATATACTGTCCGAGAA
Source organism: Acutalibacteraceae bacterium (assembly GCA_045653445.1). Classification (GTDB taxonomy): domain Bacteria; phylum Bacillota; class Clostridia; order Oscillospirales; family Acutalibacteraceae; genus RGIG2206. Next base: position 2,948 of record JAZOLY010000004.1, read on the forward strand.
ACAAGTAGGGACAAGCGCCTCGACATCCCACAATTCTCGTTGCGAAGCAACATATCGAGCCGATAGGCATATCGAGTTTTGCTTGCAAAACATATCGAAGTGCCACAGGCAATATATCGAGCGAACAAAGTTCGCATCTTTACGCCTCATCCGTCACGGCTTTGCCGTGCCACCTTCTCCCACCGGAGAAGGCTTTGGTAACACTTGCACTTGTTCGTAGTTTGTAGGGGATGAGACTTGCTCTCATCGTTAATTTCGCACTGCACCCAATATGGCGCAGTTGTTAATCTAAAACTCGCCCTCGCGCTTCCTTTTGTGGTTCGAATCCCTTCCGATAAAAAACACACTACCCAACAGGGTAGTGCGTTTTTTTGGCGGAGAGGAAGGGATTCGAACCCTTGTGCCTTTTGGGCAAACGGTTTTCAAGACCGCCTCGTTATGACCACTTCGATACCTCTCCGTATTCAAATGACAACAAGTATAATATCACACTCGTTATCCCTTGTCAAGTGAAAAATGCATAAAAATTGCAGTGTACGGCAAAATAATTCTATATATCACAGGGGGCGGCTTATGATAGTAATGCTTATTCGCACGGCTATACTTTATATTGCGGTAATAGTCGGGCTAAGGATAATGGGCAAGCGGCAAATCGGTGATTTGCAACCAAACGAACTGGTTATCACCATTTTAGTATCTGAAATTGCCTCCCTGCCTATTCAAGATTCCACTCAGCCTATGATAAACGGGCTTACTGCGGTGGCATTGCTGGTGGCTCTTGAGGTTATTTTGTCAGTGCTTGCAATGAAATCGGGCAGCGTGCGACGACTTGTTAACGGTGGCCCCGTAATAATAATCCGCCAAGGCGTGATTGACCAAAAGGCTATGGAAAACTTGCGAATAACTATGGATGACCTGCTTGCAAGCTTGCGCCAAAATCAGATATTTGACGTAACCGAGGTGGAGTATGCCATTGTAGAGACCAACGGCAGTGTATCGGTAATGCTGACTCCCGAAAACCGACCGATGACTAACTCTGCGGCAGGTAAAACTATCAAAGACAACGGTTTGCCCACTCCCGTAGTGTGCGACGGTAAAATTCAAAGCCGATTTATTGAGGCAATGAAAATAAAACCCGAAAGGGTGAAGGGGATAATAGCCGCCCGAAAACTGAAAAAGAGCAAAATTTTTCTTATGACACTTGATTCAAAGGGCAACTCCCACATAATTGAAAAGGAGCAAAACAAATGAAAAGGCTTTTTGCGGCAGCCGCCCTTATTCTTTTTATTGCCATCAGTTGCACTGTGGGTCAAATTACTATTAGCGCTTGCGGTGAAAGAATGAGCAAAATGCTTGACGAAGCGACTATTTTTGCTGAAAATCAAGAATTTGACGAGGCAAAAGAGCAACTTGAAAAGGCAGAAGAGGAGTTTGCCCGACAGGAGTGGAAACTGAGTTTTTTTATAAATCACACTCTTGTCAAAGAATTAGGTGAGCAGTTGGCAGAGCTGCCTGCCCTTTCTAACAGTGACGGCGCAGAGGAACTTTTATCCCACATAGACAGCACAAAGGTGAAAATTTTGCATATTATAAATGGTAACCGACTGTCACTTGCTAATATTTTTTAAAAAAGGGCAAAAAAACTTGACAAACCCCTTTGCAGAGTGATAGTATAAATGTATATGAAAACCGATGATTGAGAGTAGTAGTTTGCATCTGACACTTGCAGAGAGTTGTTGAGGGTGAAAATACAACAGTTGCAGTGCAAATGAATGGACTCAAGAGGGCAATCACAAATCGGCTTTTGCCGAAAGTATGAGCGACGGCAGCCATCCGTTACAATGGCATCGCATTATTATGTGCGAGCAAAGTGCACCGCTTTTGCGGTGAATTTGGGTGGTACCGCAGGATTCAGCTCTTGTCCCATAAATTTGGGCAAGGGTTTTATTATATTCTGAGGTGATTTTATGAAACTGCTTACAAAACGATGGCGACTTTCACTAATTTAATAAGATAAACTACAACACAACTTTAAGGAGTACATAAATAAAATGAAAAATTACAGAGATTTTGATAATTATTTAAAGGAATTCCCCAACGAGCAAGGCTATTTCGGTGAGTTTGGCGGCGCATTTTTGCCAAAAGAACTTGAGCCTGCATTTAAAGAGGCAAACGATGCTTACGAGGCTATTTGCCACTCTGCACAGTTTATTAACGAACTGCGCCGTATCCGTAAAGAGTTTCAGGGCAGACCCACTCCCGTTTATCACTGCGAGCGTTTGTCAAAGCTTTTTGGCAACTGCCAGATTTATCTCAAACGCGAGGACTTGAATCATACAGGCGCACACAAGCTTAATCACTGTATGGGTGAGGGCTTGCTTGCCAAATATATGGGCAAGAAAAAGCTTATTGCCGAGACGGGTGCAGGTCAGCACGGTGTTGCTCTTGCCACTGCCGCTGCATACTTCGGTATGGAGTGCGACATTTATATGGGTGAGGTTGATATTGCAAAGCAGCACCCCAATGTTATCAGAATGAAGATGCTTGGCGCCAACGTTATCCCCGTTACACACGGCCTTAAAACACTTAAAGAGGCTGTCGACGCCGCATTTGACGCCTATCTTAAAGAGTACGACAATGCGATTTATTGCATCGGCTCTGCCCTTGGCCCCCATCCATTTCCTAAGATGGTGCGCGATTTCCAGTCGGTTATCGGTATTGAGGCTCGCGAGCAGTTTTTGGAAATGACAGGCATTTTCCCCGATGCCGTTTGCGCTTGTGTTGGCGGCGGCTCTAACTCACTTGGTATGTTTACTCCATTCCTTGCCGACCCCGTTGACATTTACGGCGTTGAGCCTTTGGGTCGCGGTTCTGCAGTGGGCGACCACGCCGCAACAATGCAGTTTGGTACAAAGGGCAGACTTCACGGCTTTGAGAGTTATCTGCTTCAGGACGAAAATGGCGAGCCATTGCCCGTTTACTCTATCGCAAGCGGTCTTGACTACCCCGGTGTTGGCCCCGAGCACGCATATCTGCGCGATGCAGGCAGAGTTAACTACGTTCCCGCTTCTGATGAGGAGGCTATGGAGGCATTCTTCCTCCTTTGCAAGTACGAGGGTATTATCCCTGCTATCGAAAGCTCACACGCTCTTGCCTACGCTATCAAGTATGCTAAGGAGCATAAGAGCGGCTCAATTCTTGTTTGTCTGTCAGGCAGAGGCGATAAGGATATTGACTACGTTTATGAAAACTACGGCTGCGGCGAGCAGTTTAATATTGACAGATAATGTTGTAAAGGAGGGCGAAAGCCCTCCTTTTTTTAATGAAGAATGAAGTCGCTTCGCTAATGAATAATGTCGGTAGTCCCTGCGGGACGGATTTAATAAAAAGCGGTTAAACTCAAATTATTCTCTTGAAAAATGGTAAAGATTGTGGGTCTGCTATACTATTGTTAATCAACCTTTAAGGATGTTAATTTATGAACACTAAAAAACTGTTGACGATATCGCCGTCAAGGTTATCCTTTGCTCACGCCTTGGCAAGCTTAAGCCCGAGGCTTTTGTTACACAAAAAGGTCAGAACAAGATGTAATCTTGTTCTGACCTTTCATATAGCAGTATAGATAATCAGTAAGCTGTTTGTTATTAAAAGTACTCTGAATTTCTATCAAACAATTCAATTTTTTGAATCGGATGGCACAGCCTTCATCTTCCAAACGCCCATACACAGACCAGAAGTGAATATCTCTCTGGTTGTTGGGTTAAATACTATTTGTGTTCCGTGACCGCCGTCGGGACAATTGTCGCGTCCGTCACCGGGTCTGCGGCACAGCTGAGTCCAGGTTTTACCACCGTCAAGTGAACGTTTCACTCCGTCTGTTTTGCGATAAACTATGTTGTTTTCAACCGCATACATAATATCAGGATTTTCCGGATCAAGACACAGTCCGGATGCATTATCAACATCCATACCGGCATCCTTAAACGTAAGCTTTTTGGAATCGTTCAAATCTAACACTAAAATTCGGGATTCAGAGCAAGCATAAAGAACGTTTTTCGTTGGATTGTAGGTTAAGTCTGATGCTCTTTGACCCAAATATCCTAACGTATTCCACGTTACACCATCATCATCTGAATAAACAACGCTGTATTTTGATTTGTCCTGTCCAAACAGTCTGCCTGTTTTAGGATCATGTGCAAGCACACCGGTACATCCGTCCATCTTGGTCCATGTTTCACAATAGTCATCGGTACGCCATTCACCCATAAAGCAAATGTTATCTTTGCCGAGCGCCGCATATCCGGCACGTGTGCCGTTTACCTCCAACCCGGTGTGGATGACAGTTTTTCCGCCGTCTTTCGTATAAACAAGCTCACCGGGGGTGCCCCATCCTTCTGAATTTGTCGAAACGACTATCTTATCGTTTATACAATATGCTCCGTATGTGAAGCCGCCCCATTCATGTCCCGACCAGTTAACATATGTCCACGTTTTTCCGTAGTCGGTGGAGAAGCCTCCGTTATAGTCCTGACTGCCTAATGCCATATAGCGGTTATCGTTAATATTTACGGTAAGTCTTCCGCCTACACAAATAGCGTTGAAGCCTTTTGTTGACACAAAGAAGCTTTTGCCGCCGTCTTCAGAGCGGTACTCATTGGCGATAACATAGTTTTTATCTACAGGGCTAAACCAAAAATTCCCCATCCATGAGTTCATAGGGATCCATATTCCGCTTTTGTCCTGTTTAGATCTATCCCAGGTTTTACCGCCGTCATGAGAGAAAAAGGTCTTAAAGTTGTAAGAATCTTCGCCTTGCCACAAAAACAGCATATAGTTTGGGTCGGCGGGACTGACTCGCAAATTTGACGCGTTCATAACGCCACTGGGGAAATCGCCATCAACCTTATTAAAACTGTCACCGAAATTGGTAGAAACGTACAGGCCGTCGTTTGTCAGCGCATACAGATTGTTGGGGTGTGTACGCACGCCTATTAGCGACGTGATGGCAAGGTCGCTGACCTTCTTCCATGATTTTCCACCGTCTGAAGATACCCAAGCACCCTTCTCATTTGATACGGCAACACGTCCATCCTTTGGGTTAACTACGATGTAGCCCCCTGCGTAAGCTTCGGTGTTCTTCAATTCGGTCCAGGTTTCGCCACCGTCGGTTGATTTATAAATCGCAGGGTGGTTGTTTTTTTTCGCTTCCTCTGGTTGTTCTGTATAGTTTTCACGGTCCCAATAGACTACCGCGCTGCCACCGATTTTTTCATCATAACTGGTTTCATCGTAAGCAACCTGAATGCGGAAGTCAAAGTGAGTGCCTAAGCATCCAATGTAACCTTTATCACCAGAACTAAGCGTTTTCTTCCAAGTGTCCCCACCGTTGGTTGTCAAGTAGATTTCGTTGGAGGTGTTATAGTTGGTGTTAGCTCCAATCATAATTGCACGATCAATATTGTGCGGGTCAATACGTGCTCCGGTACCGCCGCCTGCGTAATAGCCGATATTGCACGGCTCCCAAGTTTTGCCTGCGTCCTTTGTACGCCAAATACCGCCTATATCGGTGCAGTAATATCCGGTTTGACCGTCAACCGGATCAAGAGTCATATATGTAGATACCTGACAAGCCTCGCTATTCTCATAACCGGCGTCAATAAGCTCCTGAGAAATCATTGGAACAGCTTCCCATATATCAGTATCAAAATATTTTCCTGCAAATTCAGAATCTGTTTTTTGTGAGGATTGCGATGTTAGATCTGACTGTGAATTTGATGGTGCGTTGTTTTTATTGCCGGAGCATGCACAACACGAAACAACCACGAAATTTAAAAGCAATAAAGATATTATCTTTCTAATTTTATTCATATCCATATTTATGCACCAATTAAACCTTCCTAAGAGTAGTAATTCAACAATTACTTTGTAGCGCTTTCGTTTTCAATAGCAACCTGTGCTTCAAACATCGGGTTGTATGTATTGATTATTTCAGACGGTGCTGCTCCTCTTTTAATCATTCCCCAGAAATCCCACTGAGCACTCCAAATAGTACCAACACCGTGGAAAATAGGTACAACCATTTGACGAGTGCAATCCTCAATCATCTGAATCTGCTCGTCGTTAAATAACTTTGTATAATCAAACTCATACGGATTGGGATTTACCTCTTTATACGTACGCAAAGCAATCATAAAGTTGATGCATCCTTGCGGATTTTTTGCGCTTGACGCAACAGCCCAAGCATAGCTTTTGCCGGAACGGATACGATTCGTATTGCTTTGATCATCAAGCGGGAAGGGTACCATTGACCATTCAAAACTGTACTTTTGTCCGTTTTCTCCGCACTGGATATCATAGTTGTTCTGAGGCAAAAATGCTATCATAGCAAGTTCGCCTTTTCTGAAGTTGTCGGAATTTGATGCGCATTTAAGTTTTGAGTAAATATTTGCGTAATTTTCAAGTCCCTTTATTGTAGCACTATCAGAAAGACCAACTGAAAGTTTTCCGTTGTCATTCAGATGAACAAGCTCACCGCCTGCTGCAGTGATGATAAAGTTTCCATCCCATCCGTAATATCCAAAAACATTATTTAAGCCGTCACCGTCGGTATCACGGGTAATCTCGGATGCACACTTTTCAAAGCTTTTCCAGTTCCAAATACCTTCTTTATAATATGCTGATGGAGATTTGACTGAATACTTCTTGAAAAGGTCTTCGTTTACAAACAGCATATCTGACTCTGCCATATTGGTGCAGAAGGTGTAAAGTTCGCCATTGAATTTAAAATGAGAAGAAACAAGGTCAAAATCCTTAGTTAGCTGAGGATGGTCAAACCCAACAACATTCATTTCTTTCATTTCTTTTACTGAATAAACCATTCCGCGGTTGACAAATTTCGGGAAGTTTGTTTCCATAAGGTGAAAAAGATCAGGATTATCACCACTTGCAAACTCGACAAGGAACTTTCCTTCCCAGTTATCTGTTACCATATTTCTGACAGAAACGGTACCGTTGTAAACTTGCTCGTAATAGTCAAGAAACTCTTTAAACCATTCACTTTCATTACCCTTTACACTTGATCCGTTGTCAAGCATATACATAGATATTTCGCCGGAGTCTTGCAGAGCCTCAAGCACCTCTGTGCTAACATCTGTCGTACCACCGGGTATTGCATTGCCGAATTTATTATTGTTGCTTCCATCATCACCGCCGTTTTTACAGCCTGTGGAGAAAAAGCCAAAAGAAAACACCATAATAACGACTATGACCATACTAATAATTTTCTTCATAAAATATCCCTCCATGTATAATTAAAATGCAAAAGCAAAATCATCTGTCTGTTTTGATAAACTTTCACTTTATATTCAAATATTATTGTAGCACGGTCACAAAAACATGTCAATATTAATCCTATTTTTTTGGGGACAAATCCTATTTTTTTGGGGACAATTAGACGATTGCAATAATAATGTAAAGCCAAGTATATCGTAAATGTTATTCCACGAATGCAACTATGCGTGCAAGGGTGGAGGGTTAACTTGTCAATTTTTGGACAAACTAAATAAAAAGCGGTTAAACTCAAATTATTCTCTTGAAAAATGGTAAAGTTTGTATTAAAATATATTAGGTATGCTATGCTATTGTTAATCAACCTTACGAAAGGATGTTAATTTATGAACACTCTTAACAAAAAAACTGTTGACGATATCGTCGTCAAGGGCAAAAAAGTGCTTGTGCGTTGTGACTTCAACGTGCCTCTCAAAAACGGCGTTATCACTGACGAAAACCGTATTGTAAAAGCACTCCCCACCATCAAAAAGCTTATTGCAGACGGCGGCAAGGTTATCCTTTGCTCACACCTTGGCAAGCCGAAGGGCGAGCCCAAGCCCGAGTTGTCTTTGGCTCCTGTTGCCGAACGTTTGGCTCAGCATCTCGGTCAGCCCGTTGTTTTTGCTGCTGATGACTGCGTTGTTGGCGAAAATGCCCGTGCCGCAGTTGAGGCTATGAAAGACGGCGACGTTGTTCTTCTTCAGAACACCCGTTATCGCGTTGAAGAGACCAAGAACGGTGAGGCTTTCTCAAAAGAACTTGCTTCTCTTTGCGAAATTTATGTTAACGATGCTTTCGGTGCCGCTCACAGAGCACACTGCTCAACCGTTGGTGTTACCGAATATGTTGAAACCAGTGTTGTAGGCTACCTTATGGGTAAAGAGCTTCAGTACCTTGGCAACGCTGTTGAAAATCCTGTTCGTCCCTTCGTTTGCATCCTTGGCGGTGCAAAGGTTGCCGACAAGCTCAGCGTTATTGAGAATCTTCTTAACAAGGCTGATACCCTTATCATCGGCGGCGGTATGGCTTACACCTTCATCACCGCTCAGGGTCACAAGGTTGGCGATTCTTTGGTTGACGAGACCAAGATTGACTACTGCAAGGAAATGCTTAAGCGTGCAGAGGAAAAGGGCGTAAAGATTCTTCTTCCTGTTGATAACGTTGCAACCAAGGCATTCCCCGATCCCATCGATGCTCCTATCGAGACTAAAGTATTCCCCTCAACCCTTATTGAAGACGGTTGGATGGGTCTTGATATCGGTCCTGACAGTGCAAAGTTGTTTGCTGATGCTGTTAAGTCTGCAAAGACTGTTGTTTGGAACGGACCTATGGGCGTTTCTGAGAATCCCAGCCTTGCAAACGGTACTGTTACTGTTGCTCAGGCTTTGGCAGATACCGATGCTATCACTATTATCGGCGGTGGCGACTCTGCCGCTGCAGTTAACAACCTTGGCTTCGGTGACAAGATGAGCCACATCTCTACCGGTGGCGGCGCTTCTCTTGAATTCCTCGAGGGTAAAGAGCTTCCCGGTGTAGCTGCTGCTAACGACAAATAATTAAACTGCAATTTTATTCGGGAGGACTGCAAACGCCGTTCCTCCCGATTATAATGTTATGAATACCGAAAGGATGTTTGTTATGAAAAAATCTGTTCGTAAGGCCGTTATTGCCGGCAACTGGAAAATGAACAAAACCCCTGCAGAGACTACTGCTCTTATTAACGAAATGAAGCCCCTTGTGGCTGATGCAGATTGCGACGTTGTGCTCTGCGTTCCTTACATTGATATTGCCGCCGCAGTTGAGGCTGCAAAGGGCAGCAACATCAAAATCGGCGCCGAGAACTGCCACTGGGAAAAGAGCGGCGCATACACTGGCGAAATTTCTGCCGATATGCTTGTTGCCGCAGGCGTTGACTACGTTATCACCGGTCACAGTGAGCGTCGTACCTATTTTGGCGACACCGATGTTACCGTAAACAAGCGCACTGTTGCTGCTGTTGAGGCAGGTCTTACCGCTATCGTTTGCGTTGGTGAGTATCTTGAGCAGCGCGACCAGGGTGTTACCAACGAGTTGGTTGCAATGCAGACCAAGATTGCTCTTCAGGGCATCCCTGCAGACAAGCTTGACAAGATTATCATCGCTTACGAGCCTGTTTGGGCTATCGGCACCGGCAGAACTGCTACCGCTGACCAGGCACAAGAGGTTTGCGCTGTTATCCGTAACACCTTGGCAGAAATCTATTGCCCCAAGTGTGCAGAGACTGTTACTATTCAGTACGGCGGATCTATGAATGCAGGCAATGCTGACGAGCTTCTTAGCAGAGTGGATGTTGACGGCGGTCTTATCGGCGGCGCATCACTTAAGGCAGCAGATTTCTCTGTTATCGTAAAGGCTGCAAGCAAGTAAGGAGAAAATGATGAAAAAACCCGTTGTTCTTACTATTATGGACGGCTTCGGCATCAACCCCGTTAACGAGGGCAATGCCATATTCTCTGCCGCAACTCCCAACCTTGACCGCATTATGAGTGAAAATCCTGCCACCGCTATCGGCGCATCAGGTATGGATGTTGGTCTTCCCGACGGTCAGATGGGTAACAGTGAGGTTGGTCACACCAACATCGGCGCAGGCAGAGTTGTTTATCAGGAATTAACCCGCATCACCAAGTCTGCAAAAGATGGTGACATTTATTCTAACGAGGCACTTTGCGGTGCTATCGAAAACTGCAAGGCTAAGGATAGCGCCCTTCACTTTATGGGGCTGCTTTCTGACGGCGGTGTTCACAGTCACATCGAGCATCTTTATGCCCTTGTTGATATGGCTAAAAAGGCAGGTCTTACCCGCGTTTATATCCACGCTCTGCTTGACGGACGTGACGTTCCCCCTGCATCTGCGGCAGATTTTATTGACGCTTGCAATGCCAAGCTTGCCGAGATAGGCGTTGGCAAAATTGCCACTGTTATGGGCCGTTTTTACGGTATGGACCGCGACAACCGTTGGGACAGAGTCGGTCTTGCATATTCAGCACTCGTCTATGGCGAAGGCAATCAGACTGCTGATGCCGCTGCTGCCGTTCGCGAGTCTTACAAGACTATTGACGGCGACGGCAAGTATTTGACCGACGAGTTTGTGCTTCCCACTGTTGTGGATGGCACAGAGCGTATTAAGAGCGGTGACTCGGTTGTATTCTTCAACTTCCGTCCTGACCGCGCACGCGAAATTACCCGTACCTTTGTGGATGACGACTTTAACGGCTTTGAGCGTAAAGGCGGCAGACAGGATGTTTACTATGTTTGTATGACTCAGTATGATGCATCTATGCCTAATGTTCAGGTTGCATTCAAGCCTCAGTCACTTAACAATACTTTGGGTGAGTATCTTGCAAAGATGGGCAAAACCCAGCTTCGTATTGCAGAAACCGAAAAGTATGCTCACGTAACCTTCTTCTTTAACGGCGGCCGTGAGGTTGAGTTTGAGGGTGAGGACAGAATTCTTGTTGCATCCCCCAAGGTTGCTACCTATGATATGCAACCCGAAATGAGCGCAGAGCCCGTTTGCGACAAGGTTGTTGAGGCTATCGAAAGCGGCAAGTACGACGTTGTTGTGCTTAACTTTGCAAACTGCGATATGGTTGGTCACACAGGCGTGTTTGATGCCGCAGTTAAAGCGGTTGAGACTGTTGACACCTGCGTTGGCAGAGTGGCAGAGGCTACTGCAAAGATGGGTGGCGTAATGCTTCTTACTGCAGACCATGGCAACGCCGACAGAATGGTAGATACCGACGGCTCCGCATTTACCGCTCACACCACCAATCCCGTACCCTTTGTGGTAATCGGTAAGGATTGCACTCTCCGCGAGGGTGGCAAGTTGTGTGATATTGCTCCCACCATTCTTAAGTTGATGGATCTTCCTCAACCTGAAGAAATGGACGGTACCTCAATTATTCTTTAAGATTTGTAAAAGCCCTATGGGTGCTATCAGCACCCATAGGGCTTTTTTTGTATAGCGAAAACCACGCGATAGTCGCGTGGTTCAAAAGAGGCGGTGCCATTGGCACCGCCTTAAATTGTATTTTAAATTATTCAGCTACAACAGTTTCGGGCTCTGCTGCAACAGGTGCGGCAGGCTTCAAATCATTGTAGAAGTTGATAAGAGTTGCCTGCATATAAGGAGCAAGCCAGATGTACAAAAGACCGAAGGTGAATGCACCGAGTATTCCCCAACCGATGAAAGAAAGGCCAAGAATAAAGAAGTCCATTTTGTGACCTTCCATCATTGCTTTAGAAAGGTTGATAGCCTTAAGAGCGGGCATACCTTTATTTTCAGCAACGATAAGGGTTGCCTGTGAGTAAGAACAAGCCTTGATAATACCGGGAACTATAAAGAGCAAGCTCCACAAATAAGTGAAAAGACCAACCAAGAAGGTTACTTTAAATGCGCTCCAAAAATCGTCAAAACCGGAAAAAGTATCTTTCACTTCGGGATTTACGCCGTTAGCAAGGTTAAGATAAACTCTCAAAAGGCTGATGGTAAAGGCGGGTGTGATAATAATTGTAGCAATAAGTCCGCCACCGGGGATAAAACTTAACACCAAACCTGCAACAAATGAAATAACGCCGATAATCAAGGTGATTACGAACAAAATTCCAATTTTGCCTTTGATTTGTTCTTTTGCCATTGCTTTTAGTTCTGCTCTTGTTTTCATAAAAAATCTCCTCTAAAATAGACTAGCAAAATATGTATTTTGCTATTATTACAGTACCACAAATTGTATAAAAAAGCAATACTTTGTTGAAATTAACAAAAAATTGAATTAAAATCCCTATGGTTGATTAGCAACCATAGGGATTTTTTATCCTTTTAACTGTTCAAGCAACACGCCGATATCGTCTAAAATAATATCGGCCTTGTGGGGCGAGGCTTCTGCCATTGCCATATCGGTTTCTCCGCTAAGAACCAACACAGTAGGAATTCCTGCATTTTTGCCGCAGGCAATATCGGTATAAAGCCTGTCACCGATAACCATAGTTTCTTCCTTTGCGGTGCCCCATTTATCGCGGGCAAGTTCAACCATAAGGGGACTGGGCTTGCCGATGCCGATGGGACGGCGGCCTGTGGCGTTATAAAGCATCTCACTTACCGAGCCGCAATCGGGTACATATCCGTATTCAGAGGGGCATACCAAATCAAGATTGGCGGCAAAGTATGGCAAATCTTTATCTAGCAAAAGTATGCTTTAAATCCTCAAGTTTTTTAAAGGTCAGTTCGGTATCAAAGCCGCAAACGATACAGCCGATACCATCTTGCCTTTCGTCTGTTATGTTAAGCCCTGAATCCCGCAATTCCTTTTTAAAAGACTGAGTACCCGACACAAAAATGAGCTTATCAGCATAATTCTTTTTAAGAAAATATGCCGTTGCCTGTGACGAGGTCATAAAATCCTCTTTTGAGGCGGTGATGCCAAGCTTAGGCAATTTTTCAACATAAGCCTCTACGCTTTTTGATGAATTGTTGGTCATAAACAGATACCGCTTGCCCTGCTCCTTAATAGTGTTCAGCAGGGGAATGGTGGGCTCAAACAAACGGTCACCAAGATAGATGGTGCCGTCCATATCAAACAAAAACAACTTGATTTGCTTTATATCAAACATACTTTACCTCACAAAAATCAAAGTCCGAAGAGCTAACGCTCATCGGACTTTGTTGTTATGCAATAGCGAGTTGTTGCAAATTATTCGGGCTTATAAAGCTCAACCAACTTCTCAAGGTGTGCTCTCTGCTCCTTAGCGTTTTCTGCTGCCTTGTCAAACAAAGCCTCAGCACGCTCGGGGAATGAGCGGGTAAGAGAAGCGTATCTTGCTTCGCCAAGGATGAACTCCTTATAATCTGCAGTAGCAGGCTTGCTGTCAAGGGTAAGAGGATTCTTGCCCTGTGCCTTTGCGGCAGGATTGAAGCGGTACATATTCCAGTAACCGCAAGCAACAGCCTTTCTCATCTCGTTCTGGCAGTTAACCATACCACCCTTAATAGAGTGCATCTCACAAGGAGCGTAACCGATGATGAGTGAAGGACCGGGATATGCCTCAGCCTCTTGGATAGCCTTGAGGGTCTGGTTCATATCTGCGCCCATAGCGATTTGTGCAACGTAGATGTTGCCGTAAGACATAGCAATCTCGGCAAGAGACTTCTTAGCGATAGCCTTACCTGCAGCAGCGAACTGTGCAACCTGACCAATCTGTGAAGCCTTAGATGCCTGACCGCCGGTGTTTGAGTAAACCTCGGTATCGAATACGAAGATGTTTACGTCGTTGCCTGAAGCAAGAACGTGGTCAACACCGCCGAAGCCGATATCGTATGCCCAACCGTCACCACCGAAGATCCAAACAGACTTCTTAGAGAGGTATTCCTTGCTTGCCAATACTTCGGGAGCAGTGGGGCAACCCTGTGCGGCAGCCTTTTCAAGCTCAACAATCAAAGCATCGGTAGCAGCAACGTTTGCATTGCCATCCTCATAAGAAGCAACGTAAGCGTCAGCAGCAGCCTTGAACTCGGCAGAAGCCTTGTCAGAAGCAGCCATTTCCTGAACCTGTGCTAACAAGCGGTCACGGATAGCCTTTTGACCAAGATACATACCAAGACCGTGCTCGGCATTATCCTCAAACAAAGAGTTAGCCCAAGCAGGACCCTGACCCTTTGCATTGGTGGTGTAAGGTGAAGTTGCAGCGGGGCCACCCCAAATGGATGAGCAACCGGTTGCATTAGAGATGTACATTCTGTCGCCGAAGAGCTGAGTTACGAGGCGAGCATAAGCGGTTTCTGCACAACCTGCGCAAGAGCCTGAGAACTCGAGCAAGGGCTTCTTGTACTGGCTGGTGATAACGTTCATAGCAGGGCTGATGTCGTTCTTCTCAGAAACGTTGGCTACGCAGTAATCAAATACTTCCTGCTCTGCCATCTGGCTTTCACGAGATACCATCTTAAGTGAGTTGGTGGGACATTCGCCGATACATACGCCGCAACCCATACAATCCATAGGAGATACAGCGAGGGTGTACTTGTAGCCGGTCTTGAAGATGGGCTTAGTACCAAACTTGGTGTTTGCAGGTGCTGCAGCAGCCTCTTCCTCAGAAAGAGCGAAGGGACGGATGGTAGCATGGGGGCAAACAAATGAGCACTTGTTGCACTGTGCGCAGCTTTCTGCATTCCACTCGGGAACGAGAACTGCAACGCCGCGCTTTTCGTAAGCAGATGCACCCTGTTCAAAGGTACCGTCTGCACAATCCTCGAATGCAGATACAGGCAGTGAATCGCCATCCATCTTGCCAACGGGGAACATGATGCCGTCAACCATCTTAACAAGCTTGTCGGGACCTTCTGAAGCAGCAGGAGCAGCATCGTCAGCGATGGTTGCCCAAGAAGCAGGAACGTCAATCTTAACGAATGCGGTTGCGCCGGCGTCGATAGCCTTTTCGTTCATCTCAACGATTTCTTTACCCTTCTTCATAAACTTCTGGGCTTTTTCTTTCATATAACCGATTGCTTCCTCAGCGGGAAGAACCTTTGAAAGTGCAAAGAATGCAGACTGAAGAACAGTGTTGGTACGCTTGCCAAGGCCGATTTCTGCGGCGATGTCGATAGCGTTAACAGTGTAAAGCTGAATGTTGTTTTGTGCGATGTAACGCTTTGCTTCAGCTGGCATATTCTTCTCAAGCTCTTCCATATTCCACTGGCAGTTGATAAGATATACACCGCCGGGCTTAACGTCGTTAACCATCTTGTAACCCTTCATTACATAAGAGGGGTTGTGGCAGGCAACAAAGTCAGCCTTGTTGATGTAGTAGGGGCTCTTGATAGGCTTGTCACCAAAACGCAAGTGAGAAATGGTGATACCGCCGGTCTTCTTAGAGTCATACTGGAAGTATGCCTGAACATACTTGTCGGTGTGGTCACCGATAATCTTGATAGAGTCTTTGTTAGCACCTACGGTACCGTCACCGCCAAGACCCCAGAACTTGCACTCGATGGTGCCGGGAGCAGCAGTGTTGGGAGCGGGCTTCTCTTCAAGTGAAAGGTTGGTAACGTCGTCAACGATACCGATGGTGAACTGCTTCTTAGGCTCGTCCTTCTTAAGCTCGTCATATACAGCGAACACGCTTGAAGGAGGAGTATCCTTTGAACCGAGACCGTAACGGCCGCCGATTACAGTAGCAGTTTTGCCGGTTGCAGCAAGAGCGGCAACAACGTCAAGATAAAGGGGTTCGCCCAAAGAGCCGGGCTCCTTAGTACGATCAAGAACAGCAATTTTCTTTGCGGTTGCAGGAATGGCCTCTGCAAGCTTTTCAGCAGAGAAAGGACGATACAAACGAACCTTTACAAGACCAACCTTTTCGCCTGCAGCGTTAAGGTAATCGATAACTTCTTCTGCAACGTCGCAGATAGAGCCCATTGCAATGATGATGCGCTCTGCATCGGGTGCGCCGTAGTAGTTGAAGAGCTTGTAGTCAGTGCCAATCTTAGCATTAACCTTGTTCATATATTCTTCAACAATAGCGGGCATTGCATCATAGTACTTGTTGCAAGCCTCACGGTGCTGGAAGAAGATGTCGCCGTTTTCGTGTGAGCCGCGCATTACAGGGCGGTCAGGATTAAGAGCGCGCTTGCGGAATGCTTCAACAGCATCCATATCGGTCATTTCCTTAAGGTCGTCAAAGTCCCAAACCTCAATCTTCTGAAGCTCGTGTGAAGTACGGAAGCCGTCAAAGAAGTTGATGAAGGGAACGCGGCCCTTGATAGATGCCAAGTGAGCAACTGCACCAAGGTCCATAACTTCCTGAGGATTGCTCTCTGCAAGCATTGCGAAACCGGTTTGACGGCATGCATATACGTCAGAGTGGTCGCCGAAGATGTTAAGAGCGTGGCTTGCTACGCAACGTGCAGATACGTGGAATACGCAAGGCAACAACTCACCGGCGATTTTGTACATGTTGGGGATCATCAACAGCAAGCCCTGTGATGCGGTGTAGGTGGTGGTCAAAGCACCGGCGGCCAGTGAACCGTGAACGGTACCGGAAGCACCTGCTTCAGACTGCATCTCTACCACATTAACGGTGGTGCCGAAGATGTTTTTCAGACCGTTTGCTGACCACATGTCAACATAGTCTGCCATGGGGGATGAGGGAGTAATCGGATAAATACCGGCTACTTCGGTAAACGCATAGGACACGTGTGCCGCAGCGTTATTACCATCCATTGTTTTCATTTTTCTTGCCATTTTGGATTGCTCCTCCTTAGAAAAGAAATTTAGTTGGTATTATTATGGGGGTAACACGAGATTACCGACATATTTACATACACATATATATTAACACTTTTACACGCCTATGTAAATAGGCATTTTGATAAAAAATGCACAAACTTTAAGGAAATTTACAGTAAAAGAGGCGAAAAAATCAAAAAATGCCATCTATAACCGTTATAAAACCAAGCCTTGTTGACAAAATGTAAAATATAGGTTATTATTACTGTGATTTCTTATATTGAGAGGAGTTTATTTTAAAATGACAGACGACCCTGGGCCTAATAGTATCATCTGGCAGATAGTTTTGCTGTTTTGTTTGATACTGATTAACGCATTCTTCGCAATGAGTGAGATTGCCATTATCTCGCTTAACACTAACAAAATGGCAAAAATGGCAGAAGATGGTAATCGTAAGGCTAAAAAAATATTAAAGCTTACCGATGACTCATCCCGTTTTTTGTCCACTATTCAAATCGGTGTAACCCTTGCAGGCTTCTTGACCTCTGCAAGCGCCGCTACAAGTTTTTCAAAACTGCTGTCTGATTGGCTTGTTGAAATTGGCAGTATAACCGATAAGTCGGCAATTCCCTTTATAGACGGCGCATCAGTGGTTATTATCACTGTTATAATGTCGTACTTTTCATTGGTTTTGGGCGAACTTGTACCAAAGCGCATAGCAATGCACAATCCCGAAAAGGTGTCTTTTGCCGTTGTGGGTGCACTTGGTTTTATCAAGGCAATTTCCCGTCCTTTTGTGGCGGTGCTTTCGGTATCTACCAATTTGGTGCTCCGCCTGTTTGGTGTTGACCCCAACAAAGAGGAAAAGGCGGTTACCGAGGACGAAATTCTGCTTCTTGTTGATGCAGGTGAAGAAACGGGCGCTATTGAAGAAAATCAGGCTGAAATGATAAACAATATCTTTGAGTTTGACGATATTGTTGCATCCGAGGTTATGACCCACCGCACCGATATGGTTGCCGTTGACCTTAACGACAGCACCCTTGATGATGTTGTTAAGTTGGCTATTACCGAGGGTTGCTCCCGTATCCCTGCTTATGACGGAGATATTGATGATATTAAGGGTATTATATATGTTAAAGACCTGCTTAAATATGTAGGTCACGATTTGCCTAAGGGTGAACTTGGCAGTCTGCTTCGCAAGGCTCATTTTGTGCCCGAAAGTAAGCGTTGCGGTGAACTTTTTACCGAAATGACCGAAAAGCATCTGCAGATGTGCATTGTGTCGGACGAATACGGCGGTACAGCAGGTCTTGTTACAATTGAAGATTTGCTTGAGTCCATAGTCGGTAATATTCAGGACGAGTATGACGACGAGGATGAGGATAATATCGAGCAGATTGACGAGACTACATTTACCGTTGACGGCACTGCTTTGGTTGACGAAATATCCGACCTGCTTGATACCGAATTGCCCGAGGGTGACTATGATACGGTTGGCGGTATGATAATGTCGATTATTGGCAGAATCCCCGACGAAAACGAGAATATTTCTGTAACCGTTGCAGGTTGCGAATTTACCGTTGAGGGTGTAAGTGAGCGCCGAATCGAGCGTGTAAGAATTGAAAAGTTACCTCAAACTGAAGAGGAAGACGAATAGTTATAAAAAAGCAGAAAGCTATGCGCTTTCTGCTTTTATCGATATGTTACTTCGCAACAGGAGACAAGAGAACCGTCCCTTTGTCTCTTTCAAAGTAGGTACTTTGTAATGAAAGTGTGATTTTAATGAAAAAATTTTTTACAAAATATATCCCTTATATTTTTTACTTTTTATCATTTTTAGGTATAATAATAGAACTTATATGGGCAGAGAAAATTAATGGATTTTGGATTATATATGCTCCATATATGATAGGATTATTTCTGCATATGAAGAGCAATAAAACCGATATTAAACATCATAAAATCGTTCGTATAATCATTCTTACTTCAATTGCCATAGTATTATTTCTCTCTTTAGTTGTATTAATGTTTTTAACACCGTAAAGTGAACAAGCAAAAAATGTACAGAAACACAAGGAGAAGCGTCCCTTTGTGTTTCTTAAAATAATTGTGGGATAAGGACTAGAAAGACGAAGATAAGGAGGTGGATTAAATGAAATTTGTTGGATGTATGCTTATTGCAATGGTAGTATCATTGTTTATTTTTAGCTTACTGAAAAAACATTTTAAAGGAATATTAATCCTTAAACACAAGTACAAATATTACTTTATTAGTTTTTGTATTTCTCTTTTGGTTGGTATTTTTGTTTGTTGTTTTGTTGATTATAGTAAAAATATGTTCTTAGCAGGATTTTTATGGGGAATTTTTGATTGCATTATACAACTCTTTATTTCTTATGAAAAGAAATAAAGAGTTCACACAAGAAGATAGGGTGCGGTGTTCTCTGTGTTGCATGCATATGCGTTTACATACAATCACAACTGCTAACGGAGTAGCTAACCGACAGCGAAAAACAAATGGAAATGTGTTATAATGGAACCCTCGTAATGCCTAGCAATTACGCTGTTGTTAATGACAATGAGATGGAGTATGTTGAGGCAGGTTGGAGTGGAAAAACATTTGCAAGAAACTTAGCCGGGTGCTTGACTATTATTTCTGGTATTGGGTATATACTGGAAAAATGTGGTATCGGTGTAGTAGGCAAGAGTATTGCAACAGTTTTTGCTTCATATTGGGCAGCTTGTGCAAAACTCAGTGGAGTTATGATCAGTATTGGTCTTAAGGTCGCTACGGTGAGTAGAGTTGCAGCAGCAGGGTTCCTAATTGGTGGTGCGGCGGCTATTTGGGCATTGGGTTCTTACTCCGTATTCTAATAAATAACTCAAACTGGGGTTGACATTTAATGCCAACCTCAATTTGAGAATTGTTTTTGGGGGTGAATAATTTGCCGAGAGATAATATTAAAAGATACAAATACAGTGCATTAACAATGGTTGCAGTATATATAGTATTAACTGTGTTAGATATGTTAA
Source organism: Acutalibacteraceae bacterium (assembly GCA_045653445.1). Lineage (GTDB taxonomy): Bacteria > Bacillota > Clostridia > Oscillospirales > Acutalibacteraceae > RGIG2206. The sequence continues at coordinate 22,567 of JAZOLY010000004.1, forward strand.
GGAACAATTTGTCAAATCAAGCAACGGTAATTTTCTGTTCATACATGTTTGTAGATCGATTGATCTTATATATTCAAACCAAAAGAATTAG
>JAZOLY010000005.1:0-65934 GCA_045653445.1 Acutalibacteraceae bacterium
GAATCATTGATAGTATCAGCAAAGTCGTTTATTGAATCAAACTCTGAAATAAGGTTGTCGATTTCACTATCACTGTATGATAGTTTTGCCAACTCGGCTAGGTGCAACAATTCATCTTTTTTAATTGACATTTATACCACCACAGAAACAATTTTTTATTTCAACTCTACACATACATCTAATTTTTGTCAAGAAGCAAGGCATATACCTCAATTTTGTAATTTAAGTATAATAATTGTTGTATATTTAGGGTTATTTAGTAATATGAACGATTGACATATAATGATTTTTTTGATAAAATTTACAGTATGGGTTTTTAGCCAAAAAATATTAAGAGGTATGAAAAATGGGACTTACACTTACTGAAAAGATTTTAAAAGCACATTTGGTAGACGGTGAGTTTGTCAAAGGTCAGGAAATCGGTATAAGAATTGACCAAACTCTAACTCAGGATGCTACCGGCACAATGGCTTACCTTGAATATGAAGCAATGGGTATTCCACGTGTCAGAACAGAGCGATCTGTTGCTTATATTGACCACAACACTTTGCAGTCGGGTTTTGAAAATGCAGACGACCACCGTTTCATCGGCTCCATTGCCAAAAAGCACGGCATCTATTTCAGCAGACCCGGCAACGGTATTTGTCATCAGGTTCATCTTGAGCGTTTTGGCATCCCCGGCAAAACTCTTATCGGCTCTGACAGTCACACCCCCACCGGTGGTGGTCTTGGTATGATTGCTATCGGTGCCGGCGGTCTTGATGTTGCTGTTGCTATGGGTGGCGGTGCTTACTACATCACCTATCCAAAGGTTGTTAAGGTTAACCTTACAGGTAAGCTTAACTCTTGGGTTGCCGCAAAGGATGTTATTCTTGAAGTGTTACGCAGAATGTCTGTTAAAGGCGGCGTTGGTAAGGTAATAGAATATTGCGGTGATGGTGTAAAAACTCTTTCTGTTCCCGAAAGAGCAACCATTACAAATATGGGCGCCGAACTTGGTGCAACCACATCAATATTCCCCTCTGACGAAATCACTCTTGATTTCTTGCGCGCACAACAACGTGCAGATGTTTGGACAGAGCTTAAAGCAGATGAAGATGCTGTTTATGACGAACAGATTGACATCAATCTTTCAACTCTTGAACCAATGCTTGCTTGTCCTCACTCTCCAGATAACATCAAATCTGTCAGTGAACTTGAGGGTATGAAGATTGACCAGGTTTGCATCGGTTCTTGCACCAACAGTTCATTACTTGATATGTTGAAAGTTGCCTACATACTTGACGGAAAAACTGTTCATCCCGATGTTTCACTTTCAATTGCACCCGGTTCTAAGCAAGTTCTTAATATGATTGCCGGTAACGGTGCACTGTCAAAGATGATTGATGCAGGCGCACGCATTCTTGAAAGCGCTTGCGGTCCTTGTATTGGCATGGGTCAATCACCCAACTCGAAGGGTATTTCACTTCGCACATTCAACCGCAACTTTGAGGGTCGTTCAGGAACAAAAGACGGCCAGATTTATCTTGTTTCACCCGAAATGGCAGCGGCATCTGCAGTTGCAGGCTATCTTATTGACCCACGAAAATTGGGTGATATGCCTGAATTTAAGTTGCCTGAAAACTTTATAATTAACGACAATATGGTTGTTGAGCCATGTGATGAGAAGGATATGGATAACGTTGAAATTCTTCGCGGTCCAAACATCAAGCCCTTCCCCACCACAACTGCTCTTGACGATGTAATTGATTGCGACTGCTCACTTAAAGTTGGTGACAACATTACTACCGACCATATTATGCCTGCAGGTGCAAAGATTTTGCCCTTGCGCTCAAACATTCCTGCAATTTCTAAATTCTGCTTTACCGTTTGTGACGAGCAATTCCCTGCTCGCGCCGAACAGCTTGGAAAGAGTATAATTGTTGGCGGTGCTAACTACGGCCAAGGCTCATCACGTGAGCATGCCGCTCTTGCACCTCTGCATTTGGGTGTTAAAGCAGTACTTGTTAAATCCTTTGCAAGAATTCATCGCTCCAACCTTATCAATGCAGGTATTTTGCCACTCAATTTTGTAAACGAAGCTGATTACGATAAGATTTCACTTGGCGACAGTCTTGAAATCACCAATGTTCGTGAAAGCATTGAAACGGGCAAGAATCTTATTCTAACCAACAAAACCACAGGTGACAAAATTGAATGTGCTTGCGAACTTAGTGAGCGTGCAAAGAAAATCATCCTTGCAGGTGGCTTGCTGAGTTATACAAAAGAAAATCTTAAATAAGGAGAATGTTATGTCTGACAAAATTCAAATGAAAACGCCTCTTGTGGAAATGGATGGCGACGAAATGACCAGAGTTCTCTGGCAGTGGATTAAAGATATTTTGATTCATCCCTACATTGACCTTAAATCAGAATATTATGATTTGGGCCTTGTTCACCGTAACGAAACTGATGACCAAGTAACCTTTGACTCTGCAGAGGCAACTAAAAAGTATGGTGTTGCAGTAAAATGTGCTACAATCACTCCTAATGCCGCACGTATGCCTGAGTATAACCTTAAGCAGATGTGGAAGTCACCTAATGGCACCATTCGTGCTATACTTGACGGCACAGTATTCCGTGCACCTATTCTTGTTAAAGGTATTACTCCTTATATTCCTACTTGGACAAAGCCTATCACTATCGCCCGTCATGCATACGGTGACGTTTATAAAAACACCGAAATGCAAGTTCCTGCAGGCAGTAAGTGTGAGTTGGTTTGCACCGATGCTAACGGCAATGAAACCCGTTCTCTTATTCACGAGTTTAAGGGCACTGACGGTATAATTCAAGGCTTGCACAACACTGATAAATCAATTGCAAGTTTTGCAAGAAGTTGCTTTAACTTTGCACTTGACACTAAACAAGATATTTGGTTTGCAAGTAAAGACACAATTTCTAAAAAATACGACCACCGCTTTAAAGATATTTTTGCAGAAATTTTTGAAGCAGAATACAAAGAGCGTTTTGAAGAAGCAGGTATTGAATACTTTTACACTCTTATTGATGATGCTGTTGCTCGCGTAATCCGTTCAGAAGGCGGATATATCTGGGCCTGCAAAAACTATGGCGGCGATGTTATGAGTGATATGGTTGCTACTGCATACGGCAGCCTTGCAATGATGACCTCTGTGCTTGTATCCCCCGACGGAGTTTATGAATATGAAGCTGCACACGGCACTGTTCAGCGTCATTATTACAAGCATCTTAAGGGCGAAATCACTTCTACAAACAGTGTTGCTACCATCTTTGCTTGGTCAGGTGCTTTCCGTAAGCGTGGCGAACTTGATAATCTGCCCGAACTTATCGATTATGCAGACAAACTTGAACAAGCAACTATCCAGACAATTGAAGAAGGTGTTATGACCGGTGACCTCTACTTGCTTTCAAATCTTGAAAACAAGCAAAAGGTTGACAGTCAACAGTTCCTTGTTGAAATCAATAAGCGCCTTGCAAAATTGCTTAACAAATAATTTTAAGCCCCGATTATTCGGGGTTTTTTTGTATGCAAAAAAACTCGCAGCTCAAATGAACTGCGAGTTTTAATTTTAATTAATCTTTTTTATTGTTGCGGCGGCGGTTATTAAATCTGCCACCCTCTTTACGGCGAGGAGCCTCTTCACCGTCATCTTCAACAGTAAGGCCCTCAATCTCTACAAGTGCATCTCGGCGGGAAAGATTAAGTCTGCCCTGGTCATCGATTTCGGTAACCTTAACGATTACTTCATCACCAACCTGAACAACGTCTTCAACCTTTTCTACACGCTTAACATCAAGTTTACTGATGTGAACAAGACCTTCCTTACCGGGAGCAATCTCAACAAATGCGCCGAAGCTCATAAGACGGGTAACACGGCCCTTAAAGATTGCGCCAACTTCGGGGTCATTGGCAATAGTCTCTACAATCATAAGTGCACGCTTTGCATCATCAATGTCAACGGCGCAAATGTGAACGCGACCGTCTTCTTCAACATCAATTTTGCAGTTGCAATCAGCACAAATCTTCTGGATAACCTTACCGCCCTGACCAATAACATCGCGAATCTTTTCAACATCAATCTTGGTAGAAACCATCTTAGGCGCATACTTAGAAAGCTCTTCACGGGGTTTTTCAATAGCCTTAAGCATAATCTCATCAAGGATGTAAAGACGGGCTTTATGAGTCTTAGTAATTGCTTCACGAATAATTGCAGGAGTAAGACCGTCAATCTTAAGGTCCATCTGAATAGCAGTAATACCATTGTGAGTACCTGCTACCTTAAAGTCCATATCACCAAAGAAGTCTTCAACACCCTGAATATCAACCATGGTCATAAAATCATCACCATTGGTGATAAGACCACAAGAAATACCGGCAACAGGAGCCTTAATGGGAACACCTGCATCCATAAGTGCAAGGGTTGAACCGCAAACAGAGCCCTGTGAGGTTCAACCGTTAGAAGAAAGAACTTCTGAAACAAGACGGATTGAATATGGGAATTCTTCCTCAGAAGGAATTACAGGCAACAATGCTCTTTCAGCCAATGCACCGTGACCAATCTCTCGGCGACCGGGGCCACGGCTGGGACGGGTTTCACCAACTGAATAAGAAGGCATATTGTAGTGATGCATATAACGTTTAACTTCTTCGTCGTCAATGCCGTCAAGAATCTGACCGTCACGAAGCTGACCGAGGGTTGCAACAGTAAGAACCTGAGTCTGACCTCTGGTAAAGAGACCTGAACCGTGAGCTCTGGGAAGCAAACCAACCTCAGAAGCAAGAGGACGGATTTCATCAATGCCACGACCATCCACACGCTTCTTGTCATTGATAAGCCAGCTGCGAACAACAAACTTTTGAAGCTTGTACATGCATTCGTCAACCTGACCGATGAAATCAGCATAGTTTTCTTCAACAAAAGCGGTAACCTTTTCATAGATAGGCTTAAGTCTTTCGTCGCGGATACGCTTGTCGTCAGTATCCATAGCAACACGAACTTCCTCTACAACAAGGTCTTTAACAGCTTCAAACATATCGTGGTCAACATCGCACTCAACAAACTCAAACTTGGGTTTGCCAACCTCTGCAACGATATCGTTGATAAACTGAACCATCTGCTGATTGAACTCGTGAGCCTTAAGGATAGCATCAATCATTACATCATCAGGAATCTCGTTTGCGCCTGCTTCAATCATAGCAACCTTCTTATCGGTTGATACAACAGTTACATGCATCTGAGACTTCTGAGCTTGCTCTGCGGTGGGGTTAAACACAACCTCACCATCAACATAACCTGCAACAACACCTGCAACAGGACCATTCCAAGGAATGTTAGAGATTGCAATTGCACAAGAAGTACCGAGCATAGCGGCAATTTCAGGTGAGCAATCGGGATCGGTAGACATAACGGTACATACAACCGATACGTCGTTACGCATTGACTTGGGGAAAAGAGGACGAATAGGACGGTCAATCATTCTTGATGCAAGAATTGCCTTTTCGGTAGGACGTCCTTCACGTCTCATAAAAGAGCCGGGAATACGGCCGACTGAGTAAAGTTTCTCTTCAAAATCAACTGAGAGAGGGAAAAAGTCGATACCGTCGCGTGGCTTTGCGGCAGCAGTTACAGCACAGAACACAGCAGTTTCGCCGTATCTTACCATAACAGAGCCATTTGCAAGCTGACCAAGCTTGCCAGTTTCAATTACGAGCGGTCTGCCCGCCCATTCGGTCTTAAAGGTTCTGAAATCTTCAAACATTTTGTACCTCCAAAATTATTTATTCCGAGGTCGTGCGTGATTAGCAATAAATTCACTGTCCGACTCTGTCAGGCAGTCAATTCACTGCTAAATCAGTCGCACACACCAAGGTTTTAAACTAACAAAAGACAAAAGACAGACCGATTAAGAAATCGGTCTGCCCAACAGACTTACTTACGGATTCCGAGCTTTGCGATAACAGCACGGTAGCGCTCAACATCCTTCTTCTGAAGGTAAGAGAGCAAATTACGTCTGTGACCAACCATCTTGAGCAAGCCGCGGCGAGAATGATGGTCATTCTTGTTTGCACGAAGGTGCTCGTTAAGATCATTGATACGTTTGGTTAATACAGCAATCTGAACCTCAGGAGAACCGGTGTCGCCTTCATGGGTTGCATATTCCTGCATTATAGCGGTTTTTTCTTCTTTAAGCATGTTTTACACCTCTTTTAGTTATTTTCGTCAAGCCCGAGTTGCAGGTAACGGTGCTCCGTAGTGGCATACGCCAGCAACTCAGAAACTGCGAACAGATGAATTATAACACGAACTTTCACGTTTGTAAAGAGTTTTTTTAGTTTATTTTAATAAAGATGATAAAAAATAAGTCTTAAACGCTTGACACATCCCCTATTTTTAAGTATTATAATCTTTAAGTGTATTTATACAGAGGTGTACATAATGAAAAATACTGAAAAAACAATGGAAACAGTTGTTACTCTTGCAAAAAGCCGCGGTTTTGTCTATGCAGGCAGTGAAATTTACGGCGGTCTTTCAAACACTTGGGACTATGGTCCTCTTGGTGTAGAGCTTAAAAACAACGTAAAAAAAGCATGGTGGAAAAAATTTGTTCAAGAAAGCAGATACAACGTCGGTCTTGACAGCGCCATCCTTATGAATCCACAGGCCTGGGTTGCATCAGGTCACGTTGGCGGTTTCTCAGATCCCCTTATGGATTGCAAGGCTTGCAAGACACGTCATCGTGCCGATCAACTTATTGAGGCAACAGGTGCAAACTGCGCAGGTTGGAGTTTTGAGGAAATGAGCGCATATATTAAAGACAATAATATCGCTTGTCCTGACTGCGGTGCTTGTGATTTTACCGACATCAGAAAATTCAACCTTATGTTTAAAACCTTCCAAGGTGTTACAGAAGATGCAAAGAACGAACTCTATTTAAGACCTGAAACTGCACAGGGTATCTTCGTTAACTTTGCAAATATTCAACGTACCACCCGTAAAAAGATTCCTTTCGGTGTTGGCCAGGTTGGTAAGTCATTCCGCAACGAAATCACTCCCGGCAACTTCACCTTCCGTACCCGCGAGTTTGAACAGATGGAACTTGAATTCTTCTGCAAGCCCGGTACCGACCTTGATTGGTTTAAATATTGGAAAGATTATTGCCACAACTGGCTTTTGTCACTTGGTATTAAGGATGAAAATCTTAAACTTCGTGACCACGAGCAAGAAGAACTTTCACACTATTCCAAGGCAACTACAGATATTGAGTTTATGTTCCCATTTGGTTGGGGTGAACTTTGGGGTATTGCAGACCGCACTGATTTTGACCTTACTCAGCACATCAACCATTCAGGCAAAGCCCTTGACTACTTTGATCAAGAAGCAAATGAGCGCTATGTTCCCTATGTTGTTGAACCTTCCCTTGGTGCAGATCGTGTAACTCTTGCATTCCTTTGTGAAGCATATGACGAAGAAGAATGTGAAAACGGAGAAATGCGTGTTGTAATGCGCTTACATCCCGCACTTGCTCCTTTCAAGGCTGCTATCCTTCCCCTTTCAAAGAAATTGTCTGAGCAAGCATTAGAGCTTCGCGACAAACTTTCTGCTTCATTCAGTGTTGACTATGACGATGCCGGTTCAATCGGTAAGCGTTACAGAAGACAGGATGAAATCGGCACTCCTATGTGCATCACCTATGACTTTGAATCAGAAAACGATGGTTGCGTAACTGTTCGCGACCGCGACACAATGGAACAGGTTAGAATTCCTATTGATTCACTTGAAGCATACATCGCTGAAAAGGTTAAGTTCTAATAAAAGTTTAAACGCCTATGCACAAGTGTGCATAGGCGTTTTTTAGTATAATTAAAAACAGAGAGGATTAGTAATCCCCTCTGTTTTTTAGTTAATTTTATCTAACCTTCCAACGATCGTTATATGTACCTGAAAGGTCACTTACGATACTTTCAACGTGGTCCTTTTTTTTCGATGTAGCACGACGCTCGTTAAGCAAAGACAAGAACTTTTCTTCATCAACAGGAAGACTTACCCACTCGTTAGTCCAGTCAGACAAATGAGCAGCATTTGCAATATTTACACCATTAATGCCGTCATAACCGGGAGCAAGAAGTTCCTCGCCCTTAAGAATAGCATTGGTGAAGTTCTGCAAAATACCGATATGGGCAGTTTCGGTCTTATCGGTCTCTATGTCCTCTACAACAAGGTTGGGGTCGCTATAGAAGCTGTTATCAGACTCAAAGCAAACCTTTCTCTCAGGCTCAGAAAGTTTCCACCATGTCAGCTTGCCGTTTTCACAAACCATCTTGCCCTTGTCACCGGTAATCTCAAAACGGTTGGTACCGGGGCAATCACCGGTAGAGGTGATAAATACGCCTGATGCACCGTTTTCATACTCAGCACAAATTGTTACGTCGTCCTCAACCTCGATGTTATGCCACTTACCGTAGTTACAAGTAGCACGAACCTTTGAAGGCATACCGAAAATCCACTGCCAAAGGTCAAGGTTGTGGGGACACTGGTTAAGAAGAACGCCGCCGCCTTCGCCTTCCCAGGTTGCACGCCAGCTTCCTGAATCATAATATCTCTGTGTGCGGTACCAATTGGTGATAATCCACACGCTGCGCTTAAGCTCACCAAGTTCACCTGATTGAACTACTTCACGCATTTTCGCAAAATAAGGATTGGTACGCTGATTGAACATAATACCAAAAATCTTACCGCTCTTCTTAGCTGCTTCGTTCATCTCTCTAACCTGTTTTGCATAAACACCTGCAGGTTTCTCGGTAAGAACGTTAACACCAGCTTCAAAACCGGCAATAGCAATTTCGGGATGAATATAATGAGGAACTGCAACAAGAATTGCATCAACAAGACCGCTTGCCAAAAGTTCTTTGTAATCGGTAAATGATGCAACATCTTCTGAAAGATTCTCTTTGCACCAATCAAGACGAGACTGGTCAATATCGCAAACAGCGGTAAGACGCATGCCTTCAACCTTTCCCTCATTTAAGGACTTGGCGTGTGCGGTACCCATATTACCGATACCGATAATACCCATTCTTACTTCATTCATATTGTGTATCCTCCGTCAAAGATTATTTTTTTAAGCGCAGATGCAGCCGCATCAAAGGCTTCATCAGGGCTATTAAAAACATATTTGTGCTTAAGCTCTTCGTCTTGCAAATTAGACAGACCGTTAAATATAAACAAGTGAGGCTCAAGAGTCAAAATGATGTTTTCTCCGTTTTTGGAAAGTGCATCAATCATTTTTGCAATGTCACCGTCACCGCAGCCTGAAGGAACGACGCTGCCATCTGAAAATACAGCATCCTTTATATGACCGTACTCTGTGCGCTGTGCCATTTGTTCAACAAACTCACCGGGCTTTTGCTCACACTGGATGTAGTTTGCAGGGTCAAAAACTGAATACAACCCATCTACATTATCAAGCAAATCAATTACACGCTCGTGTACATCGCCGTAGATGCCTTTTTCGTTTTCGTGACAACATTTAACACCTTTAGTAGTAGCGTATTCGCACATAACACGCATACGACGAATAACTTCGTCTCTTGCCTCTGCATACTTGCCGTCCTTAACAAAAAAGCTGAAAAGACGAATTTTATCGGTACCTAAAATCAAGGCAATTTCAACAGAATGCTTAAACTTTTCAAAATGAGGCTCAAAATCATCATTTATATCAATTTTACCAATGGGTGAGCCCAACGCAGACACCTTAACGCCTGCCTCGTCAAGCTGTGCTTTAAATGCATGAGCCTGTTCAATAGTTAAATCTGAAATGTTTACGCCATCAACGTTGCGTGGCTCAATATGAGTTAATCCATTACGCTTGATAGCTTCAATTTGTTTTGTAACCTCTTCAGAAACTTCATCTGCAAAACAAGATAGAACAAAATTAGGCATACGAACCTCCTTAAAACTCGCAATTTTTACTCTTAAGGTACTCATAACTTATCTTTAATTGCTCAAATGGGTCCTTGCCGTAGCAATCATCTTGCTCAATCTCAGCAAATTGAATGCCCGTCTTTTCACAAGCTTCAAAAACCTCATCCCAAGCAATAGAACCAGAGCCAACCGGAGCAAAACGTTGAGTGAACTCACCCTCAACCTCCGGAGTATAAGTATAGCTCAAGTCCTTAAGATGACAGATATCAATTCGTCCTGCAAGCTTATACATCATTTGAGCAGGACAACATCCGCCGATTTGAGACCAATAGGTATCAAAAATAAAGCCCCATTTTGCAGGGTCTGTTAACTCTGCCATAATTTCCAACATTGTTTGTGAGCCAAACTTTTGGAATTCACCGCCGTGATTATGATAATGAAACTTCATACCTGCATCTGCAATTTTATCAACCGCATAAGAGTAATCTTTTATAAAGGCATTCATACCTTCAAGGCTCCATCTATACTCATAAGGCATCATACCGATGCCAATATGATTACAACCCATTATCTTATGTTCTTTAATCAAATTATCTGTATCTTCAATAATACGAGTTGGGTTTGAATGAGTAACTACAATCTGAAGACCAACCTCATCACAGACCTCTTTAATAAACTCAGCCGGAACGGGTGCAATTCCTGAGTGCTGATATGAATTGAATCCAATTTCCTTGAGTTTTTTGAAAGATTCTCTGATCGACTGTTCGTCTTTACAGAAATCCCTGATTGTAAATGCCTGAGCGCCAATTCTCATAAATAAATCCCCCTTTTTTAATAAAATAATACCAAAAATAATAAGCAAATAAAATTACAAAATTTGCTCAAAACATTGCAAAAATTGACTTTATGTTGTATAATTGATAATGGTGATAAAAATGAACAAAACTAAAATAGATTCAAGCAAGACAAGTTCCAGAATTGAAAACGTTTATAGCGGGTTTAGAACAACAACAGCAGGTGAATTTTTGTGTGAATTCCACTGCCACGATAATTGGGAAATTTATATTTATCTTGACGGTAACGTTACCTACTATGTTGAAGATAAAGTTTATAATATGAAGTTGGGAGACGTTATAGTAATCCCCCCCGGAAAAATGCACCAATCCGTTGTAGATATACCAGAAGGCAAGCGATATGAAAGAATTGTTCTTAATCTCAACCCAACATATATAAATTCCACTATAGATCAAGACGAAAAGTTAAAGACCAAGTATAAAAAGTACATACATCAGTATAATTTTTTACTTAATTATGACGATGATGATTTTGTTTTTATAAAGAACCTCGCAATGCAAATAATTCAAACAAATCAAGATGATAATTACAGAAAAACCATGCTTAACGCATTTATTTACTCAATAGGAAGCAAGTTTGAGCATCCATCACTAAGCAGCACTTCGCACGAAGACACTTTGATATCCGACGTAATTCAGTACATCAATCAGCATTACGTTGAACAACTGTCGTTAGATACCATTTGCGAAGAGTTTTACGTAAGCAAGTTTTATCTGAACCGACGGTTTAAGGAATACACGAAGCTGACTATATATGATTACATTCTGTCAAAAAGAATAGCCCTTGCAAGACGTTTGATTAGATCGGGCGTTACAGCTAATGAAACAGCTGAAAAGTGCGGTTTTGGTGATTATTCAACCTTTTACAGAGCATTTATTTCAAAAACAAATCAAACACCAAAAGAATTTAAAAATTCATTTAACTAAAAAGAACAAGGCATTCGTGCCTTGTTCTTTTTGCATTAGATAGATATAGTGTCAGCAATAGCGTGAAGGGTGTATTCATACTCTTTCTTTTCATTGAGAGCTTCAAATATGTCCTTATTAACAATTTCGTCTTTAACAAGACACATAACGCGATTGCCGATTCCTTCTGCGAGCAAATCAACAGCCTTGTGACCCATAGCACTTGCAGTTACACGATCACGAACTGTGGGTGAACCGCCGCGCTGAACGTGACCAAGGATAGTTGCGCGAGCTTCAATATTGCAAACACGAGAAATCTTTTCAGCAATGCCGTCAACATTACCAACACCCTCAGCAACAACAACTATGAAGTGCTTCTTGCCCATAAGCTGAGTTTTCTTGATTCTATCAACAACGTCGCGTTGGAAATCATAATTAACTTCAGGAACTAACACAGCAGTGGCACCAACAGCAATGCCGGTATGAAGAGCCATATAGCCAGCTCTTCGACCCATAACCTCTACAACAGTGCAACGGTCATGAGACTGAGCAGTGTCGCGGAGCTTGTCAACCATTTCCATAGCAGTATTAACAGCGGTATCAAAACCGATGGTATAATCGGTAGAAGAAATATCGTTGTCAATCGTACCCGGGATGCCAACACAAGGAATACCACGTTCTGAAAGGTCACGTGCACCTCTGTAGGAGCCGTCACCACCAATTACAACAATACCTTCTATTCCGTTCTTTTTGCAGTTAGCAATAGCAATCTGCAAGCCTTCCTCGGTTTTAAATTCAGGACAACGGGCTGTGTAAAGAATAGTACCGCCACGATGAATAATATCTGAAACTGAGCGCAAGTTCAAATCGATAATATCGTTTTCGATAAGTCCGGTATAACCACGCATTACGCCCTTTACGTTCATACCTTTTTCAATAGCAGTACGAACAACAGCGCGAACAGCTGCATTCATTCCGGGTGAGTCGCCGCCGCTGGTCAGAACACCAATAGTCTTAATACTCATTATAAAAACACCTCGTGTTAAAGTAAAATGTTATCAATTTACTATAATATGAAAAACATAAATTGTCAATCAAATGATACGATAATCCATACTAATGCAACAATTTTATATTCAATTTGCCGACAATATTTGCAAGTTCATCAAGTAGGGGCTGATTAACTGACACGCGCATATAATCAGGTGCTTTAAGCCTCTTCCCTGTTGATTTGTCAAGCAAATAAACATCAGTTTTTCCTTCAAATATTGAAAGTAATGACTTAACTCTTTTAAAACGCTCATCAATCATATTTTCAACCGTAATAAGAAGCGCGTTTTCAACATTTGAACTGTCATCTTTTTCAGGAATGTTTTGTGCGATTTCAGCGCTGAAAACAACAACCTCTGCAGGTCTGTCATCGTCGCAAGAAACAGTTCCTCTTATAACAATGGTTGCACCATGTTTTATAATATGACCGAATTTAACCAAGGCATTAGTAAATATAATCGCATTTATTGAGCCTGTGCAATCCTCAACAGATGCAGTTGCCATTTGTTTGCCGTTCTTAGTAGTTCGCAGTTTAAAAGACGTAACCTGAGCAACAAGAGTAACCGATTTATCATTATAATTTACATTCAAATCATCAGAAACAATGTTTGAAATATCGGTTGCTTTTATCTTTTTGGCTAAGCCGTTATATGCCGTTACGGGATGTTCAGAAACATAAAAGCCTACGCTTTCACGCTCATACTGTAGTCGTATGTCGCGAGGATAGTCAGCTAAAATCGGCAAAGATGAATCATCATTTATATCAAAGTTATTTTCATCAAAAAGTCCAATCTGACCGGACATTTTACGATTAGATTTATTTGAGCAAGCCAACAGCACACTTTCAACCGATTCAAAATATCTTCGTCTGTTATTGTCAACAGAATCAAAAGCACCCGCCAAAATCAATGATTCAAGGGCGCGCTTGTTGATTTCGCAGTTATTCAATCGTGTACAAAAATCGTGCAAACCTTTATAGTCACCGTTACGACGGCGTTCTGCAACAATTCTGTCAATAAGATTATTACCTAAATTACGAACGGTTAGCAATCCAACTCTAACTGCGTTTCCTTCCACTGTAAAGCCTGCATCTGATCTGTTAATATCGGTAGGTAATATTCTTACGCCCATACGTTTACACTCGCCAACATATTGAGTGGTTTTATCCGTAGAATCCAAAACGCTTGAAATAAGCGCCGCCATATACTCAGCTTTATAGTGACACTTTAAATATGCAGTCTGAAATGCAATGTGAGCATATGCTGCAGCGTGGGATTTGTTGAATGCATAGGATGCAAAAGACATCATTTCATCAAAAATTTCACTTGCAGTTTTTTCATCAACGCCCTTTTTAAGTGCACCGCAACACTCATCGTCGCCATAGATAAAGCTGTTGCGCTCATTTTCAAGAACATCATGCTTCTTTTTAGCCATAGCACGACGAACAATATCTGCCCTGCCCAATGAATAACCCGCAAGGGTGCGGAAAACCTGCATAACCTGTTCCTGATACACAAGCACGCCAAAGGTAACGCCAAGGATAGACTCAAGCAAAGGCGTCTTATATTCTATTTTTGATTTAAATCTGTTTTCAATATATTGAGGAATACTTTTAACAGGACCCGGTCGGTATAAGGAAGTAACCGCAATTAAATCTTCTATTCTATCAGGCTTTAATTGTGAAAGAACCTTTTTGATACCTGCGGATTCAAACTGAAAAACGCCGTCAGTTCTACCTGCTGAAAACATTCTAAAGGTGTCTTTATCATCTAACGGGATGTTATTTATATCAAAATCAGGCGTATGCTTTCTTATAAGCTCTTGTGCATTATCGATAACCGTAAGATTTCTAAGACCAAGGAAGTCCATTTTAAGCAATCCAAGTTGCTCAATAGCGGTCATAGTATACTGAGTAACTATGGATTCATCACTTTTGGCAAGAGGAACGTAATCAGACACTGCATCGCGGGTAATAACAACTGCAGCTGCGTGCTTTGATATATTTCTTGGCATACCTTCTATTCGCCTTGCAAAATTGATTATATTTTTTGCATTTGAATTTTGATAATACAGCTGCTTTAATTCGTTTGATTCTTCGAGTGCTTCGTCAAGGGTAATATTAAACACACGAGGTATAAGTTTTGCTATGTTATCACCCTCAGCGTAAGGCAATCCAAGCGCGCGTGTAACGTCTCTGATTGCAGCTCTTGCAGCCATTGTATCAAACGTTATAATCTGAGAAACTCGTTCTGCACCGTATTTTTGAACAACGTAATCAATTACCTCTTGCCTTCTGTCACGGCAAAAATCAATGTCAAAGTCAGGCATTGTTACACGCTCAGGGTTTAAAAAACGCTCAAACAAAAGATTGTATTTTATTGGGTCAATATCAGTTATCCCCATACAGTAGGCACACAAACTGCCGGCGCCGCTACCTCTTCCGGGACCAACTGGGATTCCTGATTTTTTAGCGTAGTTAACAAAATCGGCAACAATTAAAAAGTAGTCCACAAAGCCCATTTGACTTATAACAGAAATTTCATATTCAAGCCTTTCAGTTAAACTTGTGTTAATATGAGCATAACGTTTTTCAAGTCCGTCCTTACAAAGCTTTGTAAAGTAATCCAAATGGTCTTGATCACCAATATCAAAATGAGGCAATATTGTTTTGCCAAACTCAAATTCAAAATTGCATTTGTCGGCAATTTTTTGGCTGTTCTCAATCGCTTCTGGAATATCGGCAAACAGCTCAGCCATTTCACTTTCACTCTTTAAATAAAACTCCTCTGTTTCAAATGCAATTCCGTCTGTATCGTCAACACTTTTACCTGTGTTTATCGCCAAAAGGACATTTTGCGTTTCACTGTCATCTTTATTAACGTAGTGAACGTCATTTGTAGCCACAACGGGAATATCTGCATCTGCAGACAACTTTTTTAGCAAGGGTAATATTCGCAATTCTTCTTTATAATAATGGTTTTGTAGCTCAATATAATAATCGTCGCCAAAAATTGCTTTAAATTGAAGCGCCGTTTTCAAAGCAAAGTCATACTCGTTTCTGAGCAGGGCTTTAGGTACAGCGCCTGCAAGGCAAGCTGAAAGAGCAATTATGCCCTCACTATATTCTTTAATTAGGTCCATATCTATTCGTGGTTTATAATAAAAACCTTCCGTATTTGAAAGAGAAACCATCTTAATAAGATTTTTATAGCCTGTTTCATTCTTGCAAAGCAATATCAAATGATCATAAGTATTATCGAGACCCTTTATCTTGTCGTGGCGGGACCTGTTTGCAACGTAAACCTCGCAGCCAATTATAGGCTTGATTCCCCTATCGCAGCAAGCCTTATAAAAATCAACAGCTCCGTACATAACGCCGTGATCAGTAACCGCAAGCGCAGTTTGTCCAAGGCTAACCGCTTTATCAACAAGTTGATTTATACGGCAAGCCCCATCCAGCAAACTGTATTGGGTGTGAACGTGTAGATGTACGAAGCTCATAGTAAATTCCTATATTTTGTCTGATATTTCAATAATATATTTTAGGCGCCGATTTACCGCAGATTTGCTGAGACCTGTAATTTCAGCAATTCTTGAAAGTGAAGCGTCCGGATTTTCAAGTCGTGCGTCAGCAACTCTTTTTGTTTCATCAGGCAAAGCGTCAAACATATTTTCAAATTTAAGTTTTTCAATTGCAGCAACCTGAGATTCACCTGCATCAAAGGAACGTACATAGTTGGCAGTTTCAAAGTTAACTGCTCTGTTAATGTGATTCTTGTAGTCTTTTTCTACACGAATCTCCATCAACCCCAATGATGACAAAGGCGCTCCCATATATGTCATCAAATCCTCAACCTGAGTGCTGTTTTTAATATAAACCGTAGCTTTTCCGTTAGATTTTTGAGTAATTCGCGGTTCAAATCCAACACTGTTTAACACGCCAAGCATCTTATTGGCGTCATCAACACCGTTAAGATTAAAATCAATACGATAAGAACTTCCGGGATTGGACAACTGACCGCAAGCCAAAAACGCACCTCTGACAAATGCGGTGAAGCAACAATCTTTATTAGGCAAACCAACGCTTACGCTATCCACCTCATTTGCAGAAAGCACATTATACATATCGCCCTTTAATTTAGTAACATCACAATCAATTCCGTTAGCGCGCATTCCGTGAGCAACGCGCTCCGCTACCGATAAATTGGACGTCTTAAAGGTTAATCGTCCGTCTTTTTTTATTTTTACGCCAAGCATAAGTCCCCAAAACTCTGCTCTTTTACAGCAACGCTTGTTCAACTTATGATTGCAGATTTCAGACTTGACCTCTGAACAGTATGACATAGCAGTCTCCGATTAGTTTTTCTTAATATCACGGTGCTTGGTCGATGCATCGTATCCGTGACGTACAAGATGCTCCTGAATACACTTTGCAAAAGCGACAGAACGATGCTTACCGCCTGTGCAACCAAACGCAATTACAAGCTGAGTTTTGCCTTCGTTTATGTAAAGAGGAATAAGATAGTCAATCAAATCAAACAGTTTACTCTTAAGAGCCTTTGCAGTAAGATTGTCAAAAACAAAATCATATACGTCTTTATCAAGACCTGTTTTATCCTTTAAATCCGAAATATAAAACGGATTAGGCAAGCATCTTACGTCAAAGCACAAATCTGCTGAGTCAAAGCTACCGTATTTGGTACCGTAGGAAACACACATAATATTTATCCCCTTACTTGGCTCATCAAGAAACAGTTTGTTGATTTGATTTTTAAGCTCTGAAGGAGCCAAAGAAGACGTATCTATAAAATACTCAGAAATGTGTCGAACAGGTGTAATAAGCTTGCGCTCAGTTGCAATAGCATCGGCAAGCATACCATTGCAGCTATCAAGCAAAGGATGCTTTCTTCTTGTTTCTTTATAGCGCGACTGCAAAACGTGGTCAGAAGCATCAAGAAACATAATCTTGCAGTCGATTGCAAGAGACTTAAGCTTGTTATATGCTTCATTCAAATCGGAATAAAGTTCACCGCCACGAATATCTATACCAAGTGCAACAGTATCCGATACTGCATCGGAATTGGCAAACAACTTGATAAACTCTGTTAGCATTGCAGGAGGAACGTTATCGATGCAATAATATCCGATATCCTCAAGGTATTCCATCGCCTTTGACTTACCTGAACCTGACATTCCAGTAACTACTACAAATTTCATAAATCGTCACCTTCAAACTTTATTTCACATTGTAATTGCACACCGGTGTTTTTATAGACAGTATCTTTAATATGCTGAACAAGATTTTTAACATCGTTACTTGTTGCGCCACCGATATTTATAACAAAGCCTGCGTGCTTTTCGCTTACTTGTGCACCGCCGATTGTATAGCCTTTAAGTCCGCTCTGTTCAATAAGTGCACCTGCAAAATGGCCTTCAGGCCTTAAAAACGTACTGCCCGCACTTGGGTATTCAAGCGGCTGTTTTTCCTTTCTGCGACCAATATAATCGCACATAGAAGCCTTAATATCAGCCTTGTCGGACTTAGCAAATTTAAAAGTTGCGCCAAGCACATATTTATCTCCTGAAGAAAAGAGACTGTGCCTATATGACAACTCCAGATCATTAACATCTGCGGTAACAATATTTTCACCATCAAAGTACTCACACTCAATTAAAATATCGTTTACCTGGCCGCCGTAAGCGCCTGCATTCATACATACTGCACCACCGACTGAACCGGGAATCCCGTAAAGACGCTCTGCTCCCGAAAGGCTATTTTCATACGCAGTCACACAAAGCGCGGAAAGGTTTACACCGCAATCGCAATCGATAACGTCATCAAAAACGGTAAGCCTATTTAATTTAGATGTTGAAATCACAACGCCTTTGTATCCGCCACTGCCAAAAACCATATCAGAGCCGTTACCAAGCACCATAAACCTTGCAGAATTTAATTTGCAGGATTTTATGACCTCAACTAACTTTTCACGAGTGTCGGGAAAAAGCATTAAGTCACATTTTCCACCAATTTTAAAAGTAGTATATTTACTAAGCACTTCTTCTGTTGAAAAAGCACAGTAAATTGATTTTGCAACATCTATAATTGCATCATAATTAGGCATAAGCCACCTCATCAATAATTAGTCCAATCGGTATCGTCACCCGCGTTGTAGGTAGTATCATCATCCATACCCAAACGCTTAAGCAACTCTTTTGCCGCATTATATCCCATCTTCTTTTGACGGTTATTCATTGCGGCAACTTCAATTATAACCGCCAGATTTCTGCCCGGTTTAACAGGAATTGTTAAACTTGGCAATGTAAGGCCCAATATTTCAGTAGTTTCATTATCAAGACCCATACGGTCATAAACTTTATTTGAATCCCACTGCTCCATAGTAATGACCATATCAATCTTTTCCGTCTGCTTAACAGCACCCATACCAAAAATGCGCCTTGCATTTATGATTCCAATGCCACGAAGTTCAATAAAGTGACGGATATTATCAGGAGAAGTGCCTACAAGTGTTTTGTTTGAAACCTTGCGAATTTCAACGGCATCATCAGCAATAAGTCTATGACCTCTCTTAATAAGCTCGATAGCAGTTTCACTTTTACCAACACCGCTTTCACCAATCAAAAGCAAACCTTCACCATAAACCTCAACCAAAACACCGTGCTGAGTTATACGAGGTGCAAGCTCAACGCTTAAATAAGATATTAAAGCGGCAGTGAATACAGATGTTGCTTCTTCGGTCAATAGCATAGGTACGTTATAATCTGCCGCAATTTGTACCATAAAATCACTTACCGGTAAAGAACGAGTAATGATAACGGCAACAGGATTTTTTTCAACAAACTTTCTGAAGTTTTCTTTTGCCGTTTCTTCCCCGCTTCCCATAATGTATTCAAACTCAACCTTACCAAGCACCTGTATTCTTTTTGGATCAAAATGCTCAAAGAAACCGGCAAGCTGTAATCCCGGTCGATTTATATCAGCAGATGAAACCATTATTTCATCTGCGTTTTTGGGCAAAGACATAACCGTCAACGAAAAATCTTTTATAATTTTATTTAGTGAAACAGAATAAACAGTGCTCATATCTTCCTCCAAATAAATATAAATTATTCTAACTTATTATATAACATAATCTTAAAAAAGTAAAACCTTTTTATTAAATTGACAACATATATTTATTGTTATATAATAATTTTAAGGAGTTGATACTTATGGGACTCAAAATTGGATTACTAAACGACTCTTTTCCGCCTGCCATTGACGGCGTTGCAAACACTGTAAAAGCTTATGCCGATATTCTGAGTAATGGTTGCGATGAGCCTGTTGTTATAACACCAAAATATCCGCACGTAAACGATAATTATAGATACAAGGTATACAGATACAGTTCAATTCCTACAGATAAGCTTATCGGTTACAGAACGGGGAATCCTTTTTCACCTATTACCATCTCAGACTTAAACTTGGAAAATTTTGATTTGTTGCACGTACACTGTCCGTTTGCATCTGCAGTATTGGCAAGCTCAATCAAAACCTTTTCAAAAAAGAAAATTCCGTTGATTCTCACCTATCACACAAAGTTCGATATTGACATCGAAAAGCGAATCCATATTCACGGATTCAGACATATAGTAACAAAATTTGTGCTTAATAATATAAATAAAATGGATGAGGTTTGGGTAGTATCTGAAGGTGCAGGAAAAAACCTTGTTGATTTAGGTTACAAGGGAAAGTATATTGTTATGCCAAATGGCACCGATTTTCCTAACGGTAAAGCAAATCAGGACGAGATTGATGCAATAAAAAAAGAATATAATATTGACCCCGACTGCCTTGTGTTTCTGTTTGTAGGCAGAATGTTTTGGTATAAAAACATTGGACTTTCATTAGAAGCGTTAAAAATGCTTCAAGCCGACAATGTTAAATTCAAATTCATCCTTGCAGGTGACGGTGATGACAGGCTTGCAATCGAACAATACACAAATCATTTAAATCTTACTGATAATGTTGTTTTTGCAGGTCCCATATATGATAGAAGTAAATTACGTGCACTTTACAGTGCTGCAGATTTGTTTCTTTTTCCCTCAACCTATGATACATCGGGTTTGGTTGTAAAAGAGGCTGCCGCTTGTCACTGTCCAAGTGTAGTAGTGGGTGGTAGTTGCGCCGCAGAGGGCGTTGAAGATAATTTTTCAGGCTATTTGTGCGAGGAATCTGCATCAGGTGTATACAGTGCTATTAAAAGAGCTGTTTCAGACACAACCAAACTAAAAGAGGTTGGTAACAACGCCAACAAGCACGTATATTATTCGTGGGAAGATTCAGTAAGAGCCGCAAGGCTAAGGTATGACGAGGTTTTATTTAACCATAACAAGCCTAAAAGAAAAGGTTGGTTTAAAAAATAAAGAGGTGCGATGCACCTCTTATTTTTTATCAATCTTTTGTTTTAATAAGACCGAGCAGTGAAATTGCTCCAATAAGCACAATCATTACAATGAATATGCAAAGCCAACTCTCGCCTGACTTTGGAAGCACAGTAAAGAAATTCTCAAATGCTTCGGGTGTAAACATTTTATCAAACATAGTATAACCTCCTTAGAATCCTGCAAAGAGGGTAAGAATCATACCGCCTGCAATAACCGACGCAATCTGGCCTGATACGTTAACGCCGACTGCATGCATAAGCAAGAAGTTCTGATTATCTTCTTCAAGACCCATTTTGTTGATAACACGGGCAGACATTGGGAATGCAGAAATACCTGCAGCACCAATCATAGGATTGATTTTCTTCTTAGCAAAAATGTTATATACCTTAGCAACCATAACGCCACCAACAGTATCAAAGATAAAGGCTACGAGGCCAAGTCCAAGAATCATAAGGGTTTCAAGACGCAAGAACTTTTCACCGACCATACTTGTGGCAACAGTGATACCGAGGAAAATAGTAACAAGGTTTGCAAGTACCTTTTGAGCAGTTTCAGAAAGACTGTCAAGCACACCGCAAACACGAATAAGGTTACCAAACATCAAAAATCCAACAAGTTCAATACTTGAAGGTGCAACCAAGCCGGCAACTGCAGTGATCAAAATCGGGAACAGAATCAGAACGATTTTTGGCACTTTCTTAGCAGTATAGTCCATACGGATAAGACGTTCTTTCTTAGTAGTTACAAGCTTAATTACAGGGGGTTGAATAATTGGCACAAGAGCCATATAAGAATATGCAGCTACCATTATAGCGGACAAATAGTTAGACTGGAACTGGTTTGCGACGACAATTGATGTAGGTCCGTCTGCAGCGCCGATTATACCGATTGATGCAGCATCCTTAATATCAAAGCCGAGCAATGTTGCAGCGCACAGTGTGAAGAAAATACCAAACTGTGCTGCAGCGCCGAATATCATAAGCTTAGGATTGGTAAGCAAGGGTGTGAAGTCAATCATCGCTCCAATACCGATAAAGAGAATCAATGGAAACAATTCGGTTGCAATACCTGCATCAAACAAAGTTTCGAGTGCAGCAACATGTGCACCCGGAAGATTGACCATTATACAGCCAAAGCCCATAGGCAAAAGCAATGTTGGCTCCATCTCAAACTTAATTGCAAGGAATACAAGAAGCGCGCCAATTGCAATCATAACGCCTTGCTGCCAAGTTATTGACAGAATGTTTTCTAAAATAGTACTCAAAACAAAACCTCCTAATTAGAACAGCAAACAGAAAGAGACTTTTATCACGCCCATTAGGTTGTGATAAAAGTCTCGCTTTTTAATACAACAGCGGGCATAATGCCGTAATGACGCCGAAGTAACGGTATTCCGTTAGCTACTCCCTTTTATTGTTATAATTATAACCGTAATTATTACAATTTGTCAATATGAATTTACTCAAGCTCGTTAAGTTTTTGAGCATCCTCATAAACAACCTTTTTAACAAACTCATCAGCAGGCATTGTACCAATATCGCCCTTACCGCGCAAACGAACAGAAACAGTTCCCTCTTCTACCTCTTTATCACCCATTACAAGCATATAAGGAGTTTTTTCCATCTGTGCTTCACGGATTTTATAGCCAATTTTTTCGTTTCTAAGGTCTGCAGAAGCGCGAATGCCGGCAGACTTCAGTTTTCCAAGAAGCTCATTTGCAGCATCGTGATGACGGTCGGAAATAGGAAGAATGCGAACCTGCTCAGGCGACATCCAAAGAGGAAGCGCACCTGCAAACTTTTCGATAATAAGAGCAAGTGAACGCTCGTAGCAACCCAATGAAGTGCGGTGAATGATATAAGGACGACGCTTATTACCGTCAACGTCAACATATTCCATACCAAACTGTTCTGCAAGAAGTTGGTCAATTTGGATTGTGATAAGAGTATCTTCTTTGCCGAATACGTTGCGAATCTGAATGTCGAGCTTTGGTCCGTAGAAGGCGGCTTCACCAACGCCAACCTCATATTCGACACCCAAGTCATCAAGGATTTTTGCCATAATAGACTGTGCTTCGTTCCACTGTTCTTCAGTGCCAATATACTTTTCGCGATTACTGGGGTCCCACTGAGAGAAACGATAAGAAACATCGTCAATAAGGCCGATTTTTTCAAGCATAAACTTTGCAAGTTCCAAGCAACCTCTGAACTCGTCTTCAAGTTGTTCGGGACGAAGAATCAAGTGTCCCTCTGAAATAGTGAACTGACGCACACGAATAAGACCGTGCATCTCGCCCGAATCTTCGTTACGGAACAAGGTTGAGGTTTCACCCAAGCGCATAGGCAAATCGCGATATGAACGCATACGATTAAGGAAAACTTGATACTGGAAGGGGCAAGTCATAGGACGAAGAGCACTTACCTCTTTGTCACTTACTTCGTCACTCATAACAAACATTCCGTCATTATAATGGTCCCAGTGACCCGAAATCTTATAAAGGTCGCTCTTTGCCATAAGAGGAGTTTTTGTAAGCAAGTATCCTCTTTTAGCCTCTTCATCCTCAACAAAACGCTGAAGAATCTGAATTACCTTTGCACCTTTGGGAAGCATAATAGGTAAGCCTTGACCGATAACATCAACAGTGGTAAAGAACTCAAGTTCACGGCCGAGTTTGTTGTGGTCACGCTTTTTAGCCTCTTCAAGCATAGCAAGATGCTCTTCAAGTTGGCTTGCCTTGGGGAATGCAGTACCGTAAACACGGCAAAGTTGCTGCTTAGATGCATCTGCACGCCAATAAGCACCTGTGCACTGAGTAAGTTTTACAGCCTTAACCACACCTGTAGACATAAGGTGGGGGCCTGCACACAAATCTACAAAATCACCTTGCTCATAAATGGTGATGTTATCACCTTTTGCAGCGTGTTCCTCAATAAGTTCAAGCTTGTAGGTTTCACCACGTGCAGACATAATCTCTTTTGCCTCATCGGGAGTTACACTGCGACGAACAAGAGCAATATCCTCTTTAGCAATCTTTTTAATTTCGTCCTCAAGGGCAGCAAGATCATCGGGAGAAAAAGGCTTTTCCACATCAAAGTCGTAATAAAAGCCATCGTCGGTAGCGGGACCAATTGCAAGCTTGGTATTGGGATACAAACGCTTAACTGCCTGTGCCATAATATGAGCGGCTGTGTGACGGAATATATGCTTGCCGTCTTTGTCATCAAAGGTAAGAATATCCAATTCGCAATCCCTATCAATCACAGTGCGAAGGTCACACACCTCTCCGTTTATACGGCATCCGCAAGCAGACTTGTAAAGTCCCATACCAATGTCTTTTGCAACATCTGCAGCGGTTATTGGAGCATCATAGCTCTTAACAGTTCCGCCTTTTAAAGTAATATTCATATTATCATTTCCTTTCAAGAAGCAACGCTTCAAAGAATTATTAACAAAAATAAAAATGCTTCATCCCAATTGTTTGGGATGAAGCATAAACTCCACGGTTCCACCCAAATTGCCGATATAAATCGACCACTTGATACCTTTAACGCAGGCATACGGCACACCTTGTTTCAGCGGCACTCAAAGGTGGTATTCATCATAAATTTCGGTTGAGTGCTTACAGCCAACGGCACCCATTCTCTGACCGCGAAAAATATGACTACTGTCCTTTTCAACGATTTATTTAATGTTAACACCGACCATTCAAAAAGTCAATGCTTATTTCTTCTTTTTAATGATTATAAACAATATAACGGCCACAATAGCTATTGCCAACACACCTATACCTACCCAAATGATAACATTAGGTATACCATTTGTTTCACTGGTATCAATCTCATCCAAACCGGCTTGTGTGCTGTTTGATGATGCAGGTTTTTTCGGTGCCTTAGATTCTGTTTGCTCAATAATCTTGCCGGATTCATCAAAAACATCCTGAACAGTGTCTTGACCTGAATCTGCTACATCTTTAAACTTATCGTTGGTAGGTTCAACAGGCTTTGCTG
The DNA here is from genome assembly GCA_045653445.1 of Acutalibacteraceae bacterium. Lineage (GTDB taxonomy): Bacteria > Bacillota > Clostridia > Oscillospirales > Acutalibacteraceae > RGIG2206. The sequence continues at coordinate 25,204 of JAZOLY010000005.1, forward strand.
AACTAACTTTATTGGACGAAACAGATTGTTGTGAAGATGTGTTTGGTGTTGTACTTGACTGAGTCTGTGATGGTGTTTGTGACGGAATTGACGAACTAATTTCCTCATCACCACCGTTAACCTTAACAGAAACTGATGGTGAGTTGAATCCAACCTTAAAATTAAGTTCTTCCGTATCATAATCTGTAACAATCATCGTATCAAAAGTAATATTTATGTTTGCGTCTCCGGACGACAACGCCTCAAAAGTAACTGTGTAAAAAGCACCGTTAGTATTAAATCCGGGCTTTTTCTGAGCGTTGGCGTAAGTATACACTGAACGAAGTTCACCACTCATACTGTTATGACGAATGCTACTACGAGGAACTGCCGCGTTTATGGATTTAACTGCAACTACATTTGAATCATATTTAAGATAGGCACAAAATGCGGCAAGACCGTAAGGATAATCCGAAGCATTATCAAAAGACAAGGTTACCTTGAATTCCTGACCTACATCAACAGATTCGTTGCTTGTTGTAAGAGAAACCTTTAAATCAGGAAAATCGGCAGCACTTACAGAAAAAGTAAATCCAAACATAAGGATAACAGAAAGAGCAAAAGCTAAAATTCTTTTCATTTAAACTACTCCTTAAATTTATATCTTGATTATACACTGATAAATATATATATTCAAGTAAAATTTATCTTTTATTTTAATGATAATTATGGTAAAATATAAATACAAATTGTATTGTTAAGTTTCTAATGAATTACGGAGGTATTTATGAGAATTTGTGTGTATGGAGCATCAAGCAATGATATTTCGCCCATCTTCATTGAACAAGGTGAAAAATTAGGATACGAAATGGCAAAAAGGAACATAGGGTTAACCTTTGGTGCAGGTGCAAACGGAATGATGGGCGCTGTTGCAAGAGGCATTACCAAAGGTGGCGGACATATAATTGGAGTAGCACCTAAATTCTTCAATGTTGACGGTGTTCTGTATGAAAAATGCGACGAGTTGATTCGTCCTGATACAATGCGCCAAAGAAAGCAAATTATGGAGGATAACGCTGACGGATTTATAATAACTCCCGGTGGCATAGGCACATTTGAAGAATTTTTTGAAATTTTAACGCTAAAACAGCTTGCACAACTAAACAAGCCAATAGTTATAATGAACACTGAAGGTTATTACAACGATATGTTGAATATGATGGAAACAGCCGTAAAAAAAGATTTCATCTTAGAGTCGGTTAAATCGCTTTACGTTGTAATGACAGAAGTAAATGATATTCTGAACTACGTTGAAAACTACATTCAAACCGAAATTGATGTAAAACAATACAAAAAGATATAAAGCAAAAAAGGTCGGTTTAACCCGACCTTTTTTATCGTCTACGATTTCCGTATTTGCCAAAAGCATAAACTACGGGTGGAATAACAGCAAACTGAATTAAAATTGCAGGAGTAGACTGAATTACCGCAGATGAAATAAGCATTTGCCAAGAATAAGGTGTACCAAACATTCCATACAAAGTAAAGTGAGCCAAACCAAGCACTACCCTGCCTAAAATCATTGCAACAACCAAAGAGATATAAATTGCTGCCATTTTATCGATTTTACTGCTTAACCATTTAAGCATCAATCCAAAAACAAGGCCATATGCGGCAAGTTCAAAAGCCATACATACACCTGTGGGATAAAGAACAGGTGCTCCTGCTATTATGCTGCGAAGAATCGGTGTAACGATACCTGCAACCATTCCCCACTGCCAACCGCAAACTGCACCGCAAACTATTATCGGCAGGTGCATTGGACAAAGCATCTTACCTGTTTCGGTAACATTTCCGGTAATAAACGGCAATATTATACCGACCGCGATAAACATTGCGCATAGCACCATATTAACAAACGTCGTCCTTTTTTTCATACCAACACCTTAATCCAAATTAAATTTTTTTGCCAACTCTCTAACCTCTTTAAGTTTTTCAGGTATTTTTATGCCTTGAGGGCATCGATCAACACACAGTCGGCAATCAATACAACTATCAGGTTTTGCATCGTCAGAAAGCTCGTTATAGCTTTCTTTAAAGAAAAACACGTTACCTGATATAGCGTAATCGTTATACATTCCAAACAAATTTGGAATTGCAATACCACGAGGACATTCTGAACAATACTTACATGCAGTGCAAGGTATTGTTTTTGCATCAATAAGCATTTGTTTTGCTTTAAAGACCGCTTCCAAATCACTTTCAGTAAAAGGTTCATCATCACTTACAGACAATAAATTATCTTTAAGTGCCACCTCATCAGTCATACCGCTTAAAATACACAAAACATTATCAAGAGATGCGACAAATCTCATCGCCCATGATGGAATTGAACGGTCAGGTCGCAATGATTTAAGCATTTTGTTGGTGTCATCCGTAAGGCTGACAAGTCCACCACCTCTTACAGGTTCCATAACTATACAAGGCAAATCATTTTCGACCAATATTTCATACTGGCGCTTTGCATTTTGATAAGTCCAGTCAAAATAGTTTAATTGAAGTTGTGCAAAATCCCAATCAAACTCTTTAACAATTTTTTCAAGCAAATCTATACTGCCGTGAAAAGAAAATCCCAAACGTTTTATCTTGCCGCTTTTACGGTATTCATCAAGTTTTTGGAATACACCGTATTTGACAGAGGTATTGTAAACTTCATCATTAACAGAATGCAGCAAATAGAAATCAAAATATTCGGTGTTACATTTTTTTAACTGTTCATTGAAAATTCTGTCAACATCTGCAGAATCCTTTGCAGCCCAAACAGGCATCTTATCTGCAAGATAATAACTGTTACGAGGGTATTTAGCCAGTGCTTCAGCAAAAAACAACTCCGATTCTCCGTTATGATACATATATGCTGTGTCAAAATAATTAACGCCCGACTCATATGCCATATCAATAAGCTTTTGTGCTTTTTCTCTATCAATTTTTCCGTCTTTTGTTGGAAATCTCATTCCACCAAATCCAAGCAAAGAAATTTTTGAGCCATCTTTTTTATATTCTCTATAATTCATATTGCACAACCTCAAAAAATTTGTTATAGTATAAGGTACAGTTACAATTAAGATGATATTATACACTGTGTTTTTTGTCAACAACAATTTAAAAAAGGGGGTCATATCTTGCCAAAGTTTTCTTTTATAACAATTGCATTCAACGAAGAGCAATACATTAACAATTTACTTAATGATTTAAAAGCGCAGGATTATCCCCACAACGAAATAGAAGTTATACTTGTTGACAGTAACTCTACCGACTCAACAAAAACAATTATGAACAAATTCGCAGAAAGCAGTGATTTTTTTCGCTGCTGCATACTGGATAATCCAAAAAAAGTATTAGCGTGCGGTTGGAATATTGCACTTGAAGAAGCCTGCGGTGAAGTTATAGTCAAAATTGACGGACATGGAAGAATAGGCCCTGACTTTTTGACCAATGTTGCAAAAGAAATCGACTCAGGTGAAAACATTGTGGGTGGACAGCGCATTACCGTGTTTGACGGCGAAACTAAATGGAGCAAGATTCTCGCCCACGCAGAATGCTCAATATTTGGCAGTGGTGTTGCATCATACCGCAGAAAATGCGACAGAAAATATGTTAAAACTTTAGGTCACGCCGCTTATCGCAAGATTGTTTTTGATACTGTTGGCGGATTTAATGAGAATTTTGTAAGAACTGAAGATAACGAAATTCACTACCGTATGCGTGAGGCGGGATTCAAATTCTGTCAAAGTCCCGACATTTGCTCATATTTGCACGCAAGAAGTTCACTCAAAGCGATGCTTAAACAGAAAAAAGGCAACGGTTGGTGGATTGGTCTTACCTTTCCAAAATGTCCAAAGTGCCTTTCACTTTACAACTTTGTGCCATTGGCATTTGTTGTTGCAATAATACTGTCACTTGCACTTGGCATAGTAACAGATGTATATTGGCCTCTTGCATTAGTATTGGCGTCTTACTTTTTTGCTGCTATTGGCGCAACAATAATTGAGATAAAAAAAGAAAAAGATAAAAGTTTGTTTTTAGGCATGTTACTGTTACCAATACTTTTCTTTTTAATGCATTTATATTATGGAATTTTTACACTTTTTGGATTATTATACTCCCCATTTTTCAAAACGAATAAGGAGAAAAAATAATGAAATATGAAATTAACCCAACGGTTTACCGCAACATTTTTGCTGTTCCCGTTGAAGTTGCGGATAAACATATAAAACTTGCATCCCACGCCGCTTTAAAGGTTTTACTGTACGTTATGCGTAATGGTATGGAATCTATTGATGAGGTTGTTTTTAAGCAAATCGGTGTTACAAGCGTTGAATTTGACGAAGCCCTTGCCTATTGGTCTCAGGTAGGACTGCTGAAAAAATCTCAATCCGAGCCTTCAAGCGTTATCGCAAACAATTCAAACACCGATTCCCCTGCGGTTGTCAGAAACGAGCATCCCAACAGAGCTGAGGTTGCACGGCGAATTTCCGAATCAGATGAAATTGCACACGTGTTGCGTCAGGCAGAGGCAATATACGGCCACACCCTAAAGCAAACAGAGATGTCAACTTTAATTTATATTATGGATACTCTTGGTCTCAAAGCATCCATCACACTTATGCTTCTTCAGTATGCAAATGCGGAAGGCAAATTAACACCTTCTTTTTTAGAGTCCACGGCTGTTCGTTGGGCAAACGATGGTGTAACTTCTGTGCATGCCGCTGAAAAAGAGCTGCAAAAAGCAGATATTAAGCGTAGCGCTTGGCGTGTCGTTTGTCGCGCTATGGGTATTGAAAGCCGCAGACCCAGTAAAAAAGAAGAGGATGCATCGGTGCTTTGGGTTAATGAATGGGCGTTTTCCGATAAGATGCTGCGTCTTGCTTATGACGAATGTGTTGACCACGTTGGAAAATTGAGCATACCATACATCAATACCATTCTTGAGAATTGGCACAAAGCAGGCATTGATACACCTGATAAGATTACTGAATCAGAGCAGAACGTATCAATCAAGGTTAAAAAGAACAACAATAAAAAGAACACTGCCGCAAGCGAAAATCCAAGTTTTGACATCAGCTTATATGAGCAGATGCTCAACGGCAAGAAAGGAGATTAAAATGGGTTACACAAAAGAAGCATATCAATACGCTTTAGCTCAGATTGAAGCCAGGCATCAAAATGCTATTGACAGAGCAAGTAATAATCTTATTGAGGCATATGCAAGACTTCCTGAACTTGAAGATATTGACCGAAAAATCTCTTTAAACGGAATTGCTGCAGTTAAAGCAGCCACTCAACTTAAAGGCGCTCAAGCCGTGAATGAATATCATCAAGAGCATTTACAACTTGAAGAAAAAAGGCGTTTAATATTAAAAAGCAATGGATATACTGAAGCAGAATTCGAACCGCAGTTTACCTGTAAACTTTGTGGTGATAACGGATATGCAAACGGAAAATTATGCCAGTGTGCAGTTCAGTTGGCAAGAAACTTTGAGTTTGATAAAATGAGCAGTAAAATGCCAATCAAAGACTGCACCTTTGATACCTTTGATTTAAAATACTACAATGGCTCAGTACACGACCTTATGACAAGCGTATTAAGCAGATGCAAAAAGTTTGCATCAAATTTTGAACTCGGCATATCAGGTATGATTTTCTTTGGAAAAACAGGCGTTGGAAAAACCCACCTTTCTCTTTCAATTGCCAACGAAGTGCTACAAAACGGATTTGGAGTTGTTTACGGCACAGCAAGTGAGTTTTTAGGCAAAATTGAAAAAGAGCATTTTGGCAAAATTGAAGGCGACACTCTGCAACTGCTTTGTGAGTGCGATTTACTCATAATTGACGATTTAGGTGCTGAATTTCAAACCCAATTTACAGCAAGTGCAATACACGAACTAATCAATCGTCGTATTATGGAAGGCAAACCGTCTATCATTTCCACCAATCTTTCCCCTGCTGAACTGGCACAAACCTACGGTGACAGAGTATCCTCAAGAATTATCGGCAATTTTGAGCCTCTTAAATTTGAAGGTAACGACATAAGACAAATCAAAATGGTTGAAAAAATGACCGCACGGTAATCTTGACAATACACATATTCTGGTGTTATCATACATATTGCGAGTGAGACAGACAGTTGCGGGGTATTATTACCGTGAGGAAAGTCCGAGCACCACAGGGCGGGATAACGGCTAACAGCCGCCGAGGGTGACCTTAGGGAAAGTGCAACAGAGATATACCGCCGATTTTTCGGCAAGGGTGGAAAGGCGAGGTAAGAGCTCACCGGCGCGTTGGAGACAACACGGCCATGTAAACCCTATCCGGTGCAACACCGACTAAAGCAATACATTTGCCCGATGTGCTTTGAAAGGTGGCTTGAACGACAGAGCAATCTGCCGTCTAGATAGATAACTGTCCACGACAGAACTCGGCTTATCGTCTCAGTCGTATATATAAAAAAACGAACTGCGATGCAGTTCGTTTTTTTTATTACATTTACTTTCTTTTTTGTTCAATTTTTTCTTTAGTTCCGTCAGGACGTAAAATATATGTGTTTTCTAACTGACCAATAAGGGATGCTTTAAAAGAGTCTATATATTCTCTGCGAAGCTTATCTCTTTCAACAGTTTCTTCTGCAGTTAAGCCCTCACTTTTTGCTTTGCGGGCTAATTCGTTTATACGATCAATCTTTTTCTGTTCCAAAATATCACCTCAAACTCAATATAATTAAATTATAATACATAACGCCGTTTATGTAAAGGAGATTTTATGAAAATATTCATAGATGCAGACGGCTGTCCCGTTGTCAATATTACGGTCAGCGTTTCTAAGAAACACAATATAGACTGTGTAATTGTATGCGATACTTCACATATTTTTGATATTTCCGAAACACAAACCATAGTTGTTGACAAAGGAGCCGACAGTGTAGATTTCAAGCTTGTAAATATGCTTAATTCAGGCGATATTGCAATAACACAGGACTACGGATTAGCAGCTATGTGCCTTTCCAAGCAGGCATACGTATTAAATCAAAATGGACTTGAATACACAAACGACAATATTTCCGCATTGTTAGAAACAAGAGCAATTGCCAAAAAAATAAGAAATGCAGGCGGTCGGTTAAAAGGTCCGAAAAAGCGCACCAAAGAACAGGATGAGCTTTTTGAAACAAATTTAATTAAAATCATTGAAAAAGCCACCAAGTAAAAAACTTGATGGCTTTGTTTTATGCAGCATTATCACCCGGGACCGGTAATACAGGTGTAGGTGTAGGTTCAGGAGTAGGCAGTGGTGCCGTGCTCTCTGGTGCTACTGGTGGTGGAGCTTCTTCTGAAGATTCGGGCTTGTGTCCTTCACATACAGGAGAGAATCCGCTCTTATAATATCCACCGGCAGTTTGAGTGCAGGTATCGGTTGCAAGACCACCGGTCTCCAAGCAATAGTTTACATACTTAACGGTACTGCAGCTTGGGAAGTTTTTCTTTTTAAGCCCCTCGTGAATAGCCTTCATTGCAGGCTTCCACAAAAGCATAGCGGGGTTAGAACCTGTTGAAAGTTTGTTCATAGCCTGAGGCTTATCACAACCAAACCATACAGATGCAACGTAATACGGAGTACCGCCGACAAACCAACGGTCTTTATTATCCGTTGTGGTACCGGTTTTTGCAAAGGTATATGGACCCCAGCCGTCAAATCCGGCAGCACCGCCTGTACCGCCTGTACCGGTAACAACAGTATTCAGCATTTTATTCATAATATAAGCCGTATCTTCACTAATTGCACGCTTACCTTCTGTCTTATGCTCTAAATAGACCTCTTTACCGTCGTTGCTTGTAACCTTAGTATAGAATGTTGGCTCGTAATAGACACCACCGTTACCGAATATAGCATAAGCGGCAGTCCATTCAAGAGTGTTAACACCATAGGTAACACCGCCAAGTGCCAACTGTGACAAACCAATATCGGAATATTTCTTGCCATTCTTGGTTTCCGACTCAACAAGAGTCGTAATACCAACCTTTTCAGTCAAAAACTTGAACGACTTTGTACATCCGTAGCTATTAAGAATTCTAACAGGTGGAATGTTTAAAGAACGAGCAAGCGCATTTTGAACAACAACAGGGTCACTCGTAGTGCGGTCATAGTTATGATAATTATACCCGCCGATTGACAACTTGCTGTTTTCAATTTTGCTTGACCAGGTAATAAGATTTGCTTCCAAAGCGGGAGCATAAACACCCAAGGGTTTCATAGTTGAACCAGGTTGTCTGTTAGATTGAGTGGCACGGTTAAGCCCACGCTTATCGGTCTTAACTCCCCTGCCGCCATAAATAGCCACAACGTTGCCGCTATAATCCATAACGGTTATTGCTGCTTGTGCGGTATCCTTAAGATTAAGAATGGTTGCAAAGTTTTTCTCATCACAGAATACGGCATCGACCTTACTTTGAACGTTAGAATCCATAGTTGCATAAATCTTTAATCCGCCACGATAGATAACGTTTTCTGCACCTTCACGGGAATAACCCTTTGTTTCCATCAAATCTTCAATTACCTGTTCAAATAGCGCATCGGTAAAATATGAGTATGCATCATTAGGATTCTTATTTGCATTCTCATCCTTTTCAGCAACGTTCTTTGTAAAGACGAGTTTTTCCTTAAGTGCGGCATCACGCTCTTCCTTAGTAATTAGCTTAATGTCGTACATATTGTTAATAATCCATTCTCGTCTTGACTTGTTTCTGTCAGGCTTTTTAATAGGATCATAGGTGTCGGGGGCTTTGGTAATGGCAGCAATACACGCCGATTCGGCTATTGTCAAATCTTTTGCGTGCTTTCCGAAATAATAATCTGCTGCAGCCTCTATTCCGTATGCGTTGTTACCCAAATATATAACGTTAAGATAACATTCAATAATGGTATCTTTATGATATTCAATTTCAAGGTTTCTTGCACGCATAATCTCACGGATTTTACGTATTGGAGACTGCTCGTCATCACCTGTAAGATTTTTAATCAACTGTTGTGTGATTGTTGAACCGCCTTGACGTGAATCGTAAATCTCAACAAACATATTCACAAATGACAGGAAGGTTCTCTTAAAATCAACACCGCTGTGAGTATAAAATCTCTCATCTTCAGCAGCAACGTAAGCATCAATTGCATTTTGGCTGATATTATTAAGATTTACCCACGTTCTGTTCTCATAGCAAAGGTCTTGATATTCAATCCACTTTTCTGTATCGCCGATTATGTTACCGCTTTTATCCTTTTCAGGCACAAAATTCTGATCTTTTACATAAATGGTTGTGGTAAGGTTAAGGGTTAATTCATCCAGACGAATGTCTTCAATAGAATCATCAACAAAACCGAAAACATAGACCATAAATGCAACGGTTACTATACATCCAACGATAATTGCAACAAAGAATGCTGAAAGAGCCACCTTCCCCACTGCTCGCAATATACGTTGAGAGGTTGTGAGGGGCTTGGCATCTTTTGCCTTCTTCACCTGTTTTTTAGGCTTTGACTCCAACTGTTCAATAAGATCACTGTTATGTGGAGTGGAGCTTGAGATGTTTTCCATCTCATCACTATTATCGCTGTAAATATCAGTATAGTTTTGATTGTGTGAACCTGAGAAAATGTCTACAGGATCTTCACTGCTTACTTCTTCAACAGATATTTCTTTTCCGGAATATATATCTTTTGAAACAGTTTCATTGTTATTATCAACTGCTTCAACATCGGAGTTATCATCTCTATGCAATTCAGGAAAATAGTCATAAGACGCAGCCCGACGGATTGCGTCACTTGTTGGCTCATTACCTGTTGGTGAATGATATGAAGTACGATCAACACCTGAAGTGCGGTCTACACCTGAAGTGCGGTCTACACCTGATGTACGGTCAACACTTGAAGTACGGTCAACACTTGAAGTACGGTCTACACCCGATGCTATATCTCGTTTTTTATTAAAAAAGTCACTCATCGGATAGTCGCCTCCTTAACTAATACTAATAACAACAAATAGGATATATCAAAACGCTAAAAAAATCCAGTTACATTATTTTAACCTTTTTAAACAATCGTTAAGATTAGCCTCTGATTTCTTTAACCAATTTAACGGCATCTGCACAACGGCGGGTAATTTCATCCCAATTATGCTCTGCAATAAGCTTACGCTCAGCTATAAAGCTTGCACCGCAGGCATAAATACTTTTAACCTTAAGATATTCGTCAATATTATCAAGAGAAATGCCACCGGTAGGCATAAACATAACATCCTGATAAGGTGCGCAAAGAGCTTTAATAGTTTTAGCACCGCCAAAGGCTTCTGCAGGGAAAAACTTAAGCCAAGTAAGACCTAATGATAATGCCTGGTCAATCTCGGTTGGTGTAACAACGCCGGGCAAATAAGGAACGTTGTGCTTAGCACAAACCTCTGCAACAGTGGGATTAAGACCAGGGCTTACAATAAAGGATGAACCTGCAGCAATAGCATCTTCAGCAGCTGATGCAGTCAAAACTGTACCTGCGCCAACAATCATCTCGGGATGTGCTTTGCTCATAGCGGCAATTGCATCTTTACCGGCAGCAGTACGCATAGTAATTTCAGCGGCATACACTCCGCCTGCAAGCAATGCATCTGCCAAAGGGCATGCATCGGCAGCATCATCAATAACGATAACAGGCATAATACCTAATTCTTTAATTTTTTCACAAGTAGTCATAATTAAAAATCTCCTTAATCTAATATTGATTTTTCGCTAAATATATAATAACATATAATTATGAGATTTTCCACTTTAAAGTTAATTTTTTAATGAATTTTTTTATAAATTTATAATAATTTACGGATAGTTCACAATTTTAACACTATAATATTTAAATATGTGGTAATATAAAATAAACCTGTTTATGAAAGGAGATTTCATATGGATATATTTGAAAATGAAAACGTTTCAACACCTGAAGAAGATATTGATGATGTTGTTGAACAAAAAGAACAGTCAATAGAGTGTGCTGAAGTTACAAACGAGGCAGCAACCGAAGCATCGGCCGATCAGGAAACGGCAAGTTTTGAAATTCCACAGCAAACCGAGCAAGCTTATTCAAGTTACACCTATCAAAATTACAGCAACGCTCAGCCACAGCCTGTGATAAATCCGCAAATGCCTGCTAAAAAGCCTAAGAAGGAAGGTTCCTTTTCTCTTACAACTCTTATAGCAAGCGTTGTTATTTGCGCTATTATATCGTCTGTTTTGTCTGTCGGAACAACAATTATTGCTCTTAATTCAGTCGATATAGATGCAGGCAATAACGGTGGCGCCAACACCAACACAACTATTACAAATACTACTGAAAATTTTGTGGAAGCAGTTGCCGAAAAGGTTCAGCCAAGTGTAGTAGGCATATCTATCACATACAATTCTTACAGCTTTTTTGGTGAACAAAGTTCTACCGACAGCTCAGGTTCAGGTGTAATATATACTGCCGATGGATATATTATTACCAATAAGCACGTTATTGATTACGCCATCACCAGAAACGGAAAGATAAGCGTTTATCTTAACGATGATATTGAAAAAAGCTATGAGGCATCAGTTGTCGGCTACGATTCTTCCACCGATCTGGCAGTAATTAAAATCAACAAAACCAATTTGCCTGCTATCGAAATCGGCAAATCGTCCGATTTAAAGGTTGGTCAGAATGCAGTTGCCGTAGGCAGTCCGGGCGGATTGGAGTTTATCGGTTCGGTAAGCGTTGGATATATCAGCGGTCTTAACAGAGAACTTACCATTGATTCCGTTAAAATGACACTTATTCAAACCGACACCGCTATCAATCCCGGCAACTCCGGTGGCGCTCTTGTTGATAACGAAGGCAAACTTATCGGTATTACAAACGCCAAGCTTGTAAGCGAGGATTTTGAGGGAATGGGATTTGCTATTCCCGTTGACAAGGTTACAGAAATTTGCGATAAAATAATTGCGGGTACCGATGTTTCTCAGCCATATATCGGCGTTAACATCAGCAACTCGTACACTCCTGAAATTCTTGAAGGTCAGGGCTTGCCTGCAGGTGCTGTTGTAGCCTCTGTCGTTCCTAACAGTCCTGCCCACAATGCAGGAATCAAAGCCTTTGACATTATAGTTTCTATTGATAACGTTGATACAAAGGATTATGACAAACTCGTTTCTGTTATCAGAAGCCACAAGGTTGGCGATAAAATGAAGGTCAAGGTTTACAGAGACGGCAGATTTATTGATATAACAGTTGTCGTCGGAACATCTAACTGACAAAAGGAAGGGGGGGCTCCCCTTCCTTTTTATATAGACTTTTTATTTAAACAGTGCTATGATATATTTGAGGTGATAATATGAATATTATTCTTTGTGTAGATGATAATAACGGAATGATGTTTAACAATCGCAGACAAAGTCAAGACAGTGGTTTAAGGCAAAAAATTGCTGAGATATGCAACGGCGCTCCTATATATATGAATTCTTATTCCGCAAAACAGTTTCAAAACGAATGCAACATAATAGTAAGTGATGACTTTTTATCATTAGCAAAAAGCGACGATTTTTGCTTTGTTGAAAATTCAGTTATAAGTGACGATATTATCAACAAGCTTTATCTATTCAAATGGAACAGAAAGTACCCTGCTGATTTTTACTTTGAAATCAGCCCTAAGCAAATCGGTTTGAAACTCTCTTTAAAAGAAGAATTTCAAGGCTCATCCCACGAAAAAATAACGCTTGAGGTTTATGAGTAAAGATGTTAAACAAAACCTTTAAAGCTATAGTGGTACTGATAACCACGGTATTATTGGCAATAAATCTAACCGGATGCAACTCTTTCTTGGAAAAACTGCGTGAATCTATCAGTCACTACGAGCCTGATATACTCACAGATGTGTTCAACGATACACCTGTGTTTACAGATTACCCTTATGTTGTTGTAAATGAAAACAAGCCGATATTCACAGATAAAGAGCTGTCTTCAGTATGTACTGAAAAATACAGCAAATTAGACTCACTTGGCAGATGTGGTGTTGCTTTCGCCATTATCGGAAAGGATTCTATGCCCACAGATGAAAGGCAAGATATTAGTAACATCAGACCATCAGGTTGGCATACTACAAAATACAACATAATCAGCGGTCAGTACCTTTATAATCGTTGTCATCTTATTGCCTACCAGCTAACAGGTGAAAATGCAAATTCTAAAAATCTTATAACCGGCACGCGATATTTAAACGAGCAAGGTATGCTTCCATTTGAAAATTCGGTTGCAGATTATATTAAAGAAACCGGAAACCACGTTGCATACCGCGTATCACCGGTTTTTAAGGATAACAATCTATTGGCTCACGGTGTTCAAATAGAGGCACTTTCTGTCGAGGACAATGGAGGCGGTATCTGTTTTAACGTTTACTGTTTTAACGCACAGCCTGAAATATTTATAGATTATAAAACCGGTGAGAGCAGATTAGCGTCAGACACCGAAAATATAATAAAATATGACAAAGAGCCCGACTATATTCTTGACTCTAAAAACAAAGAATACCATGTTCCATCATGTAAGTGCATTTCTGATATAGAAACCGAATACAAGCTTAGCTACATAGGTGATAAAGAAAAACTGCAAAAGCGTAAATATTCGTCTTGCAAAAAATGCAGACCATAACAAAAGCCCGATATAAACATCGGGCTTTTGTCGTTCTTATTATTTTTTAACAGCTTCCAATTTGGTTTGACGGCGTTTCTTAACATCTTCAGAAATTGGATGTATTTCGCCGGCAGCCTGCAAAGACATACGAGTTAACAGAGGTCCAACAATCTCGTAAATAAGCACTGCAAACAAGGTGATATTTCTAATCAGGTTTCCGTCGGTTCCAAGTTGCATTGCAGTAGCACACATTCCTAACGCAACACCTGCTTGCGGAAACAAGGTCACACCGAGATACTTGCAAATCTGAGGCGAACATTTTGTAAGTTTCGCGCTGAACAATGTGCCTGTATATTTACCGAGACACCTTGACAAAATATAAATTATGCCAATTACTACAATTGCTAAATCTGTAAATACGCTAAGCTCTAATTCTGCGCCGCTTATTACAAAAAACAAAGCAAACAAGGGTGAAGTCCATTTATCAGAAGCTTCCATCAAATCGTGTGACAAAGGACAGGTGTTGCAGAACACAGTACCAAGCATCATACACACAAGCAAGGACGAGAACTGAATATGAACAGAGCCGATTTCAAACTTGAGCATAGATAACGAGGCTGTAAGAAACACTGCTCCGATAGTCAGATTCAATCTGTTGGTGTTTGAGTTGAAGAACTTTTCAAGCTGAGTAAGCACCCACCCCATAATTGCACCCAAGGTTAAAGAACAAACAATCTCAATCAGTGGGTTTACTATAATTGATACTAAATCAACCGAGCCGCTTACAAGGGTTTTTGCTATACCAAAAGACACTGCAAAAACAACAAGTCCGACTGCATCATCAAGGGCAACAATAGGTAGCAAAAGCTTGGTAAGAGGGCCCTTCGCCTTATACTGACGAACAACCATAAGTGTTGCGGCAGGAGCTGTTGCCGTTGCAATTGCACCAAGTGTAATCACCTGTGGAAGAGTCAACTTATCAGGCATAAGCAAATGAACCGCCAACAAAGCTAAATCAACAAGTATTGTGGCTGTAATTGCCTGAACAACACCAATAACAAAAGCTTGTTTACCCGTCTTTTTTAAATCTTCAAGACGGAATTCATTGCCGATAGAAAAAGCAATAAATCCAAGTGCAACTTCAGATATAAGTGCAAGGCTTTCAACGTCGTGCATACTTGAAAAGCCAACACCACCAACACCCAATCTACCCAAACAATAAGGTCCAACCAACACGCCTGCAATAAGGTATGCGGTTACTGAGGGCAGCTTAAGCGGTTTAAAAAACCTTGTCATAATTAGTCCTGCAAGAAGGGCAACTGAAACAGATAAAAGTGTACTCAAAACATTCACCTTCGTTTAATTTTTCCAAAACTTAAGCCCCGAAGAAAACTTCAGGACTTAAAACAACATCATTGATTCTACTCTTGTCAGACAAAAAAGTCAACCATAAATAAGTTACAAACATTATAAAATCAGACAAATTACAGTAATTCTTTTCTTAACTGCTCGTTTGACTTAGCGGACAAATATGCGGGTGGAATATCAAAAACAGTTTTACATCCGCACACACCCTCTTTATTAAGTCTTACCGCAGCTCTTGCATATGCAACAAGCACAGATGATGTAAATTCGGGATTTGAGTCAAGATTAAGCGAATACTCAATTATATGATTATTTTTCAAGTTAATGCCTGTTTTGCCGCTTCTTATAACAAATCCGCCGTGAGGCAATCCGTTATGATTAGCCTTAAGTTCATCCATAGAAATAAAATGAACAGTGGTGTCGTAATCCGCAAAATAGTTTTTCATATTTACTATTTCGCTTTCGATTCTTGCTTTGTCGGCACCATCCTCAACCACAACGAAGCACTCACGCTTATGCTTTTGGCGGGTTGTAAGATTTGGGCACTCACCTGCGCGAACTGAATCCAATGCCTCTTGAACAGGGATAGTATACTGACGGGCGTCAATAACACCCTCTATTCTGCGAATAGCGTCAGAATGACCTTGGCTAACACCTTTGCCCCAAAAGGTATAGGTTTCACCTTGAGTAAGTATCGCTTCTGCATACAAGCGGTTAAGAGAAAACATACCGGGGTCCCAACCAACAGAAATCATAGCAACCTTACCTGACTCCTTTGCACTTGCATCAACTCGGTCAAAATGATTAGGAATTTCTGCATGGGTATCGAAGCTGTCAACAACATTGAAATATTTTGCAAGTTCGGGGGTTTGAACAGGCAAATCGGTAGCACTTCCGCCACAAATAATAACAACGTCAATATTATCTTTATGCGAAACAATTTGATCTAATGAATAAACTTTTGCGCCTGAAACAGTTTTTACAGTAGATGGGTCTCGACGAGAAAACACACCGTAAAGTGATATATCAGGATTTTGAGCAACTGCGCACTCAACCCCTCTGCCTAAATTACCGTAACCAACAATAGCAAGTGATACCATAATAAAACCCCTTTCATATGATAATTATACCTTGTTAATATTAAAAAATCAATAAAAGCAAACAACTAATTAAAAATTATATTATTTTTACACAAAACTAATTAACCTATATCAAAAGCCAATATGCATTACAACAAAAAAGCCAAACCGCATTAGCAGTTTGGCTTAATTTACACCTCAAAATCAAGGCACATTCTTGTTTGAGTAAATGGGCGCACTTTTGTATCTGCAACTTCTACGTGAGCAGGATGAACGGCATAATTCTTTAATGAAGCCTCATTTTCAAAAACAGAATAAAGCATAACATCAGCATTTGAAGAAGTTAAAGACTCTGTTTGAACACTGATTTCAACAAGACCGTCAATTACGCCCTTTAATGATTCAAGGCCTGTTTTAATTCCGTTTTTAACCTCGTCAGTGTTAAATTCATCTTTAAGTTTCCATAGAATAATATGTTTAACCATAAAATCACCTTTAAATTATAGTGTATTGTAAAAATTCATAATGCAATTTTGTTCCAACATCAACATTAGGGGGTAACAAAGCCAAAGCAATAAACAATTCTTCGTCACTGCTACCAATTAACTTTAAATAGGCATATTCCCCTTCAATTTTTGAAACAACGTAATCTTTTGGTTCCATAATCAACCTCATTAGACAAAAACGGCTGAACCGAAATTCAGCCGTTTTATTTACAGATTAGATGCCAAGGCGTGACTTAAGTGCAGCAAGTTGCTCTTCAAGTTCCTTGGGCAAACGGTCACCGAACTTCTTGTAATGCTCGGTAATCTCGCCTGCTTCTTTAACCCATGCCTCTTTGTCAACCTTAAGGATAGACTTAAGAGTATCCATATCCATATCAAGATCGGTAAGGTCAATATCTTCAGGACGGGGAATGTAACCGATTTCGGTTTCCATAGCGTCTGCTTTGCCTTCGCAACGGTCAATAATCCAGTTGAGAACGCGCATATTATCACCGAATCCGGGCCATACAAAGTTGCCTTCATCATCGGTACGGAACCAGTTAACATTGAAAATCTTGGGAGCTTTGTCACCAAGTTTCTCACCCATAGCAAGCCAATGTGCGAAATAGTCGCCCATATGATAGCCACAGAAAGGAAGCATAGCCATTGGGTCACGACGAACTACGCCAACTGCACCTGCAGCTGCTGCGGTAGTCTCAGATGCCATTGCAGAGCCAATGAATACACCGTTCTCCCAATCAAATGACTGATATACCAGAGGAGCAAGCTTAGCGCGACGGCCACCAAATACGATAGCAGAAATCGGCACACCGTTTGCAGCCTCAAACTCTGAAGAAATGCAGGGGCAATTCTTAGCAGGAGCAGTGAAACGGCTGTTGGGATGCGCACCGCAGGTTGACTTGTCAGCCTTGTCGAACTTTGCAGGATCCCACTTCTCACCCTTCCAATCGATTGCATTTGTGGGGGGATTCTTATCAAGACCTTCCCACCAAACTGTATTATCATCAAGATTGTGCAATACGTTGGTGAAAATGGTATTGCTGCGAGTAGAAGCAAGTGCATTGTAGTTTGACTTTTCATTGGTACCGGGAGCAACACCGAAGAAGCCGTTTTCGGGGTTGATAGCATAAAGTCTGCCATCCTCACCTATTCTCATCCAACTGATGTCGTCACCAACGGTCCAAATCTTGTAACCTTTCTTACGCAAATATTCGGGGGGAATAAGCATAGCAAGGTTGGTCTTGCCGCAAGCAGATGGGAATGCTGCTGCAATATACTTAACCTCACCCTGAGGATTCTCAAGACCAAGGATAAGCATATGCTCTGCCATCCAACCCTCTTTCCAACCCTGGTAAGAAGCGATACGAAGTGCAAAGCACTTTTTACCAAGCAATACGTTACCGCCGTAAGCAGAGTTAACAGAGATAATAGCATTGTCTTCGGGGAACTGGCAGATGTAACGGTTTTCTGCATCAACATCGCATTTTGCATGGAAGCAACGAACCCAGTCATTGCTGTCGCCAAGTGCATCAAGCACCTTGTCGCCAATGCGAGTCATAATAGCCATATTAAGAACAACATAGATAGAGTCGGTAATCTCTACACCAATTTTAGCAAGAGGAGAACCGATGGGACCCATTGAATAAGGGATAATATACATTGTGCGGCCTGCATAGGTGCCACGTGCAATGTCGTACAACTTCTTGTACATTACTTCAGGGTCTTCCCAGTTGTTAGTGGGGCCTGCATCCTCACGCTTTGAGGTGCAGATAAAGGTGCGGTTTTCAACACGGGCAACGTCGTTAGGCTTAGTTCTGTGAAGATAGCAGCCGGGCAACTTTTCCTCATTAAGCTTAATCATTTCGCCTGTTTCAACAGCCTCTTTGCGCAGAGCCTCAAGCTGTGCCTCGTCACCGGTTATCCACACAACTGAATCGGGATTGACAAGTGATTTGATCTGGTCAACAAACTCAAGAACAGTTTTGTTGTTGGTCATTTTTCGTCTTTCCTTTCTATAAGAAAAAATTTAACTGATTTATTGTAAGATGGAAAAATCAACCATCCTACCGCATTTTACAGTTTATCACATACTATGTCAAACTGCAAGCAATTTTTATCGAATTTCAAATTATTTTAACACAATATTATCAATAGGCATAGTTGCAAAAGCATTTAGCTCATTTTCCGCTGTGTTTCCCGCCTCAAATTCATAAAATGCCTGTACTCCAACCATTGCCGCGTTATCTCCACAATACTTAAGTTCAGGACGATATAATTTTATTCCCCTTTTAGAGCATTCTTGTTCTAAACGGCTACGAAGCTCAGAATTAGCCGAAACGCCACCTGCAACAGCAACTGTTTTATATCCCAAATCTTCTGCGGCGGCAATAGTATTATTTACAAGCATATCGCACACCCTGCCCCGAAGTGATGCCGCCATATCAGGTACATTGATAGTTTCGCCCTTTTGTTCAGCATTATGCAAAGTATTGATTACAGCAGTCTTTAAACCAGAAAATGAAAAGTCATATTTGCCGTCTGCAATATGGGGATATGGCAATTTATACGCTTCCCTATTACCTGTTTGAGCAATTTTATCAAGCTCAACTCCACCCGGATACCCGATACCCATTGCGCGCGCCGCCTTATCAAAGCACTCACCTGCCGCATCGTCCCTTGTTCTGCCGATTATACGATAGTTTGTGTAATCCAACACCTCGCAAAGATGACTATGACCGCCCGATACAACAAGACACAAAAAAGGAGGTTTTAACTCTTTAACATCTATGTAATTTGCGGCAATATGACTGCGCAAATGGTGAACGGGAATAAGGGGTTTTGAAGCCGACATTGCAAGACCTTTTGCAAAGTTTACACCCACAAGCAAAGCACCAATAAGCCCCGGTGCATATGTCACTGCAACCGCATCAATATCGTCAAGAGTGCAGCCTGCTTCTGCAAGGGCCTTTTCAGTAACATCAACTATATTTTCTGCGTGACGGCGAGAGGCAATTTCGGGCACAACACCGCCGTATTTTCTATGCTCTGCCACTTGTGTGGCTATAACATTGGACAAAACCTGTCTGCCTTGTGTTACCGCTGCAGCAGTTTCATCACAAGATGATTCTATTGCCAAAATCTTCATTTATTAAAACTCCTTAACCATAGTAAAAGCATTTTCTGTTGGGTGAGAATAAAAATTTTTCCTATCACAGATTTTATTATATCCGCTTTTTTCATACAACTTAATTGCAGATTCGTTTGATACCCTTACATCAAGAATAATCTTGCATACGCCACATGATATTGCAAGTTGCTCACAGTGTTTAAGTAACTTAGTTGCAATTCCCTGCTTCCTAAAATTTGAATCAACTGCAATAAGATGTAGATACCCCTCATCAAAGGATACCGATACGACTGCAAAAGCCACTATTTTGCCATCACAGTCACAACATTCTATTATCGTTTTGCGGTCAAACTCGCTTAAAAATGAGGATTCACTCCAGCGGTCACTGCCACATTCATTGCTGATTAAAGACAACTGTGCCGCTTCCTCTTTAAGCGCACTGCGATACGCAATCATAACAACTCCACCAATCCCGACATAGCGTTTATCATTTTATCTCTGCAATCACGATAAACTTCAACAGAAAATCCGTATGGGTCAGCTATCCCATCACCAAGCACCACTGACGAATAACCGGCAACTTCAATCATCTTGCAGTGAGCCTCACTCATGCATACAATTAAATCTGCGCTGTCAAACAAACCCTTGCTTATAGGTTTAGACTTGTAACCGCTTAAATCAACCCCAATTTCATTCAAAACCGAAATTGAGTTTTGGGATACCGGCACACCAGTTGCGGCGGCAACACCTGCACTATCTGCAACAGCATCAATATTATTCTTTTTTGCATAGTCATTAAACAATGCCATTGCCATTGGTGAACGGCAAGTATTTCCAGTACATACAAATAAAACTTTTTTCAATTTAATTCATTCCTCTTATTCTTTGGCATCATACCAAGTTTTGCCGATATGCACATCGGCAGGCATAGGCACCGATAACTTGCAGGCATTTTCCATTTCCTCGGAAATGATTTGTGCGGCACGTGATGAATCCGATTCACTTGATTCAACAATAAGTTCGTCGTGTATTTGTAAAATCAGTTTTGCATCCAATTTTTCTTCTTTTAGACGATTGTGCACACGTACCATTGCTATTTTAATTATATCTGCAGCAGTGCCCTGAATGGGAGCGTTGCGAGCCACCCTTTCTCCAAAAGCACGAAGGATACCGTTTGAGGATTTTAGTTCAGGCAAATACCTGCGTCTGCCGAATGCAGTTTCAACATACCCCAAATCCTTGGCGCGCTCCAAAGTCTTTTCCATATAAGATTTTACGCCGCTGAAATTGGTAAGATATCCTTCTATAAAACGCTTGGCATCGCCATACGAAACGCCTATATCTTTAGCAAGAGAGAATGCGCCGATTCCGTAAACTATACCGAAATTTACCGCTTTAGCACTTGAACGCATTTGTTGAGTTACCATATCCTCAGGCATTCCAAACACCTTTGCAGCAGTGATTGTATGAATATCGGCGCCATTTTTGAAAGCATCAATCATTGCTTCGTCACCCGACATATGAGCAAGCACTCGTAATTCAATCTGAGAATAGTCGGCGTCGCAAAGCACTCTGCCGTTTGGTGCGGTAAAGAAGCGCCTGAATTCTCTGCCAACCTCTGTGCGAACAGGAATATTTTGCAAATTAGGCTCTGATGAACTGATTCGACCTGTTCTTGTTTCGGTTTGATTAAGGGTTGAGCGAATTCGACCGTCTTCACAAATTGCCTTTAACAAGCCATCACAGTATGTTGATTTAAGTTTAGAAAGAGTACGGTACTCAAGGAGTTTACTTACTGCGGGATGCTTGTCTTTAAGACCTTCAAGGACATCTGCATTGGTAGAATATCCGCTTTTTGTCTTCTTTCCTGCGGGAAGCCCCAATTTTTCAAACAAGGCAACACCAAGTTGTTTTGGTGAATTAAGATTAAACTCATAACCGACCAAATTATATATATCTGAACTTAAAGTATTAGTTCTGTCTTCAAGCATTTTTCCATACTGAGCGATGGACTCTGCATCAACCTCAAACCCGGTAGACTCCATATCTGCAAGCACTCTTGCAAGAGGAATTTCCACATCATATAAAAGTGATGCACTGCCTACCTCTTCAATTTTTTGTTCTAAAATTCCGCACAATTCAACAAATTTTGCAATGTCGGTTAAATCAGCACAAGACTCATCTGCATTGGCAGAATAACGCTCGCAAAGACGGGGTGCAGAATAGTCAGATGCATCGGGGTCAAGCAAATAGCCTGCCAAAGACGTATCAAACACAACTGATATTTCGGAGGCAATATGAAACAGTGCTTTTGCATCATCGGTAAAAACTTTTTTGTCTGCAACAAAACTTATTGCATCGTCAGTAGGAACACATGTTGCTTTATCTCCGTCTGACAAATAACAATAATCACCGTTTAGCAGCAAATATATCTTTTCACTTGTCAAATCATTCAATTCGCAAGGCTTAAGCGATTTAAGAAAGCAAGCGTTGTTAACAGGTGCAGAAAGTCCTGTAATTCCAAGCCGCTCAATCATAGAAAACATCTCAAGGCCACGCAAAGTTTCTGCAAGTTCTGCTGACTGCATCTCACCTATTTTATAGCAATTTTCATCGCAAGGAATCGGCACTTCTTTATATATCTCACCAAGTTTGCGAGATAAATAAGCGTTGTCCTTATCAACTTCAAGTTTTGCGCGCACACCCGCCTTAATACTGTCGCTTTCAATATTTTCATAAACACCTTCAAGAGAGCCAAACTGAGCAATCAAAGAAAGTGCCGTCTTTTCACCAACACCTGCTACACCGGGGATATTATCAGAGGAGTCACCCATCAAAGCTTTAACTTCAATCAACTGTTTTGGTGTAAGTCCGTTATATTTTTCGGCTATAATTGCCTCGTCATACACAATAACTTCGGGTTTGCCCATACGGGTTGCGGCAAGA
Organism: Acutalibacteraceae bacterium; assembly: GCA_045653445.1. GTDB lineage: Bacteria > Bacillota > Clostridia > Oscillospirales > Acutalibacteraceae > RGIG2206. The sequence goes on from JAZOLY010000005.1 coordinate 47,937, forward strand.
TAAACCTTTACTCCATTACCTACAAGTTGCAAAGAGTCACGGTCACCGGTTGCAATAACACAACTGCCACCTTTTGAACGAGCAAGCTCAGCCAAAGTGCCAAGTATATCATCCGCTTCATACCCTTCCTGCTCAAGCACCTGATAACCCATAAAGCGAAGTATATTCTTCATAATAGGCATTTGCTCTGCAAGTTCAGGCGGCATACCCTTTCTGCCTGCTTTATATTCACTATACATTTGATGACGGAAAGTAGGCGCTTTAAGGTCAAAGGCAACCGCAACGGAATCGGGCTCTGTCATTTCAATCAGTCTAAGTAATATATTCATAAATCCATATATACCGTTTGTGAACAATCCGTCTCGTGTGGCAAGACCTTTTATTCCGTAAAAAGCACGGTTAATTATGCTGTTTCCATCAATAGCAAGAAGTTTCATATTACATCACCTTTCGGTACTTTTATGCATTTAAAATAAGTATAACATATTTTTTGAAAAAAACGAATATTTTTTTGAAATTTCTGAAGAAATATGCTACAATATTTTTATAAAGCGATTTATATTTATACTTGTTACTGATTTTGAGGTAATTTATAATGAAAATTGGCAATTTTGAAACCGATTCTTTTGCTGCTTTAGCTCCTATGGCTGGAGTAGCTGACCGTGCCTTTCGTAAATTATGCAGAGGATACGGTGCCGCTTTTACTGTGAGTGAGTTAATTAGTGCAAAAGCAATCTCACTTGGAGATAAAAAATCCCATAGTATGCTTGCAGTTTCTGATGGCGAGCGTCCTGTTGCCATTCAACTTTTTGGACGAGACCCCGAAATTATGGCTCAGGCGGCAATCGCATCTCTTGAATACAAGCCTGATTTTATTGATATAAATATGGGTTGTCCTGCTCCAAAGGTTGCAGCATCGGGCGGCGGTGCAATTTTGATGAAAGATGCCCCTCTTGCGCAAAGCATTGTTGAGGCGGTTGTAAAGGCAGTTAATTTGCCAGTTACTGTAAAAATGCGGGCAGGATGGGATGCAAATAATATTAACGCAGTTGACCTTGCTAAAAGGTGCGAGCAAGCAGGTGCAACAGCTATCACTGTTCACGGCAGAACGAAAGAGCAGATGTATGCCCCACCTGTTAACCTTGATATAATTGCAGAGGTTAAAAAGGCTTTATCCATCCCTGTTATTGCAAACGGTGATATTACTGACGCCAAAAGTGCCGCACACATGTATGAATACACAGGTTGCGATTTTATAATGGTTGGCAGAGGTGCAATGGGTGCGCCTTGGATATTCAGTCAAATTAACGCTTATATCGGTGAGGGTAGAATTTTACCCGAACCACCGCTAAGTGAAAGAATGTTAGTTTTGCTCCGTCAAGCCGCCGCAACTGTTGAGGATAAAGGTGAGCGGACCGCTTTGCTTGAAATGAGAAAGCATGCCGCCTGGTATATAAAAGGACTGCGCGGCGCCGCTAATTTCAGGCGCAGATGCGGTGAAATATCAACAATGGCAGAGCTTGAAGAATTATGCTTTGACGTTTGCAAGGAGTGTAGTGAAAATGAATTTTAAGGGTATAAAACCCGAAGGCATTGAACTTTTGGCAATAAACCGATTTAATGATTCAAAATCTTTTTACGAATCAAACAAGTCTAAGATAAAAGAACTTGTCACAGACCAATTACGAGCCTTGCTTGACGATTTGTTTGAAACACTTATTGAAATAAATCCCGACTTTATTTTAAGTCCTGCAAGATGCATTTCAAGAGTGAGACGCGACACACGATTTTCTAACGATAAGACATTGTACAGAGAAAACCTTTGGATAATGTTCAGGCATCAGAAAAATCATTTGCCTACACCTATGATGTGGTTTGAGTTCTTCCCCGACGGCTACGCATACGGTTGCGGAGTTATCTGCTCAACTCCCGCATTTATGGAGCACTGGCGCAAATCTATCAAAGCAAACCCTGCAAGGATTGAAGTGATTACAGACGGTCTTTCATCATCAAAACTTAAATTAGATGACGAGAGATACAAACGCTCAAAAGCAGCTGCAGACGGTATTGGCGGAATTGCAGCAGAATGGTACGACCAAAAGCATATTTTTATATCAAATTACTGCAAAAGCATCAAGCCGTTAAACCAACCTAAAAAGTTAGTAAAAGAATTAAAAGATGCTTACACCGCCGCCAAGCCATTGTACGATTATTTGCTTACTCTAACCAAGGCGTTTAACGGAGATTTGGAGGGATATGATGAAAGAGGTTGAACTGTTTACTGACGGTGCCTGTTCAGGCAATCCCGGTCCTGGAGGTTGGGGCGCCATTTTGCGTTATAATAGTGTAGAAAAGGAACTTTGCGGTGGTGAAGCGGACACAACCAATAACCGAATGGAACTTACCGCAGTTATCGAGGGACTTAAAGCATTAAAAGAACCCTGCATAGTTAATATCTGCACCGATTCAAAATATGTCTGTGACGGCATAAATCTTGGTTGGGCTGAGGGATGGCGTGCTCGCGGATGGAAAAAGGCTGACAAAAAGCCTGCGTTAAACCCTGATTTATGGAGTGAATTACTTGACTTGACAAAGAAACACAAAGTTACTTTTAATTGGATTAAAGGCCATGCAGGCCATCCTGAAAACGAACGTTGCGACAAAATGGCTGTTGAACAGTACAGTCAATATAAATAAAGCCAATTTTTACAATGTAATAAACCATATTTCCTGTTTTATTTGAAAAATATAATGTTAATTAAATCAACAAAACTAAGGAGTGTTTATTTATTTTAATTGGACAGTGCGCTAACAGTTATACCGAATTATGCCGGCTCTCTTAACTAATTTGATGAGCACGCTACAATCTATAATTATCTTAATAGTCTTTTGAGCGTTTGGCAATACTTGGTGTAAAAACTCAAGTTGTAGGCAGTGGTAGAGCCCGCAAGATTCCTGAAGGTGTAGCATACGACGAGCATCTTAAAAAGTTTGCAGAGGTTATGCAAAAAACCTTTATTCCTGTTTGCCAGCAGTACGGCATCACTCTTTGCATTGAAAGCCTTAATCAAAAAGAGACCAACTTCATCACCACAGTAAAAGAGTGTGTTGAACTTGCAAAGTTTATAAACAATCCTTTTGTTGCCGCACAAATTGACACATATCATATGGGTATGGAAAACGAAACCTTTGAAAGTCTTGAAAATTACAAGGGTATTCCAAAGCACGTACATATTACTGCAACCAACAGCAGCCGAGCATATCCCTCATACAACGACGGCATTGATTGGAAGCACATTGTGGATTGCATTAAAAAGTCCGGTGATTACGATAAGCTAAGCCTTGAGGCCACTGCTAAAAACGAAGAGCCTTGGGCTGAAATTAAGGAAGCCGTTGAATTGCTTCGCGCAATAGTATAAAACACAAAAATCCGTGTCAACTGACACGGATTTTTTCATTCTGTAATTATTCCCCCACCTATTACTATATCTCCGTCATAAACAACTGCCGACTGACCGGTTGTAATGGCTCTTTGAGGATTGTCAAACTCAATTACAACAGAATTGGGTGATGTGGGAATTATTGTTGCGGGTTGCTCTGTTTGACTATATCTTGTCTTTGCTGTCGCACGAATGGGAGAGGTCGGACAATCGCAAGCAATCCAGTTAAAGTTGTTTGCAACAAGGCGTGATGAAAACAACTCATCATTACTGCAAAGTATAACCTTGTTTTTTGCCATATCTTTTTTGCAAACGTACATTGGGGCAGGCAGGGCTAATCCAAGGCCTTTTCGCTGACCTGTGGTATATTTGATAATTCCTTTATGTGTGCCCAAAACGTCACCGTTAAGATTAACAAATTCACCGTCGGGATATGTTTTTCCCGTATATCTGCAGATAAATGCAGCATAATCACCGTCAGGCACAAAGCAAATATCCTGACTATCCTTTTTGCGAGCATTAACAAGTCCGTTTTCCTCTGCAATTTGGCGAATTTCGTCCTTACTGTAATCACCTACAGGAAACAGCAAATGGGCAAGTTGGTGTTGAGTTAACCCGTAAAGCACATATGATTGGTCTTTGGTAATGTCTGCACCTTTTTTGAGCAAATAGCGGCCCCCTACTTGCTCTATGCGGGCATAGTGACCCGTTGCAAGTTTGTCGCAACCCATTTTAATTGCTTCGTCAAGCATTATGCCGAATTTAAGATTATTGTTACAAAAGATACACGGATTGGGAGTATCGCCTTTTTCATACGATTCAATAAAAGGGGCTATGACGTATTTTTCAAACTGCTCGGCTAAATTCATAACCACAAAGGGAAACCCAAGGGCATCGGCAATTTTGCGAGCATCTGCTATATCCCCTGCATTAGAGTTATCGCTTTCACGAAAAAGGCTCATTGTAGCACCGATACAATCGTGACCTGCAGTTTTGCATAGGTATGCAGTCGCTCCCGAGTCAACGCCACCACTCATTGCAATCATAGTTTTAACACTCACAAAATCACCTCTTTGGCTAGATTTATAAAACAAAAGGTGGAGCAGGTCAGAAACAAGACCACATCAACCACCAAAAACAATATATCACAAGTCGTATTATATTGTCAATAGAAAAACTAATACTCCACCAACAAAAACTAATACTCCACCAACAAGCACCATAGTTCACTTTTTACCAATTGCCGTTGATTTTTTGCATAGACGAATCAAGTTTTATCATTCACAATAGAATCAACGCCTTTAAGGAGGTTTTAGAATGTACAAAGAAAACAGTGTTTTTGGCGGAACTACCTTTTGGATGCTAAATGATAAATTAGAGGATGAAGACATAAAGCTACAAATCAAAGAAATGCACAACAAAGGCATTTATGCCTTCATTGCCCGCACGTACATTGGACTAAAGTCCGACTACCCGGGGGAAGAATTTATGGGCAAGTTGAAATTTCAAGCAGTTTGCGCAATCGTCTTGGCCCATATCACCGTCCACACGGTGAAATCGGCAACCTGTTTGGCGGAAGCTATGCCAATCCAAACTTTGCATGGAACGGCACAGATAAACAAATCAGCGACCCTAAATGGTATGAACACCGCGTACCTGACACTCCCCTTTGGTGCGAAAGCTATATGCAAAACAAATTTGGTGTTATCGGCGGAAGAATAATAATTGAATAAGCAAAAAGGAGCACCTACGTTATACGCGAGGTGCTCCTTTTTAAAATATATATTCTTGTTTTTTACTAAGATATTTCTAACTGCGTAGTTTTCTGTTTTTCAATTTCACATAAATAAAATGTATTACTAACACAAGGGCAAATCCTATCAAGGCTCCTATAAAATCAAGTAAAACGTCACCTGTTGAACTTGTTCGATTAGAAAAGCTTTGAATGTATTCATCAACAACGGCTATAAACAAAACACAAAAAAGTTCCGCACCATACAACTTTTTACAGTAGTCTTTTTCGACACGTTTTACAAACAGCATCACTGCCATTCCCAGTGCGGCATACTCAATCAAATGTGCCGTTTTTCGAACAATCAATTCCAATTTGTCACTCTCTGCACTTGGCTCAGAGATAATAACATCAATAACAATGTTGCTATCTTGATGGGATGCAACAATATCTTTGTTTTGCAATTTACTTAGGCAGGTTGAATGAATTTTTTCATATTCTAAATTCCACAAAGTCTCATACGTACTTTTCTTATATGAAAGTTGAATATGCGGACTCATACTGTTAGGAATCAGATCCCTATTGCCATACAGAAACAATTTCATTATTCCGCCTAACGACTGTCCTTTAACCCATTTATATGGATTAGCACGAATGCTACGCTTTAATGAAAAGTGTCTGTTTAACAATTCATAACTTCTTTGTGTCCAAGTGCATCGGTGTAATTATCCTTGTAGGTGTCACCGCAAACTGAACAGGTGTAGGTGGTGTAACCGCCATTCACACAGTCAGGCTCAGTAACAACTGCATAGTACTTATGACCGAGTGTCTCATCGGTTATAAGTTCTGCACCCTTGAGATGAGCGTTTGAGTAATTAAAGGTGCGTCTGGTGAATATAGCAGGCTTAACAACCTCTGCAAATGCGCCCTCAGGCAGAGCAACTGTGATCTTGTCGGTCTTTACGCCCTTAACGATGGTGTAACCGGTAACAATGCCGTCAGTTACATCAATACCATAAAAAAGCGAACGTTTTGCCATTCTTTCCAACACGTTGTTGAACATAAATAGGAGATGCACCGGGACTGTCGATTATAACAATCAACGCAATAATTAACAAAGGAAGTGCTAAGGCAATCAAAGCGTGCAATGAAAAAACAACATCAAATCCACGCTTAAAAACTGCGTATATGGTATTAGTTTTTACATTTACAACCTGCGCGTTGTTACTCATAATGCCTTAACACCCCTTTCAATTAAATTATTTATGATTACTTTTCTTTATAAAAAAGATCAACAACTAAACTTTCAACTGAATTCGGATTGGGATAAAATTCAATGAATTTTTCACCCATTTTAGATTCACCGTCAATATTTTTTATACCTTTAAACTCGTAAGAATCAAATTTTTCTGCAAGTTCTTGCAATCGGGTAACCGAACGGTCGGATTCAATATAGTCAGCAAGCTTTAACGACATATCTACGATAAAATCATCATCTTTTTCGATACAATCGTGCAACTTTTTATAAAGTGCATTTATATACTGTTGCTGACGTTTCATTCGGGTACTGTTAGTATTATCGTCAAGTCCGTATCTTGTACGCACGTAATGAAGAGCCTGCTCACCCATAAGTGTAACAGTTTCGCCTTTGACCAACGTATCGTCTATACCTGTAAAGTCCTCAAGAACTTCAACCTGCACACCGCCAACCATATCGTTAACGATAGTAACAGAATCAAGAGACAGCGAAATGTAATGATTTACCTTTACACCAAGTAATAAATCAGATACAGCCTCAGCGGTATTACGACAACTTACACCCTTACCGTTTCCGTAAGTATGGGCTAAAGCAATTTGCTTTTGAACAGTATCAATCTTATCTCCTGCGACACCTAAAACATTAACATTAGCCATTGTATCGCGGTTTATGTGGATTGCCGACAATTCCTTTTTAGAGTTATCAAAGACAAACAGCATTAAAAAGTCAGCCAGTTTATCGTTGTTGTACGAATCGCCTTTAGATTGACCTTCCGCCTTATCAAGCCCCAAAACCAAAAATGTTTCGACGTTTTTATTAGGAAGATACTCTTTTCCGTCATAAAATAGGGTTTCATCGCTAACGTCATATGCAGGCTTTCTGCTTCGTTGTTCATCCCAAATTTGCAAAAGGCATAAACTTCCAGCCACGAGAAAAACAACTAAAAGCGCAATAATCCCATATTTAAAAATATTGTGTTTACCTTTTTGTGCCTTTCTCATAAAAATCTATCTCTTTTCGTAAAAATTAAGCCTTAACTTTTCTTGAAAGATATACAAAAGCTGCACCTGACATTGCCATAATTACCAAGCAAACGGTAACAACGCCACTGTCAGAAGTTTCGGGAGAAGATGTGGTACCCTTTGAATTAACTACGATAGCATAAGGAACCATACCCTTTTCGGTAAATACAAGGTGTGTGCCGTTGTTAGTAACCTTAGTGTCTTCAACTACAACCCACTTGCCATCAATGAAGCAAAGCAAAGCAACAAAATTCTTAAGTGTATCAGCGCCAAGAGTGATATCAAAATTACCGTGGTCGCAGTGACCGGGGTGATCAGTAACGCTAAGATTAAAAATGTCGCTTACTGCAAGGTTAGAGGGATCGGTAGTCATCTTAGAAAGCTCACTGTTAAGCTTGGTAAGGTCTGTTGTGCCTTGAATCGTTGCTGTTGCCTGTTCAAGAATAGTGCGGGCTGCGTCATCCAATGTAGTTCTGTTAGCGTAAGAAGTTACAATAACAGTACAATTGCAATTAGCGTTGCTGTTTTCAGACTCGACTACAGTGGGAGCCTGATTAGCAGATGGGCTGGAGACAAAAGCACCTGCAGCAAATGCGGTAACACTCATACACATTACCAACACGAGAGACATAACAATTGAAAATACCTTTTTCATTCTAAATTCATCCTTTCATGAATTAAAGTTATTTATTTGTCGAGTTGGGCATAACCAAACTCGTTCATTTGACTAACAAAATCAGCGCCAAGTTTTTTTGCAATATAATCAGCAGCGCTTTTAATTTTAGGCGGCCTTGAGGTCATATTATGGCAATCAGAACCAACAAAATGAATCATACCGTCAGCTAATTGTTTAATAGCCTTTCGCTTGGAAAGACCTAAAAGATAGCTTGCGTTTACCTGCATTAAAATGCCTTCATCAAGTAGTCTGTACCAAATTTCTTTGCTTTGCAGCGGCATATATCTTTCAATATGCGCCAGCATCACGTTAATCTTTTTTGAACTTGCAAGCTCTGCCAGCTCGCGAACGGTGTATTCGGTCCATTGAGATATTGGCATTTCAAGCAAAAGCGAATTTGTTCCTTGAATCTTAAGTTTCTCCAATCCCTCCAACCTGCTGATTCCGGGGTAATACTTCACCTCAGCACCAAGCAGTATCTTCGGAAGTCCGCTTGAATACTGCTCGACCAAGCGGTCATAGGATTGCTGACGACGTTCAATAAAATTCGAAACCGATTCGTCGTTTGCGATAAAGTGAGGAGTAGCAGCAACAACATCAACGCCTTGACTGACTAGCTCCGACAAAATGGACAAACTTTCAGACACGCATTGACTTCCGTCATCTATACCAGGAAGAAGGTGACTGTGCCAATCTATCATTTCTCATCCTCGCCATTATCAGATTTATAATACCTGTAGTACTTATAATATCGATATTTCTTATACTTGCCGTAGGAACCGTTGCCCGACTTAGTTTCGTTCATTACGCAACCAAAAACGTTAACGTTTGAAAGGTTAAGTTGGCGAATGCAACGTTCAAGCTCCTTCTTCTCGGTATAATCCTCGCGAATAACAACAATCATGCCGGTAATCAAGCTTGCAATAGACAGTGCATCCGAAACAATATTAACGGGAGGCAAATCGATTACAATGTAATCAAACGCTTCCTTAAGCTCGTTTAAAACCGTTTCCATTCTGCGAGAACCAAGCAATTCGGAAGGATTGGGTGGAATTTCACCTGCAGGAAGAATAAACCAGGTTTTTAGTAAATCGGATTGAAAACCCGATATATTTGCGCCTTTTCCCATAAGTAAGTCTGTAAGACCGGGAGAGCCTGCAATTTTCATCTTTTTAGCAACCGACGGTATACGAAGGTCACCATCAATAAGCAACACCTTGCTGCCCTTTTCTGCAAGAACGTATGAAAGATTTACTGCAGTGGTGCTTTTACCTTCACCTCTCATTGAACTTGTAACGCCGATGATTGGGCATTTCTCACCCTCAGGAACGGTAAAGTCCAGATTGGTACGTAACAATTTATATTGCTCAGTTGCAGTAAACTCAAGATTTTTGTGCAGTGTTTTTTGGTCTTCGCTAATACTGAAAGACGACTGCCTGCGTTTGCTTTTTTTATTTAACAATCCCATTTTTATCACCGTCTTTCATCAATCTTTGGTTTTTCGCTTGCTTTGATAATAATATCCATAACTACCTGAACTTGTACCTAAAAGGTTTGGAACATTTGCCAAGATAGGATAGTTATAGGTATTGAGCACGTATTCTTCATCGTGGATGGTATCATCCATAATCGCAGCAATTACAATAGCGATAATCGATATCAATGCGCCAAGTATCAAACCAACCGCCGTATATCTGGTAACGCTTGGAGCAACCTTGTCTCCGTTTGGAATGGCGTAGTCAACAACCTCCATTGTTGCGCCTTCGATAATATCGTTGATTCTGTCAGGCAATACCTCTGCGATGCAGTTGGCTATTTTTGAGGCTTCCTTTGGATCCTCAGCCGTAACTGTAACACGCATAATTTCTGTATCGTTAGAAGGCTCAACTTCAAGCATATCAAAAAGCTCTTTATAATCATATGAAACGTTAGCTTTATCGATAACCAAGTTGAGCGTGGTTCTGTTCATCAGTATCTCTCTGTATGTTTTAACCAAACTTTGTGCAGCGGTAATTTCAGATGAACTAATGCTAAAGCTTGTATTACCTAATGAAAAAGAACTGTTATTTACGTACAGCATAACAGAAGATGAATAAGTAGGAGCAATTAAAAACACTGCAACCGAAAAACCTATAACAGCAGCCAGAAAGCTTGATATTCCAACAATCCAAACTCTTTGCCATAAAAATTTAAAGATGTGCAACAAATCAATCGTGTAATACTCCTTCAAATTAGTGTCTTGTTTAGCCATAAATCGAGTTCTCCCCTTCAAAATTGTATGATAAATATCAAATCACATAGTTACCCTATTTATACAAAGTAGATTATAGCACAACTCTGTAAATGTGAAGAAATATATCTTTATTGCAGATATATTTTAATATCTTTATTACGGATATTGCATAATGTATAAGAGGTGATTGTTTTGCAGTTCAAAAATTTAAGAAGCATACGTGAAGATAATGATATTAAACAGAAGGAAATCGCGGCATATTTAAACGTTTCTCAAAACACTTATTCCCAATATGAAACAGGTGTAATATCTATTACAGCCGAAGTTCTAATAAAGCTTGCAGATTATTACAAGGTCAGTATTGACTATCTGCTTGACAGAACTAACAACAAAAAAACAAACAAGTGAGGTTAAAGTTATGGAATACATCTGTCTTATAATTGGATTACTTATTCTGCTCACTTCCCTATTAGTAGCAATTAAGAAAAGATTTGATAGCAGCATTATGATTTCAGCTATTATGCTGGGTGTCTTCTTTTCGACCTTTTTTATGGTACTTCCTACAGAATGGTCAAGCCCCGATAAATCAGTATTTGACCCCACCTTTCACAGAATAGTGTCCTCTCTTTTATACAGCTTTAAGACTCTTGGCGGAAGACAGGACATCGCTCAGCTTGAATCTATCAACCTTTCGGGTTGGGTAAAGGGTCTATATATCTATGTTAACTACATATCATTTGACCTTGCTCCCATACTGGCTTCAGGATTGATATTATCCTTTATTGGCGATACAGGCGACAAAATGCGATATTTTCTTAGTTTTTCACCTAAGTGTTATGTTTTTTCTGACATTAACGAAAATTCTCTTGCACTGGCAAAAGGAATCAAGCAGTTGCCCGGTAAAAAGACGTTGGTTTTTTGCAATGAAAAGGAAGCCGACAAAGCTATGGCATCGCAAGCAAAAGAATTGGGCGCCATCTTACTTTACAAGCTGTGCAAAGACGTTAAAATCACTCCTCGATTCAAGCAATACGAATTTTTTATTATTTCAGATAACGAAGACGTCAATATAGAATTAACTGAGTTGCTGATCGATAAAAAGGACAGGTTCGTTAAAAGCAACATAACCATCAACACCTTTGCTCAAAGCGGAACTAACATAAACATGTTGGAACAAAGCATGAAAAAAAGCCCTTGTGTTGCATTTGACGGTCTTACAGAAAAAACATTTGATGAAGCACAAGCCGTTTTAAAGAAAAAGCCAAGCACTAAAGTTGCATTTTTCAACACTGCACACGCAGATAACGAATTATTAGAAAAAGCCGCAGAGAAAAATCTTCTTACCTTTAATAAGCCTTGGAACAAGGAAAAAGTCAGCAATGATTTTTACGGATACGATATTACGTTATATCTTGAATCATCCGATAACGGTTTTGATACAACCGGCATAAAATGCTACAAAAACAAGCTGACTGATAAATGGTTTGATGATCCGTTAAAGGTCAGGTTTATTGATGAAATTGCACTGTTTTGCAACAATCTTTTATATGAGCACCCCTTATACAATCTGCCAGATAACAAAAAAGACATTTCGGTTATGATAGTCGGCTGTGGCAAACTGGGTATGCGTATGCTCAAAACAGTAGTATGGAACGGTCAAATTGAGGGATATACTCTTAAAATCTGCATATATGATAAAAACGCGAAGGATGCGAAACAAAAACTGTATCATCAATGTCCCGAACTTAACCAATACAGTTTAAACTTTATCGATGTAGATATTGAAAGTGCTGAATTTGATAAAAAAATATCCGAAAACAGTCTTGATGCAACCTTTGTTTGCGTTGCATCAGGCTCTGACGACTTAAATATTACAACTGCTGAAAATCTGTACAGAATTTTCAGACAGCAAACATTTGGATACACTCCCCCCATTTTTACTCGCATAAGAAAAATTGTAAAATCTGAAAATTACAATAAAAAGGATTCCTATCTGTACGATAGAAACATTCATTTGTTCGGCACAACAGAATCTATCTATTCAAACAATACTCTGTTTAACAGCAAGCTTGAAAAGTTGGCTCTTGCGATTCATCTGTGCTACTCATCTGCACTTGATAAACCATATGACAGTTACGAATTTAAGCAGGCACTCCACTCCTTCTTCTGCTCCGAGTATAACAGACGTTCATCAATGGCAACAGCACTGCATATTGCTTCAAAGCTGGTAAGCTGCAATGTTATGAAAAGCACACAAACACAGCCCACCGAAGCAGACTTGGAAAAGTTCAGTAAAATACTTGATGACGATTTGCTTGAAATAATGATAAAGAACGAGCATGACCGTTGGAATGCCTTTGTAAGAAGCGAAGGATATATTTGCGCAGATGTAAAGACGGTATGTAAATACGCCGAAGAAAACAATTCTCACAAAGACGAAATATCAAAACTTCACCCTTGTATTTTAAGTTGGGAAGACTTGTCTAAATTCCAAAAAGATTATGATGAGATTTTAGTCAAAAAACATGGTCTAAAAAAGCAAAACTTCAAAGACTATGACAAGGATATTATAAAGAAAATTCCAGAAATAGTTAGAAAAGCCAATCAATTATGTGAGGAGAATGTCTATGTATAAACCAACGCCTGTTGATACAAGCAACATAAAGCTTCCACCCGAACTAATTGAACTGACTGAAAAAATAGCCGAAAACGTTCACGACGTTTGGGCGCAAGGAAGAATAAAAGATGGTTGGACTTACGGTCCTGTACGTGATGATGACAAAAAGCAAACGCCCTGTTTAGTCCCCTATTGCGACCTGACAGAAACAGAAAAAGAATACGACAGAAAGACAGCACTGGAAACCATAAAATTGATTCTGTCTTTAGGTTATGAAATAAAATAACATAAAAACCTCTTTGCATATTGTAATGCAAAGAGGTTTTTAATTACGCATTATTCTCAGCAATTATTTCCACTCTAATAATTTTAATAAACTTAACAACAACTTTTGTTATTAAAGCAAATACAAAAGAAAAACACAACATTCTTTTTAGGTAAAAACAACAGTACAGGCTGTCGATTTTGGTCATTATTTATAATTTTTATTGTGTAACAAATATTTTTCTTGTAACTTTAACCAAATTGTATTATAATATATCTAACTAAAATACAAGGAGGTAATTATATGCCAGCAACAACAGCTTTTAAATATGAAACCAAAAGGAAAAATTTATTCCTTCGTGTTGTAAAAGGACATTTTGCAACAACAAACCGTCATTGCAACTATTATATTGATGTTGCCGCCCAAAAATCAAGATTGTCAGAGGCTAAGGCGGTAGCTGAAGAATTACGTTCTTACCTCTACCACTCAACAGTTGTTGACACTATTTTGTGCCTTGACGGAACTGAGGTTATAGGAACTTGTCTTGCCGAGCAGCTTACAAAATCCGATTTTATCAATATGAATGCCCATAAAACAATTTATGTTGTTACTCCTGAAACAAACAACGGGCAAATTATATTCAGAGACAATATTGTGCCAATGATACAGGGCAAAAGTGTGCTTGTGCTTGGTGTGTCTGTTTCTTCAGGCAAAACAGTCGAAACCGCTGTGGATGCAATTAACTATTACGGTGGCAGAGCTGCAGGAGTATGTGCAATATTCTCTACTGTTGAAAAATGCGGTGAATTGCCAGTCTATTCAGTATTTAACCCCAACGATCTTGACGGATATGATAACTATCCATCCCACGAATGTCCACTGTGTAAAGCAGGACAGAAACTTGATGCGCTAATCAATTGTCATGGATTTTCTAAGTTATAATTAAACAAACAGCACAAAAACCGTTCTCGTATGAGAACGGTTTTTCATTTTAAATGCATTAAACAGAATTAGTCTAAAATAGTTTTCTGAAGCAATAACATATATCGATAATCAAAACCTCAGCCACCCAATAGAGCCAAGAAACAAATCCAACAACAAAGCCCCCAACAATAACCCACTTAAAACACAAACTGCTATTATCAAAATCTTTTTATCTCTTTTAAGTGACTGTATATGTTCCACTGAGGATTGCTTTATGTCCTTTATTCGTTCTTCATAAACTTCTTTCAATGCTTTCAGAGCTTTTATCTGAGAATCTTCACTTATTTCAACATTTTCAACTTTTTCAATTGCATTTATTTTATCCAACGAACCACCCATAGCACTAACAAGTCTGACTACAGTTTCAAAACGAGGGTCAGCCGTTTCACCTGAAAAAATTTTTCTTATTGTAGCTTCTGGCAAACCGCTGGCGGTAGAAATATCGTGCCATGAAAAGTTACCGTTTGTTTTAAGGTATTTTAAATATTCTTTTATCAAATTCTATCACCTTTCTGCCCGAATTTTATCAATATTAGTAAAGTTTTAACACCATTTTATAAAATTTGAGCAATTCCCAAACACTTTAAAATATTGTAAAATTTAAACATCAAAAATATTTGTTCAAAGTATAGCAAACTCAATTTATATTGTCAACAAAAATAGGAGCATAAAATGAGAAAAATATTATGCAAAAAGAAAAAGAAGTTCAACTGCATTCACCTAATATGCTGGATAATTATCCCCATAGCAATAATAACGGTGCTTGTGCTTGACGCTTTAAAACTTTACACATTTAATACTGAACGTCTCATAATCATAGGAACGTGTATTTTTGTTGTACTAATTCCATTTTTCAATGTAATATCTGTAAAAGACATTTCTTTTAAAAAAGGTTCCGATGATAAATAACACAATTAAAGATTTCTTGACAATTCAATTGGAATCCTTTTTATTAATCATTATCAAAAACCTTATAAGTACGTTTCTTTAATTATTCAGTATATTCCTCAACACTGCCATTAAACATTTACATCTACATACTTTTCTTTTCCGTTATAACCATCGAGTTTATCACGATTGGTATATTGCCAAAATACCCACTCTCTATCATCCGACAATTTTGGCATTGAAATAACGTTTCTAATCCAAATGTCGTATTCTTCATAATCATTTGAATATGTAGTCACACTGGTTTCAAAAAGAACCTTTCAACTAACAAACGCTCTTTAATGGCGAACAGTTTCGGCTTTTGATTCTTGTTTTGCAGCATTTTTTTAATGAATAATGTCAAAATGCGCAGATTGTTCATAAAAAACAAAATAAGCCTGACCACATAATCAACATTATGTAGTCAAGCTTATTTGAAAATTAGTATGCTTACTTTTTGGATGCACGTTTGGTCATCTCAATCAATGCCTTCATCGACTGTTCGTCCATTGGATCATCAGGCTTTAAGTAAGCATCAAAATAACAACTGTAACACATTTGACCGCTGCCCATAACATAGTGATCACAAAAATCAATATGCGTATCCTTACGCACATTTGTTATTTTTCCACACATGATACAACGCTCAAATATGCAACTCTATCTTCATTATTCTTTTTGCTCGGTTTCCAAAACCATTTCAACAAACGACCTCCATTCTTCTCTCTTTTTTGTGATAATAAAATGTATTATCAACACTATGTAAAAACTTTATGAGTTTCCCAATAATCTATTTCTTTTTAAATTACTCACTTAAAAATATCTCTCGAACAGACGCAATTTCCTCAGCAGTAACGCCTATCGACAATAGCCATCTTTCGATTTTTTCATTAACGTTTTCGCCCGGTAAACCGTTAATGCGGCCAATAAACTTATACATCCAATCCATTG
Organism: Acutalibacteraceae bacterium; assembly: GCA_045653445.1. Taxonomy (GTDB): domain Bacteria; phylum Bacillota; class Clostridia; order Oscillospirales; family Acutalibacteraceae; genus RGIG2206. Next base: position 64,042 of record JAZOLY010000005.1, read on the forward strand.
ACACATCACTATGATGAAATGCCGAAAGCTGATACTCTTTCATCAAACTGCTTTCGTCCATTCCGAGAATTGCGCCCAACAAATAACAAATTGTTCCTGTACGGTCCTGTCCGTAAGTACAGTGAAGGTATATCGGATAATTCGACTGATCTGCCAAATCCGAAAACACTTTTCTGATTGGCTCTGGATTATCAAAAATCCCGGAATAGTTTGGTGCATTATAATAAATGTGTTTCACACTTGCACCAAGGGCGTCCGCACCGTATAAATTGTCAGCAGAACTTCGTAAATCCATGTCCGTTTTGATACCCAAAACTGATAACATTGTATTTACTCCCTCAGGAGTAATTGTATACTTTTTCTCAACGGCACCATCCAACTCGCAACCACGGTACAAGAGTCCTTGTTTGATTGTTTTGCCATCTGCCGTTCTCCATCCACCAACATCTCTCAGATTGTACACGCCGTCAACTGTGAGAAAACGAGGACTCTCTGCTGTTTTAAAACTACCGCTCACTGCGGTTACGTTTCCATCATTGAATGTCAGTTCGATTTTGAAATAATACCGTGTTCCCGTTTTAAGATGATAAACATCAACAGCTGTACTATAACTATCGGTCATATAGACAAGCTGATTGTTGAATTCCGGATTATCTGCTATAAAATAGCTCGCTTCTTTTACACTGTAGCCCATCGGTGCACCAACAAGTTCGTAAGATAATTTGACAGGCAAACCAGTATCCATTCGTTTGTATTGAGTCCGATACTGATCATATACTTCAGATGCATACGTATCATTCTCAGCAGAATAGTAAGCATAAACAGCAGGATTAACGATTATCACATCTTCTCCAAAAAAAGGAATATCAATCCTAATGCTATTCACCATGTTTTGTATAGTTTGGTTTTCTGACTCCCACTGTTCTTTCTTCTGTGAAGAATATAGCTGGTCTATAACCAAACCTGCTACGATCAGACACACTATAGCAACAAGAGTAATTGTGGCATGAATAAGATATCGCTTATTTTTAGCAAAAAAATGACTTATTTTTTCTCTGTTTTTCTTGTTAAAAAACTTGGCACGATGTTTACGCTTTTTTCTTTTATGATGGGAATGATGGGAATGATGGGAATGATAAACAGATTCATTTTTTGAATTTGTATTTGCGATATCGTTCATTTCCGGGTTTGATATGCCGTCGGATGTCTCATTAATCAAATCCAACGTATCATCTATATTATTGTTATCCATTTATTAAATGCTCCTTACTGTAAGCTAAACGAATTCTCTGCCGATCAGAGAAAACACTTATTACCTATTGATGATGAATAAAGTAATAAAACTGCTTAGCCTTTATTCATCATCAACAGATAATAAAGGCTCTGTCTTGTCTTTAGACATGGCAGAGCCTTTGTTCTGTCGCTGCTTTTATGTAGCGAAAATCATTGTGCTTCTTAACCTGTAATCAATTTTCCGGTATCATCAAACGTATATCTTCCAGAAGGAAGTATCTCATTTTCAACCGTTGTCCAATAAACCCCGGTCGCAACCTGTCCATTGGAACGAACATAGTAAACGTTGTTTTTCCAAATGATAGGACCTGCGCCCTTCTGGAGAATACCATCAACGTAGTAATAGCCGTTCACAACGCCGTCATGGTAAGTAGGAAGTTCATCAATTATCATCTTACCGTCAACTCCGAAGTTGTAGCTACCAATGGGAGCGAGTTTATTGGTCTTGGTAATCCAGTACTTACCGGTTGCCAACTGGCCATTCGAACGAACGTAGATGTAACCGCCATCGTATTCCATCAGACCCTTGTAAGCTAGTTTACCGTTTTCATAGTAGAATCCATCCACAACACCATTAAGCATCTTGCCATCGGCACCAAA
>JAZOLY010000006.1:0-20948 GCA_045653445.1 Acutalibacteraceae bacterium
GCGCCGACGGACTTATGTTAGAGGTGCACAACAATCCTGCCTGCGCCCTTTGTGACGGTATGCAGAGCATCACTCCCGACACATTCGAGGGACTTATGGCAGACGTAAAGCATCTTTGTGAATTTGAGGGAAAGATATAAATAGCGATATGTTGCTTCGCAATGCGATATATTTGCGGTGCAAATGCGATATATCTTACGATGCGATATATTGCTTCGCAACGAGAAAAATGAATCAAAAATGTATGGCGGGGGCTTGTTTCCCGCCGTAAAAAGCCTTCTCCGGTGGGAGAAGGTGGCACGGCAAAGCCGTGACGGATGAGGCGCGGTTGGAAATGCCTTCTTACAAACGCGCGATATATTGCTTCGCAATGATAAAAGCAAAACAAACATAGTGGATAAAAAAGCAGAGCAACGCTCTGCTTTTTTCATTAATTAATAAGGTTTAGGATTGTCGGTCAAACCTACAATATAATCAATACTGGTTTTATAATATTTTGCAAGTTTTATCAGTACTTCTACAGGGATATTTAGATTTCCTATTTCATAATCAGAATAGGTTGTTTGATGAATTTGCAAAAAATCTGCCATTTGTTTTTGGGTTAAATCTTTATCTTCCCGTAGGTCGCGTACACGCTTATACACAGGCACCACTCCTTTATCATAATTATGTAATAAGGGAATATGCCTTATTGACTTTTAAGGGAAATTCCCTTAAAATATGCTTGGGTGATACAAGATGGACGCGTGCACATTTATAGGACACAAGGATACTCCTTGGGAAGTGAAAGGTAAAGTGAGCAGCCAAATAGAAACTTTGATAACAAAATTTGGAGTAGACACCTTTTATGTTGGTTCCCACGGTAATTTTGACCGTATTGTTTATGATTCACTGTGTCAATTAGAAAAGAAATACGAAATTAAGGTTTGTGTAGTGCTGTCTTATCTTAACAGAAAACCTGAATGGTATGATTTAAGTAAAACGGTCTTTCCTGCTCGATTGGATAACGTGCCACCGAGATATGCAATAAACAAACGCAATCAATTCATGATAGAGCAATCAAAATATATGATTTGCTATGTTGACAACACCCAAACAAATGCCTATGCTTTTGCTGAAATGGCTAATAAAAAAGGGTTGTTGGTGTTCAATTTGGGGCAAGTAAAATTTTAGTAAACGCGCGATATATTGCTTCGCAACGCGAAAAAGCAAGGGTTTTCGTTAGAAAACCCTTGCTTTTTTATACCTTAATAATTGTTGTTATTGTCGTTCTTTTTGTTCTGGCTGTTGTTTTGGTTGTTTTTATTCTGGCTATTGTTCTGATTGTTTCTGTTCTGGCTGTTGTTCTGCTGATTATTGTTCTGACTGTTGTTCTGTCTGTTATCCATTTATATCACCACCTTCTTGGTGATATTATTGTTTGCAGACAGACCTTATTTATTCAAACACAGTGGCGATTTGCTTGTGGGAACAGGTAGGTGAATATTGCCAATTATCAATATGATTGCCTTCAAAACAGTATTCAACAGGCGGCTGAGCGTAATCGGCATCAAAAGAGTCAATAATTATCAATTTAATTTTCATTTTTTCGGGAATAATAGACTTAATATAAACGCTTGCTTGCTGACCGGGAGCGACTCCGTCTCGAAGTTCTGCAAGTCCTGCCAGATTGGGCGTCAGTTCAACAAAAACGCCGTAATCTTCCACCGTTCTTATAATGCCCGACACCGTCTGACCCTGTTTAAAGCGGTCGGCATTTTCTTGCCAGGTGCCAAGCAACTCCCTGTGAGAAAGGGAAATTCTGCCTTTTTCGTCAATGGCGCGAATGACGGCGTAAATATCGTCACCTGCTGAAAATCTGTCGGCAGGGTGAGATATGCGAGACACCGAAATGGCGTCAATAGGCATTAGCGCCACAATGCCGCAACCGATGTCGCAAAAGGCGCCGAAGCTTTCAAGGTGAGTAACCCTTGCAGGTATAATATCCCCCGCCGATAGCCCCGATATGTATTCCTGCATACAAATCTGCTGTGCTTCTCGGCGGGATAGCATTGCCGTCACCTTGCCGTCGGCGTGCACAATATCGGTGACGGTAAAGCAAACCGGCCTGTTTACACGGGATATAAGAGCAATATCTCTCACTTGACCTTCCGCAATGCCGATAGCACCCTCGTCTCTGGGAATTATGCCCGTAACGTTGCTTCCCAAATCAACAACAAGGTTGTGCTCACTGTCGCACATAATTGCTTTGGCCTCTAAAATCTTGCATTTTTCAAGGGCGTCATTCAGTGCGGCAAGAGTTATCTGCGACTGGGAATTATAGCCCTCGGGTAAAAATTTTGTCATTGTTTAATCATCCTTCCACCATAGTCGTCTTTTTGATTTATATGACCTTACAAATGGCAATATAACATGCGGAAAGTGATTATTTTGTCAAATAACGCGAAAATGTAAAAAAATGTAAATTGCATATTGAGGAGGGCTTGTCAATATTATTATAGGGTGAGCAGTTAAACCCGAGCCCGCCACAAAGCGGTATATTTCGGTGCTTTTTGCTCCGTTCGTTCTCGTAAGGCTTGTAGGAGGGATAAGGGATGTTTATTACATTTAAACTGACTTTAAAAAAGCTGTTTGTTTTTACGGCGGCAATTATTATAGGGGTGCTTTGCGTTGACGCGGTAAAAAAAGCCACGTTACCCGAAACGCCAATCTGCAAAAGCCTGTCCGATTGCGCCGATTACCTTAAAAAGCAAGGGGTCGAGGTTGAGGCAGAGCCCGTATATTCCAACACAACGGTAATTGACAGCGAGGGCAAATCGGGGTGGCAGGAGTATGCACGACGGCTCAAAAAGCAGGGCTTCAACATCGCCGACTATTTTGGCAAAGAGGCAGATATATATTGCTTCAGGTTAAAAACCGACCCCGATAAAGCCGCCCGTATGCTGCTTTGCGAAAACAGAGTAATCGGTTACGAGGTGGTTGAGTGGTTTTAAACAAAACTGTAAATTTCGGTTTGGGCAAAATAGCTTTGCTTTGTCCAAAATGACTTTGTTAACCAAGCATTTTACCTGTTTTTTGGGCAAGTTGTTGTAATCTTGAAAATCGGTTGGTTATAATACATAAAAAGGCATAAAAAATTTTGTAGGGTTGGTTAATAGTAAAGGATGGCCGTTTTTGGTATAATATTGTGGTAAAAACGGGGAGTAGTCGCCCCTTATAATAATTAGGAGGTTTATTTAATATGGCAGAACTTCAACTTAAAAGTATTTACAAAAAATACGCCGGCAACGTTGTTGCCGTTTCTGACTTCAACCTTGAAATTAAGGACAAAGAGTTTATCATTCTTGTTGGTCCTTCAGGTTGCGGTAAGTCAACCACCCTTCGTATGATTGCAGGTCTTGAAGAAATTTCTGACGGTGAGCTTTACATCGGCGGCAAATTGGTTAACGACGTTGCACCTAAAGACCGCGACATGGCAATGGTGTTCCAGAAGTACGCTCTTTATCCCCATATGACCGTTTTCGAGAATATGGCATTCGGTCTTAAACTCCGCAAGACCGCTAAGGACGAAATCAAGCGCCGCGTAGAAGAGGCTGCTCGCATCCTCGACATCGAGCATTTGCTTGACCGTAAGCCCAAGGCTTTGTCAGGTGGTCAGCGTCAGCGTGTTGCTCTCGGCCGTGCTATCGTTCGTGAGCCTAAGGTTTTCTTGCTTGACGAGCCTCTTTCAAACTTGGACGCTAAGCTTCGTGCACAGATGCGTACCGAGCTTGCTAAACTTCACAAGAGAATCGGCACCACCTTCATCTACGTTACCCACGACCAGACCGAAGCTATGACTATGGGTGACCGTATCGTTGTTATGAAGGACGGTTTCATTCAGCAGGTTGATACTCCTACCAAGTTGTACGACAAGCCCGGCAACAAGTTCGTTGCAGGCTTCATCGGTTCACCTCAGATGAACTTCATCGAGGGTGTTGTGCTTAAAGACGGCGACAACTACTTCTTCGAGTACGGTACCGAAGATACCAAAACCCGCAAGGGCGTTAAGTATCGCATCCTTCTTCCTGAAGAGAAGAATGCAAAGGGCTGCCTCGATCCTTATGTAGACAGCGAAGCTCCCGTTGTTATGGGTATCCGTCCTGAGCATATTTCTGATAACGACGCATTCGTTGCTGCTCATCCTGAAGCAACCGTTAAGGCACACGTTGACGTTACCGAAATGATGGGTGCCGAGACTTATCTCTATATGACCAGTGAGGGTTATATGATCAACGCACGCGTTGAGCCTAAGACCTTGACCCGTGCAGGTGACGACATTTCTATTGCATTCAAGACCGAGTTTATCCACCTCTTTGATGCAAAGACTGAAAAGACCATCACCAACTAATAACGTTTAAAGCCAGTAATGGAGGCACACTTCCTTCCGAAGTGTGCCTCACTTAATATCTATTTTTCAAAAATATTAAGTGATATTGTGAGACAGGGCTCACAGTGATATTGAAACCTATTGTTTCAGTTATATTATATTCGCCACAAAACTCGCGAAGCGAATATAACTGATGCACACTCCGTATGGACGTGTGCATCTAAAAGGAGGGGAAAAATGAATCAGCAATTAAAACTGCAACCCATTGGGGCAGGCATAGAAATCTATACAAGCGGCGTGCACAAATTTGGCACTGATGCAGTTTTGCTTGCCCATTTTGCCGCCCCAACCGAAAAGGATGCCGCCTGTGATTTGGGAACGGGTTGCGGTATAATTCCACTGCTGTGGTGCCGCGATAAAAAGCCTAAAATTTTGACGGCGGTGGATATTCAGCCCGACGCCACCCAGTTGCTTAAAAGGTCGGCAGAGCATAATTCTATTGATGAAATTGAGATTATTAACGCCGATTTGCGCGCACTTCCCAAAGATATGCAGGGCAAATACACCCTTGTTACTATGAACCCCCCTTATAAAAAGGTGGAGGGCGGTCTTATCAGTCCAAACGAGAGCAGGGCTATCGCCCGACACGAAATAAAATGCACTGTCACCGATATGGCAAAGGCGGCGGCAGGGCTTCTTAAACCCTCGGGCAGACTGTGTGTCTGCCACCGCCCCGAAAGACTTACCGACCTTATCTGCGCAATGCGTGAGGCGGGGATTGAACCTAAGCGCCTGCAACTTGTCTGTCAGCGCGTAGGGGATGCCCCAATGCTGATTTTGTGCGAGGGCAGACGAGGGGGCAACAGTGGAATGACCCTTTTGCCACCCCTTATTGTTGAGGACGGGCAGGGCGGATATTCCCCCGAAATGAAAGAAATTTACAAATTTATGGAGGGCTTATGAGCGGTTGTTTATATGTTGTGGGCACCCCAATCGGCAACCTTGGGGATATGTCGCCTCGCGCTGTTGAAATATTGAGCAGTGCCGATTTTATTGCCGCAGAGGATACACGCGTTACCCTCAAACTGCTTAACAAGTTTGAGATACATACACCCCTTGTCAGTTATCACGAGCATAACTATATGACAATGGGGCCCAAAATTGTGGAGCGGTTGCAAGCAGGGGAAAATTGCGCCCTTGTAACCGATGCAGGTATGCCTGCTATCTCTGACCCGGGTGAAGATTTGGTTCGCCTTTGCCGTGAAAACGGGGTGGAGGTTATGTCGGTGCCCGGTCCAAGCGCCCTTATTACCGCTCTTGCCATATCGGGTATGAGCAGTCGCCGTTTTTGCTTTGAGGGCTTTTTGAGCGCCCAAAAAAGTGAGCGCAGGGCTCAACTTAGTGAACTTGCCGCCGAAAAGCGCACCCTTATATTTTACGAGTCCCCTCACCGATTGCTTGCTACATTGTCTGATATGGCGGCGGCTTTCGGTGACCGACCGATTGCGGTGGTCAAGGAATTGACCAAACTCCACGAAAATGTGCTTCGCACCTCTTTGGTGGCGGCGGTGGACTATTTCACCGAAAATCAGCCTAAGGGTGAGTATGTGCTTATTGTTGAGGGCGCAGGTGAAATTCAAAGTGAAGCCCTTGATTTTGAGCAGGCGGTTGCCATTGCCAAGGGGTATATTGCCGACGGAATGCAACCCACTGCCGCTGCAAAGCGCGCCGCCGCAGAAAGTGGCTTAAAAAGGGCAGATATTTACAAGGCAATTAGTCAAAAATAACTGTACAAATTGTAAATAATGTGGTATAATGCAAGGTGGTTAGGTATAGCCTTTGCATTATACCGCATTTTTGTTTTAAGGCAGGTGACAGCAAGTGCTTAAAAGAATAGTTTTGTGCCTTTTGGCAGTGGTAACAGTGGCATTTTGCTGTACCTCTTGCGACAGTTTCGGCTCGGTTGAGCAGTTGCTCACTCCACCCCGTTCAGGCGGTGAACTGTACGATATTCAGCAGGCACTTTACAACTTTGCAGGCCGTTCGGTTAAGCTTCACTATGCCCACACGGGTGATAACCGTTCTGCCTTTATCCGCAGTGACCTTGACAGTGACGGAGTTAACGAGGCGGTGGCTTTTTATTCGGTTGCCAATGCCGACGGCGTTGCCGAAATTCACATAAATATTATCGACACTGTTGACGGCGGCTGGGTGTCGGTTTGCGATACCGCTACGGGTGCCAGCGGAATTGACAAGGTGGAAATTGCCCCATTGTCCGAAAAGGGCGCGCCCGTGCTTGCAGTGGGTGCCGAGCTTTTCTCTGCAACTGCCAATCAGATTAGTCTGTTCACCTATTCAAACGGCCATCTGTACACCCGAATGAAAGAAAATTATACCCGCTTTTTAATCTGCGATTTGGCAGGTGTGGGGTACGACCAGTTGGTACTGCTTAACCACAACAGTGCCGAGCGGTCTGCTGAAGCACAGGTTTACTCAGTGGGTGCTGATTATAATACCTTGCTTGGCGCCGTTTCGGTTGACGGCAATATAAGCGGAGTTACCGCCTTTAATATGGGCAAACTGACCGACGGCAGAGCCGCACTTTTCATTGACAGTGCAAAAAGCACCTCTTCAACGATTACCGATTTGGTTTATTTTGAGGGTGAAAGCCTTAAAAGTGAGTTTTTCGATAAGGCAGCCGGTGAAACCACGGCAACCCTTCGTTATAACACCCTCCTTTGCGCCGATATAAACGGCGACGGCACGACAGATATTCCTTTTGCAAAGCTTATGCCGGGTTACGAAAATATGTCGGCAGATGAGCGGATGTATCTTACCATATGGCGCAGCTTTGACGGCAAAAAATACGCCGACGTGTTGGCTGGTGACTTTAATTACGACGGCGGCTACTACTTTGAATTCCCGACAGGTTGGTTGGACAAGGTGACCCTTGTATATGACAAATCAACCAATATGCATAGCTACCGCCTATGGAATGCAGAGCATAACTCGGCACTGACCGAAATTGTTCGTTTGCGGTGTTACTCGGCGGCAGAATATGAGGATATTCAAAACGACCAACTGATTGAGCTTATGCGTGACGACAGCAGGGTTTGGGCGGCACGGCTTATTATGACCGATGGGGAATATGCTCTTGACAAAGAAAAAGTTACCGATTGCTTCGGCAAGGGGGAGATTAAATGAAAAGAATTTTAGTAGTTGAGGATGAGCAGGCAATCCGCGAATTTGTGGTGATAAACCTTAACCGCGCAGGCTACGAAACGGTTGAAGCCGCAAGCGGTGAAGAGGCATTGCAGACCTTTAACAATATGGGTGGCAGATTTGATATTGCCCTGCTTGATATTACCATGCCGGGTATGGACGGTCTTACCTTGTGTAAGGAGTTGCGTGCTCTTTCAGGCACGATGGGTATAATTATGCTGACCGCTCGCACACAGGAAATGGACAAGGTCAGCGGACTTATGATGGGTGCCGACGACTACGTAACCAAGCCTTTCAGTCCCTCTGAATTGGTGGCAAGGGTTGACTCTCTTTACCGTCGGGTTGAAATTATGTCGGGGGCAAGCCGCAATCAAAAGCCTGCAGAGGAAATTGTGCTTGGCGACTTTATCTTAAACACACGTCGTCGTTCACTTATGAGGCAGGGTGAAAATATTGAACTTACACAGGTTGAGTTTCAGATTGTGGAATACTTTTTTACCAATCCCGACACTGCTCTTGACCGCACCGATATTTTAAAGCGTGTATGGGGTGACTCCTACGTGGGCGAAGAAAAAATTGTTGACGTTAACATACGCCGTCTGCGTATGAAGATTGAAAAGGAGCCCAGCAGTCCTGAGCATCTGGTTACAGTATGGGGTATGGGCTACAAATGGCGCACTGATATTTAATTTTTTAAAAATCTAAAAAGGGGGTATAGTTATGTCACGTCGCGTTAAGCATCATTCAAGTATAAGCGCCCGTCTTATGCTTAATGTTGTGCTTATTGTGGGCATTGTTATGTTTGCACTTAACTTGACTGTGGCAGTAACTATGCGTACCACCTATTACAGCAAGGTTACCGATTATTTAGGCTCTATCGCCCTGTCGTATGACAGAGTGCAGGCAAGCAACTCTACCGAGTTTGACAGTCAGGTGCACCAGCTTGCCGAGGAGTTTCCCTTTAAATCTCAGGTTGAAGTGCAATTTTGCGACAGCGAGGGCAAGGTAATCGTTTCTACAAGCGGATTTTTGCCTTTGGGTGAAAATTACGGCAACAAAAAAATTGGCGAAAGCGGCTTTGTCACTTGGACGGGCAACCTTTCAACAGGGGAGCGTGTTATGGCGGTCAGCTCCAATATAAGCGGCAACTACGGTGAGCGGCTTGGAAGTGTGCGCTGTATTGCCTCACTTGAACGGGTTGACAGTCGATTGCTTGTGACGGCTTTTGCGGTGGCAATGGGCAGTTTGATAGTTCTTGCCTTTACAATGCTGCTCAGCAAGATTTATGCTCAAAGCATCGTTAAGCCAATAAAAGAGGTTAGCAGTGTTGCTCACCGAATTGCAGGGGGCGACCTTAAAAGCCGAATTGACGTGCATGAGCTTAATGAAATTGGTGAACTGTGCCATTCCATTAACTATATGGCGGATGAATTGCAGTCTGCCGAAAAAATGAAAAACGAATTTATATCTTCCGTTTCTCACGAATTGCGCACTCCCCTTACTGCCATCAGGGGATGGGGCGAAACGGTAAAAGGCTCGGTTGACAGTGACAAGGAATTGGTGGAAAAGGGTATAAACGTTATTTTAAGCGAAACCGAGCGTTTGTCCTCACTTGTTGAGGAGTTGCTTGACTTTTCACGTATGCAGTCAGGCAGAATGACCTATAAAACCGAGCGGGTTGACCTGCTTGCCGAGTTGGGCGAAGCGGTCTGTATATATGAGGAGGCGGCACGCAGAGCGGGTCTCACCCTTACCTATTCAGAGCCAAACGAAATATTTTACGTTATCGGTGATGCTCACCGACTTATGCAGGTTTTTGTTAACGTGCTTGACAATGCCGTTAAGTATAATAAAGAGGGCGGCACAATAACAGTAACCGTTGTGGCAGAGAGCAACGCCGTAACAGTCAGTGTGGCTGATACGGGGGTAGGCATTGCGTCACAGGACGTTGACAAGGTTAAAGAAAAGTTTTACAAAGCCAATCAAACAGTTCACGGCTCAGGCATAGGCTTGGCGGTGGCTGATGAGATAATCCGTTATCACAACGGCATTTTAAACGTTCAGTCGGTTGAGGGTGAGGGCACCACCGTTACGGTAACTCTGCCCGTTGCAACCGATTTGACGGATGAAGTTTCACCTTTCGCTAAGGAGGATAACCATGAGTGATAAATCTAAATGCTGTAAAGCAAAGTACACCGCTATCGGCGGTCAGGCACTTATAGAGGGAATTATGATGCGCGGCCCCGAAAAAACCGTTATGGCAGTCCGTTTGCCTGACGGTACTATCGGGTTGGAGGATGTTGAGTTTAACTCTTTGACCAAGCGCAACAAGTTTTTTGCACTGCCTGTAATCCGCGGCGCCGTTGCTCTTGTGGAGTCGTTAGTCCACGGCTACAAGGCGCTTATGCGGTCGGCAGAATTGTCGGGTATGATGGATTTGGAAGAGGATGACAAATCTAAAAAAGAAAATGCCGAAGAAGTCGCAGAAGAAACCGAAGTTGTAAAAGCAGAGGTTGAGGTGCTTGACGGCTCTGACAAAAAAGAGGGGCTTCTTTCCGCTATAATCGGTATTGTGGCAATGGTACTTGGCATCGGCCTTGCAATTCTTCTTTTCTTCGTGCTTCCCACCTATGCTTTCAACCTGATTAACCGCCTTGAAAACGTTGATATTACCGAGTACAGAGCACTTTTTGAGGGTGGCATCAAAATTTTGATTTTTGTTGGCTATATGTTTGCCGTATCCTTTATGAAGGATATCCGCCGCGTGTTTATGTATCACGGTGCCGAGCATAAAACCATTTTCTGTTTTGAAAAAGGTTTGGATTTAACAGTGGAAAATGTAAGGGAGCAAAAGCGCTTTCACCCACGTTGCGGCACGTCCTTTATGATTGTTATGCTTATTGTTTCGGTGCTTGTAAGCTTTTTGTTGCTTAGTTTTGTGCCGGGTGTTCAGTGGCTTGCAGAAAATTACGGACTTGTTTGGTCTCTTATAAGAATACTGCTTATGCCCATCATCTGCGGAATAGGTTACGAGGTTATCCGTTTTTGCGGCAAGCACGACAATATATTTACAAAGATTGTCTCTGCTCCGGGTGTATGGCTCCAGCACATATCCACCAAGGAGCCTGACGACAGTATGATTGAGATTGCCATTGCATCCTTGCAGGCAGTTTTACCTCAAAAGGAGGCAGAGGTTGAGACTGAGTAAACTGCGCCAAGCAGTCAGTGAGCGGCTTAAATCGGTTTGCGGTGAGGATGCTCAGTTTGACACCGATTTGCTTATTGAAAATGCCTACGGCATCCCCTTTGGCAAAATCTCCCTTGAGGGTGACAGAGAGGTTGACGAAAGCACCTTTGAGCCACTTGTGGCAAGGCGTCTTAACGGTGAGCCTACTCAATATATTTTAGGTCAGTGGGAATTTTTCGGTCTGCCTTTTTACGTGGGGGATGGGGTACTAATCCCAAGACCCGACACCGAGGTGCTTGTTGAAAAGGGGCTTGAACTGATAAAAGGGACCCAAAATCCACGGGTGCTCGATTTGTGCTCAGGCAGTGGATGTATCGCCGTTGCAATAAAAAAGCACCGCCCCGATGCATCGGTGACGGCAGTTGAACTCTATGACCAAGCGGCAGAGTATCTTAGCCGAAACGTTGAGCTTAACAAAGTTGAGATTGAGATTAAGCGCGCCGATGTGCTAAAGGCTGTAAAAGCAGAGGAGTGGGGCAAATTCGACCTGATTTTGTCCAACCCGCCCTACATTGACGGTAAGGCTATGACCACTCTTTCTGCAGAGGTAAAGGCAGAGCCACACACCGCTCTTTTTGGCGGTGAGGACGGACTTGACTTTTACCGCGCCATTGCAGAAAACTGGTTGGAATTATTGGGTGAAAAGGGTGCTGTGGCGGTAGAAATCGGCTTTGACCAAGGGGAAAGCGTGCCCGCAATCTTTAAAGAAAAAGGGCTTAACACCGCCGTGATTAAGGACTACGGCGGCAATGACAGGGTTATTATTGGTACACAAAGGGCTTTAATATAAACTTATAAATTAAAAGACGGAGTGATAAATATGGCAGAAAAAAAGGTTTTAACAGCAGACAAGGCAAAAAATGAGGCTTTGGCTACCGCTTTGTCACAAATTGAAAAGAAATACGGCAAAGGCTCAGTTATGAAATTGGGCGAAAACACTGCAATGAATGTTGAGGCAATTTCAACCGGCTCTTTGGGTCTGGACGTTGCACTTGGTATCGGCGGCGTGCCTAAGGGCAGAATTGTTGAAATTTATGGACCTGAATCATCAGGTAAAACAACCATTGCCTTGCACGTTGTTGCCGAGGCACAGAAAAAAGGCGGCGAGGCTGCTTACATCGACGTTGAGCACGCGCTTGACCCCGTTTATGCCAAAAACTTGGGCGTAGATATTGATTCTTTGCTTGTTTCTCAGCCTGATACAGGTGAGCAGGCTCTTGATATTGCCGAGGCTCTTGTACGCTCGGGCGCTCTTGACGTTGTAGTTGTTGACTCGGTTGCCGCTCTTGTAACCCGCGCCGAAATCGAGGGTGAAATGGGTGACTCCCACGTTGGTGTGCAGGCACGTCTTATGTCGGGCGCACTGCGTAAGTTGACTTCTGCCATTTCAAAGAGCAACTGCGTGGTTATCTTTATCAATCAGTTGCGCGAAAAGGTTGGCGTTATGTACGGCAACCCCGAGGTTACCCCCGGTGGACGCGCTCTTAAATTCTACGCTTCTGTGCGCATTGACATCCGCAAGGCAGAGACCATTAAGTCGGGCAACGAAATGGTTGGCTCACACACTCGCGCCAAGGTTGTAAAGAATAAGGTGGCTCCTCCTTTTAAGACCGCCGAGTTTGATATTATGTACGGCAAGGGTATCTCTAAGTCAGGCGAAATCGTTGATTTGGCAGTTGATTTTGGCATTATTAAAAAGAGCGGCGCTTGGTTTAGCTATAACGACGAGCGTTTGGCTCAGGGCAGAGATAACGCTAAAAAGGCTATTGAAAACAACAAGGAATTGGCAGAGGAAATTGAGGCAAAGGTTATGGCAATGCTTAAATCAGGGGAAGAGACTGCATCTTCATCAGCCGATGCAGTTGAGGTGCTTCCTGCCGCCGATATGCCTGAGGCTCCCGTGCCAAAGGTAAAGTCAAGAGTAAATCTTGATGTTGATGTTGACTGATGCTGATTAAACGGATTGCTATCAGGCGCGGCAAGGTCAACGCCCTGTTTTTTTCAGATTACACCGCCGAATTTGGCGAGTTAACCGATGACGGCGGTCTGCTTTTGGACAGAAGCCTTTGCGAAAGTGAAGGACTGACGGCAGGGCAGAATATAACTGAAGACAGACTTTTAGAGTTGGTGCAAATTTCTGCTTGCAGGCGCGCCCGAAGTCGTGCGGTGTGGCTTCTTGAAAGCCGCGATTACACCCAAAAGGGTATGTATGACAAACTGCGCCGCCTTTTCGGTGATGCCGCTGCAAAGGATGCCGCCCACTACTGCGCACAAATCGGACTGATTGACGATGCCCGATTTGCCCAGCGTCTTGCTTTTAGTATGAGTGAGCGCGGCATCTCTGACAGAGAGGCGGTGCGCCGTCTTGTTGCCAAGGGGGTTGCCCGTGATGTTGCTCAGGATGCGGTAAATGAGGCAGAGTCTGACCCCGCATCTCAGTTAAAACAGATTATCGAAAAGAAATATGCTGCAAAACTTCTGACGGGTGACCGCAAGGAAGTTGAAAAGGTGGTTGCCGCTCTTGCCCGAAAGGGATTTGGGTTTGGCGACATTCGGTCGGCAATTTCGGATTTTACCGATGCCACCGATATTATTGAAGATTAAGAGGTAATAAAATGTCCTGCAAGGTTGGAATGATAAGTTTGGGTTGCCCCAAAAATCAGGTGGATGCCGAGTTGATGCTTGCCCGTCTCCACGAGGGTGGCTACTACATAACAAATGACGAGTCAAGTGCCGATGTGGTGGTTATAAACACCTGCGGATTTATTGACGATGCAAAAAAAGAGGCAATTGAGAATATACTTGAAATGGGCGCCCTTAAAAACGAGGGCAGAATCAAGGGTATTGTTGTTACAGGCTGTCTTGCTCAGCGCTTCGGTGAGGAGGTAAAGGCAGAGTTGCCCGAAATCGACGTAGTCCTTGGCATAGGTGAAAACAGTGATATTTGCAATGCCGTTGCCACCGCATATAATGGTGAGGGTTACTGCAAAATCGGTGACAATATGAACCTTTGTTTCGAGGGTGAAAGGGTGCTTACCACCCCGCGCTACACCGCTTATTTGCGCATTTCCGATGGATGCGACAACTGTTGCACCTACTGTACTATTCCAAAAATCAGAGGCCGTTTCCGTTCTCGCAAAATGGAAGATATTGTTGCCGAGGCAACCCGTCTTGCAAGCAGAGGGGTTAAAGAGCTTGTGATTGTGGCGCAGGATACTACCCGTTACGGTGAGGATTTGTACGGTGAGTGCAAATTGTCCCAGCTTTTGGATGGTTTGTGTGAGGTTGAAGGTGTTAAGTGGATAAGAATGTTATACACCTATCCCGACCGCATCACCGACAAGTTGCTTGACACAATGGCAAGGCAAGAAAAGGTGCTAAACTACCTTGATATACCCCTGCAACACTGCAATGTGGATATTTTAAAGGCGATGAACCGCAAGGGTGACAGGGAGTCCCTTACCGCATTGATTGGCAAAATTCGTGCTAAGTTGCCCGACGTGACCTTGCGCACAACCTTTATTACAGGCTTCCCCGGTGAAAGTGAAGAGCAGTTTACCGAACTGTGCGAATTTGTACGAGAAGTGGGCTTTGACCGTCTTGGTTGTTTCCCCTATTCTGCCGAGGAGGGTACTTTTGCCGCAGCAATGCCCAATCAGGTGGAGGATGAGGTCAAAATCCGTCGTGCCGAGATTATTATGGATATTCAGTCCCGCGTGGTTGCCCAAAACAACGAAAATAAGCTTGGCAGTGTGCAACAGGTAATTGTTGAGGGTTATGACGATTACATTAAGTGTTATTTCGGCAGAACAGTTGCCGATGCTCCCGAAATTGATGCAAAGGTTTTCTTCTGCACCGAGGGCGTGGGCCTTGCCGACGGGGATATAGTTAAAGTTGAAATTAACGATACCATTGAATATGACCTTTTGGGTGCTATGACAAGTGAGGAATAACTATGAATTTACCAAACAAACTAACCGTGCTTCGTATAATTCTTGTGCCAATTTTTTTGGTGGCTTTAATGTGGGAATTTCCTCATCATTACTTGGTTGCCGATTTGCTTTTTGTGGCGGCATCTCTTACCGATTTGCTTGACGGCAAAATTGCCCGCAAACATAATCTTATTACCGATTTGGGCAAATTTCTTGACCCCTTGGCAGATAAGATGCTCACTACCGCCGCATTTTTAGGTTTTATGGCATGCTCTATCGGTGGCCGATTTGGCGGTGCTATGACCGATATGCTGATGTGGGTTAACTTTATCGTTCTTACCCGTGAGTTTATGGTTACCTCTGTTCGTCTTATGGCGGCAGGAGGTGGCAAGGTGGTAGCCGCTAACATCTACGGCAAACTTAAAACCGTATTTCAGATGACGGCTATTATCACCGCTATGGCATTTGAGTGGTTTATCGAATTGCTTTCAGCCTTCATTACTTTGCCAACCATCATTTGCGATATTATGGTCATTACCTACACTGCGCTTATTTGGATTTCTACCGTAATGGCAGTCATTTCGGGCATTATTTACGTGTGGCAAAATAAAGAATATATTAAAACAAAATAAGGGGTTTACTTTTTAACCCTTTGTGTATATAATATAGGTATAAATGCGTTTATCGGGATTAGTACCCAGTCACCAAACGGCAGAGAGTGGGCTTCATCGGCTGAAAGGGCTCATCGTTATTGGAATTGGGGAATGCACCCGTCAGCACGCGGCAGGAACTGCCTTTTGGCATAGTAAAAGCCGTGCGGATTGCCTCGTTATCGGCACTATGAGTTATAAGTTCGGAGTGGAACCGCGGAAGAAGTAATTGCCGCCTCCGTCAAGTGTATTTGCACTTGACGGGGGCGTTTTTTTATAATTGCCTTCTCCTGTGGGAGAAGGGGAACCGCGTTAGCGGTGGATGAGGAGTAAATCTGCTTTGCACTTAAATCCAAAAAAAGGAGCATACTATGTTCAAACGACTGAAAGAGGATATTCAAACTGTCCGTGACCGCGACCCTGCCGCACGCTCGGTTGTTGAAATATTGCTGTGCTATCCGGGGCTTAAAGCGGTGCGGATGCATCGTCGCGCCCACTGGTTTTATAAGCACGGCCACAAACTGATTGCCCGAATTATATCCCAACGGGCATCGCGAAAATACGGCATCGAAATTCACCCCGGTGCCACCATTGGCAGACGGCTTTTCATTGACCACGGCACAGGTGTTGTGATTGGTGAAACGGCAGAAATCGGCGACGACGTTACCATCTATCAGGGTGTAACCCTTGGCGGTACGGGTAAGGATATTGGAAAGCGCCACCCCACCATAGGCAACAACGTGCTTATTGGCTCGGGTGCAAAGGTCCTTGGCCCATTCAGAGTGGGTGATAACTCCCGTGTGGCTTCGGGTGCAGTGGTACTTAGCGAGGTGCCTGACAACTGTACTGCAGTGGGTGTGCCTGCCCGAATTGTTAAAAAAGACGGAGTGAAGATTGGACTTTTGGACCAAATTCACTTTACCGACCCCGTTGCCCAAGAACTTAGCCGCTTGCAAAAAGAGGTTGACGAACTTCGCAATATGATAAATCAAAAATGAGGTGTAGATTATGAAAATTTTTAACACATTAACCCGTCAAAAAGAGGAATTTGTGCCCGTAAAAGAGGGCAAAGCAGGTATTTACGCCTGCGGCCCTACCGTTTACAACTTTATCCACATCGGCAACGCCCGTCCTTTGTGCGTTTTCGACGTGCTCCGCCGCTATCTTGAGTGGCGCGGTATGGAGGTTAACTTTGTTCAGAACTTCACAGACATTGACGATAAGCTTATTAAAAAGGCTAATGAAGAGGGTATTACCGTTCCTCAGGTTGCCGAGCGTTATATTGAGGAGTTTTGGACCGACGTTAAGGGTATGAATATCCGTCCTGCTACCACACACCCCCGTGCAACCGAAAATATTAACGAGATTATCGGTCTTATTAGCACCCTTATTGAAAAGGGCTATGCCTACGCATCAGGGGGTGACGTTTACTTCCGTACCCTTAAGTTTGATGAGTATGGCAAGCTGTCCCACCAGCCTCTTGAGGATTTGGAGGCAGGCGCCCGTATTGACGTTACCGAGGTTAAGGAGCATCCTATGGACTTCGCACTGTGGAAGGGTGTTAAGCCCGGCGAGCCTTTCTGGCCTTCACCTTGGGGTGACGGCAGACCGGGTTGGCATATTGAGTGTTCTGCAATGAGCCAAAAATACATCGGTGACACCCTTGATATTCACTGCGGTGGTCAGGATTTGATTTTTCCCCACCACGAAAACGAGATTGCTCAGTCAGAGTGCGCTTGCGGTAAGCCCTTTGCAAACTACTGGATGCACAACGGCTATATCAATGTTGACAACCGCAAAATGAGTAAGTCCTTGGGCAACTTCTTCACTGTGCGCGAGGTGGCTGAAAAGTACGGATATGAGCCTATCAGATATCTGATGATTTCTTCTCACTATCGCAGTCCAATCAACTATTCTGTTGATATTCTTGAGCAAAGCCAAAACGCTCTTGACCGCCTTTACACCTGCCGCGAAAACCTTGTTTTCCGTCTTGAAAGTGCCGAAAGCGGTGAGCAGACTGCCAATTTTGATAAGTTTAAGGAAGAATTTATCACCGCTATGGAAGATGACCTTAACACCGCCGATGCAATTGCCGCCATCTTCAATCTTGCCAAAGAGATTAACATTATGCTTGGCGGCACCCCCTCAAAAGAGGATTGCACCGCTGCTCTTAATATGTTTGACGAGCTGTGCGGCGTTCTTGGTCTTGTTTATAACGTAGGCAAGGCAGACAATCTTGATGCCGAGGTTGAGGAATTGATTGCTCAGCGTACTGCCGCCCGTAAGGCAAAAGATTTTGCCAAGGCAGACCAAATCCGCGACCAACTTAAAGAGATGGGTATCGTCCTTGAGGATACCCCCCAAGGCGTTAAGTGGAGCAGAATATAAAACAAAAACCCGACTCACCGAGTCGGGTTTTTTAATGAGTAAAAAGGGAGAGGGCTTTTTGGTTTTAATAGCGGGAGGATATCATCCACCCGTAAATTTGGTTTGTTTTATATTCTTGATAGCAGCCTGTGGTGCAACAAGTTGGGTGGTGTTGTTTAATTTTCTCTTTTATTGCCCCAGAAAAAGACGGCAACGGTGCCGGGACCTGTGTGGCATCCGATGGTGGAGCCGATGTTATAAATCTGCACGCCATCCTTGATGTTGGGACAGCTTGCTTCAATCATATCGGCAAGAGCTCGCGCGTCCTCAAAGCATTCTGAGTGGCTGATGTAGCACTTGTCGGCATAGCCCGTGCCATCGTTAATGTTTTCTGCAACACGGTTGGCAAGCTCCATAATTGCGCGCTTTTTGGTGCGCACCTTGGCTCTTGGAATAAGTCTGCCCAAATTATCCATATTCAAAACGGGGCAGATGTTGAGCATACCGCCAAAAAGTCCTGCTGCCTTTGAAATTCTGCCGCCGCGCACGTAGAAGGTAAGGTCTGAGGAATAAAACCAGTGATGCATATTAAGACGGTTTTCTGTGAGCCACTCATAGAGAGCGTCTATATCCATTCCTTCGTCACGCAGGTCGGCTGCCTTGTCAACTATAAGACCGTAGCCCGATGATGCGCCGAGGCTATCCACAACGTAAAGCTTGCGGTCGGGGAAGCGCTCCTTAGCAATCAGAGCGGCACTTGTGGCAGAGTTGTAGTCACCTGACAGACCTGACGAAATAGTGATGTGCAACAGGTCGTTGCCCTGTTCCAAAATGGCGGTGAAATAGTCAAGATACTCACCTACACCGATTTGGCTTGTTTTTGACACGGCGCCGTCAATCATTTTTTGATAAAGCTCGGCATAGGGCAGGCTTTCGCCGAAATCATCGGTAAAAACCTCTTCATCCAACTGATATTTGAAGCACATGTACTTAATGTTGCGATTGTCCAGTTGCTTTTTGTTAAGGTCAACGGGGGATGTACAGCTTAAAACGAAATTACTCATGGTTTGCCTCCTGTTTTGCGAAAAAAAGTATAGCTTGATTGTATAGCACCGCTTAAAATAAATCAATCTACACTCACTGCAAAAATATCTACAAACAAATAATCGGTCGGTAGAGCGGTTTTTATACGCTCTACCGACCGTAGAATTTAAGGTTATACCCCTTTTCTTTTCTTTACGTGGAAGCTGAGCACCACAATAAGCTCAGCAGGAATGGCAAGCAACAACAACTGCCAAGGATTTTGCCCTGCCTGCAAAAAGCCGCAATAAACGGCACCTATTATGCTGATAACTACTGCAGAGATTATGTAAAAATTGCTTTTGCCCTTATTCCATACACTGTTTAAAATCAGTGCGGTTAGCAAAACAAGGGGTAAGGCATAAATAAAAATCTGCCAATAAATGCTTTCAAGCAACCAGAATATTATGAAAAGCAGTGCCGCCACCGAAAAAATGCTGATTGCCACAATGGAAATGACTGCGTTTGGTCTGAAATGCAGTTCCTTGGTTTTGACGGGGGTTTGCTCCCACTCGTCGTGAGAGGTAATAAGATAATCGACTGTTACGCCAAACAGGTCGGCAATTGTTTTAAGCACTGACACATCGGGCAGGGATTCGGCACGCTCCCATTTAGAGACGGCTTTGTCGGTATAATTGATTTTTTGCCCCAACTCCATTTGAGTCATATTGGCGGCTGCCCTGAGCTTAAGCAAATTGCTGGCAACGTTAACCTTGATATCCTCCATTAAAGCGCACCTCCTTATCAAAAAACAACTCTACCAACAGTAGAATTTGCTGTTTTTCTTATTCTACCACACTTTTTCGCCTTTGACAACCATATTTTGTCGATTTGGGCAAGGGATTATATACCAAGCAGTTTTTTAGCGTTTAGGTGGGTGATTTTGTCCATATCTTCTGACGAAATCTGCAAACTGTTAAGCAGGGTAAGCTCCATATCGGCAGTGTGCCAAGGGGTGTCGGTGCCAAAAAGAATTTTATCGGCGCCGTGGGTATCGAGGATTTTTTGAGCAAAGAATTTAGGCATTTGTGAGAAGCCGAAAGAGGTGTCGAAATAAATATTTTCTCCGCAAAGATGTTCCACCACCTGTTCATAGCAACCCAGTCCGCCCCAATGTGCCGCCACAACGGGAGTGTCAAACCAGTCAAGCGCCCGCCTTAAATTTTCGGGCATACAACAGTAGGGGGGAGCAAAGCCGTAATCCACACCTGCGTGGAAGACGGTAATAAGCCCAAGTTCAGAGATTTTGCGATAGATGGGCTTCATCATCTGGTCGTCAACCTGAAACCCCTGATAATCGGGGTGGAGTTTTACACCTTTAAGTCCCAACTCCTTGATGCGCTCAAGTTCTTTGAAAACATCCTCACTGCGAGGAAAAACCGAGCCAAAACTGACTATGCCCTCCTCTTTGTTAAGGGTTGCGGCAAAATCGTTTACGCTTTGTTGCTGATGAGCGTTGGTGGCAATATTAAGCACCACCGATATGTCTGCACCGCCCTGCTTCATAGCATTTTTTAGTCCCTCTGCCGTGCCGTCGGTGTGAGGTACAAGTCCTCCCGACACAAAGGACAGTTTTTCAATGGCTTTTGGGGCAATATTGTCAGGAAAACAGTGGGTGTGAAAGTCGATAAGCATATATTACTCCTTAAAGATTTGCATTATTATGTGTAATTAAAAGCGGTTTTATTGTAACACATTAAAAATGCAAGGTCAACTTAAGGTGTGTAGAAAATATAAATAAACCTTGACAAAGCCGAAATGGTGATGTACAATATAAGCACTTTAACAATTTAAAACTTAAAAGCGCGAAAGCGGGTGTAACTATGATTGTTGTAATTAAAGATGGGGTAACCGACCAAAACCTTAACAGACTGATTGCTGATGTTGAAGCACAGGGCTTGGAAATTCACCGCAGTGATGGTAGCAGTACTACTATTTTAGGTCTTGTTGGTGACACCAGCAAGGTGGATATTGAATTGCTTCAGCAAAATGAAATTGTTGAGGCAGTTCGCCGCGTCAGTGAGCCATATAAACTTGTTAACCGCAAATTCCACACTGCCGACAGCGAAATCGGTGTGGGT
>JAZOLY010000007.1:0-11934 GCA_045653445.1 Acutalibacteraceae bacterium
ATCATTAACCCCTACATCATCCGTTGGACTCGTAAAAAGGTCTTTACAGAAGGGGGTAGCAAATAATGAAAACCAATTTGAAAAATCTTTCTGTATTTATCAGCATTTGCGTGGTTATCACATTGTTGCTTGCAACCACCAACTTTATTACCGCACCTATTATTGAAAAAAATCAAAACGCATCTGCCAACAAGGCACTGCTTGAGGTTATGCCCGACGGCACAGGCTTTGAAAAGGCAGACACTGCCGACAAAACTCTGCCTGCCACTGTAACCGAGGTTTATAAAGAAACATCGGGCAAGGGTTATGTTGTAAAACTTAAAACCGCAGGTTACGGCACCGATATGATTATTATGTGCGGCGTTAATGCCGAGGGTGTTGTAACGGGTGCCGTTTGCCTTTCATCTAACGAGACATTGGGCAAAGAAAAAGAATACGGCGCAAACTTTACCCAAAAGGATGCCACAGGTGTTGAGGGCGTAGATATTATTGCCGGCGCTACCAAAACCACCGAGGCTTACAAAAACGCCGTTAAAGATGCCCTGAACACCGCAATCATTATGGGCGGCGGCTCGGTTGACATCCGCACCGAGGAAGAAATTTTGGCAGATAATCTGTCAGAGGCTTTCCCAGACGGCGAAAAGAAGTTTGAAAAATTATTCCTCACCGAAGATATTGAGGGATTTGACGCCATCTACACCGCCACTAACGGCAAAGGCTACGTTTTCGTTAAGGGAGAGCAGTTTATCGGTGTTAAGGATGACGGCACTGTGGTAACTAAGGATGTAGCAGATGCAGCTGCCATCACCGCTGCAGTTGCAACCATCAAAGCCACTGTACTTGAAGATATTGACATCACCAAGTATGCTGATTTGGAGGCTACCGTTGTTTCGGCAAAGAAAACTGCCACAGACAACTTTGTAATTGAAGCAAAGGGCGCAGGCTACGGCATCAGGGGTGATGGTGAGTATCATCCCATCTCCAACGAATACATCATCGTTCGTGTATCAATAAACGCCGAGGGCAAAATTATCGACTGCCTGACCGTATCTCAGGCAGAGACCAAGGGTCTTGGCGACCAGTGTGCCGACCCCAAATTCTACGGTCAGTTTGCAGGCAAGGACGAAACAAACTACACCGAAATTGATGCTATAAGCGGTGCTACACTCACCACTAACGGCTACACACAAGCCATCGAGCGTGCATACGCCGCAGTTAAAATCTTGAAGGGAGGTGCCAAATAATGAACAAAAAATCATCACTTTCAGTTTTGCTTAACGGCATTATAAAAGAAAATCCCGTATTGGTGCTCATTCTCGGCACCTGTCCCACATTGGCAACCACCACTACCGTAACGGGCGCGTTTGGTATGGGCCTTGCCGCTTTGGCAGTTTTGGTTTGTTCCAACATTTTCATTTCACTGCTTCGCAAAATAATCCCCGAAACAATGCGTATTCCCTGCTACATTGTTATTATTGCAGGCTTTGTTACCATCGTTAAAATGATTGTGCAAGCCTATATGCCCGCTTTGTATGAAACCTTGGGTGTTTACCTTGATTTGATTACGGTAAACTGCATAATCCTTGGCCGCGCCGAAATGTTTGCCAACAGAAACCCCGTTATTGCCTCTGCCCTTGACGGCATTGGTATGGGACTTGGCTTTACATTGGCACTGACCGCTATGGCTACCATTCGTGAGGTTTTGGGCGCAGGCTCATTTGCAGGCATTGCCATTCCCTTTATGGAAAATTACAAAATTGAGTTTTTCACCAAAGCCCCCGGCGGATTGCTTGTTTACGGACTGCTGATTGCACTCATTTACATCATTACCAAGGGTGCCGCTCCCGTAAAGACCTCCTTCTCTTGCGAGGGATGTCCTCACGCCGCCACCTGCACCATTGAAACCTGCCAGAAGAAAGGAGCCGAGAACTAATGGAAACCTTTAAGATTCTTATTGTTATTCTGCTTTCATCCGTTTTGGTTGATAACTATGTTCTCAGTCGTTTTTTGGGCATTTGTCCTTTCCTTGGCGTTTCCAAAAAGTTGGACCAGGCAACAGGTATGGGCGTTGCCGTAACAGTGGTTATGCTTATTGCCACTGCAGTAACCTGGCCTATTCAGTATTTAGTGCTTAACCCCTTGAAATTGGGTTATTTGCAAAACATTGCATTTATTCTGATTATTGCCACCTTGGTTCAGATTTTAGAAGTTGTTCTTAAAAAGTTCTCACCCTCACTTTACAAAGGCTTGGGTGTTTACCTGCCCCTTATCACCACCAACTGTGCAGTACTGGGCGTTACCATCAACAACATAATTGACGGTTACAACTTCCTTGAATCTATGGTTAGTTCTTTGGGTTGCGGACTTGGATTCCTCTTTGCCATGGTTCTTTTCTCAGGACTTCGCTCACGAATTGACGACTCCCACATTCCCACTCCATTTCGTGGATTAGCCGTTACCCTTATTGCCGCCTCATTTATCTCTCTTGCATTTATGGGATTTGGCGGTATTGTAGAAAATATTTTCGCTTGATAGGAGGTGCCGTATATGGAAATTTTGATTGCATTTCTTGTTATGTTTGCCGTTGCAGTTGTTGCGGGCATTTTGTTGCTTGTTATTTCTCACTTCTTTGCGGTGCCTGAAAATCCGCAAAAGCAGATAATCCGCGAGTGCTTGCCCGGTATCAACTGCGGCGCCTGCGGATATAAAGGTTGCGACGACTATGCCGCCGCTTTGGCAGAGGGTGGCGTTAAGCCAACCCTTTGCATCCCCGGTGCACAGTCGGTTGCCGACAGAATCAGTGATATTTTGGGCATAGAGCCCGAGCCTATCAAAGACGTGGTTGCCTTTGTTGCCTGTAACGGCTACTGCGAGGCAAATCCCCCCGCAGCAACCTATGAGGGCGTAAAAACCTGCTATGCCGCATCTATGATTTACGGCGGCGCTCACTCTTGCCGTTTCGGATGCCTTGGCTATGGCGACTGCGCTACCGCTTGCCCCTCTAAAGCTATTTGTATGGTAGACGGAATTGCTCACGTAGATACCGCCCGTTGTATCGGTTGTGGACTTTGTGCAAAAACCTGTCCCAAGCATATCATTTCAATGCTTCCCCAGGAAACCCTGACTGCCGTTATGTGCAGCAACAAGCAAAAGGGCGCCGATGCCCGTAAGGCTTGCAAAAACGCTTGTATCGGTTGCAAAAAGTGCGAAAAGGTTTGTCCCAACGGCGCAATCAGCGTAGTTGATAATTTGGCAGTTGTTGATTATACTAAATGTGCAAACTGCAAAACTTGTATAAAAGAATGTCCCACCGGTTGTCTTAGATCGGTATTCTTCCCCGACATTCCCGAAAATTGCGAATTTGAGGACCTTGTTGACTAATATGAAAATTGACAGCACAAAAAAGCATAACATCCGCAATGATATTATATTTATTGTTGCCTTGCTTTTGGTTGCCGCTGTGGGTGGGTTGTATTTGTTCGTTTTTCGTGACGGCGGTAATTCGGTTAAGGTTACGGTCGACGGCAAAACCTATGGTGTTTATTCCTTGAATGAAAACATCACAGAGGATATCCGTACAGGTAAAGACGACCTTAACCGACTGATTATCCGCGACGGCAAAGCATATATGGAAACTGCCACCTGCCCCGACGGAATTTGCGTCTCTCACAAGCCAATTTTCCGCGACGGCGAAAGCATCGTCTGTCTGCCTAATAAGGTGGTTGTAACCGTAACCACCACTGATGCAGACAGTCCTGACGTTGTAATATAAGGAGGCGGCGCTGTGAATAAATCAAAAACCGTTGCCTTTTTCGGCGTCTGCACCGCTTTGGCTATGATACTGGCTTATGTAGAGGTGCTTTTGCCCCCCATATTTCCTGCCGTACCCGGCATAAAAATGGGGCTTCCCAATATTATCATCGTCTTTCTGCTTTACCGACGGGGTCCAATCCCCGCTATTGCCGTTTCCCTGCTGAGAGTTGCGCTTGTAAGTATGCTTTTCAGCAATGCAATGGCACTGCTTTACAGTATTTCGGGCGCAATACTTAGTCTGCTTGTTATGATTATCCTTCGTAAGCTTAACTTTTTGTCAACGGTGGGTGTCAGTGTAGCAGGGGGTGTTGCTCACAACGTTGGGCAGATTTTAATGGCAATGTTACTGCTTGAAACATCAGAGTTGTTCTACTATCTGGTTGTGCTTACAGTGACAGGCACCATTGCAGGCGTACTGATTGGACTGTGCGGCTCACTTATTATAAAAAGAATTCCTGAAAGATTGTTAAAATTTTGACAAATTTCTGTTGACAGAGCGTTACTTTTATAGTAATATAGTCCTTGGCTTAAAATAAAGAAAATTTAAGGAGAAACTGTTATGAAAAAAAGTTTGGCTATCGTTTTGTGTCTCATTATGGTAGTAGCCGCTATGTTTGTTGGTTGCGCCGGTGATGACAAGGCTCCCGCTTCATCAGAAAAGGCTGATGCTACTCTCAAGTTCGGTTCTGCAGTATATGTTACTGCTCCCACTACCACCGATGCTACCGTCGATAAAGAAGGCACCGGTAAGCTTGACGTAACCGTTGCCGCTGTTACTGTTGATGCTGACGGCAAAATCGTTGCTTGCGAGCTTGACACTGCAAGCAACACTGTAAAGTTCACTGCAGACGGCAAAGCTGTTGCAAACACCGAGTTCAAGACCAAGTACGAACAGGGTAAAGATTACAATATGGTTACCTACGGCGGCGCTAAAAAAGAGTGGTTTGAGCAGACCGATGCTTTTGAAAAGGTTGTTGCAGGCAAAACTCTTACCGAAGTTAAGGCTTTGGTTGCTGCCGAAAACAAGGGCAACGACGAGGTTGTTAATGCAGGTTGCACCATTATGATTAACGAGTTTGTTGGTGCTATTGAAAAGGCTTACAATGCCGCAAAGGATTCAAAGGTTACCGCAAAGGATACCCTTAAGGTTACCGCCGCTACCGAGCAGACTTGCGCCGACGCTACCGCCGATAAGGATGGCAGCAACAAGGTTGCAGTTACCGTATTCGGTGCCGCAGTTGACGCTGACGGCAAGGTTGTAGCAGCTGCAAGCGATTGTGTTGAGGTTACCTTCTCATTCGACACCAAGGGCAAGTCTACTCTTGACACTGCAAAGGCAGTTAAGTCTAAGAAAGAGCAAGGCAAGGATTACGGTATGGTTGCTTATGCTCAGGCAGAAAAAGAGTGGTTTGAGCAGGCTGCAGCATTTGATGCCGCTTGCGTTGGCAAGACCGGCAAAGAGATTGCAGGTTTTGTTGGTGAAGACGGCAAGGGCGTTAAGGATTTGCAGAGCGCAGGTTGCACCATCTATGTAACCGGTTTTGTAAAAGCCGCTTCTAAAATCTGATTGAACTACAAAATTATATAACAAAAAGGGAGAGTCTTTTCTCCCTTTTTTGTTACCTTGAGTATACTATGAAACAACGATTTTTATGCATAGCCCTCACCCTTTGTCTGCTTGTTTGCGGTGGGGCGTGCTCTCCACAAGAAAAAACTAAATACAACACCTATTCAATGGATTATTTTGATACGGTCATTACCATTACGGGTTATGAAAACAGTCAAGAGGATTTTGACAAGCAATCAAAAGAGATTTTGGATATGTTTGGGGATTATCACCGACTGTACTCCATCTATCACCGCTTTGACAGGCTTAACAATATGTGCACCGTCAACCAGTTGACCGACGGAGTTCATCCCACTGTAAAGGTTGACAAGGCTATCATTGATATGCTGCTTTTTGCCAAAAAGATGCACACCGTCACCGATGGCAAATTGAATATTGCAATGGGCAGTGTATTGTCTTTGTGGCACGATTACCGCACCATCGGTAAGGATGATCCTCAGAATGCTTCTCTGCCCCCTATGGATAAATTGCAAGAGGCATCGGCACACACCGATATAAACAAAATGATTATTGACGAGGAAAATTCCACCGTCACTCTTTCAGACCCACTTATGAAGTTAGATGTGGGTGCCATTGCCAAAGGGTACGCCGTTGAGCAGGTAGCCTTGGCACTTGAGAAAAAAGGCGTTACGGGATATGTGCTTAATGTTGGCGGCAATGTGCGTACAGTGGGTAGCAAGCCCGACGGCAGTGATTGGTCGGTAGGTATTGAAAACCCCGATGGCGGCGATTATATTGCCTACCTGAACGTCAGCGATATGTCGGTGGTAACAAGCGGATCATATCAGCGGTACTATTACGTTGACGGCAAGCCCTATCACCACATAATTCAGCCCGAAACCCTGATGCCCGCCCAAAACGGATATTTGTCAGTATCAGTTGTGTGCAAAGATTCGGGAATGGGTGATGCCCTGTCCACTGCCCTCTTCTGTCTGAACAAAAAAGAGGGTCTTGCGCTTATAGACTCTATCAGCGATGCAGAGGCTATGTGGGTATCGGAGGACGGCACAAAGTCCCATTCATCGGGTTGGAATAAATACGTTAAAAAATAAGGAGGCACAAATAATGGAAAACTTTGTAGCACAGTATAAAGATTTTTTATTCCCCTTAGCAGAAATTGCCGCAAGTTCTTTGGAACTGATTGGTATTGTCATCATTGTTATCGGCTCTTTCCGTGCCTTGTTTCTTTTGATTAAAAGTCTTATTAAAAAGGCTCCCTATCGAATTGTTACCGATTTGGGTGAGGCTTTGTCGCTTGCTTTGGAATTTAAGATGGGTGCCGAGATTATAAAGACGGTTGTTATCCATAATCTTGAGGAGTTGGCAATTCTTGGCGTGGTAATTATTATTCGTGCTATTTTGGCATTTCTCATTCATTGGGAAATTCAGACTGAAGAAAAAGACCACCCCTCAATTCTCAAAAAGAGCGAGAAAAAGGATTGAAATTGAGTTATATTATATGAAAAAAGTTATTGTAATCGGTTGCCCGGGCAGTGGCAAAAGCACCTTTTCAAAGGCGCTTCATAAAATAACAAGCCTTCCCCTTTTTCATTTGGATATGATGTATTGGAATAAGGATAAAACCACTGTGGAAAAGCCTCTTTTCCTCGAAAGACTATCCAACGCAATGGAAAATGATGAGTGGATAATCGACGGCAACTACGCCTCCACAATGGAAATGAGAATGAAGGAATGTGACACCGTCATTTTCTTAGACTATCCCGTGGAGGTGTGCCTTCAAGGCATCAAGGACCGAAAAGGAAAGTCGCGCACCGACATTCCTTGGATTGAAACCGAGGACGACGAGGAGTTTATTCAGTATATAAAGGATTTTAATCTGCAAAGCCGTCCGCAAGTGATGAATTTGCTTAGGGAATACTCCCACAAGAATATTTATACCTTCACAAGCCGCAAAGAAGCCGACGATTTTTTGAAAAATATTTAATTGTCCCAACGGGACATACCGACATTTTTCATTATTCATTAGCGTAGCGACTTCATTCTTCATTTAAAAACACCCATCATCTGATGGGTGTTTTTTTAAAGTCCTAACAGGAAGAATGCCACAAAGAGCACCAAAATTACAATAGCGGTATAAATAGCGGCAGGGATGGCATTGATACGGATAATCTTGCCCTCGCGGCCTGCGGTGCCTGCAGTAGCACAGGCGGCAACAACATTGTTAACACAAATCATATTACCGATTGAGCCGCCGATGGTGTTGGCTGCAACGATAATTGCGGTGTTAAGTCCAAGGTTGTTGGCGGCTTGCTCTTGCAAATTGGCAAAGAGGGTAACTGCAACAGTGTTTGAGCCCGAGATAAATGCACCAAGCACACCAATTACAGGCGAAATTATAATATACAAGCCCTCGCCCACTTTAGAAAGTGCCTCTGCCATATAGTAAATCATACTCTTCATTTCAGATACGGCAGCAACATCATTTGAGCCTGAATAACGCAAAATCTGCACCATTGCAAGACCGAACACCAAAGCGATAGCGGCTCCGCTGACCTGTTTAAAGGAAGCAGACCAAGCATCCTTTACATCCTTGGCTTTCATCTTGTGAAGCGCCACTGTAATCAGTGCCACAAGAATAAACACTGTGCCCGGAACGTATGCCCATTTAAGCGTAAAGGCAGTGTTTTCCACACCAAACAAGTTGCCGCTTTTTATAACAAAGATGCTGTTTACATCGTTAAGCAAACCTTTGATACCAAGGGCAGGTATACGGGTAGCGATAAGCAACAAGGCTATAATTACATAGGGAATCCAGGCTTTTACAAGGGATACCGACGACTCCTTAGGAGGTGCAGGGGGATGTGATGCCTTCCAACTTTCGTCCCACTGTGACTCGTCACCGAAATGCCACTGGGTTTTGGGAGTAAGGAATTTGAATTTTGCGGCAAGCACAACAACAACCAGTGTAATAAGTGCGCCAAACAACGCAGGAAACTCATGACCGATGAATATATTGACCAAAACATAGGTTGCGGCAAACGTACCGCCTGAAAAAAGACAGAAAGGAAGGGCTTGCAAAGCGGGTTTAAAGGATTTTTCTTTGCTGAAAAACTTGCACATAACGGCAATAGCCATAAAGGGCAAAATCAACATAACTACGGCGTGAGGGATTGCAGTCCACAAAGACATCTGACCAATATAAGCAGGGTCTAATGCCTCTGCACCGCCAAGGCAGGCAATTGCCTGCTGCACGGGAGTACCGATTGCGCCGAATGCAACAGCCGCGCTGTCGCAGATAAGGGCAACAACCACCGCCGCAACAGGAGGAAAGCCCAAACTAATCATAAGAGGAGCCGCCAACGCTGCGGGAGTGCCGAAGCCTGCCGCCGCCTCGATGAATGATACAAACAAAAAGCCGATGATTACCGCTTGCACACGGGCATCGAGACTGATAGAGCGGAATCCGTTGTTAATTGCCACCATACCGCCCGACATTTTCAGCGTGTTCATTACCAGAATAGCGCCAAAAATGATAATCAGCACCTCAATCGAACTGAACAGACCGGATATTGAATAGGCTATAAGCGACAGTATCTCAAGTTTCCACACAAACAAGCCAAGAAGTGCGGTAATAAGCCAGGAAATCGGCATAGCAATTTTGGCAGGCCAGTTAAACGCCGCCATTACCACAACACAAAACAAAATAGGGATAAACGCCAATAATGCGTACATATATTCACCTGCAAAAATAAAAATACCCCCATTATACAACTTTCGCTATCGGATTCAATATGTATTTTTTGTACTTTTCGGCTTAAATATGTATTATATTGCTATATAACAAAAACCCACCGCACTGGGCGTTGTTCCCGTAAGGACACAACTCCAGTTTTATTCGCCTTACGGCGAGTTATATTGCTTCGCAGTGATATTTGACTAAAATCCAAGTGATATTGCCTTCGGCAATATGCGGTATTTGTCAATACTGCATTTTGCAGTGGATATAATATCTGTGGGTGATGATATGTTTAAGAGAATTCGTGATTTACGGGAAGACCACGATTTAACCCAAAAGCAAATGACTGAAATTTTAAACTGTTCACAACAGGTGTATAGCAACTACGAATTAGGTCAACGAGATATGCCCACCGATATTTTGATTAAACTATCGCAATTTTATAAGGTCTCGACCGATTATATATTAGGTTTATGTGACAATCCAATACAAAACAAATAGCAAAAAACACCGCTTTTGCGGTGTTTTTTTATGCATAATAGGGACACGACCACAAATGGAAGCGTTGTTTTAACATCCTCTCACATTTAGTTGCTTGCGGCATATATTATGGCGAGGTGATAGCGTGAAAAATCACGCTAAAAATTTAAAAACGCGTGCTTCTCGCCGTTTACACGGCAACCGAAGCACATGCGATATAATAATCACCATATCAGTGGTTTTTATCGCATTCTGTGTCTTGAAAGGATATGGTGATTATTATGACCAATATTTCTGCCTATCCATATGCCATCGCAAATATTAAAGGCGGAGAGCAGGCGCCCCATTTGTTAGGTCAAGTGCGGTTTTATCAAAGGGAAAAATATGTTTTGATATCGGCAAATATTAAAGGTCTGCCCCCAAGCGACAGTGGCTTTTTCGGGTTCCATATTCACGAAGGAAAGGGTTGCACTGGCGCCGATTTTTCTGACACCGGCAGCCACTATAATCCTACCGATGCGCCCCATCCTGCCCACGCAGGTGATCTTCCCCCACTGATGCTGTGCAATGGAGGAGCCTGCCAAACAGTAGCCACCGACCACTTTTGTGTGGCAGATGTCATTGGGCGAACGGTGGTCATCCACAGTATGCCTGACGATTTTAACTCACAGCCATCAGGCAATGCCGGAACAAAGATTGCCTGCGGCGTCATTCGCCGATTAAGGTAGTGAAAATGTAATAAGTAAAACCGCGTTTCCCCGACGAAGTTGGATAAAGTGAAAAAGGCTTGTGCTTTGCGCGGTACCCGCTTCACCTCTCTTTCTGCATAAAAAATAAAGGCACTGCAAATGCAGTGCCTTGGCTTTTGGTGGAGGGCTACAAAAAAAGATATTTTCGGAAGTTTTGCGTATGGGTTTGAAATCTTGCACGAATCACGGCGAAGCTGTGTATACCATCAAGACGAAGTCTTGCATATCATCCATTCCGTAGGAATTGTATATCATCATTGCGAAAGCGGAATACAGCCAACGGCTGATAAGATACACGCTTCGCGTGGTGATATACGCCTGCGGCGATGATATACCAGTGCTTTCGCAATGGATAAAAAATCGACAGGTCGAAACCTGTCGATTTTTGGTGGAGCGGGTGTCATCAAGGATGAACACCCCTCCGTTTCGGTATTTTCGCCCTCAAAAGCTTCTTCAATATCATCAAGCGGGATATTTTCGATGCTTAACGGTTTCTTACTTGCGTTGATAATCAAGGTGAAGTGATCGTCATACAAGTAAATGGAGTGAACGAATATATTAATAATCGCTCTACGCTTATTAAAGTCATCAAGGGGCATTTCGCATACATAATCAAGAAAGGCTAAAATCTGCGCTTCGGACAAGCAGATTTTCTTATTGTTCTCAATGGCAAGCTGAGTTTCCAATTCCTCTTTTTCTGCTTGTCGCTGATGCAGTCGCTCGGTGAGCATATCCACCGCTTGACCTTGCTCGATACCTTTCCAAAGGTTCTCGATAGCAATATCAACTTCCTTGATAGCCTTTTTAAGTTCCCTTACCGATATATTGTCAGGACTCTTGTTACATTCCTCTGCAACCCGTTTTGCGATATATCGAATTTTATCATCGGTGAGCATTTTAAGGCATTCGCTAACAACACGATCTTCGATATAGTCCTTGCTGATTATCTTCTTATCACATTTCTTTTTACGAGCTTTCTTGCACATATAATAGTGGTACTGCTTGCCGGACTTTCCGGTGCCGCCGTATCCCACCATCATTTCCTTACAATGACCGCAGAAAAGTTTTGTAGTTAAGAGATATTCGTTTTCGCCCCTTGTACGGGCAGGTGCAGATTTATTTTTATTCATAAGCGCTTGTACCCGATAGAATAAGTCATCATCCAAGATGCGTGGCATACCACCGGGTGTTTCAACTCCTTTGTATAAATATGTGCCGATATAGCGTTTGTTTTTGAGAAGGCGGCTAAGGCTGTTATATGTGAATTCGTTACCGATAGAGGTCTTAACCTTTCTTCGTTGTAAATCTTTGACGATTTCCGCTTTGGTTTCACCCCTTGCATATCGTTCAAATATTTCACGGACAATAGCCGCTTCTGCCTCATCAACATAAAAGGTGCGGTCTTTCTTATCCACCTTAA
Source organism: Acutalibacteraceae bacterium (assembly GCA_045653445.1). GTDB lineage: Bacteria > Bacillota > Clostridia > Oscillospirales > Acutalibacteraceae > RGIG2206. The sequence continues at coordinate 11,787 of JAZOLY010000007.1, forward strand.
ATCCAAGACCGGGATTGCTACCGTTGGATAAGCATTTCTCGGCATTGATAGACATACCTCGGTGGATCTTCTGTGCAAGTTCCACTGAGTAATATTCTGCCATACTTTCAAGGACACCTTCAATAAGGATGCCCGAAGCATCATCGGT
>JAZOLY010000008.1:0-85083 GCA_045653445.1 Acutalibacteraceae bacterium
CGGGCAACCAAATCCTGATAGTGACATACAAACTTTGCATCGGGATACTGCTTTTTAAGGTAGTCAAGCAGACCGTACTTAATAAGATAACATCTGCGAATGAAAAAAACAAAGCAAATAGGCCGTTTGGTTGAAAACTTACGGCGGAACATCATAGGATTCCAAATGCTTTTAAAGGGCATATCTATCCTTTTGTTAAGCAGACCTGAAAAGTGGGTTTTATACAAAAAAGTGAGCAGTTTATTGTCACTGTCAATGGGCTTGCAAAGATAGACGGCATTGTCAAGATGATTGACGTCATCATAGGGGATAGTATAAAAATCGTTGGCATAGCCAAAAACCGCATAATTAAAGCCGTAGTCCTTCACAAACCTCACCTCATTTCAAGCATAATCATCCTTCTAAATAATATTACAAAATTTCTTTATTGTCAATAAAAAGGGGATAGTTTTAAATTCTGCTTGCAAAAACACATAGGGTGGCTGTATAATGATTAAAATGATGTGTAAATATGAAAAAGAGACTTCCTTACATAATTGCCACAGTTGTTATATTTATAACTGAATTTCTAATTGCCCTTTACATCCATGACGATATAATTCGACCATACGTTGGTGACGTGCTTGTAACCGCACTGCTTTGCACCCTTGTAAGAAGCATTTATATCAAGCCTATCCCAAAGCTTTGGCTGTGGGTGTTTGCTTTCAGCGTTTTTGTGAAAGTATCGCAGTTTTCCGCCTTGCCGACCTTTTGGGCATTAAAAACAGAGTTATACGAACAATAATGGGCACTGATTTTGCATTTATGGATATTGTCTGTTATTTTGTGGGCTGTCTCGCTTTTTTCTTAATTGAAGATTTTGTATGTAAAAAGCTTAAAAGACGAAAGTAATGAATTTATACCGATTTTCGGAGGATAATATGAAAAAGATTTCAACCAACACTTTACGCCGTTTACCCCGATACTACGCCTTGCTTGACGAAATGGTCAAAGCAGGTGAGGATAAAACTTCATCGGGCAAGCTGGCTAAAATAATGGGACTTAACGCCAGTCAGATAAGAAATGACCTTAACTGTTTCGGCGGCTTCGGTCAGCAGGGCTACGGATACAATACCCTTATGCTTCGCGACGAAATTGGCAGATTGCTTGGTAAAGAGCGCCATTTCGGTTGTATCGTTATCGGTGCGGGCAATCTTGGTCGCGCCCTTATGTCTCATATAAATTTCAAAGATTTAGGCTACCGACTTGTTGGCGCCTTTGACAGTAACGAGGCATTTGCAGGTCAGATGGTGGCAGGTATGCCAATCCGTCACATAAGCGGCCTTGATGATTTTTGCCGTCTTGAAAAGCCTGCCGTAGCCGTCCTTTGCGTGCCAAAGGATGCGGCGCTTGAGCTGGGCAATCAGCTGAGCCGACTTGGTATAAAGGCAATTTGGAACTTTACCCCCTATGATTTAAGCCTTGAGCTTCCCAATATGGTTGTTGAAAACGTTCATCTTGAAGACAGTCTTATGGCTCTTGGCTACCGCTTGCAAAATCTTGATTAAAAAGGAGCAGTCTGATGATTGAGGGCGCAAAACGCTATCATTTGCTTGATGAAATCCGTGGCTTTGCAATAATTTGTATGGTTTTCTTCCACGGTTTTTATCTTATGGCAGAGGTGTTCGGTTGGTCTTTTGGCGGCACCCTTTTGGCATTTTTCACTCCTGCAGAGCCTTTTTTTGCCGCCGCCTTTGTGCTTATATCGGGAATATGCTGCCGTCTGTCACGAAGCAACGCTTTAAGGGGCGCAAAGCTTCTTTGGGTGGCAATCGGGCTTACGATAGTTACCTATCTGTTACAGCTTTTTGGTGTGGACGGTGTGGTAATCTGGTTTGGTATTCTTCATCTGCTTTCACTGTCAATGCTTTTTTACGCCGCAACGGGCAAAGTGCTTGATAAAGTGCCGTGGTGGATTATGCTCCCCCTCTGTTTGATTTTATTTGCCCTGACCTTTAATTTAGAAAATGGATATTTCGGCATTGGCTCCTTTTCGGTTGATTTGCCCACTACTTTGAAGTTTAACCGCCAACTTTTCCCCTTTGGAATTACGGCACCCGGCTTTTTCTCTGCCGACTATTTTCCTCTCTTGCCTTGGCTTCCTATGTTTATTGTGGGTACCGTTTTGGGCAAACCTTTTGAAAAGGGTACGGCACCAAAAATCTTCACCAAAAACCCAATTCCGCTTTTTGCTTGGTGGGGCAAAAAATCCTTGATAATTTATCTTGTTCACCAACCGATTTTATTCGGTGTTTTCTTTTTAACAGATAAAATATTTTGAATTTTGATAATTTGTTATTGACAAACGATAACAGATGTGCTATTGTACTGTCAAAGGAAGAGTTTTCCTTTGGCAGTATTTTTTATTAACCCGATTTAAGAAAAGGGGATTGTTATGATTAAAAAAAGTTGGTCTGTTGCTATAACAATGGTACTGTGCGGGCTTCTTGTTGCGGCTCTGTTTGTAATGATTGCAGTGATGCCTCAATTGGCTGATTGGTACTATTTCACTGTCCGTCAAGGTGCATCGGGTGACGGCAAACCTTTGCTTGTTGCTTTTTATCTGTGTGTGCCCGGTGCCTTTTTTGCAATATATCATTTGATGAGGCTGATGCACAATATATATAAGAACGACGTATTTATCCTTCGCAACGTAACCCATCTGCGCTGCCTTGCTTGGAGTTGCGGATACGTTGCCACCGTAACTCTTGTGGTTGGGGTGGTACTTGGCTATCTGCCTTTGCTGATAATCAGCTTTGCCGCTTTGTTTTTCTGCCTGTGCATACGGGTTATACGTCACGTTATGGGTGCGGCAGTGGAAATTAAGACAGAAAATGAACTTACTATATAGGGGTACGGTATGAGAATTGTTGTTAATCTTGATGTTATGATGGCAAAACGCAAAATTTCATCAGGTGAATTGGCTAAAAAGATAGATTTAACCCCTGCCAACCTGTCTATTTTAAAGATGGGGCGCGCAAAAGCGGTGCGCTTTTCTACCTTGTGTGCCCTGTGCGAAGCCCTTGATTGTCAACCCGGTGATATCTTAGAATTCAGAAAGGATGAAGAAGATGAGTAACGAAAACAATAATCTTCAGCCCCAAATTGCTGAAACTACACCTGCGCCAACCAATACACTGCCTAATCCGACTCCCTTGCTAAAGGTAGCCACCACAGGCAGAGATATGATTTTCGCCCTGTTTTTTTTAGTGGCAGGTATTATTTGGATTGATTTTTCCGTTTATGGCGGATTTGACCTTGGCTACACTATTGCGTCAATTATATTAGGTGCGTTAGTGCTTATTTATCCTACGGCAGAGCATCGTCTGTCCTTGTTCGGCACCCTTTATGCAACCTGCGCAGTGGCAATAACAGTACCCTTTTGTATGTATACTTCCGCCTCGTCAAAAATTTTGCTCTTTTTCTGGTCTGTGCTGCTTATGGGCCTTGCTATTGCCAACAACACAAAAAATGCAAGCCGAGGCTGGATGCAGCTTGTGGAGGCAATGCGCCTTGTTTTAATGACACCCTTTGAACGTTGCTCAAATACACTTGCTTCACTTTTTCAGGACAAAGGCTCCCACTCAAAGAAAAAGGCAAAGGGCATACTTATCGGCGTTGCCTGTGGCTTGCCTGCTTTGTTTATTATCGTGCCCATACTTGTTTCATCAGACGCCGCTTTTGAGGCGGTAATAAACAATATTTTTGCCGACGGAATTTCAAGGGTTATTGCCTCTGTAATAATGGGAACCTTGCTTGCAATTTTTCTTTTCACATCGGTTTTTGCCGCAAGCAAAAAGATTATAAAGATTGATTCTGTAAATCAAGTCGAAAAAACTGACGAGACCAAAAATACAAAGTTCAGCGGCGTGTCATCCACACCCGTTACCGCATTTTTGAGCACTATCGGTGTAGTTTACGTGGTCTATCTTTTCTCACAGCTTGCCTATTTTTTTGATGCCTTTTCAGGACTTTTGCCCCAACATTTTTCCCACGCTCAATATGCCCGCCGCGGATTTTTCGAAATGACGGTTATATGCGGAATAAATATCGGGTTAATTGCCCTTTCACTGCTTATCAGCAAAAAGGATAAAAAGGGCAATCAACCCTTGGCAGTGCGACTGCTGTGCGGATTTATCTGCCTGTTTTCCCTTGTGATTGTGGCAACCGTAATCGGCAAACTTGTAATGTATATGGGCTTTTACGGTCTTACAGAATTGCGTCTGTATACCTCACTGTTCTGCATTTGTTCCGCTATTATAATCATATTTGTGGGCATAAGACTTTTCCTTCCCCGTTTTGCCTATTTCAGAGCGGCAGCGGCAACTCTTGCCATATTGTCGGTAGGCGTCGCATTTGCCGATGTTAACACCACCATCGCCCGATATAATACCGAAGCCTATCTTGGCGGATATCTGAAGCAGGTGGATGTTGATTATTTAGGTTCACTCGGTTCAGCATCGGTGTCATCCCTTGTTGACCTTTTGGATTGCGACGACAGAGGGGTGGCAAGGAAAGCCGCCTACGAGCTATATTACATTGCCCATGAATACGGAGAAATAGACCGTGAAGGCGGTGCAATATACTTGCATGATTTTATCCCTGCACAAACGGATGATTTCAGAGAGTATAACATACAGTTTGTCAAAGGCCGCGATATAATAGCAGAAAACTGGGATAAGATACTGGATGTATATACCGCAACTAATTCCTCTTATTAAGACAAAAACGCTTTCGGTTTTACGAAAGCGTTTTTTCTTATCCAATAAAATCAATATTTTTAAGCCACTCTTTAAGCATCTCTGCCCAACGGGCTACATAGGGGGAATTGGTTGCAAGACCTAATCCGTGATTGCCTGATGGGAAAATGTGCATCTCAAACTGAATGTTGTGATTACGCAGTGCCTCGCCGTAGCGTAAACTGTTAGCCACGTTAACAGTGGCATCGTCAGAGGTGTGCCACACAAAAAAGCAGGGGGAGTGGTGTCGCTTACCAACTTTTCACAAGAAAAACTTGCCGATTGAGGCTGATTTCCTTCACCCAAAAGATTAACGAAAGAGCCTTGGTGAGCCACAAGACTGTCGGGTGAACAAATAACGGGATAGCACAAAATAGTGGCGTTGGGAGTCGCTGACTCCTCATCAATTTCATCTGCACCCTCAAAATCAATGGGAGAGGTATATGTAGAGGTCAGGGCGGCAAGATGACCGCCTGCAGAGGACCCCATAACAGCAATTTTATCTTTGTTAATACCAAATTTTTCGGCGTTTGCTCGCACAAATCTGATTGCGCGTCGCGAATCAAGCAAAGGCAGAGGGAAACGGTGGGGACTTACTCTGTACTGACAAACAAAGGCGTCCATTCCAATGGAGTTAAGATAACGGGCATAGTCCTCGCCCTCGTAATTTGCCCTTAAAGCGTATCCACCACCGGGCAAAATAACAACTGTGGCATGGGTCACCTTGTTTTCGGCAGGGTAATATTCAAGAACGGGAGTTTCTTCACAAAGTCCTGGCACCTTGTCCCAAAGATTAAAAGTCTGCATAATGTAAACCTTGCTTTCAAGCAGATTTTACATCATTGCACCAATATTGTCAACCATTCTGTCAACAACTTTTGTGGCTTTGCGCTTTAAGGCTTTAACATTCACCTTGTTATACATAGCGGCGCAACCCATTGCTCCAACTGCGGCGGCAGAAATGGCAATAAGCATATAGGTAGAGACAGGCTGTTTGCGTCTGAACATAAGATCACCTCCCTTTATATTATCTTAACCAAACACTTGATTTTTAGTCCGATTGGGTTTAAAATAAAAACGAAAACAAAAACGGAGGATTTTTAAATGGTTCAGATTTCACCTTCAATGTTGGCGGCAGATTTTGTTGAACTCAGTTCAGCCCTTAAAAAACTTGAAAAATCAGGTGCCGAAATGCTTCATATCGACGTTATGGATGGCATTTTTGTGCCCAATCTGTCAATCGGCTTTCCTGTAACCGAGTCACTTTATAAGCACACAAATATCCCCCTTGACGTGCATCTTATGATAACAAAGCCCCAACTTTATGTAGAAAAATTTGCAAAATATGCTCAGCGCATCTCTATCCATTACGAAAGCGACTGTGATGTGCGCGAAACCCTCAGAATGATAAAAAATGCAGGTGTAATTCCCTCAATCACCATTAAGCCTGCCACTCCTGCCGAGGCAATTTTTGATTTGCTGGACGAGGTTGGAATGGTGCTTGTTATGTCGGTTGAGCCCGGTTTTGGCGGTCAGTCATATATTGACAGTGCAACCGATAAAATTGCCGCAATCCGCGCCGAGTGTGACCGTAGAGGTCTTGAAATGGATATTCAGGTTGACGGCGGTATCAATATGAAAACTGCTCCCATTGCCGCAAAGGCAGGCGCCAATATTCTGGTGGCAGGCAGTGCCGTCTTTAATGCGGAAGATATGGCACAGGCGGTCCGCGAACTCAAAGCGGTTTGCGAGCAGTAAAATCTGCCATTATATTATTGCTAAGCAGTTTGCCGTGCTCGGCAGTAAACAGGGCAACGCTTTTGCCACCGATTTTTTGCCCATATTCGCTTAAAATCAGTCGCAGTGACCGTTGCCGTTCACCCAGTATGATAAGTCTGTATTTGCCCTCAAGCAGGTACAGACTTGTTTTATTTTTGCAGTGGGGGAGCAGATTTTTTATGCCGTCAACAAGTTCATCGGCAGAGTCAAATTGCCACACGCCCACATTAAAATCCACCCGTCTGCCCTTAAAAGATGGGGTAACGAGGGTTAAAAAAATGGTGCAGCCCTCTTTTTCGGCAGGTAAAATTTCAATCACAAGTCGTCGGTCAGTAAGGCGAAAATCCTCTTTGGCACCTATTCTGCCAAGCAAATCATCAAGCATTTTGCGAGTGTCTGCCGAGGCGTAGTCAAGTTCACCGTAACTTGTGCCCAACTCTTTCAGGTCGGCGGCAGAAAGATCTATTTTAAGCCGCTCGGGTGTTTCAAACTGTATGTTCATATTTCCCTCCCCAATAGGTTTATATACAAATGATAAACCCAAACAAAAGCAATAATCAAGCGGTAAATAAAGGTTGCATAAATTTGCCGTCTGCATATACTACATTTTATGAAAAGAGGGCATAATTGCACACAAAATCGGCAAAAATATGGTGGGTGAGAATATGGAGCATATTGAAATAAAAGAAAAAAGCAGTTGGCAGATTTTTTGGAAAGCGGCAGGCATCACCGCAATAGCGGTGGGACTGATTGCCTTGGGATTTTTCGGCGCAATGCTTGTGTCAAAATTTTGGATGTAATATTCGTAGGGGATGGCGTTTACGACACCCCTTAAAAACAGCCCTCCTCTGACGAGGAGGGTGGCGCGCCGTAAGGCGTGACGGGAGGAGAGAAAACATACTCGATTTAATCTTTCTCTCCCTCAGTCATTTTTGACAAAATGACAGCTCCCTCGTCAGAGGGAGCCAAGACGGGCAGATAATATCCGACCCTACAAACACGATTTGATGTAGTAGGGGATGCATTTATGCATCCCGAAGCGGAATGAATAATACGCTCGCTTGCGCTCGCACGATATGTTGTCTGCGGCAACGCGATATGTTGCTTCGCAACGCGGAACGGGTAAATCCGTTCCCTACATACAAGCATATTTTGGTGCGGTTCGTGGGGCGGGGGGTGCGGGTGTCCAGTGGACACCTCTGTGCAAAGCACAGAAGCACCGACCGAGGCGACAGCCGAGACCCTTGCTCCCGCCGCAAAAAATCCCGTTCGTTTGAACGGGATTTTTGTTATATTTACGCTACCCAGGCTCCGCCTTCGTTAAAGTAGTACCAAGTGCTGCCAAGATATTGCCAACCGGTCAGCATAGCGCCGCCGTCAGCAAGATAATACCAGGTGTTTCCAAGGAGCAACCAACCTGTTGCCATATCGCCGCCTGCATTAAAGTAATACCAGGTGCCGCCGATAAGTTGCCAGCCGGTCACCATATTACCGCCGGGGGCTAAATAATACCAGGTGCCGCCAAGGTTTAACCAACCTGTTGCCATATTGCCACCTTCGTGGAAATAATACCAAGCGGAGCCGATATACTGCCAGCCTGTGACCATGTTGCCGCCCTCAGCAAAGTAATACCAGCTTGAGCCGAGATATTGCCAGCCCGTCAACATATTACCACTTGCACCAAAATAGTACCAAGTGTTGTTTATGTACTGCCAGCCGGTGAGCATTGCGCCGCCCTCGTTGAAATAGTACCAATTATAATTGATGTATTGCCAGCCGGTAAGCATTACGCCGTTATCGTCAAAGAAATACCAGTTATAGTTTATGTACTGCCAATTTGTAGCCTTAACGCCGTCGATGTAATAGAGCCAGTTTGCACCGTCAGGCACCCAACCGTTAGTGAGCGCCACCTGACGTACGTCACTGCAAACATTGCAGGTGGCATCATAGTCATTATCATAGGTGTGTTCCGCTGAGCCGTAACAACTGTTATAATGCCAAGTAGCGTTGATTAAATCTTCATTATTTTCTGCAATCAAAAGGTTGCTTGCTTCATTTTTTGAACCTCTGTAGTATACATCGGTCAGTTCAGTGAACCAAAAATTATGACTAGAAATATTTGTTATACTGTCAGGTATTGTAACAGTTTTTATTAATGATAAACGACAAATTCCTCCTGCTATAGTTTTAGTTCCATCCCTTATTATAAAATTTGCTACACTTGAATCGCAATCAACAAGATGGTTTCCAATATACAGCAAGTAATCATCCACCCAGTTAGTTTTATCATTATAATATGCTGTGTTATAGAAAGCACCATAGCCAATGTCCTCAACATTATCACCTATGTTTATATTTTTAAGTGCGGTACAGTCCTCAAAAGCAAAATCTCCTATACTTTTTACACTGTCAGGAATAGTTACACTTGTAAGGATACAATGCCGAAAAGTTCCAAGAGCTATAGTTATAGTGCCTTCTTTAATGGCGTATTCAGTTGCATTCCCTTTATATTTTATAATATGATTGCCTATATACAAAGCTCCGTTTTTCCAATTATCACTATTGTTATAATAAGCAGTATTATAGAAAGCAGTAGTATCTATGCTTGTTATATTATCAGGGATAGTGATACATGAAAGAGAAACACAACCGCTAAAAGCAAATGCTCCAATACTAGTTCCATTTGGTATAACTATGCTTGTAAGTGAAGTACAGCCACTAAACGCATTATTACAAATGTCTATTACAGGATATCCTTCTATAGTATCAGGAATTACAACATCACCGCTGATACTTGTGTCACAATCAGTAATGGTTGCTTTGCCGTTTGATACAGTATAGGTATAACAACCCTCTGTATATGTTGTTTCAGCATTTGCAGTTATCGTAAACACGGGCAGTGCGGATAAGATAAGCACTAAACATAGTGCAACGGACAGTAGTTTTTTCATAATTTTTCCTCCTGAAAATAAAAAAGTGCGCAGCCAAAGCCACGCACCGAAAAATACATAGCTCCAACTGTCGCCAAACAAAATTTCAACATTCGCCACAAAGCACGAGTATGCAGAAATAGAGCATTTGTATTTTTACCATAAAAAATAAAAACACTCATGCCTATGGCTAAAAAATATGAAATTTTGTTTGGCAAGGTTAGTTTACCACATATATTTCAAAAAATCAATAATTATTGTGATGTGGGCTTGTCTCCTACCGTAAAAGAACCAAACCGCACAAATAGCAAGCCCTCCTCTGACGAGGAGGGTGGCTCGCCGTAAGGCGTGACGGGGGGAGAGAAAACATACTCGTTTTAGTATTTCTCTCCCTCAGTCATTTTTGACAAAATGACAGCTCCCTCGTCAGAGGGAGCCAAGACGGGCGGATAATATTCGCCCCTACAAGCACGATTACAGTGCAAAGCGTTATTCATTATTCAATATTCATCATTCATTAAAAAATCCCGTTCAAACGAACGGGATTTTGCATTTACCTATTATACATATCTGTGGACAAATATCTGTCACCTGTGTCGGCAAGGATTACCACAATATTTTTGCCCTTATTCTGAGGTTGGGCGGCAATCTGCTTTGCGGCAAAGAGGGCGGCACCCGACGAAATTCCCACCATAATACCCTCGGTTTTGGCAAGGCTTCTGCCTGCCTCATAGGCTTCCTCGGTGGTGACGGTCATAACCCTGTCAAAAAGGGATGTATCAAGGTTTTCCGGCACAAAGTTTGCACCGATACCCTGAATACCGTGAGGGCCCGCCTTACCCTGAGACAAAAGCGGACTGTCGGCAGGCTCAACGGCAACAACCTCAATATTGGAATTTTGCTCTTTAAGATATTTTGCAACACCTGAAAGGGTACCGCCGGTGCCAACACCTGCTACAAAAATATCCACATTTCCGTCGGTATCACGCCAAATTTCAGGCCCCGTGGTAAGATAGTGAGCCTTGGGATTGGCAGGATTGTCAAACTGACTTGGAATAAAAGAATTGGGGGTAGCCTGGCAAATTTCCTTTGCCTTTGCGATGGCGCCTGTCATACCCAGCTTGCCATCGGTCAGCACAAGTTCTGCTCCGTAACTTTTCATAAGATTGCGGCGCTCTTTAGACATAGTATCGGGCATGGTGATAATCACCTTGTATCCACGCCTTGCACCGATGGCGGCAAGACCGATACCCGTATTACCGCTTGTTGGCTCAATAATAGTGGCGCCGTCGGTAATAAGACCTTTTTCCTCGGCGTCATCAAGCATTTTAAGGGCAACTCTGTCCTTAACGGAGCCCGCGGGGTTAAAATATTCAAGTTTTAACAGCAAGTTGGCACCAAGACCTTTGCCGAAATTTTCGGCGCAAAGGAGTGGAGTGTTGCCAACAAGCTCTTCAATGCGGTGTTTAATGTTCATCAAAACAACCCTTTTCAGCGAACAAAATCAAGTGTGATAGTACCGATTTCGGTTTTAAGTTGAGTCAGTTTTACACCTGCGGCATTAAGCATACGCTTGGAAGCGATGGTAGCAGGAGTATCGGCATATTTATCATACAGATAAACAACCTCTTTTATACCTGACTGAATGATGGCTTTTGCACATTCATTGCAGGGAAACAGGTCAACATAGACTCTTGCGCCCTTAAGATTGCGACCGCCTGCATTAAGAATAGCATTCAGTTCGGCGTGAACTACATAAGGATACTTGGTCTCGTCACCCTCGCGGTCCCAAGGGAACTCGTCATCGGAGCAACCGTAAGGAAAACCGTTGTAACCGGTAGAAATGATAACGTTTTCAGGGCTTACGATACAAGCGCCCACCTGAGTGCTTGGGTCCTTGCTACGCTTTGCGGCAAGCAGGGCAACTCCCATAAAATACTCGTCCCAATTGATATAATCTGTTCTTTTCATAAAAAAATACCACCTTATTTATTAAAAATCAGTTGTGCAACACGAATTGAACTGTTGCCGTCGCAAGCCGACATACTACCCTTGCGGATATGCTCTGCACTGAAAGACTTATACTCGCCACTGTTAAGCAAGGATATAAGTCCGTCACTGCTAAAGACGGCGCAGTCGCCTGCATACTTCTCAAAGGGCATATAAAGGTCGCGGCTTGCACAATACTCCACCATATCGGGAGTGTAAAAAATCAAGGGCTTGTTTAAAAGGGAATATTCGTAAATAACCGATGAATAGTCGGTAATAAGCAGGTCTGCTGCAAAAAGCAGGTCGTTGATTTCGCGGATTTCGGTTGCATCCTCAAAAACGTCCTCGTACCCAAATGGAATAAGGGAATCTTTAACAAAGGGGTGCATTTTAAAGATAATTGCACTGTTGTTTTTTCGGCAAAAATCCGCCAATCCGTCAAAATCCACATACTCACTCGGATAGTGTGCAGAATTGAATCCGTCACCTCTGAAGGTGGGGGCAAAGAGAATAATCTGCTTGCCCTTAAACTGAGCAAAGCGGTCAAAAAACTCTGCCTTTTTTTGCTCTGCATAAGCCTCATCAAAGAAAACGTCGGTGCGAGGCACACCTGTTGCAAGCAGCCTATCCCCACTGATACCAAAAGCCTCGGCATAATAGGGCACAATCTCCTCACCGCTGACGGTGACATAGGTATAGTTGCGGTGGGTAATATCGTCAGGTTGAGGTGCACCCGACTTGCCAAGACGGGAATAGCCCACTGTCTTAAAAGCACCGCAAGCGTGCCAAAGTTGAATGACGCGGTCACCCTTAAAATCAAGCCTATATATAAGGGGAAAGTAGTCATCTACTACTGTGGTGTGGCATCTGCCTGCCAAAAAAGCAGTTTTAAGGTAGTAGGCAAGGCGACTGCCTTTTTTAAAGGAGTAAATTACCTTGTTGCCGCCAAAATCACCCTTTGCGGCGTTAACAACCCACTCCATATTGCCCGAAAGAGATTGCCGCGTCTCGCTTGCAAAAAGGATGCGGTTGCCTTTGCCTCTGAAAAGTTTTCCCAAATTATAAGGCAGGCGCAGACTGAAGGTGGTGAGTTTATCACGAAGCCCCGTTTTTGTGGGGGCGTAGTCGGTATGTATTACAAGTTGACTGCCGTCAGCATAGCAGTTTATGGCAAAGGTGCAACTGCCTTTGCTAAATTTGGCAGAAATAGGCTCATCCGCTTCATAATCGGCGCCCTCTACAACCCAATCACCTTGAGGCAAACACTTGCCATTAAAGCAAGAGGCAAGGTTAAACCAAGCCTCACCGTCTTTACAAAAAGAGGGGGTGATGATGTCTGTCCCGTCTTTTTTTTGCAAATAAATTTTCTCAGTGTCGCAGTAACTGATAATAAGAGAACAGCGACAGATTTTAATATCGGTTATTTTGCCCTGCATAAGTCATCCTTTACTTTTGGGGCAGATTGCCCAAAATAAGCCAATCAATAACGCGGTCGGTAGAGCAACCGTCACGGAATTCAAAGTTGCGCTGACAGAATGGTTCAACCTTTTCCTGCTCAAAATCACCCTCGTAAATAGCGGTCATCATACTGTCAAAATCCTGAACGATTTTGCCGGGCACAAAGGTCTCAAAGGGCTCGTAAAAATCACGCTTTGAAATGTATTCTTCAAGGTCGTATGCATAAAAGAGCATAGGAATGTTGAGGGTGGATGCCTCATAAACCACCGATGAATAGTCGGTAATAAGCAGGTCTGTGAAAAAGAGCATATCGTTAATCTCGCGGTAAGATGTGCAGTCGATAATAACGTCACTGTACTCCTCGGGAATAACAACGGGGTTATGCACAAAGGGGTGCATCTTAAAAATGAATATGGAATTGGTGTCACGGCACATTTTTGCTACCTTGGGCATATCAATCATATTCATAGGATATCTGCCCGACTTGGCACCGTTACCTCTGAAAGTAGGAGCAAAGAGGATAACGCGCTTGCCCTTTGCAAGAGGGATTTCCTCAAACATACGCTGACGGGTCTCGCGCTTGTAATCTTCGTTAAAGAAAACATCGGTACGGGGTACACCTGTGGGATAAACAGTGTCTTTTGTCATACCGAAAGCCTCGGCGTAAAAACGGGCAACGTGGCTCGAACTTGCAATGGCGTGGGTGTAAACCCTGTGGTTGTTGTTGGTAACAAAGGGGCCACCTGCCTTGCCTGTGCGAGAAAAACCAACCGTTTTAAAAGCACCGCAAGCGTGCCACAACTGAACAACTTTAACCGACGGCTTATATTTGCACTGTTTAACTGTTGGGTTAAAGTCGTCAATTATAATAATATCTGCCGATGCAAGCAAATAGGGGGTGCGGATTTTATCGAGCAAATTACGGCGGGTGCTTACGCTCTCTTTAAGGCAGAATGAAATCTTGAACTGCTTGTCAAGACCCCGCTCAACCATACGGTCGTAAACGTCCTTCATATTTCCCGAAAGTTCTTTGCGGGAATCGGATGCAAAAAGAATGCGGTTGCCTTTGTGTGATGCAAAAAGGTTTGTCACCTTAAAAATAACGTTAAAGCCTCTGTGCAAAAGAAAATCCACAATAGGCTTGAAAAGGCGCTTTACGGTTGCCGCAAATCTGTCGAAAACATTCTTTTTAGGGGGTGTAATTAACTCTGACACAAGTGCCATCTCACCCGACTGACTCATGCTGACCGAAAGGGTGTAAGAAGAAGTTTCGCCTTTTCTTACTACCTTTTCGAATCGGGGCAACTTGTCCTGATGAGGCAGTCCCACAAAATCGTCCTCATAACCCTCGTCACTAAAAATACGGTCACCTGCAACAAGGGGATAGACCACGCCGCTGTCACGACCAATAGCGCAAATACTCCATTTGCCGTTGGGCAAAACAGAGCGGTTATAGACGGTTATCATATTATATCTTATTAAAAAGCGGTCACCGTTAATAAGCACGTCGTCAAGAATGACGCGCTCCCCTGACTGAGTGTTGGTAAGCACAAAATCAACACTGTCGGCAGGAATGTTGCGAAGCCGACCAACGATGTTTAATATAACGCGCTCCCACTTTATAAGGTCTGCAATAAATTCAGGAGTAAAAGCCGAATCTGACATAATTTAAACCTCATTTATTTGAAATATCGTAGTCAAAATAGGCAACACCGCTACCCATATAGCCGTCATTTTCAACGGTAAAGGGCACCTTGTTGGCAAAGCCTACGTAGAAGGTAGAGTTACCCTCCCACAATTCGCCTGAAAGCATATAACTGCCGTCAATAAGGTTGGGGGATTTTATAACAAATTCAAGGTGATGCTTGCCTACCTCACTGTTAACAAGATTGTTAACCTCTTGCTTGGGACTCATAAAGATTTCGCGCTTTTCAGCATCGCGAATAGTAAAGCAAAAGTGCAGTTTATCAACGGGGCGTTTAACCTCATAATCAAAACTTACGGTGATAGAGTCACCCGATGCAAAGGTGTCGGTTTTTTCACCTGTTGAGTCCATCATTTTAAATTTTGAAATGCCGATAACGTCCTTTTTCTCAAGAGGTGAATCGTCACCTGCCTGACGGCGTTCTTCAACAAGCTTGCTTTTTTCTTTTTTAAGGAAATTTTCGTATAATTTAACAACGTCGCTAAGGGGACCAAAGGCTTCAAGCTTGCCCTTGTTAATCCACATACCCATAGTGCAAAAAGCCTTAACGGTGAAAAGGGAGTGGCTGACAAAGAGTATGGTCTTGCCCATATTGCGAAATTGCTTCATTTTTTCAATACACTTAAGGCGGAATATATCGTCACCAACTGCAAGCACCTCGTCAACCACCAAAATATCGGGATCAACACTTACCGAAACGGCAAAGCCAAGACGGCTTTTCATACCGCTTGAATAGGTGCGAATGGGTTGATTTATGTGGTCGCCAATGTCGGCAAAGGCAACGATTTCGTCGATTTTAGCCTCAATATCCTTTTTGGCAATACCCATAGACAAGGCCTTAAGATAGATGTTCTCAATACCTGTCAGTTCGGGGTCAAAACCTGAAGTGAGTTCAAGCATAGCGGCAATTCTGCCATGAGCCTTAACAGTGCCCGACGTAGCCTTGGTAACGCCGGTAATTATCTTAAGCAGGGTGGATTTGCCACTGCCGTTTTTACCTAAAATGCCGATAACCTCACCCTTTGGCAACTCAACGCTTAAATCGTCAAGGGCAGTGAATGAAGCCCCCTTGTGAGAGCCGAAAAGAGCGTCACAAATTCTGCCAAAGGAGGACTTATAAAGGCGGTATTCTTTTGTAAGATGCTCAATTTTTACTGCATATTCCATCTTGCCACCTCACAGAATATCGGCAAATTCGCGCTCAAGTTTCTTAAAGACAAAAGCGCCAACCAAAGCCAGAATAACAATCTCAACCCAAAAACAAAGGGTGCCTGTCAAATCTGTCCAGAACCAACCGCCCAAAAAGGCGTTGCGGTAAACTGAAATAACATAACCGATAGGGTTAAGGCGAACTATAAAATAAATAATGGGATAGTTGGCAATACGGTCAACGTTCCACAGAATAGGTGAAATCCAAAAAAGCACCTGTGTTGCCGATTTTAGCATATATTCAAAGTCACGGCTGACTGCCACCAAAGCGCAAAAGAGAAGACTTACCACCCACATAAGCACATAAAGGCAAACAAGCCCGTACAGAATCTGCACGAAATAAAGCGAGATGTAACCGCACACTGCAAAGATAACCGTTGCGATTGTAAGCAGCAACAGATGGGTTGCAAAGAAACTTGTTTCAACAAAGGTGGGAATGGTTGCGGCAGGGAAGACCGACTTGGTAACTAAATGACGGTTTGAGCGGATTGATGTGCCGCAAATAACCAAGGTATCCGACACAAAAAACCAAGGCAAAATGCCTGCAAGAAGCCACAAAATGAAGGGTACACCGTCCTCAGTAGCGGCACCGCCACGAATACCGACCTGAATGCCAAACCAATAAACAAGCACAAAAAGGGCAGGCTTAACAATAGCCCAAAACCAACCCAAAGCCGAGCTTGAATAACGCTTTTTAAGGTCGATTAAAGCCATACCCCAAGTGCGTTTTGCATTTTTTAAGTTGTCAGCAATAACTTTGAACAGTGCCATAATATCACCTTAAATACTCCATTTAATTACTGTTTTAAAGGGATTAGTCTGGTCAAGACTGAATGCATCGTGAATATCGTCAATGCACTTAACCTCGGTTACCTCGGTAACAATACGGCTGACTCTGTCTGCCATACCGGGTGCGCGGAGGAATTTAACAACATTTTCAAAGTCAACCCTGTCTGAGCGGCTGCTGCCCACAAGGGTCAAGCCCCTTTCAAGCACCATACGGGTGTTAAGAGGTACCTCTTTTTCAGAAACACCCATAAGCACAACGGTGCCTTGAGGGTTAATAACGTCAATAATCTGATTGCCTGCATAATAGCAACCTGCGCCACCACAGCACTCAAAGGCGTGGTCAACGTGAAAATCTTCAGGCAAAGTGGTGGAGTTATAGGTTTTGTCGGCAAAGGTGAAACGGCTTAATTTGGTTTCATCAAGACCGATAACGTTAAGCTGTGCATCGGGATAAAGATATTTAAGCACCAATGCAACCAAGTAACCCAATCCGCCGTCGCCCCATACACCGATTGAATGAACATCGGTTTGACGGGCACGCTCAAAGCGGTCTGCGGCGTGAAAAACAACGCTGATAAACTCTGAAATTGCGGCAATAGTAGGGTCAACACCCTCGCAAGATACAACTCGGTCAGCAGGCAGGTCAACCAACTCGCGCATAAAACCGTCATAACCGCTTGAGCAGAATTTACTGTCTCGCAAATAATTAGGATAGGTTTTTTCAACCGGAGTACCGGGCACGTTAGGTATCATAATCACCTTTTCACCCACTTTGAAGGTACCTGTGGGGTCGCAAACAACCCTGCCCATAGCCTCGTGAATAAGGGCCATCGGCAACTTTTTGCGAAGCACGGCGGCGTCACGCTCACCTTTGTAGTAGCGTTGGTCGGCGTGGCAGATAGACATATATTCAGGGCGGATAATAACCCTGTCACTGTCGGTTGCAAGGTTTTTATATTTTACCGTAATGGTACGTGGCTTTATAAGTTGATAAACATAGTTAATCACAATAAATCACCTTTATTTTATGAGAAGCATTGCTCTCGCCATTTGATAATCACCAACAGTGGTGATTTTGAAGTTAAGCACTTCACCCTCTACCAATGCAACGGGATAGCCCTTAAGCACACAAATCTTGCAGGCATCGGTAAGGATTGCGCTTTCTTCCTCGGTCATTTCGTCAAAGCACTTCTGAAGCAGGTTGATTTTGAAGGACTGAGGGGTCTGACCTTGATAAAGAGGCTTGCGGTCGGGAATTTCGGTAATAAAATCCCCACCCTCACTGCGAACGATAGTATCACTTGCCTTAACAACAGTATCGCATGCGCCGTGCTTAATAGCGGCATCAATATTGTCGTCAATGATGCGCTGAGTAAGGAAAGGACGCACTGCATCGTGGGTAACGATAATATCCTCGTCGGTAACAGTGGCGTGAGCCTTAATATCGTTTATAACGTTGATGATGGTGCCGTTTCTGTCGGCGCCGCCTGCAACAATGCGAACGCGGTCACTTGCACAGCCGTTCTTTTTCACCAAATCCTCGCAAAAAGACAACCAAGAGGGGTTGATGCCGATATAAACAACATCCAAGCGGTCATTCATCAGCATTTTTTCAAGAGTGTGGATGATGATAGGCTTGCCGTCAAGCTCCAAAAACTGTTTGGGTATATCGGTGTTTTGCATTCTTGAACCCACACCGCCTGCCAAAATTGCTCCATATATCATATATAATCTTCCTTTCTGATTAGACGAATTGGTTGAGTGCATAATCACTCAATTTGAATTATAACACACATTCTGCAATAAATCAACCGCAATATACGACGGGATGGAAGATGAGAATATTGAAAAAACGGGAATGCTGTGATATAATAAATGCTAGTGAATTATAATTTTGAAAACTTGCAAATTGAAACCAAAAACACTAACAAAAAAGAGGTTTTTATGACAAAGAAAGACTTTTTTATGGAAAAATATCGTCAGTTGGCAGAGGCGTATGGACAAAAGCATAATGATTTTTTTATAAGTCCAGCTACACAAAGAATTGACCCCTTTAAAATTGCCGACAACCTTTATTATGTGGGTGATAAGAAGGTTTGTATTCATCTTATAGACACTGGTGACGGGATAATATTGATTGACTCGGGTTATCTTGGCGCAACGCATTTGCTGATTGATAATATATGGCGCGCAGGCTTTGACCCTAAAAACGTTCGTTGGATAATTCACACACACGGCCACAATGACCATTTTGGCGCGTCCCAAGAATTTCGCGTTATGTATGGAACTAAACTTGCCATCAGCAGAGTGGACGCCGAAATATTAAAAGAAAAACCCCATTTGTTTATCAATAAAAATAAATATCCTATGGCAGAGGTGCCAACCTTTGACTATGAAATTGAGGATGGCGAATTTTTTGAGCATGGCAACGTAAAAATACGTTGTGTCCTTTGCCCCGGCCATACCGACGGTGTTTTGAGCCTGTTTTTTGACGTTACCGATAACGGAAAAACATATTTGGCAGGAACCTTTGGCGGTGCTGGCACAGATGCTGTAACACTGCCTTATATATATCGCAACGAAAGAAGTGAGGATGCCCCACAGCAACTGCTTGACTCTATCGAAAGAATTTGGAATGAGCCTGTTGTCGTACATCTTGGTAATCATCCCTATAATAATTGGACTTTGGAAAAACGCGCCAAGCAAATCGAAGAAGGGGGCAATCCTTTTATTGCACCTGACAGTTGGCACAAGTTTTTAGGCGAACTAAAAACAAAGGTTGAAAAAGTAATAGCAGAAAACGAAAAACTTGAAAAAGAGTTTCTTGCACTTGGTTAATATAGTCACAAAAGCCACGATAACGCAGTCGCGTATCGTGGCTTTTAATTAGTTCCAAACGGGATGATTCAATTATTGGTCAAGAGCTACCTTGTACATTCCACGGCATCCGCCGCCTGCATAGAGATGGCGAGTTACAGGGTTGATGCAAAGACTTGTAACCTGTCTGCCGCCGTCAACATCGGTAGCTTGCTCGGCATTGCCTTTAAGGTTGCCTTTTCCAAGAACGAAAAGCTGCATATTAAGAAAATCTACAGAGGTGATTTTGCCGTTGAAATCGGTATCGCCGACAAGGTGTGATGTTTACTCTGCTGATGCAGGCATAACAATCATAACTAAAGCCAGTGCCAAGGATAAAAGGATGCATGAAATTTTTCGGATTTTCACGCTAACCTCCAATTAGGATTTTACAAGTCGTTTTAAAAGTCGTGCCTGGGTACGTAAAGAATTAACCGAGCCTTTAACAAAGCCGATGGGCGAAATAAAAAGATCGTCGCCCCACTGGGCATCCTCTGACCAATCAGGATACGTGCCCTCGTAAACAATGTTATGGCAAAGCAAATTCTCAAGTTCTTTTATAGTGTAAAATTTTGCTGAACTTATTTTGTTATCAATACCAACGGTATCAAGGGTCTTAACTGCAAATTCAACACAGGTGTATGCTTTGTTTATGCTGATTTTGCGGCGTGTGACGTTGGTTATGGCAGAAAGCAGATTATATATGTATGCGTCCTTACTGTTTTTCACATCGTCAAAAAAATCGGTTGCCGTGGAGTATTGTTCCTCCGTCAAGGGTATGGCGGCAACCTTTATTTTTGCATTCTGATTTTTGTACCTTAAACAGCTTTCACACACGAAACCTGCATAAAAAGGAGCAGACTTGTGATAGCGTGCAAAGGAGTAAAGGGTAGAAAGTGTGGGGTCAAGAGTAACAGAGGTGTGATTGTATTGATTTTTGGTCATAAATCGAATAAATCTACCTATACCGCCGTTAGTAGAGGAAAAAACAACGTACAAATGCTTTTGTTCGCTCATCACATTCCTCCTGAAAGCTATTATTTTATATATTTTACCATAAATTTTGTATAATAGCAACAAAATAATTCAAGATTTGCCACTTTTATTGACAGGTAAATTATACGATGGTATAATTTACCTGTCAAAGTTTCGTTGAAAAAAGGCGGTGATTAACTGTGAAAAAAAGAGAGGAATTTACCCCTAAAAAAGAAAATCCTTTTGCCAATTTGTTTACCCACTGGGGAATAGAAGCAAAGCAGGTAAAAGAGGTTTGCCCCACCGATATGGATTTATCTCTTAATTACCGCAGAGGATATGTGGTGCTTACCGAAGACGGACTGTACGTATTTAGTGCTCCTCAGCAGTTGAAACGCCTTGATATGACAGAGAAAAAGCCGCAACCCCTTGATGAGAACAGTGAGTATGCTTTTTACTCAGCCGACAGTATAACCCGTTTGAGTGTCGAGTCACAGGTGGCGTGCGTTTCACTTGTAGCCCAAATAGACGGAGCAGAACGTATTTTAGCTGTCACCAGCGAGTGCAATGCGGCAAAACTGCGACGACTTGCCCGACTGGTTACCCTTGAAGAAGAGGAGCATAACGGTCATTTTCAGGGCAAGCCTGACCGACCTATACACTCGGGTCGCGGTGGCTTTGGCAGACCGCCTATGGATGCACCAAAGGGCAAGGGTGCAGGCTTTAAAAGTCGAATGGGTCAGTTTGCTCGACTGATGGGCTTTTTCAAACCCTACTCAATAGGAGTGGTTGCAGTTATATTTTGTTTTTTGGCAACGGCAGTTATTGGCCTTATATCTCCTTATTTAAACGGCAAGGTGCTTTACGGTCAGGTGCTTGAAAAAAACATTGGCACAAGTGAGCTTGAAAAAGCGGCAGGCGCATTGTTTCTGACTATTTTGGTAATGCTTGTTGTTAAAATTGCCAACTCCTTTTTCTCGTCGGCACATAGTTTTATTGTTGCAAAGTTTGTGCCAAAGGTTATAAGGGATATTAAAAACAAGGTTTTTGATGCTATGAGCCGTCTCTCAATCAGCTTTTATCAGTCGAGGGAGACGGGAACTTTGATGACCCGCGTCCTTGATGACGCCGACCAGGTTACAGGTATGTTTATCGATAATCTGCCTGCGCTTATGGTGGATTTTGTAACGGTTATCGTAGCGACGGTAATAATGTTTGCTCTTAATCCCTTGTTGGCATTGGCGGCAATAATTCTGCTTCCCATATCGTCAATATTGTCATATTTCATAATGCCTCGGCTTTGGATGGCATTTGGCAGACGCCACCGTGCCGCCCGCAAGCTTAACTCGGGGGTAAACGACAACATCGTGGGTGCCAGAGTAGTTCGTGCTTTCGGCAGACAGGATGACGAAAATGGCAGATTTGCATCTTCCAACCGACTTGTTCGTGATGCCGAGGTGGCAATCGTCGATACCGAAAGCAAAATCACTGCTATTTTCTCGGCGGCAAGGGAGCTTGCCAATATGGTGGTTTTTGCCGCAGGTGCCTGTATGATAATGACCAAAACTTTTGGTATGGATTATGCACTGCTTATAACCTTTACAGGCTATGTGGGTATGCTTTCGGGCCCCATTGATACAATCTCGATGTTTATGCGCCAATGGGTTAACTGTATGAACAGTGCTCAGCGTATTTTTGAAATAATTGATGCCCGTCCCGATGTGGTAGAAAGTGAAAATCCCACCCATCTTGAAAACATCAAGGGTGACGTTGAACTAAAGCGTGTTTGCTTTGCCTATGATAAGGGCAACCCTGTGCTTACCGACGTTTCATTTAAGGTAAAGGCAGGGCATATGCTTGGTATAGTGGGTCGCTCAGGTGCAGGCAAATCAACCCTGCTTAATCTTATAAGCCGCCTTTACGACGTTGACGAGGGTCAGGTGCTTATTGACGGGGTTGATATTCGTGACATTGCAATGAAAGACCTGCGCGGACTTGTGGCAATGGTCTCTCAGGAAACCTATATCTTTATGGGCACTGTGGCAGAAAACATTGCCTATGCCTGTCCCGATGCTACGCCTCAGCAGATTATAGAGGCGGCAAAGGCGGCAAGCGCTCACGACTTTATTATGAAATTGCCCGACGGCTACGATACCCTTATCGGCACATCGGGTAGGCAGCTTTCAGGCGGTGAGCGGCAAAGACTAAGCATTGCCCGAGCAATTCTTACCAATCCCAAAATTCTTATGCTTGACGAGGCTACCGCCGCCGTTGATACCGAAACTGAAATCAATATTCAACAGGCTTTGTCGGAGCTTATCAAAGGGCGCACCACCATATCGGTGGCACACCGTTTGTCTACCTTGCGTGATGCCGACAGTCTTGTGGTTATTGAAGAGGGCAAGGTGGTTGAAAGCGGCACACACCGTCAGCTTATTGAGAAAAAGGGCGAGTATTACCGCCTTGCAAATATTCAGCACCAAGCGCTGAAAAAGAGGGGGCTTGAATGATATGAGTGAAATTATTACAGTTGAAAACACCTTTGAAACCAAATATATAACTGCCCAAAATGCAACCTTTGAAAAAACAGGGGGCGGCTTTGTTTCGGTGCAGTTTGAGGGCAATTTCTATCCCCGCGCAGATTTTTGCCGTGCCTTTCCTCTGTCTGCTCCCGATGTTTATATTTCGGTGCGAGAGTCCTCGGGCAAACACCGCGAAATCGGTATGATTGAGAATTTGCTTGAATTTCCCGATGATATAGCCGATATGATTCGCACACAGATAAATTTGCGCTATTTCACCCCCAAAATTACAAAACTGCATTCTGCGGTTGATGCCAACGGCACCACCACCTTTGACTGTGACACCGACAAGGGCAGATGCACCTTTGTTATAAGGGGCGGCAGTGATGCGGTAATCCGCCTTAGCGATACGCGGATTATATTTACCGACGTTGACGGCAACCGATTTGAAATTGCCGATTTAACCAAGTTTACACGACGGGAACAAAAGAAACTTGATTTATATATCTGACGACGAGGTTTAAGGATGAATCTTCACAAAAGATTGCCGACGGATATGTTTGGTTTGATACCCATATCCGACAAAGGCTTGATTGACTACTGCATACCCTTTGATTTAGACCAAAAAGGTGACTATCAATTGGGCTATATAGTTGTAGCACAGGGGAATTTGTTTGTCTTGCAAGACGGCAAGGCTAAAAAGATTCCTCTTAGCAGTCTTGCCTCAATTAAATACGAAGCAATGGTGGGGTGCAGTGCCATAACTGCCGTGGATGATAGCGGTGCGCCCTATATAATTGCCCGTGCAAGTTTGCGCCACAGCGAGCGCTTTTCAGAATTTGTC
The DNA here is from genome assembly GCA_045653445.1 of Acutalibacteraceae bacterium. Lineage (GTDB taxonomy): Bacteria > Bacillota > Clostridia > Oscillospirales > Acutalibacteraceae > RGIG2206. The sequence continues at coordinate 23,835 of JAZOLY010000008.1, forward strand.
ACCGCTCTGAAGCGTGATGCGGCAGGCTGGCAAGAGCAAATTGCAGGCAGAGGCAAAGAAAAATATTGCGACGATTGCGGCACCTTGCTTATCGGCGGAGTTTGTCCCAAATGCCGCAAAACAAGTGTGCGCTTCAATCGTTTTTACGATTTATGTAAACCGTATATTCTGCGGCTTTTACTCATATCTTTGATGATGGTGAGTGTTACCTTCTGCGCCCTTTATCACCAAAACATACAAAAAATACTTATTGACGATTATTTAAGAAGCGGCAAGGGTACAGTTGCCGACGTGCTTCCTTTTTTTGCAATTATGATTATTATTACAGCCATTCAGATTGGTTGTACCATTGGCAAAAACGTGCTTAGCGTCCGTCTTGGCTCACAGATGAGTATGGACTTGCGTTCAAAGCTTTTTAAGAAGATACAGTCTCTGTCAATGTCTTATATCGGCAGTCGTCCCACAGGTGAACTGATGCATCGCATAACCTTTGATACCAATGCTATTCGTGATTTTATGGAGCGTTGCTTTGGCAATATGTTCTCTAACCTTATAACTATGGTGGGCGCAGTCTTTTGTATGTTCGCTATAAATTGGAAGTTAGCGGTGCTTGTAATAATATTCACCCCTGCCATTATTGTAATGAGCCGAATGTTCCACAAGCGCATACACCGAATGTTTTGGGCGCAGGGCAGAAAAGGCGACAGTATGAAAAGCCGTCTGCAAGACGTTATTTCAGGCATCCGCGTTGTAAAATCCTTTGGTTGTGAGGGACGCGAGGCAGAAAAATTCAACGAGCAGTCAAACGAGCTTGCCCGAATCAACAGCCGTAACGAGTGCTTTTGGGCAATCTTTTTCCCCGTAATAACGCTTGTAATGGGACTTGGTGTTCACTTTGCCACCTATTTCGGCGGAATTGAAGTGCTCAAGGACAATATGACGGTGGGCACTCTGCAACAGTTTATCGCATACGCCGCTATGTTTTACGGCCCAATGCGATGGATGGCTCATTTGCCACGAATGATAATGAGAATGTTAAACTCCCTTGACCGAATGTACGAAATTTTGGATGAGGAGCCTGATATTAAGGATGCTCCCAACCCCAAGGAGTGCAAGGGCAACGGTGAGGTTGAATTTAAAAACGTAACCTTTGGCTATGACCCCGGTGAGCCTGTTCTTGAAAACATAAACTTTACCGTAAAATCAGGTGAAATGGTGGGTCTTGTTGGCGCTTCGGGTGTGGGCAAATCCACCCTTATCAATCTGCTTATGCGCCTTTATGACGTGGATTCGGGCAGTATCACTATTGACGGCGTTGACCTGCGTGAAATCAGCAATGCCGATTTGCACCGCCAAATCGGTGTTGTGCTTCAGGATACGGTTATGTTTTCGGGCACAATCGGTGCGAATATTCGCTATGCCCGTCCCGATGCTACTCGCGAGCAGGTGATTGCCGCCGCAAAAATGGCAAACGCTCACGATTTTATCTGCCGTTTGCCCGACGGATACGATACATATATCACCGAGCGAGGCGGCAATGTTTCGGGCGGTGAGCGTCAGCGTATTGCTATTGCCAGGGCTATTCTTGCCAATCCCAAATTGCTCATTCTTGACGAGGCAACCAGCGCCCTTGATACTGAAAGTGAAGAGTTGGTGCAACAGGCAATTGAAAGGCTTACAGGTGGCAGAACAACCTTTGCAATTGCACACCGTCTGTCAACCTTGCGCCATGCCGACAGAATTATTGTGCTTAACGACCATAAGGTTGCCGAGGTTGGCACTCACGACCAACTGCTTGAAAAGAAGGGTATTTATTATTCACTGATAAATGCTCAGTCAAAGCTCCACCGAATTAAAGGTGACAATGAGGACTAAGCAAAGCATTGCTTTGCAGCGATATAAATCCCGTGTGGGATTTGCGATATAGTTTTTAAACTGCGATATGTGCTATGCACGCGATATGTTTGCTACCGCAAACGCGAAAAAAGACGCTTTCATTTTGAAAGCGTCTTTTTTGATATTATAGAAATCTAAAAAAGATACGCCGAATTATCATTAAAGGTATGAATAAGCATCCGCATCCTCGTCGTCCGTAACTGCGGGGACGAATGATTACTTTTTTGTATTTTCCGCATCCTTCACACAAATCAGGATGCTTTGACATATAATAGTCGCTTTCAGGTTCATTAGTTCCGTTGATTTTGTTCCAACAATCTAAGCAAAATTCTGCCATAAACAACACCTAAAATATTATAATAGCACAACCGCAAGACAAGTGCAATGCATAATTTGTATACATTTTGCGTTACGCTATATATGACAAATGTATTGCAGAGGTGTATTATGAGCAAATTTAAAATTCCGTCAGTACCCCCAACAACCAACAAAACGATCCGTTTCCCCAACGATGTTATTGAACAGGTTGAAAAAGCAATCCAAGGCAAAGATTGCACTTTTTCCGCTTTTGTAATTGCGGCAGTGCGAATGGCACTTGAAGAAATAGATAATGAGGACTAAGCAAAACTTGCGTTTTGCAGCGATATAAATCCCATGTGGGATTTGCGATATAGTTTTTAAACTGCGATATGTGCTATGCACGCGATATGTTTGCTGACGCAAACGCGAAAAAAGACGCTTTCATTTTGAAAGCGTCTTTTTTGATATTATCAAATCTATTATTTTACACAAAAGAAAAGCCGCTGAAGCACCAAGCAAAATTCCCCCACAATCAACCAGAATATCCTTTAACTGAAAGGTTCTTCCCGGTACAAATATCTGATGGATTTCGTCACTAAGAGCATAAATCCAACCCATCAAAACGCCATAAATCACGCCTTTTTTTCGGCAGTTGAGAGTAAACCGAAAAGAGAAGAATCCTAATGCTCCAAGCAGAGCAAACTCAAAAAAATGTGCAAGAGTGCGCACAACATCTTGCAAAGACTCAACAAATGTTGCTTGCGCCACCTCGTCAAGAAGGTGAACCTTTTGGTTTATAAGCGGAGCAATTCGTCTTATCAAGCCACCACTCATTTTGCTTGATTGGGTGGCGTCTTTAGCAGACATACAAAAGATAAAAATCATCCACGCCACCGTTAAAATCCAAAAAAGAGCAGATGCAATTTGTCGTTTATGGTCTTTAATCAACTGAACGCTAATTGTAATCCGCCTCCTTTAAGTGATTTATATACCAAGGCAGAGCCGACTCAAAATTAACGCCGTACCATCTGCCGTTATTGTCATCAAGGGTGGCTTTGATAGAGCGGGATGTAAATTTCACCGCCGTTTCGGTGGCTTCATCAAGGGGAGCGCCGTCAAGAGCAGCGCCTACAAAAGCACTGGCAAAAATATCCCCCGTGCCGTGAAAGGTCGCCTTGATATGCTCACAAAAGCTGCCAAAAAAATTGCCCGACTTGCTGTCATAACCCATGGCACCAAGTTGACCTTCCTCGTTTGACACCCCTGTCATAAGCGCGACTTTAGGGCCAAGCTTGGTGAGGTCAACAAGCATTTTTTGTGCCATATCCAAATCAGGATTTAAAGGCACCTCATCAAGCCCCAACAAGAAAGCACTTTCGGTAAGGTTGGGTATGATTATATCTGCCTTTTTGCAAAGTCCTGACATACTATCGGCAAAATTTCGGTCAAAACCTGCATACAGCCTACCGTTGTCACCCATAACAGGGTCAACAACTACCAAAGTGCCCTCTGCTTTAAAGCGGTCAATAAAATCACTGACCGTATTTAACTGCTCAAATGAGCCAAGATAACCTGTATAAATGGCATCAAACCCAAAGTTTTCTTCATACAAATGGTCAGCAATAGGTTGAATTTTATCGGTAAGGTCAAAAAATTCAAATCGGTCAAAAGCGGTGTGTGTAGACAAAAGAGCGGTTGGAATAACCGCCGTTTCAAGTCCTGCCGCCGAAAGAATAGGCAGTGCCACTGTAAGTGAGCATTTGCCGATGCAAGAAATATCCTGAATGGTCATAACCCGTTTCATAACACTACCTCCTTTTCAATAATAAAAGAATTGTATCATACTTAATGCAATTTCGCAACAAGAAAAATCGCCCACCAAACTCGTAAAGCGAATAACACTCGGCGTTAGCCGAATATCACTGCATAGCAATATCACTCGCCGAATGGCGAATAAAACTGCCCAAGTGTCCTTAAGAACACTTGGGCAAATGTATTACCAGTTTACACCTGCAGAGAAGATTTGAGAATAGGATGCCATTCTGAACACGCTGTCCTCTTTGCCTCTGGTGTGGATTCGCTCTTTTTCAAGGGGCTCAATCTTATCGATTTTACCCTCAAGGTACATGTTGATAAGGTCGGCGAGAGTGCGTGCGCGCATCATAACGGTACCGTAGCGGCTGTCAACAAACTCAAATCCCTCAAGTTTGCTTTCATTCATCCAAAGGTTGCGGCGGGCAATTCTTGCTTTATCAAGCCATTCTACCAAGGCGGGAACGGTGTTGTCTGCAATATTTTTAAGGGTGGCTTTGTCGCCAGCAAGATATGCATCGGCGGCACTAATGCCTAAATTCCACAAGAGCAAGACAGTGGCAGAGTGCGGCATAAAATTCATTAACGACGGTGTTGTAGTCGTTGCGGGCGGCAAGTGCCTCAAACTTTTCAGCAAGACTGTCACCCTTAGCGGCGGTGATGTTAATACCGCAGTCGCAAAGGCTGAAATCAAAGTAATTTGACAGAGTTTTAAGTCCCTCTGCCAAACGAGGTTCAATATTTGATACGTTAAATTTCACGCTAAACACTCCTTCGTGTTATTTGGGTAATTTTTAACATAATAAAACCTGCAATTCAACAACAAATTGCAGGCTTTTCTTTAAATACAGACACAAATTATTAAATTTCGTTCATATAGTCCTTAACGGCGTTAATAAGTTCCTCTGCGGTGCCGTTGTTGGTGATAAATCGGTCGGCAATGGAGATGGGGCCGCCTTTTTCAAGATTCTCAATTTCAGAAAAATCACGAGCAGTGGCTTCGGCAGGGGTAAGAGGACGGATAGTACGGGTGCCCAAACGGGAATAGCGCACACTGCGGTCGGTTACAATGGCAAGAATATGCAGCTTGTCACCGAATTTATCTTGCAGATATTTATACTCTGACCAAGAATAAAGTCCGTCAAGCACAACGTTGCCCTCGCTTGCAAACTGCTCAATGCGGTCAGCAAGCAAAACGGCATAGGCGGCAAGACCGTGCTTTGCACGAAGCTCTTCACGAACGGCACGCTCGTTTGCCTCGTTTTTAGGCAGACCGCGGCGCTCAAGTTCTTCCATAGTTACTCCGCCGAAATAGACCGACTTCCAACCTGCATCGGTAAAAACCTCGGTAACAACCGATTTGCCCGAACCACACATACCAACTACTGCAACAATTTTGCCTTTATTCATATTAGTTACCTCTTTTTTTAGTTTATAATAAAATTTTAACTGACTTAAAAGACAAAGTCAAGGATAATTATTTGTCATCACTTTGACGGTCAAGGGTCATACCGTAAGACTTCATAAACACCTTTAAAAACTCGTCAGCCGCAGGCAGATTGAGGGCTTTTACGGCAATTTCTGTGGATTTTTCCGCATCGGCAAATTCTTTGTTGCCCATCCCCTTTTCCTCAATGCATTTTGACAGTGCGCTAAGCTTGTCCGCCGCTTTTATAAAGGGCAGATATTCCTCATCCTCTTGCATAATAAGAGGAGATATATCCTCTTTCATATAATCGGGTAAATAGCCTATAAGACGGTCACAAGCCGCTTTTTCCGCATCTTTGTATGCTTTGCGGATTTCGGGATTAAAATATTTAACGGGGGTTGGCATATCACCTGTAATAATTTCTGACGCATCGTGAAACATAGCAAGACAGGCGGCGTGCTCGGGATTAAGATTGCCGCCGAATTTGCGATTGTGAATTATAACAAGAGCGTGAGCAATAAAAGCGGTGTCAAGGCAGTGCTCACTTAAGGTTTCGTTGCGGGTGTTTCGCATAAGCCCCCAACGGTTAATATATTTCATTCGTGCAAGCATAGCATAAAAATTGCTGTTCATATAAAAACAATCCTTTGAATATGTAAATTTTACTTTATTATTATACCATTATCTGTTATAATATCAATATAATTATTTTGGGGGACAGGCTAAATGATGCTTATTAAACCGCAAAAAGAAAGATATTTGCAAGCATTTTTGTTGGCACTTGGCGTGTCGGCAATCTTTTTTGGCGTGCAAATACTTTCAAGTTACGGACTGTTTTTATATTACGGCGACTTTAACGTTCAGCAAATTCCATTTTACCAGCTTGCACACAAGGCGGTAAAATCGGGCAATCTTTTTTGGAATTGGCACACCGATTTGGGTGTTGATTTCATCGGCTCATACAGTTTTTATCTTATCGGCAGTCCTTTCTTTTGGCTGACTCTGCCTTTCCCGAACGCTTGGGTGCCCTATCTTATGGGTCCCCTGCTTATGCTTAAATTTGCCTGTGCCTCTCTCACTGCATACTGCTATTTAAGGCGATTTGTCCGCTACACCCACAATGCGCTTATCGGCGCACTGATGTATGCCTTTTCGGGCTATGCGGTCTATAATATTTTCTTTAACCACTTTCACGAAGCCATAATTTATTTTCCACTGCTTTTGCTTTCAATGGAGCTTTTTGTTACCGAAAATAAGCGCGGTGTATTTGCTGTTACCGTCTTTTTGTGTGCCCTTAGCAACTATTACTTCTTTTTCGGTATGGCTATTTTTTGCATAATTTACTTTGCCGTTAAGGTTATTTCAAAAAGTTGGCGGATTACTTGGGCACGCTTTGGCTTTTTAGCATTGGAAGCGGTCATAGGCACTCTTATGGCAATGGCGATTTTGCTTCCTACCTATTTCACAGTTATCGGTAATGACCGAGCCACAAGTTTCATTGCAGGGTGGGATGCTGTCACCTATCCACGCCCCCAAATGAATCTTAATATAATTCAAAGCTTCTTCTTCCCACCCGATAATCCTGCCCGTCCCGTCTTCTTCCCCGATGCAGATATTAAGTGGTCATCTATAAGCGGCTGGCTTCCTCTTGTAAGTCTGACGGGTGTCATCGGTTGGCTTCAAGCCTGCAAATGCACTTGGCAAAAGCGCCTTTTTACCGTATGCTGCTTTATGGCGTTTATCCCTGTGCTTAACAGTGCCTTTTCAATGTTCAACTACGGCTACTATGCCCGTTGGTTTTATATGCCTGTGCTTATTTGCGCGCTTATTTCGGTGCAAGCCTTGGAGCGCACCGATATTAACTGGGCGGCGGCATTCAGATGGAGCATAGGCATAACCCTTTCCTTTGCCGTGGTTATCGGACTTATGCCCTCTTGGTTTAGTCACGAGCAAGGCTTCCATCTGTTTGGATTGTTCTCTAACGCAAACGAGACTGAATCGGTATCTAAGCAGACAGAATTTACCTACCGCTTGCTTTTCTGGGGAATGTCGGCTATTGCTATCGTTTCGCTGCTTATATTCTTGATTTTGATTGTGATGCGCCAAGGCTTTAAAAAGCACAACGCCAAAATGTGCGAGGGTGAGTATATCAGTCTTGTAAAAGCCAACCGCCCGATTTTCTGGCGTATGTGCGTGGTGGCAATTTGCTGTATTACCATACTTTATGCATCTTGTCATTTGGAGTGGGGTGTCCGCAACGGTGACAACACCTATTATATGTCTCACACCCTTATTAACGGCAAGCTTGAACTTGATATAAACGACGGTGAGCGTATCGACGTTTACGAGGGTACCGATAACACCGCAATGTTCTTGGGCTACCCGTCAATTCAGGCATTCCATTCAAACGTGCCCGGCTCAGTTTTCGATTTTTACGAGTTTGTAGGGGTTGACAGAGGAGTTGCCACCCGTCCCGAAAGTGAAGATTACGAGATAAGGGGACTGCTTGCCGTCCGCTATCTTATTGACTATATCGGCAATGCGGATGATGTAAATTTCGACTCATCGGGTTATAACAAAATGCCGGGCTTTACCTATCTTGAAACACAAAACGATTTTAAGATATATCAGAACGATTGCTTCGTGCCCTACGGCTTCACCTACGACTACTGTATCACTGAAGAAACGGTAAACTCATTTTTCAGCGCAAGCAAGGCACAAATCTTGCTTAAGGCAATGCTTCTTACTAAAGATCAGGTAAAAAATCATTCCGACATTCTTGTTGAAGTTAAAGGTATGGATACTGACGACGCATTTATGTCGTTTGGAACTGACAGTTATATTGCCGATTGCAAAAAGTTACAGCAAAACGTTGTAAGTGAACCCCTTAAAATTGATAATTTTGGCTTTACAAGCAAGGTTAATATGAAGCGTGAAAACCTTGTTTTCTATGCCGTTCCTTACGAGCGCGGATGGTCGGTAACTATTGACGGTAAAGAGGCAGAGGTTGAGTGCGTCAATGCAGGACTAATGGCGGTGCGCGTAGGCAAAGGGGAGCATACCCTCCGTTTTGATTACAACACACCGGGATTAGTTGTGGGTGTGATTGTATCAATCGCTTCGGCGATAGCATTGGTAATTTACCTTGTACTCTTTAACCGTGCCAAAAAGGCAAATCCCGACAAGTTCAAAGTAGAAAATGTAGAGCAAAATGCACTTCTCAACGAGTGGGCAAGACAGGATGCCGCCGAAATCGCATATACAGAGGCAGAGCCTGCCGAGTGCGATTTTGATATGACAAAAAGAGCAATAAAATGGGTTAAAGATTTATTTGCCAAAAAGCCTAAACCCACTGAAGATACAACTGAAGAATAATTAAAACCAACTGCTTGAAATTAATCAAGCAGTTGGTTTTGACCTAAATCAAAGTAATTATGCCGAAATGAGAATTGAATAGGTTGCGTTTGGTGATATTATGATAATAGAGGTAAATATACTCAATAGATAAAATGGATGTGTTAAAATGCGAAAGACTAAAATTATTTGCACAGTCGGTCCTTCAACCGATAAAGGTGATGTGTTAGAGCAGATGATGCTTAACGGAATGAATATTGCCCGTTTCAACTTTTCTCACGGTGATTATGAAATCCACAAGCGCCGCTTTGAGCAGGTTAAAACTCTGCGTGAAAAACTTAATTTGCCCATTGCAACTATGCTTGATACACGTGGCCCCGAGGTGCGCCTTGGCACCTTTAAGGGTGGCAAAAAAGTGACTGTTAGCGAGGGTGACGAGTATATACTAACCACCCGTGATATAGAGTGTGATGAAACTATTGCCTCGGTTTCCTTTAAAGGCTTTGCCCAGGATGTAAGAGTTGGCACCCGCGTGCTTATAAACGACGGCCTTGTAGCAATGACGGTGGAAAGCATACAGGGTGAAGATGTGCACTGCCGCGTTGTTGACGGCGGTGTGCTTTCTGACAGAAAAGGGGTCAACGTGCCGGGGGTTGAACTTTCAATGCCCTATTTGTCAGAGCAAGATATGTCTGACTTGGAATTTGGCGCAAAAATGGGTTTTGACTTTATTGCCGCCTCTTTTGTACGCTCTGCCGCCGATGTTGACTATCTGCGCAAATTTACCAATGCGGTAGGATTTCATTCCGTCCGCATAATTGCAAAAATCGAAAATATGGACGGCGTTAATAATATTGACGAGATTATTGCTTGTTCCGACGGAATTATGGTTGCTCGTGGTGATATGGGGGTAGAAATTCCTTTTGAGCAAATTCCCTCTATACAAAAGGAACTGATTTCAAAGGGGTACAAAGCAGGCAAGCAGGTTATTACCGCTACCCAGATGCTTGAGTCGATGATAACCAATCCACGCCCCACCAGAGCAGAAATAACCGACGTTGCTAACGCCATATATGACGGCACCTCTGCAATTATGCTTTCGGGTGAAACTGCCGCAGGTGAGCATCCCGTTGAGGCGGTTAAAACCATGGCTCTTATTGCCGAAACTACCGAAGGACAGATTGACTATGCCCACCGATATGACCCAAGTGTTAATATGACCCATAAGCCTATAACCAACGCCATATCTCACGCTACCGTTACAACGGCTCATGATTTAGGTGCAAAGGCAATTATCACCGTTACCAAAACAGGCTCAACCGCCCGTATGATTTCCAAGCATCGTCCCTCTTGTATGATAGTGGGTTGCACCACCGACAAGCGCGTCTGCAGGCAAATGAATATGTCTTGGGGTGTTGTTCCTCTTATGTGCGACGAAAAGAATAATACCGACGAGCTTTTTGACCACGCCGTAAGCGTTGCTCTTAAAAACGGATTGGTCCGACGGGGAGATATTGTGGTACTTACCGCAGGCATCCCCCTTGGAATTTCGGGCACAACAAATATGATAAAGGTGGATACTGTAAAATAACATTAAAGAGGCACGCATTTGCGTGCCTCTTTAATGTTATATAATCAAACTTTCTTTTTAAATTCAAGTTGAGACACCACAATGCCTGCAAACATAACGGCGCAGCCCAAATATCCCCACACGCCAAGTCCTGTGTAATCGGTCTGCCCCATAATAACAATGAAAAAGAGCATTTCGCCGATTGCACTGAATATGCTTTCGGTGGAAAGAACAATGGCGGCAAAGGTGGGATTTGCATACCGCTGACCAACCGACTGACAGGTGTATGCAACACCTACCGACAACAGACCTCCGTAAAGAATAGAGATGCCTGCATCACCGATTTGAGCAAGGGTACTTTCTACCGACGTAACCTCTGTAAGCAGGGCAACCACCCAGCACAAAAGGGCACAAACAACAAATTGCACCGCCGAAAATTTAAGTGAACTTAAATCGGCAATAACCGAGTCAATGCAAATAATATGCAAAGCCCAGAATATTGCGCCGATAAAGAGCAGTACCATACCAACCCACTCAAAAGCGGCAGAGGGCACAGATTTTTTAATAAACTCAACAATCAGTCCAACGTTTTCAGCCGTTTCACCCGATGCATTGGTGGTGGAGCCAAGAATACAAAGCATAAACAGTCCCGACAGTGCCAGGACTACACCCATCCAGATGTTAAGTCCGTTTTTCTTTTTAAGAAATAAAAAACTGATTACGGGCACAAGCACAGTGTAAAGTCCTGTCAAAAAACCTGCCTTGCCTGCACTGTTGGTGATAATAATGCCAATTTGTTGCAAACTTGAAGCGGTAAACAGAATCAGTCCTGCCAAAAGGCCTTTTCTGATATGTTCACCCCAGCTTGCATACTGCTTGCCTCTGTCAAAAATAAAAATCAGTGGGACAAGGGATGCGGCACCAAGTAAAAATCTTGTGCCGTTATATGTAAAACCGCCAATTTTACTTGCCGAGTCAAGTTGTGCGACAAAGGCAAAGCCCCATATCATTGCCGTAACCAAAAGCAACGCCGTAGATTTAATTTTACTCATATTATTCCTCAATTTCACCTATGCAATAGGTATCCTTTGCCTCGGTGATTTTTACATTTTTAATAAGTCCCTGCAGATTGTCACTGCATTTCACCTTAATTTGTGTGTAGTTAGGAGTATATCCGCACCAATATTCACCGTCACACTGCTCAAAGAGCACAGGGCAGATAAGCCCCACCTGTGACTGCAAAAATTTCGTTTCGCACTTGCTTGCAACCTCAATCATAATTTTTGAACGAGCCTCTTTAACCGAGTTTTCAAGGTGACCTTTCATTCGGTCAGCAGGAGTGCCTGCCCGACGGGAGTAGGCAAAAACGTGGCTTCGCGCAAAGCCGATTTGCTTTACAAATTCAACCGACTGATTGAATTCTTCTTCCGTTTCGCCCACAAAACCTACCATAATATCGGTGGTGATGGAGGAGTTTGTAAATTCCTTGCGGATGCGCGCAACAAGGTCACTGTAAAAAGCGGTGTCATACCGTCTGTTCATACGGTGCAAGGTGGCATCGCACCCCGATTGCAGAGCTAAATGGAACTGAGGGCATAACTTCTTCTGATTGGCAAGGCGTGTCAGCATCTCGTCGGTGAAAAGGTCAGGCTCCAAAGAACCAAGACGTACCCTCTCTACTCCCTCTACCTCTGCGGTGGCATCAACTGCATCGCACAGATTAAGTCCCAAATCCTTGCCGTAGGTGGAAAGATTTATGCCTACAAGCACAATCTCCCTATGACCGTTTCGGACTAAATCCGCAACCTCGCTTTTTATCACGTCGGGAGCTTTAGAGCGCACCCATCCTCTTGCAGTGGGGATGATACAATAGGTGCAATAACGCTCGCACCCGTCTTGTATTTTTATGTAAGCCCGCGTCCTCTCAGGGAAGCGGTCAAGGGTGGGAGTGCAGAATTTATCGTCACGCTCGTGGGGTGTTATGTCAACCGCTCTTTCGCCCTTTTCAAAAAAACGCTCCACCGCCTTAATAAGACGGTGGTTAGAGCCGTTGCCAAGCAGAATATCCGCTTCGGCAAGGGATATAGCATCCTCTTTAAAAGCCTGAGGCAGACAACCTGTAAGCACCACTGTGCAGGTTGGGTTGTTGCGCTTGAAACGGCGCACTGCCTGACGGGTTTTGCGGTCGCTTTCACCCGTAACGGTGCAAGAGTTTATGACTATTATATCGGCAGACTCCTTACTGTCGGTAAGGGAGTGACCGCTATCGGTTACAAGTTTTTGCATAACCGAGGTTTCATATTGGTTGACCTTGCAACCAAGGGTGTAAAAGTAAAATTTCATAAGCCCCACCTACATATCGTCAATAAGTTGCATTACACGGTTTGAGCGGTGCATATAAACGTTGGTGGCAAGACCGATACTCATAAAGGTGGTCATAACCGAGGTGCCGCCTGCACTGAAAAGGGGCAGGGTAACGCCAACAACAGGAAGCAGAGAAATACACATTCCAATATTAAGAATTGACTGTGCCGCAAGCATACCGAAAATGCCCACGCAAATAACGGCGCCTGCCTTATCTTTGGCGCGGTGAGCGGTTATAAGCAGTCGCACACAGATTGCGCCAAGAAGCAGTATAATAGCAAGCAGACCAAGCATACCCAATTCTTCACCTGCCGAGGCAAAGATAAAGTCGTTATAACCCTTGGGCAACTGGTTGCTTTGCACAATTTCACCCTTCATATATCCCTGACCCCAAAATCCGCCGTTTGCTAAGGCAAGACGGGCGCGCCACTGTTGCCAACCTCGGCCGTACAGGTCGGCTTCGGGATTGAACAAAATCAAAAATCGGTTTTTCTGCATTTCATCAAGCAGACCGAACCATATAACAGGCAGTGATGCAAGCAGTACACCAAAAAAGATGGCAAAATAGCGCATCTTAACACCTGCGGCAAACATCATTGCCACAAACATAACCGCCATAACAAGTGCGGTGCCGTCGTCACCCTGAATGTGAATGATAACAACGGGAATAGCGCCGTGAACACAGAGTAAAAACAAGTTGCGGAAGGTGTTGATTTTAGATTCAACTGCACCAACGTGCTTTGCAAAGGTAATAACGAATGCAATTTTTAAAAGCTCACTGGGCTGAAATGACATATTACCGGGCAACCTTAACCACGCCTTGTCGTCAGTACCGACGGGGGCATAACCGATAAAGAAGGTCAGTCCAACCAATAAAAGAGCGATGCCTGCCCATAGCGGCCACAAACGCAGCAGTCGTTCATAGGGTGCAATGGTGGAAATTATAACTGCAAGACCAAGACCGATACCTGTGCCCAAAAGGTGAACGAAGAAGAAACGGGGGCTGCCTGTAAAATGGGTGGCAGATAAAATTATAAAAGCACCGTAAAAGGATGCAAAAAGACAAAGTGACAGCAAAAGCTTATCGGTTTCACGAATATAATCGGCAAATCGTCCCCACAGTCTTGACACAGTCGGCAACCTCCTTTAAAATAGTTTGTGTAGTTATTATAATAATCGTAGTTTGACGAAAAGTATTTCGTCAAGCCGATTTCATCGGCTTATCACAATTAAATTTTGACATAATTTAATTGTGCACGACGCTTATTGAAATGGCTATGGGCAAATTTTCAATGAAAATTTGCTGCCAAATCAAAGATTTGGCGTCTGAACAGTAACTGCGGTTACTGTTCAAACCATAACCATTATAATTTATTCTGCAAATAAGTTCAAGTAAATACTTTAAATTAGTTTTAAAATATGTTATCATATTGTTAAAGATTTTATTAAGAGGTAAAAAATGAGTGTTTTTGTAACCAAAAGCCCCCGTGAAACCGAGGCTTTGGCAGAAAAAATGGCAAAAAATATATCTCCCTGTGTGATTGCAATGACGGGTGACCTTGGCGCAGGCAAAACTGCCTTTACCCGCGGACTTGCAAAAGGACTGGGTTATGAGGGTGAGGTTACCTCGCCTACTTTTGCTATTGTTCACGAATATGTGGGTGGCAGACTGCCTCTTTACCATTTTGATATGTACCGCGTTGACGGGTGGGAAGATTTGTATTCCACAGGCTTTTTTGATTATATGGAGCAAGCCTCTGTTCTATCGGTTGAGTGGAGTGAAAACATCACCTCTGCCTTGCCCGAAAATCATATAAAGGTTGACATCCGCCGCGGTGAAAAGGACAATGAGCGTATTATTACAGTTTTGGGGGCAGAGATATGAAAATTCTTGCAGTCGATTGTGCCGACAAGGCGGCGTCCTGTGCCGTTGTTGAGGACGGCGCCCGTATATGTGAAAGTTTTGTCAGCGCAGGGCTTACCCATTCACGCACCCTTATGCCTATGGTTGAGTCAATGCTTAAAAATTCCGAACTTACCCTAAAAGATATGGATTTGTTTGCCGTAACAGTGGGCCCAGGCTCTTTTACGGGCCTTCGCATAGGCATTGCCGCCGTTAAGGGAATGGCAATGGGTTGCGGCAAAGAGTGTGTGGGCGTGTCAACCCTCCACGCTATCGCAATGGAGGCAAAGGATATGACGGGGCTTATCTGCGCCGTTATGGATGCCCGTTGCAATCAGGTGTATAACGCTCTTTTTTATTCTGACGGAAATAGTCTTACCCGACTTTGTGAAGACAGAGCCCTTATGTGTGACGAGCTTGAAAAAGAACTGTTGGAATATAAGCAAAAAAATCCCGATAATAAGATAATTCTTGTTGGCGGCGGTATGGATTTGTGTTATAATAAATTCGGCGAGGCTCTTTCCTGCATTAAGGTTAGCAATAATATAAGCGTTCAGCGTGCAGGTGAGGTGGCAATATTGGCAGGGGAGTATGCTCCCGTAGGTCCACAGGACTTGTTGCCCAGTTATTTGCGACTGCCGCAGGCAGAGCGTGAATTAAAGGCAAAAACAGAAGGTAAATAATTTTTCGGAAGGAAGTTTTTATATGTCAAAGGTTATTGCAATGGGTTGTGACCACGGCGGTCCCGAGTTTAAAAACGAGCTTAAGGCTTATCTTGAAAGTCTTGGCAACACCGTTATTGACTGCGGAATTCAGCCCGGTGAAGCAGTAGATTATCCCGAAAAGGCATTTGAGGTGGCAAGCAAGGTTGTCAGTGGAGAGGCTCAGCTTGGCATACTTATCTGCGGCACAGGTATCGGTATGTCAATGGCGGCCAACAAGGTTAAGGGCATTCGTGCCGCCGCTTGCAGTGAGGTTTACAGTGCAAAGCTTACCCGTATTCACAACAATGCAAATATGCTTTGCCTTGGCGCCCGTGTTATCGGTATCGAGACTGCCAAACTTATGGCGGAAGAGTTTGTAAATGCCGAGTTTGAGCAAGGCGGCAGACATCAGCGCAGAGTTGACCTTATCACTAAAATCGAGCAAGAAAATTCTTTATAATATTATAAAAAATGAATGGAGCGCTTAAAATGAACACAGAGTTTAAAAATGTAACTTGGATTGACCATCCCCTTGTACAGCACAAGGTATCTTTGCTTCGTGACGAAAATACCAGTTCAAAGGATTTCCGTCAGCTTGTAAGTGAAATTGCAACCCTTATGTGTTTTGAGGCAACCCGTGACCTTCCGCTTAAAGAGGTAGAGGTTAAAACTCCCGTTGGAATGGCAAACACAAATATTATTGCAGGTCGCAAGTTGGCAGTTGTGCCTATTTTGCGCGCAGGTCTTGGTATGGTTGACGGTATGGTTGCATTGATTCCGGGCGCACGTATCGGTCATATCGGTCTTTACCGCGACCACGAGACTCTTCAGCCTGTTGAATATTACTGCAAGCTTCCTCAGGATATTGAGGAGCGCGACGTTATCATCGTTGACCCTATGCTTGCAACAGGCGGCTCTGCCATTGATGCAGTAAGCCAGATTAAAAAGCGCAATCCCCGTTCAATTAAGTTTATGTGCATTATTTCTGCACCCGAGGGCGTCAAGGCATTTATCGAGGCTCATCCCGACGTGCCTGTTTATACTGCCGCAATTGACAAGTGCCTTAACGAGCACGGCTATATCGTGCCCGGTCTTGGTGATGCAGGCGACCGAATTTTCGGTACACTGTAATGGCAGGGGTAAAAGCCTCAAAAGAGGTCTTTTTACACGTTTGGCGCATACTTACCGAGCAAACGGATGAAGACCATCCATTAACGGCAGAGGCTATTATCGAGCAACTGGAAGAGATTGGCTACGGTTGTGACCGCAAGGCCATATACCGTCATATTGAGGCTCTTGAGGAGTTTGGCATCGATATTGGTAAAAACACCTCTGCACCAAGGGGTTACTATGTGATGAGCCGTGATTTTGAACTGCACGAGTTAAAATTATTGGCGGATGCAGTGCAGTCGTCGCGATTTATCACCGTAAAAAAATCAAAGCAGCTTATTGACAAGCTTGGCTCTCTTGCTTCGGTTCATCAGGCAGAGGGACTTCGTCGCGGTCTTTATATGACCGATGATGATAAAACAGATAACGAGCAGATTTTTTATGTGCTTGACGGCGTTTACGAGGCAATAAGGCACAATCGCAGAGTATCCTTTAAATATTTTCGCTATTTGCCAAACGGCAAGAAGGAATACCGAAACGACGGCGCAGAGTATGTTGTAAGCCCATACGCAGTTGTGTGGGATGATGAAAAATACTATATGCACGCCTATCACTCAAAGTACGATACCATTTCAAGTTTCCGCCTTGATTTGATGGAGGGTGTCAAAGTTACCGAGCTTGAAAGAGAAGAGCAAAAGCGGTACAAGTCATATAGCCCCATTGACAGAGAAAGGGCATCCTTCTCTCAATTTGGCGGAGAGCACGCAGTTGTGGTTTGCGAGTTTGACAATGCCTTAGCAGGCGCCGTCTTTGACCAGTTTGGCACCAAATTAAAAACCGTCCCTGTGGGCGAGGGCAAATTCAGAGCATCCTTGCCCGTCAACCTGTCTCAAAAGTTTTATTCCTGGCTTTTTGGCTTTGGCAATGGTGTCAAGGTAGTATCGCCTCAGTCGGTTATTGACGAGTACAAAGCACAGCTTGACAAGGTGCTTAGTGAGTATTAAGCACGGGTGAAGTTGTTGATTAAAAGGTCAAACCTTTCGTAATTATTAGCAAAAATAAGCATATAATATTGGTAGCAAAATATTGTTGACAATTAAAAAAGCTTTTGCTATACTAATAGGCGGAGACTCGGCTTTTGTGGAAAGTCTGACAGGGAATATGCGCCACCGACTGAAAGCGCATTAAGATTAGTAGTAAGCTTGGGAACACTCCGACTGTAATTTTAATTTAATATTAAAAGCGGACACTTTTTAGTGTCAATGCGGGTGGCACCGCGGGTTAAATTTTAGTTTACTCGTCCCGGAAATATAGCGATATATTTCCGGGGCTTTTATTTTTACCAAAATTCAGGGGGTATTTTTAATGTACAGAACTCTGCTATGTAACGACATTCGTGACAAGCATATCGGCCAAACTGTGCAACTTGCAGGTTGGGTTGACGTTGTGCGCGACCACGGTGGCGTTATCTTTATTGATTTAAGGGACTATACGGGAATAACTCAGGTGGTTGTTCACGACGAGTCATTGCTTAAAAACGTAAACCGCGAAACAGTTATATCTGTAAGCGGTATTGTAAGAAAGCGCGACGAAGAAACCGTTAACGAAAAGATTGAAACGGGTGCCGTTGAATTGGTTGCCGACAGTCTGACCGTTTTGGGCAAAAGCGTAAGCAGAATGCCCTTTGACGTCAGTGAGTCAAGGCTCAGCAAGGACGAACTTCGTCTTAAATACCGCTATCTTGATTTGCGCAACCCCAAAAATCACGACAACTTGGTTAAGCGCTCAATGATTATCCGACATATGAGAAAGTTGATGGAGGAAAAGGGCTTTTTAGAGATGCAGACTCCTATCCTTACTGCATCATCACCCGAGGGCGCCCGTGACTTCCTTGTACCAAGCCGTAAGCACCCCGGCAAATTCTATGCATTGCCTCAGGCACCTCAGCAGTTTAAGCAGTTGCTTATGGTGTCCGGCTTTGACAGATACTTCCAGATTGCACCCTGCTTCCGTGATGAAGATGCCCGTGCAGACCGCTCACCCGGTGAGTTTTATCAGCTTGACTTTGAAATGGCGTTTTCAACTCAGGAAGAGGTTTTGGATGTTTGTGAAGACGTTGTTTACAATGTTTTCAGCACCTTCTCTGATAAGAGAATTACTCCCAAGCCTTTCCGTCGTATCACCTATGCTGATGCAATGATGACCTACGGCTCTGATAAGCCCGACCTTCGCAACCCCCTTATTATTTGCGATTTAACCGACTTCTTCAGTGATGTTGATTTCCCCGCATTTAAGGGTAAACCTGTTCGCGGTATTGTTGCCAACTGTCAGGGCAAGTCAAAGAAATTCTTTGAAGACTCCTTAAAGTTTGCTACTTCAAGTGAGGTTGGCCTTGGCGGACTTGGTTATATCACTCTTAAAGAGGGCGTTTTTGCAGGCCCTATCGCTAAGTTCCTGACTGATGAGAAAAAGGCAGAAATTGTTGAAATCACAGGTGTGAAAGAGGGCGAGACGCTCTTCTTCATCTGCGACGATAAGAAGAACGATACCGAGAAAAAGGCAGGTATGATTCGTACCTGGCTTGCTAAGAAAGAGCAACTTGACCTTATTGACGAGGGTGCATTTGAGTTTTGCTTTGTTGTTGACTTCCCCATGTTTGAAGAGGATGAAGAAACCGAGCAAATTATCTTTACCCACAACCCATTCTCAATGCCACAGGGCGGTATGGATGCTCTGCTTGGGGATGACCCCTGCCAAGTGCTTGCCTATCAGTATGACCTTGTCGGCAACGGCATCGAGCTTGCTTCAGGTGCCGTTCGTAACCACGATATTGATATAATGAAAAAGGCATTCGAGATTGCAGGCTATACCGAGGAAGAACTGAAAGAGCGCTTTAACGCTCTTTATACCGCATTCCAGTACGGCGCACCCCCACATGCAGGTATGGCACCCGGTGTTGACCGAATTGTAATGCTTCTTACTGACGAAGAAAAGATTATCGACGTTATTGCCTTCCCCTTAAACGGCAACGCACAGGATTTGCTTCTCGGTGCTCCGGGCAACGTTACCAATCAGCAGCTTGAGGACGTTCACTTGCTTGGTAGCGGCAGTGCCTTGGCACAGCGTAGTGCAGGTGCCGCAGGCTCTGCAAAACAAAGCTCAGGTAAGCGTTCCACCTTCTCAAACGCTCAGCAACTTAATCAGATTGCCTTGACCGAGGAAGAAGAGAAGCTTGTTCAGGATATTTTTGCAACTATGGCAGAAAAAGAGCAAGTTCTTGCAAATGTAGATACCGCAGATGTTGAGCCAATGGTACACGTTATGCCAATGACCAACGTTTTGCGTGAAGATGTACGCCGTCAACCATTCACTCGCGAGAGTTTGCTTCAGGGCGCTCCCGAGCGTAGTGATGACAGTTGGCAAGTTCCCAGACTTGTAAAGTGAGGTGTGAGTGATGAACTGTTACAGCGTTAAGTTAAACGGAAATATTGCCGTTGACGATACCATTCTTGTAAAGGATGTGGAGGCAACTGCAGGCTCAAAAATGCTGGAGGGATTTAAACCCCTTTTCAGTGCCGAGGCAGTAACCCGCCTTGAAAACAAAGGCTACAAAGTGGCAGGCAAAACTCACGTTGGCGAGTTTGGTCTTGACCTTGTGGGTGAATTTTCCCACTATTCCGAAAAAGAGGATACCATAAAAGGTGCCGCCGCATCTTTGGTGGCTGAGGGAGAGGTTAAAGCCGCCCTTGGTGTTGATATGAACGGCAGTTGCCGCCGCGCCGCCGCCCTTTCGGGTGTGGATTTCTTAAAGGCAACCTACGGCACCGTATCCCGTTACGGCGTAATTTCCTGCGCCGCATCAGGTGAGCAGATGGGTGTATATGCCCAAAATGCTCAGGGTGTTAAAGAAATTATAGAGGTTATCGCAGGCGAGGATGATAAAGACGGAACCTGTCTTAAAAACCAAAGTTATGATTATACCATCGGCGATGTTAAGGGCAAAAAGGTATGCATTGTTAAGGAACTTCTCCAAAAATGCGACGATGCAGTTAAAGCCAATGTTACCGCTTATGCCGACAAACTGCGCAAATGCGGGGTAGAGGTTGAGGAAATTTCTTTTGATATTTTTGATACCGCCAACACCGCTTGGCAGATTTTGATGACCGCCGAAACCTGCAACAACATTTCCCGTTACGACGGTGTAAAATACGGCCACCGCGCCAAGCAGTATAAGAATATTGACGAGCTCTATGTTAACTCCCGTACCGAAGGATTTAACTTCTTGACCAAGGCAGTTATTATGTACGGCTCAGATGTGCTTTCTAAAAACCGCTATGCCGATTGCTACGACAAATCCCTTAAGGTACGCCGTGTAATTGCCGACAAGTTCGCCGAACTTATGGCAAATTACGATGCAGTGCTCACCCCCGTATGCAGTAAAACCGCCTATGAGCGTTATGATATTAAGGATGCCTTCGTTAAGGTGTTTGAGGAGTCGGTGTTTACCTCTCTTGCCAACCTTATCGGCACCCCTGCTTTTGTATCAGGCGGTGTTCAGCTTTTGGGTAAGGCTTTCGGTGAGGCAAACTTGTTAAGCCTTGCAAACGCTGTTGAAAGGATGGGTGAATAATATGAATTACGAATTGGTTATCGGTCTTGAAACCCACGTTGAATTAAGCACCGAATCAAAGATATTCTGTTCTTGCGGCGGTCACTCTGCCGCCAACGAGCCTAACGACTGCGTTTGTCCCGCTTGCAGCGGTATGCCCGGTATGTTGCCCGTTATGAACAAGCGTGTAATTGAACTTGCCGTTACCGCAGGTCTTATGCTCAACTGCGAAATCAGTCGCTACACCACCTTTGACAAGAAGAATTACTATTATCCCGACTTGCCTTGCGCATATCAGATTACACAGCTTAACCACCCCATTTGCACCAACGGTTGTGTTACTCTTAAAACCTCTGCCGGTGCTCGTGACATCCGCATTAAGCAGATTCATATGGAAGAGGATGCAGGCAAGCTTGTACACGGCGGCAAATTCTCGTTTGTAGACTTTAACCGTACCAGTGTGCCCCTTATCGAGATTGTTACCCAGCCCGATTTCAGAAGCGCAGAAGAGGTTGTTACCTATCTTAACAAGTTAAAGTCAATGTTCCGTTCAGGCGGCATTTCAGAATGTGAAGAGGGCGCAATGCGTTGCGACGTTAACATTTCTGTTCGTCCCGAGGGTAGCAGTGAATTCGGTGTCCGCACCGAGATTAAAAATATGAGTTCTTTTGATGCTATCGAGCGCGCTATCAAGTATGAGGCTCAGCGTCATATGGATGCTCTTGAGTTTGATACCGAGGAACTTGTGCAGGAAACCCGCCGTTTTGACGATGTGAGCGGCAAAACCTTTGCAATGCGCAACAAAGAGACCGAGGCAGACTACCGCTATTTCCCCGATGCAAACCTTATGCCTATTATTATTGATGATGAGTGGCTTGAGCAAATCAAGGCAAACAAGCCCGCTGCCGTTGACGAAAAGGCAGAGGATTACCGTGCCGCAGGCATCTCTGATAAAGAGATTGATATGCTTATCTCAAACCACAAAATCGCCAAACTGCTTGACGATATTGTGGCTATGGGATGCAACGCCAAGGATGGCGCCGCTTGGATTTTGACCGACTGCGCAGGTATTTTGCGAAAGGACGGCAAAACTCTTAACGACCTTACTATTACTGCCGAAAAACTGTTTGCCGTTACAAATATGGTTGACAAGGGTGATATTAACCGCAATGCAGGCAAAAAGATTCTTATTGCCGTTATTGAGGATGACGTTGACCCTGTTGAATATTGCAAGGCACAAGGCCTTGACAAAAAGGTTGACACCGCAATGCTTGGCACCGTTATCGACAAGGTTATTGCCGAAAACACCCAGTCGGTTACCGACTATAAAAACGGCAAGGTTAAGGCAATTCAGGCTCTCTTTGGTGCTTGTATGAAAGAACTTAAGGGTGCAGGTGACCCTGCCGCAATTAAGACCTTGCTTGAGGAAAAGCTTAAATAAGCAGGAGGATTAAATATGATTTCTCTTAAAGGCAGAAGTTTTTTAAAACTGCTTGACTTCACTCCCGCAGAAATTGAGGGACTTATAGATTATGCCGCCGAATTAAAGACACAGAAAAAGCAGGGTATACCCCACCGTCTTTGCGAGGGCAAGAGTATTGCGCTTCTATTTGAAAAGACCAGTACCCGTACCCGTTGCGCATTTGAGGTAGCTGCGGCAGATTTAGGTATGCACCCTGTATATCTTGACCCTGCAGGCTCACAAATGGGCAAAAAAGAGAGTATTGCAGACACCGCCCGTGTTATCGGCAGAATGTTTGATGGCATTGAGTACCGCGGCTTCGGTCAAGAGATTGTTGAGGAATTGGCAGACAAAGCAGGCGTGCCCGTCTGGAACGGTCTTACCGACCAATTCCATCCTACTCAGATTCTTGCCGACTTCCTGACAATTAAGGAGCATTTTGGTTCCCTTAAAGGCAAAAAACTGGTTTATATGGGTGATGCCCGTTACAATATGGGCAACTCTCTTATGGTTGGTTGCGCCAAAATGGGTATGCACTTTGTTGCTTGCGCCCCCAAGGCATATTTTCCCGACAAAGCTCTTATTGACCAGTGTCAGGCAATTGCAAAGGAGACAGGCGCTATCCTTGAATTTAACGAAGACCCCATCTCTGCCACCAAGGGCGCCCACGTAATTTACACTGACGTTTGGGTGTCAATGGGCGAGCCTGACCAGGTGTGGAAAGAGCGTATCGAGCAACTTTCACCCTATCAGGTCAACACTGCCGTTATGGAAAATGCAGGTGAGCAGTGCCGCTTTATGCACTGTCTGCCCGCTTTCCACGACCTTAACACCAAGATTGGTAAAGAGATGTACGACCGCTTCGGCATCACCTGTATGGAGGTTACCGACGAAGTGTTTGAGAGCGAGCAGTCCATCGTTTTCGACGAAGCCGAAAACCGTATGCACACCATCAAAGCCGTTATGGCAGCAACTCTTTAATAAGCACTAAACCGCGGAAAGCAGTTCCGCGGTTTAATTTTCTTGTTTCTTGACATAAAGTATAGGTAAGTGTTATAATAACATTGAATATAGATATAGGAGGTTTCACAGTATGAAGCTTATTTTTGCTATAGTAAATAATGACGATGCACCATCTGTTTCTTCTGCACTTACCAAGTCGGGCTACAGTGTTACAAAGCTTGCCACGACCGGCGGCTTTTTAAAGGTTGGCAACACCACATTTCTTATCGGTATTGACGAAGAAAAGGTGGAAGCTGTTATTGATATTATCCGTAAGTATTCAAGCAAGCGCACTCAGTTGCTTCCTGATATGGCGGCATACAGCAGTGAGTTTGTTTCCTCTGCAGTTGAGGTTACCGTAGGCGGTGCAACTATCTTTGTAACCGATGTTGAAAGGTTCGAAAAACTGTGAGTTTAAGCGGTTTTGTTGG
The DNA here is from genome assembly GCA_045653445.1 of Acutalibacteraceae bacterium. GTDB lineage: Bacteria > Bacillota > Clostridia > Oscillospirales > Acutalibacteraceae > RGIG2206. The sequence goes on from JAZOLY010000008.1 coordinate 47,781, forward strand.
AAATGGCGAGGTGCTTGCCCGCATAAACAGTATGCTTAAATCCGATCGCTTGCCCCACGCCGTTATTATAGAGGGGGCAGAGGGCTCGGGCAGACGCACCCTTGCAAAGCTGATTGCACGTGCCGCCGCTTGCACAGGTGACAATGCCCCTTGCGGCAAATGCTCATCCTGCCTTGCAAGTCAGTCCCCAGATGTTAGCATAATCACTCCCGAAAAATCGGCAATTACAGTCGACCAGATTCGCAGCGTGCGAAACGATGCATATATTGTGCCTACCCAATCAAAAAAACGCGTGTTTATTATTCCCGATGCACAACTGATGAATGCACAGGCACAAAACGCACTGTTAAAGGTGCTTGAAGAACCGCCACAAGCGGCAATGTTCATTCTTACATGCAACTACACACGGCAACTGCTTGGCACCGTTGTGTCCCGTTCCGCCGTCTTTTCCCTTACTGCACCCACAACCGAAGAAGCGGTGGAGTATATTCTTGCCAATCACCCTCAATATGACGAGGGGGACGTCCTTTCTGCTTGCAGAGGGGGAACAATAGGTGATGCCTTAGGCGTGCTTGCAGGAGCAAGGGGATTTATTGCCGATGCAGAGCGTCTGTCTGCCATAGTTTTGCAAAGCGAGATTGAACTGCACAAGGCGATGAAAGCGTACGAGCGTGACCGCGCCGCCCAAAAGGGTATTGCGGATGCAATGTTTACCGTTATGCATGACGGACTGAATATCCGCTGTGGTTTCCAAAGCAACTTCGACAAAGCCGATGTGCGTCACCGTCTTGCCGCAAGACTTACGTCAGAACAACTTTTAAAGCTGTGCGACGTTTGTCGTAGTGCCTCAGCTGATAGCGAGGCAAATATGGGTGGAAATTTGTTTATAACCTGCTTTTGTGCGGCGTTGTCTGCCGCAGTGCAGAATTGATGTAGTCGCAAATGCGACAGAATGGAGTACAAAATGACCGAAGTAATTTCAGTCAGATTTAAGGATGCCGGTAAGGCATACTATTTTGACCCTAAAGGAGAAAAGTTTACCAAGGGCGAAAACGTTATTGTAGAAACGTCTCGCGGCTTAGTGTACGGCGAAGTTACAACAGCCAATCAAATGGTGCCTGACGAGTCGGTGGTTGCTCCCTTGCGACAGGTTGAGCGCCGTGCTACTGCCAACGACCGCCGTCACTATGAAGAAAACTGCAAAAAAGAAAAAGAGGCTCTTAAAATCTGCGAGCAAAAGGTAATTGAGCGCAATCTTGATATGAAATTGGTTGACGTTGAGTATGCTTTTGAGGGTGGAAAGATTCTCTTTTACTTCACCTCTGACGGCAGAGTGGATTTCAGAGAGCTTGTTAAGGATTTAGCAGCCGTTTTCCATACCCGAATTGAACTTCGTCAAATCGGCGTACGTGACGAGGCAAAAATGCTTGGCGGCCTTGGAATATGCGGTCAGCCTTTTTGTTGTTCACGCTTTTTGAATGATTTTCATCCCGTTTCAATCAAAATGGCAAAAGAGCAAGGCTTGTCCCTTAATCCCGTCAAGATTTCGGGCACTTGCGGCAGACTTATGTGTTGCCTTAATTATGAGCAGAATGTTTATGACGAGTTGCTTAAAATCACACCCAAAGTGGGCGCTACCGTCAAAACTCCTCAGGGTGTAGGTACCGTAATGTCGGTCAGCCTGCTTGAGCAAAGGGTAAAGGTGCGTTTTGAAGAAAACGCCGCCCCTATTATTTTTGATTGTTGCGATGTTAAAAGTATGCACCGCAGCGCACCCAAAAAGGCAGAAACCGATAAAGACCAACCTCAAGAAAATGCAGTTGAGGGAAATTAAAGGCTTTTTGTCATAAAAACACTATTGAAATTTTTAAAAAGTGTGCTATTATATAAATGTTAACAATCCTGCCTAAGCGCGAGACAGGTTAAAACTTACATCAGTTGCGGCGCGCGGCAACGGAATAAGGAGATATTGATTATGGCTTACAAGATTTCTGATGCTTGCATTAAGTGCGGCGCTTGTGAGGGCGAGTGCCCTGTTAGCGCAATCAGCGAAGGCGATGCTACATATGTAATCGATGCACACGCTTGCATTGAGTGTGGCGCTTGCGCCGGCGGTTGCCCTGTTGACGCTATCGCTCAGGACTAATCCGAAGCAACAAATCCCTGTGGGTTAACCCACAGGGATTTTTGTTATGCAAAATAAAAATGCGGTATCAAAATGACACCGCATTTAGCTTTATTAGTCGCAAGAGTAGGGAAGCAGAGCGATCATGCGAGCACGCTTGATAGCAACTGTAAGAGCGCGCTGATGACGAGCACAAGTGCCGGTAGCTCTGCGAGAAAGAATCTTGCCTCTCTCTGAAATATATTTGCGAAGACGAGCAATATCTTTGTAGTCAATAGACTCTACACGGTCAACACAAAAATTGCAAACCTTTCTGCGACCTTTTCTGGCGCGCATAGGTCTGTCCATTCTTTCGGTCTTTTCCATGACGGAAGCCTCCTTTTCAAAATAGTAGGTAAGACAGAAAACTGTCTGCGGTTTTTAATTAAAAGGGCAAATCGTCGCCGCCGTCAAACTCGGCAAAATCAGAAGTGTCTGCATTGCTGATAGAAGGAGCAGGCTGCTCACTGCGAGCAGTGGGAGCACCGTCACGCTTTGAATCGGCAAAATAGACCTGGTCTGCGACAATTTCCCAAGCGCGACGCTTGTTGCCGTCGCGGTCGGTGTATGAGCGCACCTGAATGGAACCCTCAACTGCCACTTGCATACCCTTAGTAAAATACTTGCTGGCAAATTCAGCGGTGTTGCGCCATGCGACTATATCAAGAAAGTCGGTAACGCGCTCGTCACCTGAGCGGAAATTACGCTCAACAGCCAAGGTAAAGGTGGTAACGGGTATGTTGCTGGATGTGTGCCTGAGTTCAGGGTTGTCGGTCAAACGGCCCATAATGATAGCACGGTTAAGCATTGGTTAATCCACCTTTCTTACTTTTTGATAATCATAGAACGCAGAACACCGTCGGTAATACCAAGAACACGGTCAAGCTCTGCAGGGAACTCGGTGTCAGCGGTAAAGTTAACCAACACGTAGTAACCCTCTGACTCTTTGTTGATGAGGTATGCAAGTCTGCGCTTGCCCCACTCGTCAACGGTTACGTCAGTAGCATTGTCGGTAATCATGGTCTTGAACTTTTCAACAAGAGCGGCAGTAGCCTCTTCACCTTGTTTAACAGAAAAAACCAAAACAACCTCGTAAGCGTTTTTAATTGACATTCTGTTGCACCTCCTTATGGACTTTAGACCCTCTACTGAGAGTAAGGGGAGCCTGCATAGCATATTTACAGGCAAAGTACATAATATCACAGTTTTGTCAACAAGTCAAGGGTTATTTTAGTGTGATATTGTTTGCAATTTATCCACATTTGCTATATAATTGAATAAAAGCAGGTGACAATATGAACAGTGTAATTGCAAACGGAATATCCCTTTCCGCCATAACCTTTGGCACAGGCGGTAATGTAGATGGTGATACTCTCTTTAAATTGCTTGACAAATACTATTCTCTTGGTGGCAGAACTATTGACACTGCCCGAATGTATACCCAACTTGGCGAAAGCAGTGAGGCGGTTATTGGCAGATGGCTTAAAAGCCGTGGTGTCCGCTCCTCTGTCACCCTTGTTACAAAGGGCGGCTTTCCCCGCGAGCGTGCTACCCCCGATTGCATAAAGCAAGATATGGAGCAAAGCCTTGATGCTCTTGGCTGCACTCCCGATTTTTACCTGTTTCATCGAGATACACCCTCAATTCCTGCAGGGGAGTTTGCAGAACTTGCAAATGATTTTATAAATCAGGGCTACATTAAGGCTTACGGCGTGTCGAACTGGGATAATCACCGCATAGATGAGCTTACCCAATATGCAAATGACAAGCATATCGCACCCCCTTGTGTGTCTCAAATTCAGTGGAGCCTTGCCCAAAGTGACGGCACCCGAATGGGTGATGACAGTCTTATCTGTATGAATGAAAAGCGGTTTGCCGATTATGAGGCAAAATGTATGCCTGTAATGGCGTTTTCACCTCAGGCAAAGGGCTTTTTCTCAAAATATGCGGCAGGGGTGCCCTATTCTCAAAAGGTTATCGACCGCTTTTTAAGTGACGAAAACCTTGCCCGCGCCCAAAGGGTAAAAGAATTGTCGCAACAAATGGGGGTATCTGCCGCCGCAATAACCCTTGCATATATCACAAGCAGTCTGCTCCAAGGGGTTGCAGTGGTTGGCTGCCTGACCGAAGAACATATTGAAGATTCTCTGACCGCCTGTTCTGTGTCACTTACAAAGGAACAGTGCCGTTGGCTTTATGAGGGATAAAAGAATGAGTTACATTTCACCTTTTTACGAGGGTATGATTTTTGATACCCACGCCCATTATGATGATGAGGCATTTAACAACGACCGAGACAAATTGCTGAATTCCCTAAAACACTCTGTTTGCGGAATTATTAACTGCGCTTGCAACAGTCAGTCGGGCAAAACTACAATGGAACTTGCTCACAAATACCCCTTTGTTTACGGCGCAGTGGGGCTTCATCCCGAGGATACAGAGCCTCTTGACCTTAGTTGGATAGAGTCGCTGGCAACCGACCCAAAATGTGTTGCTATTGGAGAGATTGGACTTGACTATCACTGGGATAGCGTGCCCCGTGATGTGCAAAAGGCAAATTTCATCAGCCAACTGAAACTTGCCCAAAAACTGAATAAGCCCGTCATAATCCACTCCCGCGACGCCAACGCCGACACCTTTGATATTATAAAGGAGTATCGTCCCAAGGGCGTGATGCACTGTTATTCGGGCAGTGCCGAAATGGCTCGTCAACTGGTTGATATGGGCATATATATCGGTATCGGTGGAGTGCTAACCTTTAAAAACGCGCGCAAAACGGTGGAGGTGGCAGAGCAAATCCCCCTTGAGTTTATTTTGCTTGAAACGGACGCACCCTATATGGCGCCAGTGCCTCTGCGGAGTAAACGCTGTCATTCGGGTATGATTATCAACGTTGCCCACCGCATTGCCGAAATCAAATGCATTTCGGTGGCAGAGGTGCTTAAAACTACAAGAGAAAACACACGCCGCCTTTTTGGAGTATAACAAAACCCCGTCGTTCATTAGCCAAGTGTTCTTAAGGACACTTGGCTAGTTTTATTCGCGCTTCACGCGAGTTATATTGCTATGCAGTGGTATTTGGACTAAAGTCCAAGTGATATTGCCTTTGGCAGTTTATAGGCGAATAAAATATCACTAAAACCGTAGGTTTTAATATCACTTTGCCATTAGGCAAAATAACACTGTGAGTTCCGTCTCACAATATCACTATTAAGATAACTCTTCTTTTGAGATGGGTTAAAAAGGCTTTAGGTTCTACTAACAAGTGGAAAAAGCTATACATTTTCCCTGCTTGTCAAGTATAAGACAAAAACTAAAGGATGCGTAGACTTTCTACGCATCCTTTACTGTCCTTAGCAACCCTAAGCATTTGAACGACGGGGTTAACTTTTATCTTAAATTAAGCAGCCTTTTTGGTGGTAGCCTTGATAACAACAAGGGTAAGCACCATAATTGCCAAGGCGATGGGCAAGCTGATGTACCAACTCTGCACAAAACCTGCAATAAGGTATGCAACAAAGGATACACCTGCAACAGTCAGTGCATAGGGCAACTGAGTCGAAACGTGGTTAACGTGCTCGCACTGTGCGCCTGCGCTTGACATAATGGTGGTGTCAGAGATGGGTGAGCAGTGGTCACCGCAAACAGCACCTGCAAGGCAAGCAGACATACCGATTATCATAAGCTCGCTTCCTGCGGGGAATACGCTGAGTACGATGGGGATAAGAATACCGAAGGTACCCCAAGATGTGCCGGTTGCGAATGAAATACCGCAAGCAACAAGGAAGATGATAGCAGGCAAGAAGTTGCGAAGTGCACCTGCATCGGCAAGAGCGTTCTGAACAAAAACGTCAGAGCCAAGCAAACCGGTCATATTCTTAAGAGAGGTAGCCATAGTAAGAATAAGAATAGCTGGCACCATTGCAATAAAGCCTTTGGGGATGCAACTCATAGCATCTTTAAGGCTGATGATACGGCGTGCAACAAGATAAATAACAGTCAGCACAAGAACAAGAATACCTGCAAGGGGAAGACCAACGGTGGCATCGGTATTACCGAATGAACCGATGAAATCCATATAATAATCGCCCTTTGCATCAAAGAAGCCGCCAACATAAATAAGAGCAACAACTGAAACTGCGATAAGCACGATGATGGGCAAAAGCAGGTCAATAACCTTACCCTTGGGGTTGTACTCACGCTCGTCATCGGCACCGATAACTTCACCGCCAAAGGTGAACAGGTCACCGTTTGCAGCATTCATTTCGTGCAGCTTCATTGGGCCGTAGTCAAAGTTCATAAGGGTGATAACAACGATAAATGCCAAGGTGAGCAGTGAATAGAAGTTGTAGGGGATAGCCTGACAGAAAAGAGCAAGGCTTGAAACTTCCTCACCTGCGGCATTTGTAACACCTGCAGTGTATTCAGAAACGGCTGCAGCCCAAGAAGATATGGGAGCAATCATACAAATAGGAGCAGCGGTAGCATCAATCAAATATGCAAGCTTTGCACGGCTGATTTTGGTGCTGTCGGTTACAGGACGCATAACACTACCAACGGTAAGGCAGTTGAAATAGTCGTCAATAAAGATAAGCACGCCAAGAGCAAAGGTGCAAAGAGCGGCACCGGCTTTGGTTTTAATATGCTTCTGAGCCCAACGGCCAAAAGCGGCAGAGCCGCCTGCCTTGTTAACAAGGGCAACAAGCACGCCAAGAAGCACCAAGAATACAAAAATACCTGCAGTGCCTGAAACGGCAGAAATAAAGCCCTCGTTTGTCATACCGTCAACGGTTTTAACAATATCAAATTTGCTATAAAGCAGGGCGCCTGCTAAAATACCGATAAATAGTGAACTGTAAACCTCTTTAGTTAACAGTGCCAGCATAATAGCGATAACAGGGGGGAAGAGTGACCACAGAGTATTTGCGGGGTCAGTGATGGAACCGGTAAGACAGCAAATAACTGTGAAAACCACTATAAATGCCAGCATAAGAATTTTTGGAAGAATTGCTTTTGCTTTCATTTTTAAATCTCCTTTATTTTATTTGCCAATATTATATCGCATTAAAGTGTAAAAGTCAACGAAAGATTTTTGTTGCATTAAAGCAAGGCAAATGCTATACTGAACTAAATTAAAGGTAGAAAATCTAAACAAAAGTAGTATAATATATTCGTACAACTTTAAAAGGAAGCGTTTTTATGAAGATTATTGTTGTTGGTTGCGGCAAAATCGGCCGCACCATTATAGAAAACCTTGTTACAGAGGGGCACGATATTGTGGCTATTGATTATGACCCCGCCGTGCTTGACGAGGTAACTAACAGTTATGATGTAATGGGTCTTGTAGGCAACGGTGCCGACTCCGATGCATTAAAAGAGGCGGGAGTGGATGAGGCAGAGCTTTTTCTTGCCGTTACCGACTCTGACGAGCTTAATATGCTTGCCTGCTTTATTGCTCGCGCTATGGGGGCAAAGCATACCATACCCCGTGTGCGCAACCCTGAATATAACGACAACAGTCTGGAATTTATGAAGCAGCAGTTGGGATTTTCCGCATCTGTTAATCCCGAAATGATTACTGCCCGCGAAATTTACAATATTATCAAATTCCCAAGTGCCGTTAATATTGAAACCTTTGCCCACAGACAGTTTGAAATGGTTGATTTCAGACTGAAGGATGACTCTGTACTTAACGGATTGACCCTTGCCGAAATGCGCAAAAAATTTGATGCTAAGGTTTTGATTTGTGCAGTTCAGCGTGATGAAGAGTTTTATATTCCCGACGGTAATTTTGTTCTTAAAAGCGGTGACAAGGTGGGTATAACTGCATCACCTGTGGAGTTGCATAAATTATTCCGAATGCTTGGTGTTACACAAAAGCGCGCTCACAGCGTTATTATTATGGGTGCAGGCAGAATATCCCTCTACCTTGCAAAAATGCTTGTTGCCAGTGGTTACGAGGTCAAGGTTGTTGACCACGACCGTCAACGTTGTGAAGAACTTAACGATTTTGTACCCGAAGCAGTTACTATTTTGGGTGACGGCACCTCTCAGGATTTGTTGCTTGAAGAGGGGGTAGATACTACCGACGTGTTTGTGGGACTGACAGGTATTGATGAAGAAAATATTCTTACCTCTTGCTTTGCGGCATCCCACAATGTACCAAAGGTTATTACTAAGGTTAACCGACCTGAACTTGCCGCAATGGCAGGAAAAATCGGTCTTGAATGTATAGTTTCACCTCAACACTTTGTTTCTGAATTTTTGTCAAAGTATGCAAGGGCACTGCACAATTCGATGGGAAGCAATGTTGAAGCCCTCTACAAGCTTATGGATGGCAAGGCAGAAGCCCTTGAATTTAGTGTAAACGATAACTTTAAGTACATAGAAATTCCTCTTAAGGATATGCATATTAAAAAAGATATTTTGATTGCAGGCATTATTCGTGGCAGAAAGCCTATTATTCCCTCCGGTGATGATGTAATTTTGCCGGGTGACCGAGTGGTTGTAATTGCCGCAGGCAAACTTCTTAATGACCTTTCTGATATTATAAGGTGACACGAATATGAATATAAGAATGATTTTTAACACCTTGGGCAGAATTGCAATTGCCGAAGCAATTTTATTGCTTTTGCCCCTTTTGGTGTGCTTTATTTACGGCGAAACTACTTGGATTGGTTTTGCAATTACAATAGGCATAGCCTTGGTATTGGGATTATTGCTTTGCCTTTGTTTTCGCACCAAAAACAGTGCAATTTATGCTAAAGAGGGTTTTGCAATAGTTGGACTTGTATGGGTACTTATGTCTCTTATCGGTGCTTTGCCCTTTACTCTTAACAAAGAAATTCCCAATTACATAGACGCCATATTTGAAACGGTGAGCGGCTTTACCACTACGGGCGCGTCAATTCTTACCGATGTTGAGGCTATGAGCCACGGCGGACTTATATGGCGCAGTTTCACTCACTGGATAGGCGGTATGGGTGTGCTTGTGCTTGTTACCGCAATTTCTCCCGGCAAATCTGACCGTTCATCCCACATTTTGAAGGCAGAGATGCCCGGCCCCATTTTTGGAAAACTTGTGCCCCGTCTTCGTGACACGGCAAAACTACTTTATCTTATCTATATTGCCCTAACGCTTGTGCAGTTTGTGTTGCTCAAGATTTTCGGTATGGATTGGTTTGAGAGTTTGTTTCATGCTCTCGGTACTGCAGGTACGGGTGGATTTAGTATGAAGGCTGACGGCTTGGCAAGTTACAACCCTGCTTGTCAGTGGATAATTGCAGTGTTTATGCTGATTTTTGGCGTGAATTTCAACCTTTATTACCTAATTTTAATTCGCCGCTTTAAAACTGCTATTACAAGTACAGAACTTCGTGCCTACCTTATTATCGTGGGCGTAGCCACCGCCGTAATATTCCTGAATATTTACAATTCTCTTGCAATGGCAGGTGCCACTGTTAGTGACACCATTCGCCACTCCTTCTTCCAGGTATCAACAATCATAACCACCACAGGCTATGCCACCGCAGACTTTAACCTGTGGCCCGATTTATCAAGGTCAATATTGTTTATATTAACCTTTATCGGTGGTTGTGCAGGTTCCACTGCAGGCGGATTTAAAATTTCGCGAGTTTTGATTCTTGGCAAGGTTATTGCCAAAGAGTTGCGACGTATGCTTCATCCCCGTTCGGTTGCGTCGGTTAAAATCGAAGGCAAACGACTTGACGAGACAACAGCCAATAATGTAGGTGTATATCTTGCGGTATATTTTGCCTGTATAGCGGCTACGTTTTTGCTTATAAGTTTTGAACCCTTTGGTTTTGAAAGCAATTTAACAGCAACTGTTGCCTGCTTTAATAACGTAGGTCCCGGTTTAGGTGCAGTTGGACCAATGGGCAGTTTTGCAGGCTATACAGGCTTTTCCAAACTAATTCTGTCCTTCTCAATGCTATTGGGCAGATTAGAGGTTTTTCCCTTGCTTTTAGCAATTTCACCGTCAACTTGGCGCAGATAACACTTTAAATTGTAAAAGAGGACGAATTTGTTAAAATTTGTCCTCTTTTAAAGTTTTTATGCTTTATTTTTAGATTGATTTATGTTACAATGGGTACAATCAGTATTATGTAAGGAAGGTACTTTATAATGTTTGATAATCTACTTGATTCAATCGGTCTTGTCGCCCAGACTGACAAAGACGTTGCCGATGCAATGGCAAAAGAGCTTGCCCGTCAGCAAAGCAACATTGAGCTTATCGCAAGTGAAAATTTCGTTTCCCCTGCAGTAATGGCTGCAATGGGCAGCGTGCTTACCAATAAATATGCCGAAGGTTATCCCGGCAAGCGTTACTACGGCGGCTGCCAGTGTGTCGATATTGCAGAGGATATTGCCCGTGACCGCGCCAAAAAGATTTTTGGTGCAGAACACGCCAACGTTCAGCCTCACTCAGGCGCGCAGGCAAACACTGCTGTTTACACTGCATTGCTTCAACCCGGTGATACCGTTATGGGTATGAATCTTGCTCACGGCGGTCATCTTACTCACGGCTCACCCGTTAATGTTTCGGGTATGCTTTACAACTTTGTGCCCTATGGCGTTTCTGATGACGGTTTTATTGATTACGACGAAATGCGCCGCATCGCTACCCAGTGCAAGCCTAAGTTGATTGTAGCAGGCGCTTCCGCTTATCCCCGTACCATTTATTTCGATAAAATTGCCGCTATTGCTAAAGAGGTTGGGGCAATATTTATGGTTGATATGGCTCATATTGCAGGCCTCGTTGCCGCAGGGCTTCATCCCAATCCCGTTGAGTATGCCGATATTGTTACCACCACAACTCACAAGACCTTGCGCGGTCCTCGCGGCGGTATGATTCTTTGTAAAGAGGAATATGCCAAGGCAATCGACAAGGCTATCTTCCCCGGCACACAGGGTGGCCCTTTGATGCATACTATCGCCGCAAAGGCAGTTTGCTTTGGCGAGGCTCTTACCGACGAGTTCAAGCAGTATCAGCAGCGCATTGTTGACAATGCACAGGCACTCGCCGCAAGCCTTATTAAGAATAATGTTAATATTATCTCAGGCGGCACCGATAATCACTTGATGCTTGTTGATTTGCGCGGCACAGGTGTTACCGGTAAGGAGCTTGAGCACCGCCTTGATGCAGTAAATATTACTGCAAACAAGAATGCTATCCCCAACGACCCCGAAAAGCCTTTTGTTACAAGCGGTGTACGTCTTGGTACTCCTGCCGCAACTACCAGAGGACTTAATACCGAGGATTTCACCAAAATCGGTGAGTTTATTGCAAAGGCAATCTACGACTTCGAAAACAGCGAAGAAGAAATTCGTGCAGGCGTTGCCGAAATCTGCAAAAAGTATCCCCTTTATAATGATTGTAGTTTGTCGAAACGCTAAAAAGCGCTTCGACAAGCCACTTTTTAAGTGGCTTTAACAAAATTAAATTATAAAATTTAATTTTGCAGAACACTCATTGCAATGGGTATGGTCAAATTTTCAAAGAAAATTTGTCACAAAATCAAAAGTTTTGTGTCGAAACAGAGATGTTTCGACTAACCATAACCATTATAAGTAATCAGATATAACGAAACCCCGTCACAAAGTGACGGGGTTGAATTTTTTTACTCGTTATTTGATTTTCCAAGCTCAGCAATGCACTTGCGACAAACGCTGTGGCCTTTGTAGGAAACCATATCAAAATCGGTTTCGTTACAGAACAAACAAGATGGTTCGTACTTTTTAAGTATAACGGTGTTGCCTTCTGTAAAAATCTCCATAGCGTCAACATCTTCTTCAATGTTCATAACGCGGCGGAGTTCCTTTGGAATAACAACGCGACCTAAACGGTCCATCTTCCTAACAATACCCGTTGACTTCATAAACTACCTCCGAATTTATTATGTTAACTCGATTATACTGTCAAATTCTGTAAAAGTCAAGTGTTTTTTAACAAATTCTGTAAATTTTGGGTATTAACTGCGAAGAAGAGAAACAACAGCAGTTATCGCAGTTACGCCAAGATAGGAAGCCAGAACCATAATCAAGTTAAAGAAGCTTGATACTCCCAAAACAGACAGAGCTATGTTAAGCGCCATAACCAAACAGGTAAGCACTACAACTGCTATTGAGGCGGCAGCAGAGCTTCTGTTCAAGCTTATTGATGACACAAAGGCGTCAACAAAGCCTTTGGCGTCCTCGGCACAAAGAAGTGCAGGTTCGTTTTCGGTGGGAGACATACGGTCGCAATAATATCTTGACGCATCGCTTGCCATAACTTCAACGGCACCTGTCGGCAATCCGTAGGCAGTGCAAACAAGGTCTGCAGTTACGTTAGGGTCAACTGTTCTGACAAGTAAGGTTGCGCCCGTGTTATTAAGACGGCGCAGGCTGTGAAGCATACGTCGGTCGGCAGAATAGCCAATAATAAACATAGCGGCAATTTTGTCGTCAATGGCAAGGTAGAGAGGGAATTTGCCGCTCTTTAATATTTTGCGGTCAACCTCCATAGAAGGAACAGGAATAGAGTGAGACTCCATAATCATACGGTTGCCAAGCAGAGTTTTCTTTTCGTCAACCCAGCCTGTAAGGCCCATTGAATTTTCATAAATAACCGAGTCGGCGGCAAGCATACCCGCACCGGTGGTGGCGGCAATCTGATTAAACATACCTGCCAAGGGGGAATGGCCTTCGGTAGTAAGGGCGGCGGCAGTCATAAATGCAACATCAGGAGACAGACCGCCGAAGGTGCGGAATTTAAACAGACTTACACACTCATCGTTAAAAATCTCGTCAGAGTCAAGAACAATAACGTTGGCATCGCCAAGCTCTTCTGAAGCTTTAAAACCGCTAAACATAACCTTATTGTTGCGAAGTTTTTTGCAAACACGGTTAAGCAAAACGGCTGAGGGATAGGATGCTGCAATCTGTGCGCCAAGGCAGCAAACACTGGCAAAGGCGGTGGCAACAACTGCGGCGGACTCAGCCATAATCAAGGATGCGCCTGCGGCAATTACTGCGGCGGCAAGGACTATAACCGACATTTTACCGCTTAATTTCTCGTAAAGGTCAGGAGATAGTGAATATGAAATAAATCCTGCCATGTCTACAGTGGTGCGGCGACCTAAAATCAAGGTTTCGCCGTGCTTTTTGGGGTTAAGAATCGAGGCAGAGGCAGGAGCACCTATAAATGCGGCGGCTTCCTTGTCTTCTTCATTGGCAATAAGGTCAAAGTTTGCCAGCGTGCGACTTACGGTAATGCGCTTTGAAAGGGTATTAAAGGCAAGGGATACCACTGCGGCAGCGGCAAGAATACCTGTAGAAGCGAGGCCCTTTGTGCCAAAAAAACCGCATACTCCCAACTGAATGAAGGATGCAACTACTGCCAATGCAGGAGGAAAATCCACGTCGGGCTTAAGCTTAAAGACCGAAATCAGTGATTGGAAGGATGACAGATTTATAACGGTTGCAACCAAAAGCAAAACGCCCACTGCAATATAATATGAAACGTGGCCGAATGGGAAAAGATTGTCCGACAGGGTTATAATTATAAGCAGAAGCGCAGCAAAAGCGGTGGCAATAAATTTAATGCCTAATTTTCGCTTGCGAAAGGTTAAGTCATCGGTAACCGACTGAGCATCCTCAATGGTGGTGTAATCGTCGATGATTTCTTCTTCATCGGTGGCATTGTCTTCCTCTGCAACAAAATCGTCGGGAATGAATATGGTACTGCCGCCATCCTCAAAGGTGTTATCGGTGGGAACAACGGCATCAAACATACGGGTGCCGCTCTCTTCTTCGGGCAATTGAAAAACGCTTGTACTGTCAAGAGATTCAGTTTGCTCAATGCCGTCATCAATGCTTTCAAAACCTGCTTCCATAGCGGCGGTGTCCAGCTTAAATGCATCAGCCTTTTCACGGCGCATATCGGCAACGGCTACATCTTCGGTAATCTTAATGGGCGCAGCCTCTTCCTTTTCTTCGGCAGAAACACTCTGACGGCGGTTAAGAAATTCGCCCATTTCGCTTGGCTGGGCTACAGATTTGTAGGTTGTGGGTTCAACGTTATTTTTGCTTGTGTCGGCTTCTGAAATCTGCATACGGCGCAAAATTTCCATAGCGGCATTTGAATAACCTGACGACTGCACAGGCTCACTTTTGACAACCGGCTCAGTTTTTGGAGCCTCAACAACGGGGGTGGAATTTACTTGACTTTTTTCGCTCTTGTCCGCACCCATATTTTTAACCTCTTCTGCGGTTAAAAGGCCGCTGGGTTGACGCTTGCTTGCATTAACGGTGCGGTCAACGGGCATTGTGGGTTGTGGGGACTGAATCGGTTCATTGTCAAAATCGAAATTCAATTGGTTATTTTTCAAATCAAACACTCCCATTCTGAATTATCTGTTTGCCGATATAGCATACATCAGTATGCCTGCGGCCACCGATGCGTTTAACGACGTGATATGGCCCTTCATTGGCAGTGAAACGGTAACGTCACATTTTTCTTTAACAAGACGGCTTACTCCATTACCCTCAGAGCCAACCACCAAAGCGGCGGCTCCCGAAAAATCCTGCTTGCGATAATCGGTACCGTCCATATCAGCGGCATAAACCCAAACGCCTGCTTCTTTAAGTCGGTCAATAGCAGAGGCTATGTTGCTGACTCTTGCGATTGGCATATATTCAATTGCACCGCAGGCAGCCTTTGAAACGGCAAAGTTAACGCCGCAACAGCGGTTCTTGGATATGATTACACCGTGAGCGCCGCAACATTCGGCAGTGCGGATAATCGCACCCAAATTGTGAGGGTCCTCAATGCCGTCACAAATTATTACAAAAGGCTTTTCACCCTTTTCTTCAGCGGCACGAAGCAAATCGTCAACCGAGCAATACTCGGTCATAGCGGCAACTGCAACCACACCTTGATGATTGGTGGCAGGGCACATTGCATCAAGTTTTTCACGGGCTGCATCCTTTACAGGAATACCCTTTTCGGCGGCCTTGGCAACAATAACCGAAAGACTGCCTTCCCGCTTGCCTTTTTCAATTAAAATGCGGTCGATAGGTCTGCCGGAACGGAGCAGTTCCATTACGGCATTACGGCCTGCAACGGCGTTTTCGTTTGAAGAAAAATGTTTTTTAGTATGTTCCATAACTGTTAACAAGCTCTTTCTTTCAATATATAGGTATAATATTTATACTATTATATCATATGTTGTGGAAAAAATAAATACAAAAATTTAATTTTTACAACAAAAAACAACAGATTTTACGGTCAGTCTTTATTCCGTAAAATCTGTTGTTAAATAAATCAGGTAATCAATTCTCCCGTAAGCATAAGACGGGAATTTTCGCAAATCTCATCAAAGAATTCTTCACCCAAATGCTTCTGTGCCTTTTTTTCAAAAATATCCATTGCAGGTGGACGAAGGTGCATATTATGACAGTCAGAGCCGACTACAAAAATTGTATCGGGGTGACGGTTCATAATTTTAAGAAGCTGATGACGCTTTCTGAAATTTGCTAAGGTGTAACCGTTAAACTGAACAGGGCAATTTAATTTCATAATTTCCTCAATCAGTTTGGGTGACACATCACCTAAATAACGGTCAATATGTGCGATTATCGGGGTTAGCAAGAGTCGGTTGCTGATTTCGTACAATGCCCGCGGAATCCAAGTGCCGACAGTGAAAGGGTCAAGCTCTATAAGCAGAAAATTGCCATTTTTGTAGCACAGCTTTTCCAAGCCTTCAAATTGCGGAAGCTCAACGCTTAAGGTGACTTCGGTGCCGATATAAAGCTGAGGCAAATCCGTGCGGCCCTCCATTGCCTGACGCAACAAAGCCTCTGATTCATTCCTGCGAGCGAGAAAACTGTCGATGCTCTCGTTTGTGATGGGCTTAAAATGGGGAGTGGCTGCCACCTGCTTAACACCCTGCAAGGCAAGTGTGCTTAAAAGATTCAGGGATTCCTCAATAGAAACGGCGCCGTCGTCCATAGCAGGGAGAATGTGAGTATGCGTATCGGTCATACAAACACCCCTTCACATAATTAGTTTTTGTCGTCGCTGTAATTATAGTTGTAATACTTATATTTATATGAGTAGCGATTATATCTGCCGTACTTGCTGTAACGGCTGTAACGTGAATAGCTGCCTTCGCCGCCAAGCTCTGCTTTGTTAAGTATAAAGCCTAAAATCTTAGCTTCAGAGAATTCAAGTGAGTCAATAGCGCCGTAAACCTCGTCAATAGTAGATTCATTCTGGCTTACGGTGATAATGAAGCCGGAAACCAACTTAGAAAGAGCAAGGGCGTCACTAACTACTGCAATAGGAGGAGTATCGATGACGATATAGTCGTAATGCTCGGAAAGCAGGTTTAAAAGCTCGCTCATAACGTTAGAAGCCAAAAGCTCAGCCGGGTTGGGAGGAGTGGGGCCTGCAGTCATACAGTCAAAACCGTGGGGGGTTTTGATGATAACCTCGTCAACCATCTGAGACATACCGCTGAGTATGCTTGAAAGTCCGTTGGTCTTCTGCAAGCCAAGATGACGGCGCGCAGAGCCTTTACGCATATCGGCGTCTATAAGCAAAACACGGTTGTTTGCCTGAGAAATAATCTGTGCGATATTAACGGATGTGGTGGTTTTACCGTCGCCTGCAACAGCACTTGTGACAGCGATAATTTTACAGCCTTCAATATTTGCCAAAGAGAAGCTGATATTGGCACGTGTGGCACGGTAAGCCTCTTTAACGTAAAACTTTGAGTTTTCATTAAGAATGTAAGACTTTCTGTTATGACTTTGCGTTTGTTTGCTGGCCTTTTTGTTTGCCATAATAACCCTCCTTCTTTGTGTGCTTGTAAAAATCGGGGATAGAACCAAGTATCGGGTACTCAAAATGCTCCGTAATATCCTCAGGATCCTTGATACGGTTGTCAAGCAGCTCAATAACCAACGTTACAAGAACGGTAAGAACGGCTGCAATAATAAAAGCAATAACACCTATAACCTTAAAGTTGGTTTTGCTTGTGCCGAACACATCCTTATTGATGCTGTCAACGGCATTAAGGTTAATTCGGTTAAGCTTTTGCTCAACGTAACCGGGTGCTTTTTCAGAAATGGTTTTTGCAACTGTATAAGCAACCTCTTGATCTGACGACGTACATCTGAAATCAATAATCAAGGTATCGTCGTTGGTGGTATAACGAATCATGTTGATTATGTGGGTGTATTTAAGTTTTTTGCCAAGTTCCTCATTAACCGATTTTGCAATCATCTCGGCAAAATCCTTTTTCTGCATAAGCTCAACAAAGGAAGGAATAAGGGTGCGAGAGATTGTAAGCTCGTTGTAAATGTTGTTTGAGTTAAAATTCTCGTCAACGTTTCCAAAGGGGTCGACGATAAAAGAACCGTTATAGTTGTACTGTTCGTCGGCGGTTAAAAATACAAAACCTGCTGCAATAATAGCTGCAATACAACCAAAAATCAGGATAAGCTTCAGCTTGCTTAAAACAAAGCGGAAGAAATCCATCAAGGTTATTTCTCTGTTCACAATAATACCTCCGTTTATGTAATTTGCAACTTTATATAATTATAGCACAAAATATGCATAATTAACTATTTTAGAAGATTCGCAAGGCTTCTGCTTTTTCACATTTACCGTCGCGGGTGACGGTAAACAGGCAGCCTTCAAGTACGCAATCGCCCTCTGCGTTTGCAAAGCGTGTGGGCACCTTGTCCTTGATTTTGCGGATAGACAGTTCAGGCTTTACTCCAAGCACCGATAAAAAGGGGCCTGTCATACCTAAATCGGTAATAAAGCCGGTGCCGTCGGGTAAAACCTGACAGTCGGCTGTTTGCACGTGGGTGTGAGTGCCGAAAACGAAGCTTACCTTACCGTCAAGATAAAAAGCAAGAGCCTTTTTTTCTGCTGTGGCTTCGGCGTGAATATCCACCGCAATTATGGATGCGCCGTCTTTTTTTGCTTTTTCAATAAGGCGGTCGGCTGTTTCAAAGGGGCAAGGGTAAGGCTCCATATACACAGTGCCGATAAGATTTATAACCGCCATTTTGGTAAACCCGAAATCAACAAGGCAGTAGCCACTGCCGGGGGCGGCATCGGTAAAATTAGCAGGGCGCAGTACAAAGGGATTATCCTCGTGCAAATGCCATGCATTGCTTTGTCGCAGGCTATGATTTCCGCCTGTAATTACGTCGGCACCTGCATCAAATATTTCGGCGGAAGACTGAGGCGTGATACCATTACCGTCGGCAGAATTTTCGCCGTTAACAATAACTGCATCGATTCCAAAATTGCGCTTTAATATAGGAAGCTTGGACTTAAATATATTGCAGCCCGCACTGCCTACAATATCACCTACACATAAAATTTTCATATTTATGCTTTGGGAGTTTTGCGAATGTAAAGCAGGCCCAAGGTGTTGGGACCGCAGTGAGCGGAAATGGTGCAGCCTGCGGTGGTAAAGAGCACCTCGTCAAATTTGCCTGTGGCTTTAACCAAATCGTAAACGGCAAGAGCGGTAGCCTCGTCCTCACAGGTGTGGGTTACAAAAATGCGGGATGTGTCAATATCGTCAATTTCAGCAAGGCGCTCCTTAGCATAGGTGAGCAAAACGTCACTGTATTTGCCGCGGTATTTCTTGCCGACGCCCATAGCACCGCCCGAAACCTCAATACAAGGCTTAAGCTTAAGCACGTTTGCACCAAGCATAGCAACCGATGAGCATCTGCCACCCTTGTGCAAAAATTCAAGATTGTCAATAACAAAGGAAGCGTCAACGTAAGGAATAAGCTTTTCAATTTCTGCTACAATAGATTGTGCATCGGCGCCGTCTTGTGCCATTTCAGCTGCTTTGAGCGCCAACAGAGCGATGCCTGTTGAAAGGTTTTGACTGTCAACGACGTAAACACCGTCTATTTCGCTTGCGGCAATACGGGCAAAATTGTAAGAGCCCGAAAGACTTGAGCTGATAGGAAAGTGAACAACCTCGTTGCCATCAGCGACAAGACGGGTGAAAAGCTGAGTGTAATCCTCTGTGTTAGGGGCAGAAGTGGTGGCAAGCTTGCCTGTGCTTTTTGTATACTCAAACAGGTCGGCAGGCTTAACCTCAATGCCGTCGCGCAAAGTTTTATCGCCCAAAACAACGGGCATAGGATTTATAACAATTTGATATTTTTCAACAAGTTCAGGTGTAAGGTCAACCGTGCTGTCACAGCTGATAATAACTTTTTTACTCATAAAATTGTATCCTCCGTTTTTTACAAAACTATACATCATACATTATAACACAAACGCATCGTTAATTCAATAACAAATAACTACAAAAAAGACATTTTTTGTACAAATGCTTTTTCTTACTCTTTGGGAAACGCCTATTTATGTGTAAAACTCACAAAAACAATAAACAAAAACAATTAAAAAGGCAATAAAAAAGGTAATATAACCAAAAACAAGCAAAAATTCATATATAATAGGACTTGATATTTGCGCATAAATGTAGTATGATTTAACTGTAAATAAATATAAGATTTCATTCAACAACTAATATGAAAGGGAATGGGTTATGAATAAAATGAAAATTGCCGATGCATCAGCGCTTATAAAAAACAAGCTTTCACACAATTTCGGTGTGTTGCCTGAAAATGCATCTGACGAAATCTTCTACAAAGCCACCGTTATGGCTTTGGTTGATATTATGAACGGCATACGTGCTAAATTTGAGGACAGAGCAGACAAGCAAGAGCAAAAGCAGGTTTGCTATATGTGTATGGAGTTTTTGCTTGGCCGTTCACTAAAAAACACTCTTTACAATCTTAATTTAGAGTCCACCTTTGCCTCTGCATTAAAGGGTATGGGTGTAAAACTTGAAAAGCTTTACGACCTTGAACCTGATGCAGGTCTTGGCAACGGCGGTCTTGGCCGTCTTGCCGCCTGTATTATGGACGGCCTTGCAACAGGTGAATATTCCGCAATGGGTTATTCTATTAAGTACGAATTTGGTATCTTCCGTCAAAAATTGGTTGACGGATGGCAGACCGAAATGCCTGATTTTTGGCTTCCCGGCGGTGAGGTTTGGTTTGAAACCCGCTCTGAGCTTGCCGTAAAGGTGCAATTTGACGGCCACGTTGACGAGTGGTGGGACGAGCACGGATTCCATCATATCGAGCACCGCGATGCATCCGAGGTGCTTGCAATTCCTTGCGATATGATGATTGCAGGTAAGGACGGAAATGCAGTCAGCGTGCTCAGACTGTGGAAGGCAAGCGCCCCCGGTTTTGATATGCAGTTGTTTAACGAAGGCAGTTATTTGCGCGCCGTTGAGCAAAATGCAATGGCAGAGGTTATCAGCAAGGTGCTTTATCCTGCCGACAACCACGCCGAAGGCAAATCTTTGCGTCTGCGTCAGCAGTACTTCCTTGTCAGTGCTTCTGTGCAGGATATTGTCCGCCGTCACCTTGAAAAATACGGCACCCTTGACAATATGCCTGATAAGGTGGCAATTCATATTAACGACACCCACCCTGCCCTTTGTGTGCCCGAACTTATGCGTCTTATGCTTGACGAGTGCGGATACACTTGGGATGCCGCTTGGGATATTGTTTCTCGCACTCTTGCCTACACCAACCACACCGTTATGAAAGAGGCCCTTGAGTGTTGGGGTGAGGATATGTTCCGTCACCGCTTGCCCCGAATTTATCAGATTACTAAAGAGATTGACCGTCGTTTCCGTGACAAAGTTATTGAGCAAACAGGGGATTGGGGTCTTGCATCACGCACCGCAGTTGTTGAGTCGGGCGTGGTTAAAATGGCAAATCTTTCTGTTGCCGCAGGCCACAAGGTTAACGGCGTATCCCGTTTGCACAGTGATATTCTTAAGGATACTGTTTTCAGTGATTTTTACTCATTGATGCCCGAAAAATTTACCAACGTTACCAACGGTATCGCACACCGCCGTTGGCTTTGCCAGGCAAACCCCGAACTGACCAAGTTCCTTAAAGAGCTTATCGGTGACGGTTTTGTGCTTGACCTGCCACAGATTGCAAAGCTTAACGACTTTGCCGATGACAGTGCAGTGCTTGAGAAACTTGCAGCCATTAAGCGCAATAACAAAAAGCGCTTTGCTGATTATCTTAAGGGCGCAGGCTATGGCAATGTAAATCTTGACAGCATCTTTGATATTCAGGTTAAGCGTTTGCACGAGTATAAGCGTCAACACCTTAACGCATTGCACATTGTCAGTGACTATCTGTTTATAAAGAACAACCCCAATGCACCCTTTACCCCCAAAACCTACATTTTCGGTGCAAAGGCAGCATCGGGCTACTATCTTGCAAAGCAGATTATTCAGTTTATCTGCAAACTGGGCAAAATGATAGATGCCGACCCACAAGTACGTGAAAAACTGCGTGTAATTTATGTTGAGGATTACCGCGTAACAATGGCAGAATTACTTATGCCTGCCGCCGATATAAGTGAGCAGATTTCTCTTGCAGGCACCGAGGCATCAGGCACAGGCAATATGAAGCTTATGCTTAACGGTGCAGTTACCTTGGGCACTGAGGATGGCGCAAACGTTGAAATCCACGAAGCAGTGGGTGACGATAACATAATCATCTTCGGTATGCTTGCTCACGAGGTTGACCGCTTGCGCGCACAGGGTTACCGCCCCGGTGATTATTATGCCAATAACCCCACAATTCGCGAGGCAGTTGACTTCTTGCGCCGCGATTTCGGTGGAGTAAGCTTTGGCTCAATAGCCGACAATCTTATGGGCTCTGATCACTATATGGTGCTTGCCGATTTTGCCGATTATTGCAACGCACAAAACAAAGCAAGCAATCTTTACAGTGACGCTACCCGTTGGTCACAGATGTCACTTAAAAATATAGCCAACGCAGGCAGATTCTCTATTGACCGATTGATAGAGGATTACAGCCGCGATATTTGGAATACGAAAAAGGTTGACAGATAATGAACGAGGTGTTTGATAACCGTTCAACGTTTTATATTTCGCAGACTGTCCCCGTCAAAGCGGGTGACGGTCTGCGTTTTTCGCTTTTGCTTCACGACGGATGTAACTGTTGCGATGCTTGGCTGAAAATCCGCTCCGATTCTGAGCAGTATGTGTGGGTGCCTATGGTGTGGCAGGAAAAGGTGAATGGCGTATTTAACCGATGGGTTGCCGATTTTACACCTGCAAAAGCAGATTTATATTGGTACAGTTTCGAGTTTGAGGGCAACTGGCACCGCAACGTTATCACCCAAGTGGGTGACGGCAAGGGTGATATAACCGACAAGGGCAAAGAATGGCAACTTACCGTCTATGACTCTGATTTTGAGGTAAACGAAAAATATTTCGGCGGACTTATTTATCAAATTTTCCCCGACCGCTTTTACAATTCGGGCACACCAAAGGAAAATGTGCCTACCGACCGCTATATAGTTGAGGATTGGTATAGCCAACCTGCTTGGCGGCAAAATAACGGGGTCAACTCCCTTTGCAACGATTATTACGGCGGCGATTTGCAGGGTGTGACCGAAAAACTGCCCTATATTGCCGATTTGGGCGTTAGCATAATTTATCTTAATCCTATTTTTGAGGCTCACTCAAATCACCGCTACAACACGGCAGATTATATGAAAATTGATGCTTCATTGGGTACCGAGGCAGATTTTATCCGCCTTTGCAGTGAGGCTAAAAAACTTGGCATTGATATTGTTTTAGACGGCGTTTTTTCTCACACAGGTGACGATAGCCGATACTACAACAAATACCGCCGATACGAAGAGGACGGCGCCTATAACTCTCAAAATTCAAAGTGGTCAAGTTGGTTTAAATTTGACCGTTGGCCCGACAAATGCAGTTGTTGGTGGGGCGTACCCTCACTTCCCGAAACGGTGGAGGAGGATGAATCCTTTACCGAATTTATCTGCGGTGAGAATGGAGTTTTGCGCTATTGGTTGCGACTTGGCGCATCGGGCTGGCGCCTTGATGTTGCCGACGAATTGCCCGACTGCTTTTTGGACAAGGTGCGCACTGCAATCAAAACCGAAAAGCCTGACGCACTGCTTCTTGGCGAGGTGTGGGAGGATGCATCAAACAAAATCAGTTACGGCGGCAGACGGCGTTTTCTTCTTGGCAAACAACTTGATTCGGTAATGAATTATCCTTTCAGAAACGGCATTATCGACTTTTTGCTTGGTGGCGATGCTAAGCGGCTTAAAGATGTAATTGAAACTATAATCTGCAACTATCCGCCACCTGCCCTTAATTCTATGATGAATCACATCGGCACCCACGATACCGAGCGTATTTTGTCAGTGCTTGGCGGCGCACCCTTAAGCCTTAACCGAGAGGGACAGTCGTCTGTTCAGCTTGCCGATGAGCAGATAAAACAGGGCAAAGCCTTACTTAAATTGGCGGCAGTGCTTCAGTACACCTTACCCGGAATTCCCTCACTTTATTACGGCGACGAGGCGGGATGTGAAGGACTTCGCGACCCCTTTAACCGAATGGGATATCCTTGGGGCAGGGAAGACAAGGACTTGTTGAATTTTTATAAAAATCTTGGCAAAATACGGCAAAATGATGCCTTTGCAGGCGGCTCATTTGCTACACTTTATGCCGAAGGCGGAGTGATAGTCTATCTTCGCGAAAAGGACAAGTCGCGCATACTTGTTGCAGTCAACCGCACCGAAAATGAGCAGGTTTTTGAGTTTGAGGGCAAGCAGTGGAAACTTTCACCCTTAGATTATTTAATTGAAAAAATTTGAATAAAATAAAGGTTTTCTGTTAAAACTACTTTTGAGCCAAAAACAGAGGGAACAATCCGCCATTAAAATGGCATTTGGATTATTCATTCTACCAAAAGGAGTTGAAACAGATGCTTGACAGAACCGCATTGGTGCTTACTATTATTGGTGCTCTTAACTGGGGCAGTATCGGACTTTTCAGATTTGACCTGGTAGCGTGGCTTTTTGGCGGACAAACCGCACTGCTTAGCCGAATCGTATATACCCTTGTTGCTCTTGCAGGAGTATGGTGCATTTCGTTGCTCTTCCGCGACCGCAACGAGCATGTTGACGCAATGGATAATAACAGATAAAGCACGAAACATTAAAAAAGGTGTGACCGCTTGGTCGCACCTTTTTAATTTAATGAATGATGAATATTAAATAATGTCGGTATGTCCCGTTGGGACGATTAAAATTATATAGGAATCAGGGCTTATCGGTTAACCCAAGGATATAATCGGTTGAGGTTTTGTAATATTTAGCAAGCATTACAACGAGGCGCGTGGGTATTTCTCTTTTTCCTGTTTCGTAATTGCTGTATACCCTTTGGTCAATTCCAAGAACATCGGCGATTTGTTTTTGAACCAAATCATTATCTTCACGCAAGTCTTTTAATCTTGAGTAATACATACCTTTTCACCTCTAAATTAAGTATATGTACTATCAAAAAATAGTATTGATTTTACTATCGTTCGATAGTAAAATATTGTTGAGGTGAGTGTTATGATTAAAAAAGTGCTGGTTGCAGGTAGCAGAAATTATAATGATTACGAAGAAGCAAAAGCATTTATACAAAAATGTATTAACAGGATAGAAAAAGAGTATGAGTTGGTTTTTGTTTCAGGCGATTGTAGGGGTGCTGACAAATTGGGCGAACAATTTGCGCTTGAAAATGATTATAATGTTGAAAAACATCCTGCAGATTGGGAACGGTTTGGAAAAAGTGCGGGACCAAAAAGAAATGAAACTATGGCAAAGGTAGCTGATTATATTATTTGCTTTTGGGATGGAAAAAGCAAAGGGACAAAGTCTATGATAGATTTTGCTAAAAAATTCAATAAGCCTATAAGGATAAAATATATTTAGAATAAGTTATTAAAATGAAGGTGCAATTAAAATTGTGGTAGGCGACGTCTACGATGACTGCATTGGCTCCCTCTGACGAGGGAGCTGTCATTTTGGAAAAATGACTGAGGGAGAGAAAGAGGCCAATATCTGCACTTGTTTTCTCTCCTCCCGTCACTCGCTACGCTCGTGCCACCCTCCTCGTCAGAGGAGGGCTTTTCATCCTTGATTTTGTAATAAAGAATTAACCAAATTGTTATTTTTTTGCTTTTTGTTGATTTTGCACCCACAATGTGCTAAAATACGTATAATATGCAATTTGACCGAAAGGACTTTTTATTATGAAAAGATTTTTAGCACTGACTCTTTGCATTGTTATGGCTTTTTGTTTTACCGCTTGCGGTGAAGAGGGCTCAACTGCCAACCCCAACAAAGCCGACAAACCCGACTATTCAAAGGGCACCCATCACGTTGTAATTGACGTTAAGGACTACGGCAAAATCGAACTTGAATTAGATGCCGACACAGCCCCCATCACTGTTGAAAATTTCTGCACCCTTGCGGAAAACGGCTTTTATGACGGACTGACCTTCCACCGCATAATTGACGGCTTTATGGTTCAGGGCGGTGACCCAGACCACAACGGCACAGGCGGTTCCGACAATGAAATCAAGGGCGAATTTGCTGCAAACGGCATTGAAAACAATATATCCCACAAGCGCGGCGTAATCTCTATGGCACGCGCAAACCCATATGACAGCGCAAGCAGTCAGTTCTTTATTGTTCACAAGGATTCCTTGTTCCTTGACGGCAAATATGCCGCATTCGGCTATGTTACCAAGGGTATAGAAATTGTTGACCGCCTTGCAACCGAAACTCCTGTTGTAGACAACAATGGCACCGTTCTTTTTCAGAATCAACCCGTCATCAACAGCATTAAGGTTATCGACTAATTTAAGTGGAAGCAGAGTTATCTCTGGCATAATTCTATAAAACAAAAAACCGTTAGTGTCAGCGTCTTCTATGTTAAGGACTGATACCAACGGTTTTTTACATATTTACTTGTTAGGACGGCGCTCAAGCAGACAGACCGTCTCAATATGTTCTGTAAAAGGAAACATATCAACAGGCTGAATTTTTACTACCTTATACCCTTTGCGAGTTATATAACCCAAATCTCGCGCCAAAGTAACAGGATTACAAGAGATATAAACCACCCGTTTGGGAGACAGAGCTACCACACTTTCCAAAAAGTCGCGACTGCATCCTGCTCTTGGCGGGTCGGTAATAACCACGTCGATTTTACGCTTGCGCTGAGCAAGTTCTACCATAAAATCGCCTGCATCGGCGCAATAAAACTGAATATTTTTGGCGCCGTTTTTCTTGGCGTTGAATTTGGCATCCTCAACGGCATCGGGATTAAGCTCAACACCCATTACACTGCCTGCCTTGTCAGACATAATAATGCCGATGGTACCCGTACCGCAGTAGGCATCAATAACCGATTGAGAACCGTCAAGCCCTGCAAAATCCACTGCAGTTTCATATAAAATTTGTGTTTGAGTGGGGTTAATCTGATAAAAAGCCTTTGGGCTGATTCTGAAGATTTTGCCACACAGTTCTTCCTCAATATATCCGTCGCCAAAAAGCACCTGACTCTTTGCGCCAAGCACAAGACTTGTGTGCTTTTCGTTTATATTTCGCACGATGGTGGTAATTTCGGGGTGTCTGCCAAGCAGTGCGTTTACAAATGAACGCTGAGAGGGGAAATCGCCCCCGGAAGTCACAAGCACCACCATAACCTGACCGCTTTTAAATCCGCGCTTAACAAGAACGTGGCGCAAAAACCCCTTCATAGTGGTGTCGTTAAAAGCCCGCAGTTTAAAACTTTGTGCCAATTTGCGCACGGTAACGATGATTTTATCGGCAACTTCATCCTCAATCATACAGTCGTCAACAGGCACAATTTTGTGGGTGGAGGATTGATACACGCCCGAGATAAGCTTGCCACCGCGCTCGCCGAATGCGGCTTGCACCTTGTTGCGATAGTGGGTGGGATTTTCCATACCGATTATGTTGCTGACGCGGTGAAACCGTCCCAGCAGTTTTACTACCTGAGCCTGTTTAAATCGCAGCTGACGGTCATAATCCATATTTTGCAGTTGACATCCGCCGCATTTTTTATAGTTGGGGCAACGCTTAATTTCACTCATTTTCTAACTCCTTGCATTTACGCGTCCCGCAGGGACATATCGCATCATTGATATATCGCATACGGCAGTATATATCGCAAATTCTTTAAGAATTTATATCACTGTTGTGTTTTGCATAACAAAACACAACTTTTTATTTAGAATTATTCTTTGCTGTGGTTACAGAAGCAATAAGTTTTCTTCTAATTGTTCCGCATTTATGAATCAATTTTGTATAAATAGTTTCATCTAAAGAATTAACTTTAAAAAGGATTTCAAGCCAGTACTCGGTTTCGTAGCACTCTTTTAATGCGATTTCCATTTTGTGTATAAAATCTGCTTTGCTTTGGGCATATTTGGCTTCGTGTGAATTAGCTCCTATTGATGAAGAAGAACGTAATAGTTGGTTTGTAAAAACAGAGCGTCCTTTTATCTTATCACATATGTTTGTAAGTTCTACTGTTAGTTCAATAGCCAAATCTTTAATGGTTTTGTTATCCATGTTTTAACTCCTTTTGCGATATACTCGCTTGTGCTCGTGCGATATATTGTTCCAATGCGATATAGGCTCATTTTATTCGCCTGCGATATAATATAAATTCTAACGCGTCCCGCAGGGACATATCGCATCATTGATATATCGCATACGGCAGTATATATCGCAAATTCTTTAAGAATTTATATCACTGTTGTGTTTTGCATAACAAAACACAACACTCAACATGAGCAGTCCTCGGAAACAAATCAAAGGGCACCGCCTCTTGCAATTTATATCCACACTCCTCAAAAGCCTTAACGTCACGAGCCATAGTGGCGGGGTCGCAAGAGACGTATACCACCCTGTCAGGTGACATGTTCTCGGCAATGTGATGGGGGAGTCCATCCTCTAATCCTTTTCGAGGGGGGTCAACAATCACCACGTCGGGATTTATACCCTCGTCGTGCAGTTGCTTGGCGGCCTCGTAAGCATCGGCACAAATAAATCGGGCGTTTGAAATGCCGTTTTGGGCGGCATTAAATTTTGCATCCTCAATTGCTTCGGGAACAACCTCAACGCCGATAATTCTGTCAAACCTGTCTGCCATAGAAAGACCAATGGTGCCTGCGCCGCAGTAAAGGTCAATCAAAGTGCCGCCTTTCCCTGCAAACTCTGCCGCCTTCTTATATAGCCGCTCTGCCATAGGGTGATTGACCTGATAAAAGGACAAAGGATTAAGGCGCACCTTAACACCGCAAAGCAGGTCGGTGATGTATCCGTCGCCGTAAATAGTCTTGCAATCGGTTGACATAACAACATTTGTGTCGGCGGTGTTAAAATTCAGCACCACAGTTTTAAGGTCATCACCAACTGTTTCAAGCAGTCGTCCGACAAGTTCAGCGCTATAGGGCAAATCCTTGCCGTTAATAACGATGCAAACCATCATCTCTTTGGTGACGGCGCCTTGGCGGATATATATGTGGCGCACAAGACCTTTGCCGCTTTTTTCGTTATAAGCGCTGATAGAATTTTCGGTAATAAAAGCCTTAACGCAGTCAACAACTTTGCTAAATAGGGAGGGTTGCAAGGCACACTCACCGCAATCAATAATGCGGTGGGAGTGATTAGCATAAAAGCCTGCAATTAAGCCTTTGCCCTCGTCACCAACGGGGTACTGAGCCTTGTTGCGATAGCCCGACTCCTCACCAACTTCAGTGGCATCGGGAGTAAAATCAATACCGCCAATCCTTTTCAAGCAGTCGGCAACCCGCTGACGCTTAATCTCTGCCTCGGCGGTGTAGCTTATGTGGCGATAAACACATCCTCCGCAACGGGGGAAAGCAGGGCAGTCATTGTCAATGCGGTCACCTGATGGGGTAATAACCGACAAAAGTTTACCTACGGCATAGTTTTTTGCTACCTTGATGATAACCGCCTCTGCAGTATCGCCAACGGCACTGCCTCGCACAAAAACTGCCATATTATCCACTCTGCCGATACCCACACCCTCGTGTGACATACCCGTTATTTCAATTTTTACAATATCATTCTTTTCCATAGCAAAATCAGAGGCAACCCTCTGCATACCCCCAAAAATAAGGTTGTTTTGCACAAATTATACCTTTTTAACGGCTTATAGTCAATACAAATAGGATATTTACTTTTGAATAAAATGGGGTTATAATAGTCGTATAACAAAAGGAAAAGGGGATTTTGCAGTGATTCTCACCGTTGATATAGGCAACACTAACATAACTCTCGGCGCGTATAAGGGTGATGTGCTTAAGTTTACGTCCCGCCTTTCTACCGACAGACGCCTTACTGCCGACCAGTACGCCATTGATATTAAGGATATACTTGCTCTTAATAACCTTGCGCCCGACGGCATTGAGGGGGCTATTATCAGCTCGGTTGTGCCTATCGTCGGCTCAAATATGAAAAAGGCTATCAAAAAACTGACGGGCATCACTCCTCTTGCAATTGGCCCCGGTGTAAAGACAGGCCTTAATATCCGCATTGATAATCCTGCTCAGCTTGGCGCCGATATGGTTGCCGGTGCCGTTGCCGCAGTGGCAAAGTACCCCATGCCATGTATCGTTTGCGATATGGGTACCGCTACCACAATCAGTGTGATTGATAAAGGTGGCGTGTTCCTCGGTGGTGCTATTGCCGCAGGCTTGGGCACAACCCTTGAAGCCTTGGCAGGCAACACTGCACAGCTTCCTTATATTGATATTTCTGCACCCGACCGAGTTATCGGCACCAACACCGTTGACTCTATGCGTTCGGGATTAGTAATTGGTGCCGCCGCAATGCTTGACGGTATGGCAAAGCGTATGGAGGCAGAGCTTGGCTCACCTGCAACCCTTGTTGCCACCGGCGGCTTGGCAGAGGGCGTAACCGCCTATTGCGAGCGAGAGGTTATACTTGACGATAACCTGCTCCTTGACGGACTTTATTTGATTTATAAAAAGAATACTGACTGATATTCTTTTGTAAATATTATGAACTGCACCCGTTTTATTGGGGCAGTATCGGAGGTATTTATTATGAACGAAAATTCAAAAAGAAAGATTGAGCTTATCACTTTAGGTGCGGCACTTACCGCTTTGGTGGTTGTGCTGCAGATGTTAGGCTCTACTATCCGCTTTGGCACCTTTTCGGTGTCACTGGTGCTTATTCCTATTGTTATAGGTGCTGCCACCTGCGGCAAGTATATAGGCGCTTGGTTAGGCCTTGTGTTTGGTATTGCGGTGCTTCTCAGCGGTGATGCGGCGCTCTTTATGGGCATCAGTGTTCACGGCACAATTATCACCGTTTTGTTAAAGGGTACCGCTTGCGGATTTTTTGCAGGTCTTGTGTATGAGTTGCTTGAAAAGCGCAGCAAACTTTTGGCGGTGTTAACTTCAGCAGTGGTTTGCCCCGTAGTTAATACAGGCGTGTTTTTGCTTGGCTGCTTTACCTTTTTCACCGATTTTATTGTACAGGGCGCAGGTGACCAAAACATTTTCCTTTATGCAATAATCACTTTTGTAGGCTTTAATTTCTTGTTTGAATTGCTTGTTAACCTTGTGTTAAGTTCAGCAGTTGTAAGACTTATAAAAGTAATTTTAAAACATTAAAATAACTATAACAAACCCTCTTGCCAATCAGTCAGGCAAGAGGGTTTTTAACTTTTGTGGGACAACGTGCATACTTTGTTAATGGAGCATATATGCTCTGTGAAAGGGAGAATGATAACGTGTTTTATGAAGAAAAAATGACTAATATGCGCCCTGCAACCTCGGGTGCAGAGCCCATAGATAACGCTGTGCTGGCAATGGCATATGTGCCGATTCAAAAGTTCGGCGCCCTTTATAATAACGAGGACGCCTTGTGTGCAGGCACCTTGTTTGCCGACCTTGACAAGCCGTTTTGCGGAAAGGGTGTCAAATAATGAGCCGAAAAGAACTGCTAAAAAAATTAAGCGCCGCCTCTTTTGCGGTGGTGGATTTGCAACTTTTCCTTGACACTCATCCAAAGGATGCAACCGCTCTTGCAACTATGCAGAAATATATGAAAGAAGCGGCAATGCTCCGCAAGGAGTTTGAATCCCGATTTGGTCCCTTGATGCCGCAGGATATATACGGTGACACCTCGTTTGAGTGGGTCAACAGTCCGTGGCCTTGGGATGTATGCTTTGTGGAGGGTGAAGCCTGATGTGGAATTATGAAAAACGATTGCAATATCCCGTAAAAATAAAAAACACCAATCCTGCGCTTGCAAAACTCATTTGCACGCAATATGGCGGTCCTGACGGTGAGCTCGGTGCCAGCTTGCGCTATTTAAGTCAGCGTTTCAGTATGCCTTATCCCGAATTGCGCGCTCTTTTGACCGATGTTGGTATTGAAGATTAAAATTGTTTATGTTATAATAGTAACACAAGGAGGGGTTACTATGAGTTATTACAATTATAACAGAAACATAAGAAACCGATTAAAAGCATTCTGTCGCAACAACTTGACAGTAGAACAAGCACAAAGTTTATTCATATTATTTGTGGATAACGAAGAGTTATTTTCCCGTTTATGCCAAGCATACAATGAATATAAAGTAAGTTGTGGCAGGGAGTATTTATGTGTGATAACCAATTTGGATGCTTTGTTTAAAACCCCCGAAGCAGAAGAAAAGTTCATTAAGGAAATCAAAGACTACATAATGGACGTAATTGGTATCAAGAGAGAGGATGTTGAAAATGGCACAAATACAGATAATAGAGCCGAATAAAACAACCCTCAAAACCGACGATAATAAACCGCATAGGGTCTGTGCCTACTGCCGTGTTTCAACAGACGATACCGACCAAAAGAACTCTCTTGAAACACAAAAGCAATTTTTCGCAAGGTATTTTAATCTTCATTCAAATTGGACTAATGTTGGCATATTTGCAGATGAAGGCCTTTCGGGAACCTCTCTTGAAAAAAGAGACGATTTTAACCGAATGTTGTTTGAAGCAAGGCACGGCAATATTGACATTATTCTTACAAAGGAAGTTTCCCGTTTTTCCCGTAATGTTCAACACCTTTTGAATATCGTTGAAGAATTGCGAAACAAGGGTGTTTATATTTGGTTTTTATCCGATGACATCAACACCGAGAAAAATGACTATCGAGAGAAATTAACACAGATTGCAACTAATGCCGAACAAGAAAGTTTAAGAACGTCTCGCCGTGTTCGTTGGGGGCAGCAACAACAAATGCAACTCGGTGTCATTTTCGGTCGCAAAGAAATGTATGGGTATAACATCGTCAAGGATGATAATGGCATACAACATTTTGAAATCATACCCGAAGAAGCCGAAGTCATTAAAAAGATTTTTGAGTGGTTCGCAAGTGGCGAAGGTACTCACCGAATTGGCAGACGATTAGAGCAACAAGGTATCACTACCAAGCGATATAAAAACGGGTGGAGTAATACTGTAATTCTTCGCATATTGCGGAACGAAAAATATGTGGGCGACTTGGCACAGGGCAAAACCTACACCCCCGACCCACTCACCCACAAAAAGAAATACAACACGGGGCAATCATACAGATTTTATATAACAGACCACCACCCCGAAAGTGCTATTATTGACCGAGATTTATGGAACAAGGTGCAAAAGATTTTAGAGGAAAAAGCACCGAGCGAAGAAATTAAAGCAAAACACTCAAACCGATATTGGACAAGCGGCAAGGTGTATTGTGGTTTGTGTGGTGGCAGATATGTCAGTTATGTGAAGAAACAAAAGAACGTGCCTTATCGTGCTTGGGTGTGCTTTGAAAATCACCAACGGGGCAATTACAAGCAAATAACACTTGGCACGGGCGAAACTGCCCTTGTAGGTTGTAATGCTCTGCGAGTAAATGACAGAGTATTGAAAACGGCAGTTCACGATATTATTACGGCATATATTATCCCTTATAGAGAAACTTTGCTTAACGAAATGAAAAAGGAAATTGCCGAACTATCAAAGCCAAAAGACAACACCAAGCAGATTCAAAAACTGCAAACGGCACTTGAAAGGAAGCAAGGCGAAATCTCTAAACTCACTTTGGCTTGGTCGGGTGGCTCTGTGCCTGATATTGCCTATTATTCAAGCATAGGAACACTTAATAAGCAATATGAAGATTTACAAGCAGAACTCCGCAAAATGCAAGAACAAGGCAATTCTGCGAGTGCAGAGATACAAATATATACCGAGTATATAGAACAGCTTGAGTCTGTGCTCTCTCTTTCCGAGAATGACTTAAACGAGGCATTTTACGAAAGAGTTACAAAGCAGATTTTTGTCTATCCCCTGAATTTGTTGGAGTTTCGTTTATCATTTATCCCAATGCCGATTTATATGCAATATAAGACGTCGGGCAGAGGTAACGATTACACGGCAGAGTTTACTATCCTAACAAAAGAACAGTTTGCAGAACTGCTTGAAAATGCACCTAAAAACGAAATTGACTAAAAGAAATTGTTTTTTGAATCTGATTATGATATAATACAACTAACCGATAAATAAGAATTTGCAGAGGTATTTTATGAAAAAGAAAGTGTTGTTATTAGCATGTATAATTAGTATTATCTTTTTAGGTTTTATCACCATTATTATAAATGGTACAGGTGTTAGAAAATATTATAGCGAAGTATTGCAAAACACAATAGATATCCCCAAATTTGCTTTTGGAATTAAGGAATCTCAGGGTGATGATACTGTTCAAGTGGAATTTATTATGTTCGGTAATCAAAGTCATATAGTGGAACAGATTAGCAACTTGTACACAACTGATAATGGTGATAATGATGGTTTGGGTGCCTATGATTTTATGGAATGGTCTGTAAATGATGAGAAAATGTATAATCATATTGTCATAGTATATGAAAAGGTATAAATTCCAATTTGACAAAGGGAGGTATAGTCTAATGAAAAAATATCAATGTATTATTGGAAAGGTTATCATTGCCATAGCCATTATTGTTGGTTCAATCATTATTGCAAAAGCCATTGATGATGCAGCCTATGTAATAATTAGTGGTCTTCACGCCACTCATTAATCAATTAGACAAGTTCCAATTTGTCGCTCACTTTAATAAACATACGAACACCTTATGACTATGGTCATAGGGTGTTTTTGTTTATGATGACGGGACCCTTTTGGGTCCCGGCCAATTTTATACCTTTTCTTGATTTTTATTTAAAGCTTTGTCATGCTATATTTACATTCAATTTTATTATGTAGGAGCAATATTAGAGAACAACAAGAAGGAGGAATATTTATATCTTTGAAAATCACACACAAGAAAACACACACATTAAAACCAACAAGTCGTGTGTTGTGTGCCACCGTCTAACTGTATAAGAAACTCAAAGGCACACCCCCGCGACGTTCAATCTTAAAATCGTTGTATCGGGCGATTTTGGTTGAACACCCCAACCGACACGATAAGGTCGGTTTATCGGCGGTAATTTCTATCGCTGTTTTGGGATAGCGGAGCGACGGCACCGTTATCTTTCATCTGAACAGTTAAACGATACATATACTATTTTTGAGTGTCGGTCATTGGGTCGACACTTAAAAATTACATAAATTAAGTCGTCATTAACGACGAGACAAGTCAAAAAAGACTTGTCGAGGCGACAATGACGACGGAAAGGGCGACAATATGAGCAAATCATTATTTTATCAATTTAATAGTTCGCTTGATATGTGCTTTCGTTTGCATTTTGATAAGCATAGTGACAAGCACAACCACGAAAGCGATAACAGTCATATAATCAAATCATTATCTGCTAAAAGCAACCTAAAAGACTTTGCACACGATTTCGCGGCATACATTAAGCAAGAGTATTCCGTGAAGCTCATTAAGGATATAACACCGCAAATGTGCGAAAATTACCTAAAATCAAAATATGACACCTGTTCACTTAAAACTATAAAATGTTATCAGTCAAATCTCTTGAAGCTGCAAAAATGTGCTTCAACGGCTTTTCATATTCCAAATCTTAATTTTTCCGTTTCAATAGATGAAAGCAAGATTGAAAAAATCGAGACTATTAAACAATACTCTTTCACCAATGAAGAGATGCAGAAAATACTCTCTGCCCCTCGTCAATGCGAAAGTCTATCGGCATTAAGGCTGGCATACGATTTAGGGCTCCGAGTTGGCTCCCTTTCTCGTATTGAGGTTAGACATATAAACTTTCAAGAGAATACATTATTGGTCTATAAAGACAAGGGAAATCGCTCACGCATACTACATTTTAACGACGACACCGCAAAGTTTCTCCGTCAGCAAATCAAGGGGAAACAAGCGCAAAGTAAGTTATTTAATGTTCGTCCTGGTAGCATCAACACCTATTTACGTAGGAGGGCTATTGCCTGCAACATAAAAAACGAATCGGGACAATATAAGACGGGGGTGCATAGCATTAGAAAGTTAGCCGCCGAGAATTTTCACGCTCGCAACGGCAACGATTTAGGCAAAACCATGAAAATGCTCGGCCACAATGAAGATAGAAAATCGCTTGAAGATACCTATTTGCATAGCAAAAAATGAGGACTTGAAAAAAGTTCTCATTTTTTCTTGACATGATTTCCGCTATAGGTTAATTAATAATTACCTTATATAAGTTATTTAAATACTTATCTTCTAGTAAGTAATTAATAATACACTTAAATAAGTAATTACTAGTGTGCTTTATTAAGTAATCGTTAATACTATTATGAAGATAATAGCTATTTGTCTTAAACAGGGTAAAAAGTAGTTTCTTGGTTAGATAAGAGATAATTAACTTGCATATCCCTAACACTTTAAAAAACTTATTAGGTTGAATAAAAAACAATAATAACAGAAAGGATTGATTTAAATGAAAGCTAAGTCAATTACAAATGCCAATATCAGAAATGGCGAAGAAAACTTCCATTTAGGTGGATACATACAAAATATATGGTTTAAACCTGCAACAAAGGAAAAAGAGGGATACTTAACAATAGGACTAAAATCTTTTGATAGTAATAGTTCCGAGTACGTAAATATTATGGTATTTGAGAAAAAGGGTAAAAAAGACAATAGATACCCTAACCCCGACTATCAACTTTGCATTGATGCTTATGATAAAGGTGTGCCAATCTCTTGTGTATATCTTCACAGTCCCCCAACGGACTACTTTGAAGAATCTAACACAATGAAGTCAATGTATGTCAATTTTTCCGCTAATCAATACGAAGCGCCAAAAGCAGAATAATA
Organism: Acutalibacteraceae bacterium; assembly: GCA_045653445.1. Taxonomy (GTDB): domain Bacteria; phylum Bacillota; class Clostridia; order Oscillospirales; family Acutalibacteraceae; genus RGIG2206. The sequence continues at coordinate 84,272 of JAZOLY010000008.1, forward strand.
TGTATCAAACAAGAAAGACTGTGCATTATCGCACGGTCTTTCTTGTTATTTTATAATATGCACAATAAAAATCTTATTTAGGAACGGAGGAGTTGGCACACCTTGAGATGATCGGTTCTATCGTTTATCAGCTGACTCGCAACCTTACACCTGAGGAGATTAAGAAAGCAGGCTTTGACGCCTACTTTGTTGACCACACCACAGGAGTATATCCTGCTTCGGCATCGGGAGTGCCTTTTACGGCGGCTTATATTGCCGTCAAGGGTGACCCCATCACCGATTTGCACGAAGATTTGGCTGCCGAGCAAAAGGCTCGCACAACCTATGATAATATCTTGCGGTTTTGCGACGACCCCGATGTAAAGGATGCCATCCGTTTCTTACGTCAGCGAGAAATTGTGCACTATCAACGTTTCGGTGAAGCGCAACCAACAAAGTGGAATGACTACGGCGGAGCAGCTGACAAAACCGCTTGAAATAAGGCTTTTTAAGTACATAATAGGAGGATTTAAAATGAAGCTGTTTAAGTGTATTGTTATGCTGATTTTAATATTAATTACTGTTCGGACAGGCTATCTTGCGCTTTTATATAAGGTCTCAACATCAACAGGTGCTTTTCTTATCTGTTTAGGTATCACCTTGTTTGTTGCAAGTGACGGCGGTCTTGAAAGAAAATCAAATTGAATCATTGCCATCTTGATTACGGCATAGTAATAATTAACCTACAAATTTTCAAATTATTGTTGATTTGTAGGTTAATTTGTGATATACTATAAGTAGTCAGGAGGTAGCAAAAATGACTGATATTATTT
>JAZOLY010000009.1:0-11518 GCA_045653445.1 Acutalibacteraceae bacterium
AATTCAACAACTGAAATCCATAAACGCCGTTTCCGTTGCAGGTAAGGGTAAAGGTGTAATCACCCTTATAATCCGAAATATCCCACCAATTTGGTTCGCAGTCCTTTTCATCAAGCACAACCTTACCACTTGCATTTTTAATTACAAGGGAATAGGACTGCTGGGAATCATAAAATGTGCCAAGACCCGTAGTATCAATGCACAGCCGATTAACACTGCCGTCGGCAGTAAATGTACCCATAATTTTTTGCTCGCCCGTTACAACACCAAAGGCGATAGGGGACTTAGCAACAATAAAACTGCTTGGTATGTTAGTATGTATGTTTGTGGGTTGCTCATCCGATTTTTTAACAGTGCAACGGGCAACTCCCTCAATACCGCTTGTGGTGATTGTATACTCACCCTTTGTTAAGAAAAACTTGCGGTAATACCATTCGGTTTCGTGAATGGAAACCTTGTCTGCAATAATATTGCCTTTGCTATCCTCAATTTTAAAGGTGCAGTCGCTTTCAAAGGTGCAAAGCTCACCGCAGTTAATGTCATAAAGGCCGTCTTCTTTGGCGGTAAAGGTGAATTTTGCATTTTTACCGCTAACTTTTGCGGCGGCAACGCCACCACCAACAGTTACAGTCTGTGCCTCGTCGGTAGCGGGTGCAAATCCCCAAGAAACAAAAGCCTTTTTCATATCCTTAAACTTTTTGTCAAAGGTGATTTTAGCGGTAACAGTGCCCTTTTCAAAACAGATTTTATCGGCGTAACCACCCGAAATATCATCAAACTTGTGCAAAACCTTTCCATCATTGCTGATAAATTCCAATTTTGCCTTGGTAAACCCGACGGGCCAAACCTCATATTCCGTGTTATCGTATGCAAGCAGTTTGATATATCCCGCCTCAGAAAGCACAAAATCAATCTGCAACTTTCCGCCTGTTAGTTCAATGTCTTTTCCATCCACAACGGGCTCTTTTGCAAGGTCAATTGTGACGGCAGTTATGGGGTTGTTGCATCCGCAAAACAGGGTGAGAAAAAGAGCAACAACCAGAAGCGCAGAGAAAAACCTTTTCATACAACTCAACCTTTCGCAAGGATTTTACAACATCAATGTAGCATAAATTAAAGCAACTGTCAACAATATGTGAAAACCCCGACGGAACCGTCGGGGTTAAAATTTTAATAATTTTCTGCTTTAATGCGGAAGTAACTTTGAGGATGAACACAAAGAGGACAAACCTCGGGAGCCTTTTTACCGATTACGATGTGACCGCAGTTGTAGCACTGCCAGATAACGTCCTCATCGCGAGAGAAGACCAAACCGCCCTCTACATTTTCGATAAGTTTTCTGTAGCGCTCTTCGTGGGTCTTTTCAACGGCGGCAACACGCTCAAACAAAGCGGCAATTTCATCAAATCCCTCTTTGCGAGCTTCTTCAGCAAAGCCCTTGTACATGTCGGTCCATTCAAAATTTTCTCCACTAGCGGCATCCTGCAAATTTACGAGAGTATCGGGCATACCGTCGTGAAGCAACTTAAACCAAATTTTAGCATGCTCTTTTTCTTGAGCGGCAGTCTCGGCAAACAAATCACCGATTTGAACGTAGCCGTCCTTTTTTGCTTTTGAAGCATAGTAGTTGTACTTGGTGTAGGCCTGTGACTCACCTGCAAAAGCGGCCATCAAATTAGCCTCTGTTCTTGAACCTTTTAATTCGGGCATAGTAAAATCCTCCTTAAATTTTATGGTTATTATTTACGGCAAAAGAAATATTATTCCTCACATACCGCAATAATCACGTCGATAGCTTCTTCAAGTATATTCTGCGGAATATTAAGTGCAGGCAGAAGTCTTACCTTATCCTTTGCAGTAAGGCAGAGCACACCCTTTTCCATGCATTTTTTAACAACATCGCCTGCAGGCTTAACCGTTTTAATGCCAATCATAAGACCCATACCGCTAACCGACTCCACACCTCTTGCAGAGTTAAGGCGGTCAAATATGTATTTGCTCTTTTGATTGACTTCGCTCAGCAACTTGTTATCAATGCGGCTTATAATACTTACGGCACCTGCACAGCATACGGGATTTCCGCCAAAAGTAGAACCATGGTCACCGAATCCGTAAACGTTTTGCACCTTTTCACCAAGCATAACGGCGCCGATAGGCAAGCCGCCACCAAGACCCTTTGCAGTGGTCACAATGTCGGGAGTGATGCCGTAGTTCATATAGGCATACATTTTGCCTGTGCGTCCGTTACCCGTCTGCACCTCGTCAACGATAAGCAAAATATCCTCTTTGCTGCAGATGTGTGCAACTGCCTTAACAAAATCCTCGTCAAGAGCAAGAACGCCGCCCTCACCCTGAATGCATTCAATCATAATTGCGGCAACCTTGTTTGCCTTAACAGTGCTTTCAAGGGCTGCAATATCATTGGCAGGGGTATGTACAAAACCGTCGGTCAATGGCTTAAACAACTGATGATAATGCTCCTGACCTGTGGCGGCAAGGGTAGTAACCGTTCTGCCGTGAAAACTGTTAACAAGGGTAACTATTGTGTAGTAATCCTCACCCTTTTTCTCGGCGGCATACTTGCGGGCGGCTTTAATAGCACCCTCGTTAGCCTCTGCACCCGAGTTGGCAAAGAAAATCTTTTTCATACCCGATTTTTCGCACAGTATCTTTGCCAAATCCACACAAGGCTTGGTGTAGTAAAGGTTAGATGTGTGCTGCACAAGACCTAACTGAGCGGTAACGGCTGCCTGCCACTCTTTATCAGCAATTCCAAAAGCGGTAACGCCAATGCCTGTGCCCATATCAATATAACGCTTGCCGTCAGGGGAATGCACAACCGAGCCTTCGCCTTTTTCAATCTCAACGGGGAAGCGGTTGTAAGTGCCTGCGATATATAACTTATCGTCATTTATAACTTGACTCATTTTCTATCACCCATAACCATAGTACCTGCACCCTCATCAGTAAGAATTTCCATAAGAATGGAGTGGGGCACACGGCCATCCATAATAACAACGTTTTTAACACCCTCGTGAATTGCCTCAATACAGCAGTCCACCTTAGGAATCATACCGCCTGAAATAATACCCTCCTCCTTCAGCTTTTCAGCTTCGGACAGAGTAATGTCTGCAATCAAGGTTGAAGGGTCATCTTTATCACGAAGCACACCTGCAATATCGGTCATCATAATAAGACGCTCGGCATTGATAGCACCTGCAATGTATGCGGCGGCAGTGTCGCCATTAATGTTGTAGGCGTTGCCCTCTTTATCGCAACCAACGGTAGAGATAACGGGGATATAACCCTTTTCAAGCAGGTCAATAACGGGGGTAGCGTGGATTTTTTTGATTTCACCAACATATCCCAAACGCTCGTCTTTCATTGTGGCTTCAATCAGTCTGCCGTCCATACCTGAAATACCCATAGCCTTGCCGCCTTTCATTTCAAGCAGATTAACAAGGGTTTTGTTAACCTTGCCGGCAAGCACCATTTGCACAATATCAACCGTCTCTTTATCGGTTACGCGAAGTCCGTCAACGAAAACGGGCTCCTTACCCAATTTGCCCATAATATCACTGATTTCGGGGCCACCGCCGTGAACAAGCACAACCTTAACGCCGATAAGCCACAAAAGAACGATGTCTTCCATAACCTGCTGTTTAAGTTGCTCGTTAATCATAGCGTTGCCGCCGTATTTTACAACGACGATTTTGCCGTTGTAACGCTTGATATAGGGAAGTGCTTGAGTGAGCACCTCGGCTCTTTGCATATTAGAAAACTCTTTAGTCATATCCATTCCTCTTTTTTAGGTGCGGTAGTCACCGTTGATTTTTACATAATCGTATGTAAGGTCGCAACCCCAGGCACAACTTTCATATTTGCCGTCACCCAAGGTAACAAGAATTTCAATTTCATTTTCAAGCAATATTTCTTTAGCGATTTCTTCAGAAAATTCAACCCCTGCACCGTCACGGCAAACCTCAATAGTGCCTTTGGCAGAGCGGAAGAAAACGCCCACCTTGTTAATATCTACCTTTGCACCGCTGTAACCGATAGCACACAGCACACGGCCCCAGTTGGCATCGGCACCAAACATAGCGGCTTTAAGCAGACTTGAACAGATAACGCTCTTTGCAACAGTCTTTGCAGCTTCCAAGGTGTCTGCACCGCTGACCTTGCACTCAAGCAGCTTTGTAGCACCCTCGCCGTCACCTGCAATCATACGGCAGAGTGACACGGTAACAGTGTTAAGTGCCTTCATAAACTCGTTAAAATCGTCACCCTCGGCGGTGATTTCAACGTTTTCTGCCATTCCGTTAGCAAGCACAACCACCATATCGTTTGTAGAAGTGTCGCCGTCAACACTAACCATATTAAAGGTGTCTTTAATATCACCGGACAGTGCCTTTTGCAGCACAGCAGGGGAGATAGCCGCATCGGTAGTCAAAAACACAAGCATAGTTGCCATGTTTGGATGAATCATACCGCTACCCTTGGCAATACCGCCAAGATGACAGATTTTGCCGCCAATGGTAAACTCAACTGCAACCTCCTTTGCCACAGTATCGGTGGTAAGAATTGCCTGAGCGGCAAACTCTGCACCCTCAACCGACAAACCGCTTGCCAATTCGGGCAGACCGTTTGCAATAGGAGTGATGTCAAGAGGTTGACCGATAACGCCGGTTGATGCAACCACAACGTCCTCGGCGGCAACGTTTATTTGGTTTGCAACAAGCAGACTCATTTTTTCTGCAATTTCTATACCGTTAGCGTTGCAGGTGTTGGCATTACCGCTGTTGCAGATGATTGCTTGAGCGGTACCGTCTGCAATATGATTTTTTGTAACAGAAAGGGGAGCGCCTTTAACCAGATTTGTAGTATAAACTGCGGCGGCGTTAGCCTTTTTTTCGCTGACAATCAAAGCCAAATCGCGCTTTGTTTGGTTTTTACGTATACCGCAATGAATTCCGTTGGCAACAAAGCCCTTTGCGGCACAAATACCGCCATCTATCATTTTAATCATACTATATCCTCCTTAAAGGTCTAACCCTGCAGTTTCGTCTGCGCCAAGTACAATGTTCATATTCTGAATGGCAGAGCCCGAAGCACCCTTGCCAAGATTATCAAATCTGCTGATAAGCAAAATGCGGTCGTCATTTCCGCAAACTGTAATTTGCATACCGTCGTTGCCACTCATTGCGGCGGCAGACATAAATCCACCCTCGTCGGCACTGTCAACAAACTTAACAATATCACCTGTATAAACCGATTTGTAAACTGCTTTAATATCATCAATTGTGCCGTTAATCATATTTTTGAAGAGAGGTACCGTAACCTCCATACCGCTGTAAAAATCGGCAACAATGGGGCAAAAGGCAGGCAGATTATTAAGGGAGCATAGCACACCAATCTCTTTAAGGTGCTTGTGCTGTTGAGTCAGTCCGTACTGACGGGGACCGTCAAGCAACTTGTCTCTATCAGGGGAATTGTAGTCGGCAATCATACCCTTGCCGCCACCTGAATATCCGGTAAGAGAAAAGCAAGTGAGCAGAGCATCCTTGCTGATTATACCCTTGTCAACCAAAGGCTTAACAAGTGCCACAAAACCGCTTGCATGGCAACCTGGGTTGGCAATACGCTTTGAAGATGCCACCTTGTCTTTACCGCAAAGTTCGGGGAAACCGTAGGTCCATCCCTCTGCGGTGCGGTGAGCGGTGGAAGTGTCAATAATAACGGTGTTGGGATTATCTACCATACTTACCGCCTGAATTGCGGCGGCATCAGGCAAACACAAAAAGGCAATATCGGCACTGTTTAAGGCTTGGCGTCGGGCATTATCGTCTTTTCTTAAATCTTCGGGCAAGCGGATAAGTTCAATATCTTTTCTGCCTTCAAGACGCTCGACAATGCGCAGTCCTGTAGTGCCTGCACTGCCGTCAATAAACACCTTTGCCATAGTCAAAACCTCACTTTAAAAAACAAATTGCCAATTTAATCATTGATTGAATAATTATAAGATAAATAGCGCTTTTTGTCAACTAATATTTGCATAAATATTGAATAGTTTACATTATATGCAACGATTATGCGCATAATAATGCATAAACTTGTAACATTTAACAAAATATATAAAATTTTTTTGACAAAAAACAAACGGCTCTTCGGAATTGACCGAAAAGCCGTAAATTTTATACTGTTAAATCAACAAATTCGGCACCCAAATCGGTAGCCCATTTATACCATTTTTCAAACTCAAAACAGATATTATCGGCAGAATGACTGTCACTGTTTAAAACAAACTTGCCACCCTTGTTCGCAATATAAGTTATCATATCTTTGCTTGGGTATGGAGTATTTCTGTAACCTCTTGAGATAGCACCGGTGTTGATTTCAAAAGGCTTGCCGTATGGCAAAAGTCTGTCTACCGCCTTTTGCCAAGCATCAACATAACGGGGATGATTACTGTCAAATATGCAGTCTCCCTCGTTGAATTTTGAGACCAGGTCAAAGTGGCCGATAATATCAGCGCTCGTAGCCTCAACCACCTTTGAAACCAAGTCAAAATATCCCTCGCAAAAAGAGAATATGTCACCGTCAAAATATTCATTAACGACCTTTTCAAGATAATCTCTGCTTCGGTCAACATCAAAATAGATACCGTCTTTTTTAACATAATGAACTGAGCCGATAACATAGTCAAAATCTGTAATAGGCTTGCCACCAAAATAATCCTGCTCAACACCGCATAAAATTTTGATTTTATCCTTGTGTTGCTTTTTCAGTGCAGTGATTTCTTCGTAATACAACTCAGAATTTTCAAGGCTCATACAAAAACTGCCGTCAAAATCGGTGTAACTGTGCCCCGAAAAACCGATAGCGGTAAGCCCCATATTTATCGCCGACTCAATCATTTCAAGGGGGGAGTTCTTGCCGTCGCAATAATGGGAGTGGATGTGATAGTCCCACTTAATCATTTTGTCATTTTCTCCTGCTTTACCTTGTGGTCAATAACGTGGCGGGATTTCAGTTCGTTGTGAATATCCTCAAGAGAAATGCCTGCTTCAATCATAAGCACCATAATGTGATAGGTAAGGTCGGCAATTTCATAGATAGTCTCTGCCTTGTCCTCTGCCTTGCCTGCAATGATAACTTCGGTGCATTCCTCACCGACTTTTTTGAGGATTTTATCAAGTCCCTTTTCAAACAAATAGGTAGTGTATGAACCCTCTTTTTTGTCGGTTTTTCTGCCTTCAATAAGGCTCATAAGTGACTGCAAAGAAAACTCTTTAAGTTCGTCACTCTCCCAAAGTCTGTTTTCAAAGCAAGATTTTGTTCCAAGGTGGCAGGCAGGGCCGTCAGGCTCAACAACTACTACCAAAGCGTCTTTGTCGCAGTCGGCGGTAATTGAAACGATGTGCTGATAATTGCCGCTTGTTTCACCTTTAAGCCACAATTCCTGACGGGAGCGGCTGTAAAAACAGGTAAGTCCCTTTTCAAGTGAGATTTTAAGGCTTTCCTCATTCATATAAGCAAGGGTAAGCACCTGCTTTGTTACAGAGTCAACCACGATTGCAGGGATAAGACCCTTTTCGTCAAATTTAAGTGTAGAAATATCTAACATACCAAAAATCCTTTCTATACGCGAGCAGGAATGCCCTGCTTTTTCATTTCTTGTTTAAGGTCGCTTATTTTAACCTCGCCAAAGTGGAATATTGATGCCGCCAAGCCTGCATCAACCTTTGGCAAAGCGTTAAATAACTGAATAAAGTGGTCGATGTTTCCTGCACCGCCTGATGCAATAACGGGCACGTTAACCACGTTGCACACCGCCTCAAGCATTTCAAGGTCAAATCCGCCTTTAACGCCATCGGTATCAATGGAGTTGACTACAATTTCGCCTGCGCCTGAGTCAACGCAACGCTTAATCCAACCTATTGCTTCCATACCTGTGTTTTCTCTGCCGCCTTTGGCAAAAACACAGAATTTGCCGTCAACACGTTTAACGTCAACCGAAAGCACAACACACTGGTCGCCGTAAAGCTTTGCGGCATCGTAAATAAGATTAGGGTTACGGATAGCACCCGAATTAACGCTAACCTTGTCGGCACCGCATTTAAGCACTCTGTCAAAGTCGGCAACGGTATTGATGCCGCCGCCAACAGTCAGCGGAATAAATACGCTTTTTGCCGTTTCACACAAAATATCGGTAAACAGTTTTCTGCCGTCGGATGATGCGGTAATATCGTAAAAAACCAACTCGTCGGCACCGCAGTCGCTATAAAATTTGGCAAGTTCAACAGGGGAGGAAACATCCTTTAATCCCTCAAAGTTAATGCCTTTAACCACTCTGCCGTCACGCACGTCAAGGCAGGGGATAATACGCTTTGTTATCATTTTGCCACCTCGATTGCTTCTTTAAGGTCAATGGCACCTGTGTAATATGCCTTGCCGATTATGGCGCCGTACATATCAAGTTGACGCAAACGGGAAACATCCTCTATGGATGAAACACCGCCCGATGCAATAATCTGCATATTAAACTTTTGTGACAACTCTTTATAAAGGGGAACGTTGGTGCCTTTCATAGCGCCGTCAAGGGAAATATCGGTGATTATAAGGGTGTCAACACCAAGGGCTTGCAGACTTTCGCAAAAGTCGAAGGCATCAAGCTCTGATTTTTCAGTCCAACCCTTAATGGCAACCTTGCCCTCTTTAATATCAACGCCAACGGCAATTTTTGAGCCGTGTTTTTTAACGGCTTCTTGCAGAAATTCGGGGTTGGTTACTGCGGCAGTGCCAAGAATAACCCTGTCAACCCCTGCGCCGATGTAGCGGTCAACAACCTCCATACTGCGAATACCACCGCCAACCTCGCAAAAAAGCCCTGCGGCAGATTTAATCTTGCAAACGGTATCAAGATTGGGGGTAGTGCCTGATTTTGCACCCTCTAAATCCACCAAATGAATGTGGGTTGCACCGGCGTTTTTAAAGTCTAAAGCCACGTCTACGGGGTTTTCACTGTAAACGGTCATTTGGGCATAATCACCCTTAAAAAGCCTGACCGCCTTGCCTTCGTATAAATCAATAGCGGGATAAATTATCATAAAAATACCTCAAATTTCGCAAAATGCGCGCAGAATATTTAGACCCACATTGCCGCTTTTTTCGGGATGAAACTGACAACCGTAAACGTTGCCAGTTTGAGCTGCGGCAGTAAGATTTGCGCCATATTCCGCTGTGGCAATCACCGACTGGTCGCAGTCGGCGGCATAGAATGAATGAACAAAATAGACACAGTCACCCTTGTTTAAATATTTGAAAAGGGGACAGTCCTCTTTAAAATCAAGTTCATTCCAACCAATGTGTGGGATTTTAAGATTATTGGGAATAACATCTGCAATAGGCTTAACGTTGCCCGAAATAAGACCAAGTCCGTCGTGCTCGCCGTATTCGTAGCCCTTGTCAAAAAGTAGTTGCATACCAAGACAAATGCCCATAAGAGGCTTGCCTTCGGCTGCTAACTCTATCAAAACTTTGTCAAGTCCTGTCTTGCGAAGTTTCTCTGCCGCATCACCAAAAGCACCAACGCCTGGCAGAATTATTCTGTCTGCGCTTTTAAGCACGTTGGCATCGTCGGTAACTACAATTTCGGCACCAATAGCGGCAAAACTGCTTTTTAAGGAGAACAGATTACCTACTCCGTAATCAACAATGGCAACCATTAAAGAACTCCCTTCGTAGAGGGGATTTCGTCTGCGAAATCGCGGTCAATTTCAACTGCGGCTTTAAGTGAACGGGCAACCGATTTGAATGCCCCCTCAATAATGTGGTGAGAATTGGTGCCGTCAAGTTGTTTGATGTGCAAGGTGCACTCGGCATTTCTCACAAAGCCAAGCCAAAACTCCTCAACAAGTTCGGTGTCAAAACTGCCAACCTTTTCGGTAGGAATGGTAAGACCGTAGTTTAGCAATCCTCTGCCCGAAAGGTCAACGGCAGACATAATAAGCGCCTCATCCATAGGCAAAATCATATTACCGTAGCGGTTTACACCCTTTTTATCACCAAGAGCCTCTTTAAAAGCCTTGCCAAGAGCAATGCCGATGTCCTCAACAGTGTGGTGGTCATCAACGTAGGTGTCACCCTTGCAGGTAAGTGTAATATCAAATCTGCCGTGCTTGGCAAAAAGGGTAAGCATATGGTCTAAAAATCCGCATCCGCTGTCAATCTGAGCAGTGCCTGCTCCGTCAAGGTCAATAACAAGATTGATTTGGGTTTCTGCAGTTTCTCTTAAAATAGTAGCAGTTCTCATTTTTTATCCTCCAAAATAGTTTTTGTTTTTTGGATAAGGGCATCCATCTGCTGACGGGTGCCGATGGTAATACGGTTGTACTGACAAAGCTTGTCAGTGTCAAAGTGGCGCACAAGCACCCCTGCCTCTTTTAGCCTTCTGTAAAGTTCACCGCCGTCAATATGGGGGTGTTTGCAAAACAAAAAGTTTGTGGCAGACTCGGTCATCTCAAAACCTAATTTTTTAAGTTCATTTGCAGTATACTGACGGGTTTCAATAATCTCGTTGCAGTTTTTACGTGTGTAATCCTCGTCTTTTAAGCAACCAAGACCTGCCGCCATAGTCATACTGTTAATGTTATAAGGGTTGGTGGAGTATTTAACGGTTTTAAGGTCGTTTATAAGTGCCTCGCAACCTATACCAAAGCCAAGCCTTGCACCTGCCATAGAGCGTGATTTTGAATACGTACATACGACGATCAGATTTTTATACTTTCCCGTAAGCGATACCACACTCTGCGCGCCAAAATCAACGTATGCTTCGTCTATAAGCACAACTCTATCGGGATTTGCGACAACGATTGCCTCAATCTCTTCAAGTGTAAGTGCGATACCTGTAGGAGCGTTGGGATTTGCAATAACTACGTTTGCGCTGTTCCCTAAGTAATCAGAGGTATTGATAGTAAAGTCATCGTTCAATGGCACAGCCGTATAATCAACACCGTAAAGCTCCGCATAAACTCTGTAAAATCCGTACGAAATTGACGGGAATTTTACAGGATGCTCAACGTCGTCACAAAACGCCATAAAGAAAAAGTTAAGAATGTCATCTGAACCGTTTGACACAAAAACGTTTTCTCTTTCTACGCCGTAAAGTGAAGCTATCGCATCCTTTAGCGAGTTACACGTAGGATCGGGATAAAGATTTAATTTTGACACCTCAAGAGCATTTACCGCATCTAAAACGCCCTTCGAAGGCGGATACGGCGACTCATTGGTGTTAAGCTTGATATATTGCATATCCGTTGGCTGTTCACCGGGAGTATATGCTTCAAGCGTTGAAAATTTTTTGTTGATATACTGGCTCATCTATCGGTATTACTCCTCGTCAAATCTTATGACTGCGCTCTTTGCGTGTGCTCCTAGTCCTTCCTTGTTGGCAAAATACTCAACGTCACGGCAAACCTTGCCGAGCGCATCCTTGGTAAAGTAGCTGAACTGCGTTTTC
>JAZOLY010000010.1:0-8794 GCA_045653445.1 Acutalibacteraceae bacterium
CGGCTGATGACGCGACGATAGAGCTCGTTTAAGTCAGAGGAAGCAAATCTGCCACCGTCCAACTGTACCATAGGACGCAAATCGGGGGGAATTACGGGCAGAACGTCCATAATCATCCACTCGGGGCGGTTGCCTGAGGTACGGAATGCCTCGATAACTTCAAGGCGCTTGATAAGGCGGGCCTTTTTCTGACCGTTTGCCTCTTCAAGTTCTGCCTTAAGTTCTTCACTTAACTTTTCAAGGTCGATTTCTTTAAGCAGTGCCTGAATAGCCTCGGCACCCATACCTGCGGTAAAGGAGTCCTCATACTTTTCAAGCATATCGCGATACTGCTTTTCGTTAAGCAGCTGCTTCTTTTCAAGGGGTGTATCGCCCGGATCAATTACGATATAGGCTGAGAAATAGAGCACCTGCTCAAGTACACGGGGAGTAACGTCAAGAACAAGGCCCATTCTTGAAGGAATGGTCTTGTAGTACCAAATGTGTGACACGGGAGCGGCAAGCTCAATAGAGCCCATACGCTCACGGCGGACTTTGGCACGGGTAATTTCAACACCGCAACGCTCACAGATTTTGCCCTTATAACGAATGCGCTTATACTTACCGCAGTGACATTCCCAGTCCTTAGTGGGTCCGAAAATGCGCTCGCAGTAAAGTCCGTCACGCTCGGGCTTAAGTGTACGGTAGTTGATGGTTTCGGGCTTTTTAACCTCGCCAAATGACCAAGAACGAACCTGCTCAGGAGAGGCAAGACCGATTTTTATTGATTCAAACTCATTAAATTCCATAATCCGTACCCTCCTTATTCTTCATCGTCGCCATAGGAATCGATGTAATCGTCATCCTCTGACTCGTCAGTAACGGGGTTGCCCTCGTTATCTTCAATGGTATAGCCGTCATAGTTGCCCTCGAAGTCGGTATCGGTTGCGATAGCGGGAACATCGGGAGAAACAAGACCCATATCATCGTCGTTAAAGGTTTGCTTAAGGTCGATTTCCTCGTTGTACTTATCAAGTACGCGAACATCAAGACCGAGAGCCTGCAATTCTTTAATAAGAACCTTAAATGACTCGGGAACGCCCGGCTTAGGAACATTCTGACCCTTGATAATGGCTTCGTAGGTATCTACACGGCCAACAATATCGTCAGACTTGATGGTGAGGATTTCCTGCAAGGTGTAGGCGGCACCGTATGCTTCAAGTGCCCAAACTTCCATTTCACCGAAACGCTGACCGCCGAACTGTGCCTTACCGCCGAGAGGCTGCTGGGTAACCAGTGAGTAAGGACCGGTTGAACGGGCGTGAATCTTATCATCAACAAGGTGATGGAGCTTGAGGTAGTACATATAGCCAACGGTTACAGGGTTGTCAAAACGCTCACCTGTGCGGCCGTCACGCAAGAATATCTTACCGTCGATAACCTTAAGTTTGTCGTTAAATGCAAGCTCGGTCAAAGCAGCCATATCCTTTACGGTTGCTTCATCAAGGCGTGCAATATCCTTCTTACCGTCTTCACGGACAGTTTCTTCAACAAGAATCTTACCGCCAAGAGGCTCCATAAACTTGCCGTTTTCTTTGTTGAACATTACGTCACGGTAGTAGCCGCCCTGTTCAAACATTTCCATAATATCGCCTTCGTGTGCGCCATCAAATACGGGGGTGCACACCTTCCAACCCAAGTTCTTGGCTGCCATACCCAAGTGTACCTCGAGCACCTGACCGATGTTCATACGGGAAGGAACGCCCAAAGGATTGAGCACGATGTCAAGAGGTCTGCCATCGGGGAGGAAAGGCATATCTTCCTGAGGAAGAATGCGGGAAACAACACCCTTGTTACCGTGGCGTCCTGCCATTTTGTCACCAACAGAAATCTTACGCTTCTGGGCAATATAGCAACGAACAACGGTATTAACACCGGGGTTGAGTTCACTTGAATTTTCGCGGGTAAATACGTCAACATCAACGATGGTGCCGTACTCACCGTGAGGTACACGCAATGACGTATCACGAACTTCTCTTGCCTTTTCGCCGAAGATGGCGCGGAGCAAACGCTCCTCAGCAGTAAGCTCGGTTTCACCCTTAGGAGTTACCTTACCAACAAGGATATCCCCTGCACGAACCTCAGCACCGATGCGGATGATACCGCGCTCGTCAAGGTCTTTAAGGGCATCTTCACCAACGTTGGGGATATCACGGGTGATATCTTCAGGTCCAAGCTTGGTGTCGCGTGCTTCAACTTCGTATTTTTCAATGTGAACAGATGTGTAAACATCATCACGTACAATCTTTTCGTTAAGAAGAACAGCGTCTTCGTAGTTGTAACCTTCCCAAGTCATAAAGCCGATAAGGGCATTCTTACCAAGGGAGATTTCACCGTTGCAGGTTGCGGGGCCGTCGGCGATAACCTCGCCTGCAGAAACCTGCTGACCAACCTCAACAATAGGACGCTGATTGAGACAGGTGCCGTGGTTTGAACGGATGAACTTGATAAGCTTATAACTGTCAATTTCGCCGTTTTCTGCCTTAATCTCAATCTTGTCGGCATCTGCTACGGTTACGGTACCTGCACGCTTTGCAAGCACAACAACGCCTGAGTCAACTGCAGCCTTATACTCCATACCTGTTGCAACGATAGGAGACTCGGTCTTAAGAAGCGGAACTGCCTGCTTCTGCATGTTTGAACCCATCAAAGCACGGTTGGTATCGTCATTTTCAAGGAAGGGTATCATAGCGGTGGCAACAGAAACTGCCATCTTAGGTGATACGTCCATATAGCTAACTTCGTTAGGTGTAACTTCAAGGAACTCGTCACGGAAACGGGTAGTTACAGTCTTGTTGATGAAGTAGCCGTTCTCATCAAGAGGAGTGTTTGCCTGAGCAACAATGTAATCGTCCTCAACGTCTGCAGTCATATACTCAACTGTGTTTGATACATAGGGCACACCCTTGTCGTCAAGCATAACCTTACGGAAAGGAGTTTCAATAAAGCCGTAGGTGTTGATGCGAGCATAGGTTGCAAGATATGAAATAAGTCCGATGTTGGGTCCTTCAGGAGTTTCGATAGGACACATACGGCCGTAGTGGCTGTAATGTACGTCACGAACTTCGAAGCCTGCGCGGTCACGTGAAAGACCGCCGGGGCCCAAAGCAGACAAACGACGCTTATGAGTAAGCTCTGACAAAGGATTGGTCTGGTCCATAAACTGTGAAAGCTGTGATGAACCGAAAAATTCCTTAATAGCGGCAACAACAGGACGGATGTTGATAAGGCTTTGAGGAGTTACTGCATCAATATCCTGTGCCTGAAGTGACATCTTTTCGCGGATAACACGCTCCATACGTGAGAAACCGATACGGAACTGATTCTGAAGCAATTCGCCAACGCAACGGATACGACGGTTACCAAGGTGGTCAATATCGTCGATGGTTCCAACCTCGTGATTAAGGCCGATGAAATAGTTGGTGGCGGCAAAAATATCGTCAAGAGTGATAGTGTTTGGAATAAGCTCTGAAGCGCGCTCAATAAGGGTGGCAACAAGGTCGTCCTTATCAGCGGCATTTTCGAGAATTTCACGAAGTACGGCAAAGCAAACATGCTCGTTTACAACATCCTTAACGGCATCGTAAACGTCTGCCTCAACAAACTTGCTAAGGTCAACCATACCGTTAGAGATAACCTTAACTTCACTTTCGGAACCGTCGGTTTCGATTACATTAAGGTATACTTCGCTAACACCTGCTGCCTCGATAGTAGCAGCCAACTCTTTGGTGACAAGTGTGCCGGCATCTGCCAACACTTCACCTGTAAGGGGTGCAACAACGGGCTGAGACAAAGCCTTGCCTATAATACGGCCTGCCAATGCAAGCTTCTTATTATACTTATAGCGGCCAACGCGAGACATATCGTAACGGTGGGGGTCAAAGAAGAGACTGTAAAGATAGCCCTTTGCGCCCTCTACGGTGAAGGGTTCACCGGGGCGGAGCTTCTTGTAAACCTCAAGCAATGCTTCCTCAACGTCTTTGGTAGCGTCCTTTTCAAAGGTGTATTCAAGACGAATATCCTTGCCGAAAAGCGACTCCATCTCTGCATTGGTCATTTGGGTATCAGTAAATACACCCAGTGAGCGAATAAAGGTGCTTACGGGTATTTTACGGTTTTTATCAATGCGGACGTAAAGAATGTCGTTAACATCGGTTTCATACTCAAGCCATGCACCGCGGTTAGGAATAACGGTGGCACTGAACTTTTTGCTGCCCGACTTGTCAATCTCTACATCATAATAGACACCGGGAGAACGAACAAGCTGTGATACAACAACACGCTCGGCACCGTTGATAACAAACGTGCCCGACTCGGTCATAAGGGGGAAATCGCCGATGAACACTTCGTTCTCTTTAATTTCGCCTGTTTCCTTATTTAAAAGGCGTGCGCGTACACGCATAGGAGATGCATAGGTGGTATCACGCTCTTTGCACTCTTCAACTGTGTACTTGGGTTTGTCGTCAAGACGGTAGTCAATAAAGCTGAGCACAAGATTATCGGAATAGTCAGAAATTGCCGACATATCGGCAAACACCTCTTTCAAGCCGTCACCAAGGAACCACTGATAAGAGTTCTTCTGAATTTCGATAAGATTGGGCATATCCAAAACCTCGTTGATTTTGGAAAAGCTCATACGGACAGTTTTGCCAAGATGGACAGGTTTGACTTTCACCATTGGCTTTATCACTCCTTCATCTGATTAGGTTGTTACGCCTATCTAAAAACACTCTTTTCGGGTGTGGACAGCCCCTGTAAACTTACACTTGACGAATTGCATTTGTTCTGCTATAATAATCGTCGGAAAAGTTCACACGGGTACAGACACCCATTATTTGTGCAGTTTAATATTTTACTACCAAATTTTGCAAATGTCAAGCATTTTTTTGCATTTGCAAAATTTTTATTTTTTATAGGGGTTTAACACCTTAATTTGCACCCTTTTTACCGCTGTTTGACTCATTATATATTAAATAATGTAATCGGTCTTTTTTTGCTGTTATCAGAAGCCGTTTCATTTAAAGCAAGGCTTATATACTTTATTTGGAAAAAATTTAATAATTTTTTCTACGCTCAAGAGATTGACATAACAACCTAAAACTTGTATAATATGAAATATGTTACAAAATTGTAAGAATTTCGACAGAAAGGATATGAGTAAAAGGTGCAGTTATATAAAAAGCTATTATCGGTTATCCTGTGCATTGTGGTTACCTTCACCGCTGTGATTGCGCCCTCTGCTCAGTATGCCTTTGCTACAAGCAGTGTTACCGGTACTGTTATTACCCAGACCGACCCTTTAAGAGTGCGCTCTGCGCCTAACGCTTCTGCATCAACAATCGGTTGGGCTGCCAAAGGCTCCACCGTTACCATTACCGACAGCACATCCTATAGCGGTTGGTATCAGATTGATTTTAACGGCAGTGTAGGTTACGTTTCATCTCAGTATATAAGAATTAACGCTGTCATTCCCGAATACACTCCCGATGCGGATTTTGAGGCATATCTTGCCGCACAAAATTTCCCCGAAAGCTACAAAGAGGGGCTTCGTAATCTGCACGCCGCTCATCCAAACTGGATTTTTGTGGCGCAAGACACAGGTCTTAAATGGAGTGATGCCGTGGCAGGTGAAAGTGTGCTGAGACGCAGTCTTGTGCAAAAGCTTTCTTACTATCCCGACGCTTTTTATTCCTATCAACAGGGTGCATACAATCCCGACACAGGCAAACACACTGTTTTTGACGGGTCTAACTGGATTCAGGCATCTGAAGAGCTTATCAAGCACTGTCTTGACCCCAGAAACTATCTGACCGATACATATGTTTATGCATTTTTGAATTTGTCTTACTCATCAACCGAAACGGTGGAAAACATTAACCAAATTCTTAAAGGCACATTTATGGAGGGGGAATATCCCGCCCAGTTTGACGAGTTTGCCACCTATGCCGACGCTTTTCTTGACGCCGCAAAGCAAACCAATGTAAGCGCGTACCACCTTGCAAGCCGTTGCAGGCAGGAGCATGGTGCCGGCGGCTCTGCCCTTTCAAGAGGTGACGTGTCGGGTTATGAAGGCTATTACAATTTCTTTAACATCAACGCTTATAATTCAGGTAACCTTTCAAACGTTACTATGGGCGCTATGCACGCTAAAAACAAAGGTTGGGACACCCCTTACAAATCTATTTTAGGCGGTGCAGAGTTTATTGCCGGCGGTTATATAAGCATTGGGCAGGACACTCTTTATCTGCAAAAGTTTGACCTTATTGAAAAAGGCGGATATTACACCCACCAGTATATGTCCAATATTCAGGTGGTTTTCAGCGAAGCAAGCAGTCTTAAAAACGGCATTACAGACGACGTTATAAACAGCAATCTTGTTTTCAAAATTCCTGTTTTTCGCGATATGCCAAGTACCCCTTGTGTTAAGCCTACCGGCTCGGGTGCAAACAACTATTTGCTCAACGCTCTTTCGGTTGAGGGTCACACACTCTCCCCTGCTTTCTCTACCTACACCTACGACTACGAGTTGGTTGTAAGCAGTGAGACAGACAAGGTGGTTATAAATGCCACTCCTGCCGATTCTAACGCTACAGTATCAGGCACAGGAATTATCCCCCTTAATTACGGCGACAACAAAATAACAATTACCGTCACTGCCCAATCGGGCACAAAGCGTAACTACACCATTGATATAAGCCGTCAGCAAGCATCCGGCGGTGGAGATAGCAGTATTCCCAACATCAGTGGCACAAAGTACACCCTTGCGACCTACATTACGGGCGTTGCGCCTGAAACGACAGTTGCTGATTTTATTGCCAATATGGGTATCACTAACGGCTCGGTTGAGGTTAAGGATGCAAGTGGAGTTACACGCTCAAGCGGTAGTGTCTGCTCGGGTGATAATGTGATTATTTATAAGGCAGACGGCACCGTTTATCTTACCTATGAAGTAGTAATTTACGGCGATATAAATGCCGACGGCAAAATCACCACCGTTGACTTGTTTATGGGTCAGCGCATCATCTTAGGCTCCTACAGTCTGACAGGCTCAAGGCTGTGCGCTTCCGACGTTAACAAAGACGGCAACTTAACAACTGTCGACTTATTTATGGGTCAGCGTCATATTTTAGGCACCTACACCATCACTCAGTAAGGCGGTTTGAAAATGAAAAAATTAGTTTCTTTAATTACGGCTTTGGTTTTGCTGGCAAGCCTTTGCGTTTTTTCTGCTTCGGCGGCTACTGCAAAAGCAGCAGTATCAGCAAGCAGTTCTACCGTTAAGCCCAATGACCAATTCACTGTTACCCTGCGCGTTTCTGCCGATACGGGTATGGGAAGTGTGCAAGGTCAATTAAGCTACAATGCAAGCCTTGTCGAATTTGTTTCGGGCGAAAGCGTAAACGGTGCAGGCGGTCTGCTTACACTCTCAAAGTGGGACTCCACAGGTAACGGTGCAAGCGAGTTTAAGTTTGTTATCACCTTTAAGGCAAAGGCAGAGGGTTCTAACACCTTTACCTTTACCTCTACCGAAATAAGTGACGTAAACTATAATTATCTTAGCAACGTATCTGCTTCATCATCGGTTTCCATTCAAGCCGAGAAGCCCCTTTCAAGCAACAACTACCTTAAAAGCCTTACCCTTTCAAGCGGCACCTTATCCCCTGCTTTTTCAAAGAGCGTGCTTAACTACACAGTGAATGTGCCTAATGAAACAACTACTATGTATCTTACTCCCACTGTTGAGGACAGCACCGCTACTACCAGTGTTTCAGGCAGTGCCACCCTTAAAGTAGGCAGTAACACACGCAAGGTAACTGTTACCGCTCAAAACGGCAGTAAGCGCACCTATACTATCAAGATTGTGCGCGCATCAAACGGCAGTGAAGTTCCCCCTTCAGACACTCCTTCATCACAAGAGCCCGATGCTCCCGTTGTGGACGAGCAGATTTTCATTGACGGCAATCCTTTCACTGTTGTTGACGAGTTGCCTGCCGATAAAATCCCCGCAGGATTTTCTGCCACCGTTACAAAGCTTGGTGACAAAGAGGTTATGGCGGTTGTTAACGGAGCAGGCAGTGTAACTATGCTCTATCTTGAAGATGAAAACGGCGAAGCAAAGTTTTACGTCTATAACAAGGCAGATATTTCATACCATCTATATCAACCATTGACAGTGCTTAATCAGAACTTTATTGTGATTGAAAAGCCCAAAAGCGTAAACCTGCCGAAAGGTTTTTCTCCGCGGGCACTTGAGTTGGGTGAAAATCAGTACGACGCTTGGATATACGATGCAAATCAGGATTTTTATCTTGTTTATCTGTGCAACCAAAATGGTGAATTAGGCTTTTACCTTTACGACTGTGCAGAGGGCACCTTACAAAGATACATCGGTACTTTGCCTAACAGTAACATTGCAAAGCCCGACAGCAATACCAACGCACCCGTTGTTGAGATTAACGATTCCTTTTTTGGAAAGTTCGGTTTAATTGTTATAATCCCTCTTGGTGCGGCAGTAATTGCCCTGACAGTTTTGCTTATAGTTTTCTTGAGCAAGAAAGAAAAAGCCGATTTGCCCAAAGTTGAGCGAACCGACAAAGAACTGAATTTTGATGACAATTTCATTTTGAACGATAATAACGAAGAATAACTAAAAACCTGTGCAACATTTGTTGCACAGGTTTTTATTATATCAAAATTGGGATAAGCACCACATAGGGCACGTTAAGCAGTGCAAAGCATCCGCAAAGCATTGTGC
>JAZOLY010000011.1:0-36853 GCA_045653445.1 Acutalibacteraceae bacterium
ATAGCATAAAAGCGGCGAAAAATCAATGCGGAACATTGTATATCATCAATTCCGCAGGAATTGCATATCATCAACTTCGTAAGAAGTTGTATATCATCATTGCGAAAGTTTTTGATACACGCTAAAGCGTGATGATATACAGTCCTAACGGACTGATGAGATACAACGATAGCGTTGCTATCGTTGATGATATACCATTGCTTTCGCAATGGATAAAAAAACTCTCGTTCAAAAGAACGAGAGTTTTTTGGCGTCCCAAGAGGGACTCGAACCCCCGGCCCTCTGCTTAGAAGGCAGATGCTCTATCCAGCTGAGCTATTGAGACGTGTCTTAAGACTTGATTATTATAATATCATATACAACCTTTGTCAAGAACAAATCTTGCCTTACAACAAAAAAATCCGCCTTATTGGCGGAATAAAAAAATGGTGAGCCATCGGGGACTCGAACCCCGGACACCTTGATTAAAAGTCAAGTGCTCTACCGCCTGAGCTAATGGCTCTTATAAACTGTGTCGTTTCAGACACAACTTCCACTGTTGAACAACGCACGAAATATGCATCGTCAACAGTTAATGATTATAACATCATCCCTTTTAAAAGTCAAGTGTTTTCTATATTATTTTCCAACATTTATAAAAAATACGCGGAGTAATCTCCGCGTATTTTTATGATATTCTGACTTCTATCCAAAGAGAGTCTATATTCTGCAAAACATTAGTAGGCAAATTTTCAAACATAAACGAGCGTTCCAAGGTTATTTTATCAGGATATGATACTTCATCAATATAATCTTCAGGAATCAATTCAGCCTTGAATGGTGATGAATAGCCGATATAGTCTACGTTTTCAAACTGCACATCTTGTCTTAAAATAAAGTCTATAAACTTGTGTGCAGCATCTGTGTTTGTACTACTCTTCAAAATACACATACTGTCAACAAATCGGTTAAAACCCTCTTTTGGCAAGCAAAATTCAAGGTTTTCGTTTTCTTCCGCCATATACAGATAGTCACCTGCATAATAGGGCGCAATCCACGCCACCTCGTTTATCATCTTGTCAAAAATCTGGTCCATAACGTAATCCTGAACAAAGGGGCGCTGTTTAACAAGTTTGCTTGCGGCTTTTTCAAGGTCTGCTTTATTGGTAGTATTGGGGTCAACCTTTGTAAGCAGCTGACCTATAGCCATAGCATCCCTTGAGTTGCTGAACATAAGAATTTTATCTTTATAATCACTGTCCCAAAGAAGCTCCCAACTGTCAACCTCTTTTTTTACATACTTTTTGTTATAAATAATTCCAACTGTTCCCCAAGTATAAGGCACACTATATTTATTCTCAGGGTCAAAGTTCAGATGCTTAAAACTATCATCAATATTACTGTAATTGCTGAGTTTTGAAAAATCAATCGGCTGAAGCATATCCTCTTTTATCAGTCGGGCTATCATATAGTCAGATGGGATGACTATATCATAACTTGCGCCGCCTGATTTAAGCTTGGCATACATTGCTTCATTACTTTCATAGGTAAGATAATTAACCTTGATTCCCGTTTCTTTTTCAAACTTTGCAATAAGGTCAACAGTACCATCTTCACCGTTGGCAATATACTGACCCCAGTTAAAAACATTAAGGGTTTTGACTTGACTTTCGCAAGAAGTAAAAACGGGTATAGTAACAAAAATCAACACGGCACAGATAACAATAGACATTATTCTTTTTTTCATACTGTGCCTCCCTCTTTAGCACCATTCTTCTTGTCTTGACGCATTTGAATAAAATTGGTTGAAACAAGAAGCAGCATTATTATAACAAACATAAGGGTAAACAATGCATATACAGAGGGTGAAATTGGCTTTTTAACATAGTTGTATATTTCAAGAGGCAATGTATTAAAATCTGTACCCACTACGAAATAACTGATGATAAAATCGTCAAGAGAATAGGTAAACGCCATCATAAGACCTGAAACAATTCCGGGCATAATTTCAGGCAAGGTTACCTTAAAAAACGCCTGCAAGGGTGTGCAACCCAAATCCAATGCGGCATCAAGTAAATTCTTATCCATTTGACTGAGTTTCGGCATAACCGAAAGCACAATATAAGGCAAACAAAAGGTTACATGTGCAATAAGCAACGTGCCAAATCCAAGATAAGAATTGGTCTTAAAAATATAACCGATGAAACTAAAAAGCAAGGCAAGAGATATACCCGTTACAATATCAGGATTAGTCATAGGTATATTAGTCACTGTCATCATAGCCGACTGTGCGCGCTTTTTCATAGAGAAAATGCCGATTGCAGCCATTGTACCAAGAATCGTAGAAACTACTGAAGCACATACGGCAAGCAGCACGGAATTGCCAAGCAGTTTAATCAAATCACCGCTGCTGAAAAGCTCGTTATACCATTCAAGCGTAAATCCCTCAATACTGCCTGTGTTTTTAGAAGTGTTGAAACTAAGCAACACCAAATAAAGCATAGGCATAAACAAAAACAAATATATTACTGCGGTGTAAAACTTTAAGAATTTGCTTTTTCTCATGCTACCACCGCCGTTTCTTTGTTGCCCATTTTGCTCATTATACCGATAGAAACAAGCACAATAAACATAAGAAGCAAAGACAGCGCCGCGCCAAAATGGAAATCAGGTGCAACCTTGAAATATTGCTCAATCAAGTCACCAATCATCCAATCGGTACCGCCTAATTTTTCTGAGATATAGAAGGTGGATACAGCAGGTACGAAAACCATTGTAACACCTGAAACAATACCGGGCTTACTTAATGGCAATATTACCCGACTGAAAACATTCAGCTTGCCTGCACCCAAATCCCCTGCTGCCTCAAGAATCGGCTTTTCAATTTTAACCATAACGGTGTAAAGAGGCAAAATCATATAGGGCAAATAGTTGTAAACCATACCCAATATAACTGCGGCAGGTGTGCCAATAAGTTTTACGTTTTCAATGCCCATTGCCATAAACATACGGTAAAAAGGTCCGTTATATTCAAGCATAGCAACCAAAGACATTGTGCGAAGCAAAAAGCTCATTGACATAGGTATCATAAGCAAGGTTATCATTATGCTTTGACTTCTTGCTGACAGTCTTGAAATGCAATATGCAACGGGATACCCGATAACAAGACAAACAACGGTAGTGATTGCCGACTGCCACAAAGAATTCCAAAAAACACGAAGCTTGTTGTAGGTAAACAGTTCCACAATATTTGAAAAGGTAAACACACCGTTATCGTCAGTCAATGCATAATAAAGTATTATAATAAGCGGAATAATTGTGAACAACACCATCCACACTGCATAAGGTGTTGCCAACCAACGAGCGCGGCGGCCCATTATTCATCCTCCGCCGCAATCTCACCAATGCGGTCCATCTCTTCACTAAACGAGCTGTAATCACCGAATTTGCCTGAGTACTCAGACTTCTTCATAATGTGAATTTCATCAGGACGAACAGAAATACCAATAACATCGCCTACTGCAGAACTGTCAGTCGACTGAATCATCCACTTAAAGCCGTGAATATCCACAATAATTTCATAATGGACACCCTTAAAGGTAATAGCGGTTACAGTGCCTGTAAGTATTCCCTCTTCAGTTGAAACAACGTCAACGTCTTCAGGGCGGATTACAACGTCAACAGGCTCGTTAGGTGCAAAGCCACTGTCAACGCATTCAAATTCTTTGCCGCAGATTTTGACCAGACCATCTTTTACCATAATACCATCTATGATATTACTCTCACCAATAAAATCGGCTACAAAGGCATTCTGAGGCTCGTTATAGATATCTGTGGGTGTGCCAATCTGCTGAATCTTGCCCAGGTCCATAACAACGATACGGTCAGACATTGAGAGTGCTTCCTCTTGGTCGTGGGTAACAAATATAAAGGTAATGCCCATCTTATCGTGAATAGACTTAAGTTCGTTTTGCATATCCTTACGAAGCTTAAGGTCAAGAGCACCCAACGGCTCATCCAAAAGCAGAACCTTAGGACTGTTAACAAGTGCTCGTGCAATTGCAACGCGTTGCTGCTGACCGCCCGAAAGTGACGATACCCGTCTGCGTTCAAAGCCGGACAGGTTAACCGTTTTAAGCATTTCGGTAACTTTTTTGTCAATCTCTTCCTTAGGTGTTTTGCTTACTCTCAAGCCAAATGCAACGTTTTCATACACATTAAGATGTGGGAACAATGCATAGCGCTGAAAAATGGTGTTAACCTGTCGCTTATAAGCAGGAACACCATTGATTTTTTGAGAGTCAAACATAACATCGCCCGAATCAGGCTCCACAAAGCCGCCTATAATACGCAACGTTGTGGTTTTGCCACAACCTGAAGGGCCGAGAAAGGTGATAAACTCACCGTCACGGATGTCCAAATTCAAGTTGTCAAGCACTTGGTCGCCGTCAAAAGCGATTGAGATGTTTTTTAATTCAATTATATTTTTCATAGGTTGCATCCCCCTTTGCGGTAATTAGCCTTTTGACAAGAACCTTGCCAATCGACCCGCGCATCCTCTGTAATCGCCCTCCGCAAAGGGTTTTCGCAATCGGCAAATGCCTAATTGATTGCGGCGGTTACTCGGGTACGCATTCTTTGTATGCAATAAGATAAATATATACAATTTTCGCAAAAAATCAAGAGGTTTTTACGATTTTTTCAATATTTTTTTGAGTTTTTCTAAATAAAAAGTCTATTTATTCCCTTTTTCATCCTTTTTCACTTGTTTTCTTGATTTTATTCAATTTATGTATATTTTTAAATATATCTGTTTTTTATTCAATATTCACAAAGGATTAACCGATATTTTCCAGCAAACATTGATGAAGATACGTCATCCTGTTTCCCGGGAAAAATCAAGCTTATAAAAAATCGGTACCGAACACTGTCGGTACCGATTTTTAACGAAATTATTCTTCAACTGTTTCGGTTGCTTCTGCAGGAGCTTCAACAACTTCTTCAGCAGCCTCTTCACCGTTGTTTTCAAGCAAAGCACGGATTGAAAGGCTTACACGGGGCTTGGGCTTATCAAAGTTGATTTCAGTAATCATTGCCTCAACCTCTTGACCTACCTTAAGTACATCCTGAGGCTTTTCAATGCGATGATCGGCAATCTGTGAAATGTGGATAAGACCGTCAACACCATCAATAACGCGAGCAAATGCGCCGTAATCGGTCATGCTTACGATGGTAACCTTTGCAACAGTACCAACGGGATACTGCTCTGCAAGGATGGTCTTGGGATTGTCTGCTTCCTTCTTGTAGCCAAGAGAAATCTTGTGCTTTTCAAGGTCAACAGCCTTAACAACAACCTCAAGCTCGTCGCCAACATTAACAACCTCGGAAGGATGCTTAATGCGTGCCCAAGAAAGCTCAGAGATATGTACCATACCGTCAACGCCGCCAAGATCAACAAATGCGCCGTAAGAAGTAAGAGTCTTTACAGTGCCCTTGATAACCTGACCAACTTCAACAGATTCCCAGAACTTTGCGTCGTTAGCCTTTTTCTCTTCACGAAGAACAGAGCGCATTGAGCCAACTGCACGACGGCCGCGGCCAATTTCGATAACACGGAATTTTACATCTGCGCCCTTAAGGAAATCAAGAGAATCAACGCGGTTAAGAGTTGCCTGTGATGCGGGCACGAATACACGAACACCCTCGCAGGTAACTACCACGCCACCCTTATTGATTTCGGTTACTTTACCGTCAAGAACAGTCTCTGCCTCTTTGGCTTCAACAATCTTGTCCCATCCGGCAATTGCGTCGAAGCGACGCTTTGAAAGGGTTACAGTACCCTCTTGGTCGTTGGTACGCATAATAATAAGGTCAATAACGTCACCAACGTGAACTTCCTTGAGAAGATCGGTGTTGGGATCGTTAGAAAACTCACGATAAGGCACGATACCGGTGTGCTTACGACCTATATCAACCTGAATCTCGGTAGCGTTCACTGAAAGAACGGTTCCCTTCACCTTTTGGTCGTTAGCTGCGACCAAAGAGGCTTCAAGCATCTCCTCAAAAGATTCTGTCTCAACGACAGGGTTGTTTTGCATTTCTGACATAGTAATCAGAACCTCCTTTATTATAGCAGGTGGCGTACTCGCCCCTGCGGTTACTCCGATCTTGTCTGCTTGGGATACAGTGTTTAGCGTTAACTCGTCTGCTGTTTCAATCAAATAAGTTCTGGGACAATTAGCCGCACAAATCTCTTTCAATTTTGCAGTGTTTGAGCTGTTTCGTCCGCCGATTACGACCATAACGTCGCATTCTTTGGATAGTTTGTCCGCTTCCTGTTGACGAAGAGCGGTAGCCTTACATATTGTATCAAATATTTTTGCATTTGTACATAGTTTTTTTAAACTTTTCTGGCATTTTGTCCATTTTAATGCATTATAAGTGGTTTGACAGACCACCGTTAATGAATTTTCACAAAGTTCAGGGTGGTTTTTTATCAATTTTTGCAAGTCTTCATCGTCTGCAAAGACATAGCACGGACCTGATGCCCTGCCTGATATACCAATCACCTCAGGATGACTTCGGTCACCTGCTATCAAAACTGTGTCACCTGCTGCAGAAGCCTTTTCTACTATCTTGTGAATATTGGTAACGTACGGACAGGTGGCATTAACATATCTGCCCCCCGATACAATCTCATCTTCAACCGATTTTGGTACGCCGTGTGAACGAATTACCATAACCTCATCCTTACCGATGCGGTCATCGGGTGTTTCTGCAATTCTAACGCCTTTGTTCTTTAAATCGTTTACAACCTGCTCATTATGAATGATTGGGCCAAGAGTGCAAACACACTCCCCTTTTTTAACCAAATCCTCCACCATATTTACTGCTCGGTTCACACCAAAACAAAAGCCGGCAGATTTTGCTAAGATTATTTGCGGCATTTTTCTGTTCCAGCCTTCCACATATCAGTAATTCTGTTCATAATCTCTGTTGATACACGGCGTAACTCAGCGCGGTCAACACCATCCATCTTTATTTCTTCAGCCATCAAAGGTTCACCGAAATAAACGGTGGTGCTTGAGAAAAGACGGGGTCTGCCGTGCTTATATACAATAGCAACAGGAACCAAATCACAGTCTGCCTGTGATGCAAGTAACACAGCGCCCGATTTTGCTCTGCCGGGACTTGCATCTGCATTATGAGTACGGGTGCCTTCTATAAAAATACACATTGGCTTATCTGTTTTAAGCATCTCACCTGCACGGTCAAGAGCGCCTTTATCCCCTGCGCCTCGGTTAATCGGGAATGCACCGAAAAGACTTAAAAAACCACCAATGAATTTATTCTTGAACAATTCCATTTTTGCCATATAGTTCATCGGTCTCATATATACCATATTTAAAGGCACAACGTCAAACCAAGAAATATGATTGGGGCATAAGATAAAGGTTTTACCTTTGGGTAGTTTCTCAATTCCAACCGCTTTGCAAGGAAACAGAATAAAGGAAACCAGTTTTATCAATCCGCAAACTATGTAATAAACTATATTTTTCAACACTTTCATAAACAAGCACCTTTTACTTAAATTTTACGCTCATACTAAATGCACCGTTGTTTAAAGAAGCGTACTGTATACTCTTCAGTTTTCTGGTGCGACGGCCAATCTCTTTTATAATATCGTACTTATCAATCAATTGGTCTATCAACTCGTTGGACGACTGGCAATAGGTAAACTGAAACTCAAGTGACGTTTCACCCCTTTGAATTGCCTTAACAAATTCACTGACAATCTTTTGCTTAAACTCTGATTCACTGTTAATCTGAAGGCCCTGCACCTTATAATAATTAAGTTCCTCACTATCGCTTTGAGGTAAATAAATATTAAAGTTTGAGTTAAGCTTCTCACCCTTTTCAAGTACGTTTTCCCAAGGCTCAAATATATTATGGGTGGACTTCATTTCTTCGTAGGTAAGATTGAAATAGTCGTGAGTATATATCAAGCCGCACGCCTCTTTATCATTCCATGTTGGATCTACATATACCCATTTATCATCAATGTTGGCAATGCACACCATATGCATTTCACCTTTTGATTTTACACGCAAGCTACCACATTCAATTCCAACATAGTTAAGCACCATCTGCAGTGACCTAGCATATCCTGCACATACAGCACTATCCTTAACTATTGAACCAAAGGGCGTCCAAGCGTACGCATAGTTTTTTTCTTCATATGTTTTAACAGAATCAGCCGCTTCTTTGTTATAGGTTATCTGATTGCACAACCAATCGTGCACGGCAAGCTCAATCTCGTAATCAGTCATATCAGGAAGCAAATTTTGGGTTATAAAGAGATTAACCTCGTTATACAGCATATCCAGATTCAAATCACGTTGGGTAGGTGTCATGGAATATCCATACTTACCGTCAGAGTCAACGAAACTAACAAATGTGCCCTTTTTTTGCTCTGATACACCGTATGATGAAGGAAGCCATATAAGATATGGGCAATCGTAGGTTAAAGCGTGAAAAGCGACAGCTACGTCCTGAGCAGTACACTCACCAACGTAAAACAAAGCCTTATCCATTTTCAAGGCTGAATCATACATATAATCGTAGGCTGTTTTTTGCGTTGTTGTAAGATTTTTATAACAAAGATACTCTTTTCGGTCGAGACTAACAAACTCGCCGATTTTAGTAGGAAACTCATATGCCTCTGCAGTATATTCGTGGCGATTGATTTTGCTGTCATCCACGCCTATGACAGACTCAATTGCACCTCTTAACTTGCCAATCAAATCGCAAGAAGGTATGGCAAACAAAAGTGCCAATGAAACAGCAACTGCCACTATACGCTTAAACACAAAATCACCTCAATCATAATTTAGTTATACGGAACTTCCTGCAGCATAGCCTGTTGAAAAGGCAATTTGCAAATTAAAGCCCCCTGTGTATCCGTCAACGTCAAGCACCTCACCCACAAAGTAAAGCCCTGAACATAACTTTGATTCCATCGTCTTTGGGTCAATCTGAGATACGTCCACGCCGCCACGTGTAACAATTGCCTCTTCAATTGGGCGGAACGAGGACAGTCTGACCTGAAAGTTTTTAAGTGTATTACATATTGAATTGCGCATCTGCGCGGTCAACTGATTGCACTTTGTATCCCCGTTAACCTTTGCCTTTTCAAGAATAATCTTGCTCATTGAAGTAGGCACCAAACCGGGCATAATGTTAATTATATTCTTATTTATGTTCTGAGAGATATCCCTCATCAGTCGGTCATTTAGCTTATCATTATCAAGTGCCGGCTTTAAATCAATACTAAGAATGCAGTCCTTTGGGCTGTCGATATTTGCCGATGCGCTTAAAATTAAAGGTCCGCTTACACCAAAATGGGTAAAAAGCATCTCTCCAAAATCTGTGTATATTGTTTTGCCGCTTTTTAAAACCGAAATACCAACGTTTTTTAGCGTTAAGCCTGATAGTTCTGAACAAAAACTGTCGGCAGATTCTATAGGAACAAGAGATGGTCTTATTTCAGTAACCTTATGTCCGGTTGACTGAGCAAACCTATATCCGTCACCTGTTGAGCCTGTAAGAGAATAGCTTGCGCCACCGGTTGCAACGATAACTGAATCGGCATCAATCCTTTTTCCGCTATCCAACGTAACTGAACAAACTGCACCATCGGTAGCGTTAATTTCTTTTACAACAGTATCAAACAAAAATCTGCAACCATCACAGCTTTTATACAAAGCGTCAACAATATCAACAGCCTTATCCGATTCAGGAAAAACTCTGTTGCCTCTTTCAGTCTTAAGAGGAACACCCATAGCTTTAAAAAACGCCATTGTGTCATCAGATGAAAAGCGGCTAACACAACTATATAAGAAGCGGGGGTTTTTAGGAATATTAGCAATAAAATCCTTAACGTCACAGTTATTTGTTACATTACAACGGCCTTTTCCTGTAATCATCACCTTTCTTGCAGGGCGATGATTCTTTTCAATTACAGTAACATCGTTGCCGCCAAGCATTGCAGCATTTGCTGCCATCAAACCTGCGGCACCTGCACCGATAACAATTACCTTCATAATACACTCCAAGCCAAAATTTTCACTAATACATTATAGCACAGCAACACAATAAATTCAACAAAAATTAAAAGGTACCGATTGGGAGACGCTTCGTAAAGAAGTGTATCCTAATTTTCTTTTGCATAAAAATTGACACTTTCGGATTGAAAGTGTCAATTTGGTTACGTACTTTAAAAATTAACCTATCTCAAAAATTAAATCATTAGTGATATTGTGAGACAGGTCTCACAGTGATATTTTTGATAAATAAAAAGTGTTATTAAAACCTTTGGTTTTAGTTTTATTATATTCGCCCTTAAACTCGCGAAGCGAATATAACTTGGGCTTTAGCCCAAATATAACTGCTAAGCAATATAACTCGCCTTTGGCGAATAAAACTGAGGCGCACTTCCTTAGGTCGTGCGCCTCTTGAAATCGGCACCTTTTTGAATTTATTCAGAAGTAGTTGTGTTGGAATTACCTGACGAAACATTGCTTGAAGGGTTGCTTTCAGCATTGGACGATGCATCAGAAGAAGTATCAATATTCTTAATGCTGTTTACATAGATGTAAACTGCGGAATGAATTGAAACCGATGTGCCCTGCTCAGGTGTTGTTGCTACAACAAGCTCAGGTCCCATAGAAGCATCGTATTTTTCTTTAATAATAATATTGTTATAGTTAAATCCAAGCTTTACAAGTTCAATAATTGCCTGCTCCTCAGACATACCTCGGGTTGCAGGAACGACAACGGTTGCACTGCCCAAGCTTATTTTAACCTTAATCTCAGAATTTCTCTTAAGCTTTGTGCCCGCTTTTGTTTCTTGAGAAAGAATGGTACCGCTTGGATAGTTGCCGTTATATTCATACTCAGTAACAACTAACTTAAAGTAAGGAGCAACGTCGTCTCTTTCTTCTGCCTTTGCAAACTGAATACCCTTCAAATCGGGTACGGCAAAGGTGGTTGCAACTGATTCAGGGTCATCAAGCAATGATACAGTAGATGATGCGGGAGGCATAGCATTAGAGGGAGTATCTCCATTATCAACCTTTATAGCAGGAAGAATGAGTTTGATTGTTACCCAGAAAAGCAATGCCACCAACAACACACTAACAACAACGCCAACAATGATAGCAGTTTTTTTGCTGTTAGCAGGCTTTACAACATCCTTTTTTGCATCGGTTGATACAGCTGATGAAGGAATAAGAACACTCTTAAGGTCATCAACAGTCTGTGTACGGTCATCAGCAAGGATTGCAAGACCGTCTGCCATTGCAGTAAGAACGTTGCGAGGAATTTCCTGTGCAATCTTGGCAGGAATAATCATCTTGTCATTGTTTACACGCTCGGTTGCGTCTGCAGGTGGTGAACCAACAAGTATTTTATACATTGTTGCACACACGCCGTAAACATCCGTCCAAGTGCCTTGTTTTGATTCAAAACCGTACTGTTCAATAGCGGCAAATCCAGGGAAAAGTTGAGCATTCATCGCAGTTGAATCTTTACGTGCGGTGCGGGCATCGGCAACACAGAAACCTGTGATACGAATTCTGCCGTCAACACCTACAATAAGGGTTTCGGGAGAGATTCCTCTGTGAATAAGACCCTCCTCGTGCAAGGTTGACAAGGTGGTAAGTACAGGCATAAGCAAAGGACGAATTTGGTCCCAAGATAATGAGCCGCCGTTTCTTATCAAGAACTCGCGCATTGTAATAGTCTTTACGTACTCTGTAACGTAATAAGCGGTGTTGTTACCTTCAAAAATATCGGTTACAGGAAATAAAGAGGGCAAATCACTGCATCGTGCGAGGCAACGGGCAATATCCAAAAATTCACCAAGGTGGCGGTTGAATTCAAATTCTTTGCCCATTAAAATCTGTACGGTAGCACGGTCTGCACCGCGGTCGCAAAAAGCCTCGGGGAAATATTCGCGAACACGAACAGGCTTGTTTTCCTCAGTATCCCAAGAAATATACGTAACGCCCTCACAGTTAGAGTCGATTACACCACCGATAAGATAACGGCCGTCAAGCAAAGTTCTGATGGGCATAACAGAGGTAGGCTGCGGTGCGTTTTCATCAAACCCACAACGCGGGCAAACGCTTGCTTCGCCCTTGTCATTCATACAACCCATACAAAGTCTGCTAAAATCAGACATAAAGTCACATCCTAAACATTATAATATTGCATATACCTGCCGCTGAACAATCAACGGCAGGTACATAAATTACTTATTTGAACAAATTACAGTTCTGCTCTGCCAAGAACATAGTTTGCAAGCAGCAAATAGTCACCAGAGGTGATTTTGCCGTCAATTGACTGGTTAACGTTTGCTGCACGAATCTGTGCTGAAGCAAGCTCGTTTGCATTGCTTACTTCAGCCTGCAATTCAGCAGGAATAGCGTTGAATTTTGCCATATATTTTTGCTTAAGTGACATACCAATTTTAATGTCGTTAAAGTTAAAGCCAGCAAAGCTTTCATCAAGTGTAGCCATATCCTCTGCGGTTACGGTTGCAACAACATTGCCGTTGATGGTAAAGGTCAATATACCGTCTTTCAATGCGATAGAAAGGGGCGTTGTACAAAACTGCATAACTGTAACTTGAAGCGTTACCTTTAGTGAGACCTTCTGCACGAGCGGGGTGAATAACAATAGCAAAATCACCAACACCCAAAAGTGACCAGTTATCATCGTAAGGGTTTTGGTCGTTAATGACAGATGTTACATTAACCTCAAACTCGTCACCAAGAGACAATGTATCTTTAGTAATAAGGTACTGGTAATTACCATTATTAGATGTGCCATTACTGAAATAGCCGTCGATAATGTTATTAACACTACCTTCTCAATAACCATTATTTTCAAAAGGTTTGTTGTAGAGATAGGTTAATCCGTCATTTGCAGAGGCGGTAAAGGGAACGCAAGCAAACACGCCGAACAAAAGAACTAAGCTAACCAATAATGAAATGATGCGTTTGGACATAATTGGGTGCTTCCTTTACACACTAAACTAATCATATCATAACACACGCTTTTGAAAAATTCAACCATATATTTATAAAAAACACCACATATTTTCTTAAATATTGCCTATCTATATTTTGTATTGAAAAAAAGACGGTCATATGATATACTTACTTAGAGTTTGTATCTTTTATTTGGAGGTGAGTGCGTGTTTTCTACATTATATACAAGAATAAAATCTGCGGCTTGTATTGCTCTTTCGGTTGCCCTTCTTTTGACGACCTGCTCGGCTTGTAAGAAAAAAGCCGACAACGACGACGTTCAGCAAGGCACTAACATTGGCGAAATCAATCAGACGTCAGGCAACACCGTTTTGCTTCCCTACTCAGCAAAAGATACGCTTAATCCTTACAATTCAGAAACCAAGCAGAATCAAGAACTTACAAAACTGCTTTTTGACCCGTTATTTAAAATAAACGACGACTTTTCTGTGACTAATTTCCTTGCAAGTTCTTACGAATGCACCTCAACTACCGCAACAATTAAACTCAAAAGTGTTAAGTTTACTGACGGTACTCCTCTTACCGCAGACGACGTTGTGTACTCATTCAACAATGCAAAAGCAAACAACGTATACCGCTCACAGTTAAAGCACGTATCCTCCTGCACAGCAATTGATACCACGACTGTATCCTTCGTTTGCGGAGTTAATAACCCAAACTTTATAAATCTTTTGGATTTTCCTATCATTAAGTCAGGAACCTTTTCTCTTAAAGACGAAAACAACCGCGAACTAACACCTATCGGTTGCGGAAGATATGTGTTTGACTATAAGAACAAGATACTCAATGCCAACAGCAATTATTACAAAGGCACCATTAAACTGAAAAGCATCTCGCTTATCGATTGCCCTGATGAAACCTCACTTAATCACAATATCTCGGTCGGTAATATTTCATACGTATATTCTGATTTAACCGATAACGTTATTCCTAAAAAGTCAGGAACCCCCTCTGCCACCTTTGGCACTAACCTTGTTTTTATCGGAACAAACTGCAACACAGGTGTTTTGAGTGATACCAAACTACGTCTTGCCATTAGCTCTGCCATTGACAGAACTCAGCTTTGCAGTAAGAATTTTTACGCTTATGCAAAGGAGGCTACCAATCTTTTTCCGTCCGGTTGGAGCAAGCTAAAAGGCTATGAATCTCTTAATAAAACGCAAAATTTAAAACAGACTGTTGCTTATTTGGAAGAAATAGGTTATAATAGTAAGGATGCGGACGGTTATTTTGTCAACGATAAGGGCAAAAGAATCACCCTAAGTCTGCTTTGTAACAGTGAAAATTTAGCTCGCACAGCCTGTGCGGAACAAATTTCAACCCAGCTTAACAAGTGCGGTTTTGAGGTTACTGTTATACAGAAAAATTGGGCTGATTATTCCAACGACCTTACCTATGGCAACTATGACCTTTATATCGGCGAAGTTAAACTTGACAAATCCTTGTATTTAGGAAATCTGCTTTCTTCGTCCGTAATAAGCGGCTACCCCGTTCAAAGTGAATGTACTGCAAAATTTGCAGAGTTTTACAGAGGCGAGTCAGAGGTAACTGCAGCTATATCCTCTTTTGCCACCGAATTGCCCTTTATACCCGTTTGCTATAAAAACGGCATCTCAATTTGTTCTTCGTGGCTTGACGGATATATTGATTTCAGCATCAGCGACGTCTATAACGGCATCGAAAACTACGGCTAATTTTAAACACCAAAAAACCAACCTTGTTGGAGAATGGAGATAATTATGGTTGCTTACGAAACAAAATTAGGTTCAGTTTGCATTTCAAACACCTTTTTTGCCAAACTTATCGGCCAGGCAGTTTCTTCTTGCTACGGCGTATCAGGAATGGTAGCAAAAGGCAGTCAGCGCATTAAAAACATTTTAAAGCGTGGCAAAATGATTGATAAAGGCATAATTGTTCAGGGCGATATTGAGGCTATCAACGTTGAGCTTCACATTGTTGTTGCTTACGGCATCAACATCAACGCTATTGCTAACAGTATTGTTCATAACGTTAAATATACCGTTAAAGAAGCAACCGGTATTGACGTTAAAAAAGTTATTGTTCACGTTGACGCGATGCAAACCTGATTTTCGCGCATTACAACATACAGATTAGGAGATGTTTATAATGATTAACGGAGATAAGTTGCGCGATGCATATATATCAGGCGCAAACAACATAACCAACAACAAAACAAAGATTGACGAGCTTAATGTTTTCCCCGTTCCCGACGGTGACACAGGCACTAATATGTCAATGACCATAAACAACGCAGTTAAAGAACTTTCCCGTCTTAAAGGCGAGAATGTGTCTAAGGTTGCCGATACCGCCGCGTCTGCATTTTTGCGCGGTGCAAGAGGTAACTCAGGCGTTATTTTGTCTTTGCTTTTCAGAGGCTTTGCCAAAGGCCTTAAAGGCAAGGATACTATGACAGGCAACGACCTTATTGAGTCCTTGGGTCTTGGTGTTGAAGCTGCATACAAGGCTGTTATGAAGCCCACCGAAGGCACCATTCTTACCGTTGCACGCGTTGCACACGAAAAGGCTAAAGAATACGCTGACAAAGACTTTATGACTGTGTTTGACGTAGCTCTTGCAGGTGCAAAGGAAGCCCTTGCTTCCACCCCCGAACTGTTGCCAGTTCTTAAAAAGGCAGGCGTTGTTGACGCAGGCGGTCAAGGTTTTGTTACTGTTTTAGAGGGTATGCGCTCTGTTTTTGCAGACGGCGTTGTTATTGAGCTTGCAAACGCTCCCGCTAAAAAGACCACTGTTGTTGCACAGGAAAACTACAATGCTGCAGCAGAGTTTGAAACCGAAATCACCTTTACCTATTGCACCGAGTTTATCGTTAAAAAGGCAGACGATACCGATCCTAAATTGCTTCGTGCATACCTTGAAACCATCGGTGACAGTTGTGTTGTTGTTGATGATGACGATATTATTAAAGTTCACGTTCACACCGACCATCCCGGCAACGCTATTGAAAAGGGTCTTACCTTTGGTAGCCTTATCAATCTTAAGATTGAAAACATGCGCGACCAACACGAAAGAGCAAAGCACGACAACGAACAGACAAAAGAGGTTAACACCGACAATGCAGGCGCCTCTTACTCCCCCGTTAAGAAAGAGAAGCCTTACGGCTTTGTAAGCGTTTGTGTGGGTGCAGGTCTTGAAGAGTTGTTTGGTGAACTTGGTGTTGACAGCATCGTTAGCGGCGGTCAGACTATGAACCCCAGCACTGATGATATTTTGCGCGCAATTGAACTTACTCCTGCCGAAACTGTTTTTGTTCTTCCTAACAACAAAAACATTATTATGGCTGCCGAAATGGCAGTTCCCCTCTCTACCCGCAAGGTAATTGTGCTTCACACAAAGACTGTTCCAATGGGTATTTCTGCAATGCTTGCTTTCAATCCTGACGAAAGCAGTGATGCAAATGCTATTGCTATGTCTGCAGCCGCAGAAGCAGTTTCTACCGGTCAGATTACCTTTGCAGCCCGCGATTCTGATTTTGATGGATTCAAGATTAAATCAGGTGACATTCTTGCAATGGAAAACGGCAAGTTGACCTTTACCGACACTGATTTTATCCGTGCCGCAGTTAAACTTACCCGTAATATGACCAAAAAGGATAGTACCTTTATTACCTTGATTTACGGTGATTCTGTAACCGAAGAGCAGGCTGAAGATGTTAAAGCACAGTTGTCAGCAAAGCTTGGCGACGATATTGAAATCAGCATTGTTAACGGCGGTCAGCCAATCTATTACTTCATTATTTCTGTAGAATAATTTAATGGTGGATTTTATGTCATATAATAATCTGACATATTTAAAAGGCGTTGGTGAAAAGCGCGCCCGACTTTTTGAAAAGTTGGGCGTGTCTGACATTAACGCTCTTTTTTATTACTATCCCCGTTCTTATACCGACCTTTCATCCCCTGTTCCCCCTGCTGATGCACCATATAACACCCCTTGTGCCGTAATTGCAGAGGTGGTTTCGCCACCTGTTGAGCATCGCATCAGAAAGGGTATGACGCTATACAAATTTGTAGCATCAAATGACGGCACTGCTTTGTATGTAACCCTGTTTAATCAAAAATTTGTTGCAGAAAAAATCAGGACGGGGCAAACTTACATCTTTTACGGCAATGTGAGTGGCAATTTATACAACAAAGAGATGTCGTCTCCCGAAATCTTTACTGCCGACAAAACCTATATCCGTCCTACATATCCTGCTTGCGAAGGGTTGCCCTCAAGTGCAATTGAGAACACTGTGCGCAATGCATTCTTGTCAGGTTATTGTCCTGACGACCCTATTCCCGCTTGGGTCAGTGAAAAATACAATTTAATTTCTTTAAAAGAGGCTCTGTTTAATATTCATTTTCCAAAAAACAACGAGTTGCTTAATGCCGCTCGCAGACGTCTGATGTTTCAGGAGCTCTTGCTTTTGCAATGCGGAATTTGCTATATGAACGGCAAAGATAACTCTGCAAAAGCCTGCCCGATTGACGACAGAACTGCAGAGTTTGAAGCACTGCTTCCATATGAATTAACAGGTGCGCAAAAGCGCAGTATTGCCGAGGCTATGGATGATATGAAATCAGGCAAGCCGATGAACAGACTCCTTCAAGGTGATGTTGGCTCGGGCAAAACTGCAGTTGCCGCCGCACTGTGCTATAACACTGTTAAAAGTGGTTTTCAGGCGGCTCTTATGGCGCCTACCGAAATTCTTGCCGAACAACACTTTAATTCATTCAAAAAAATGTTTGCCGAAACAGGCATAAATGTTGCTCTTATAACCAGTTCAACAAGAGGCAAGGACAAGCTTTATGAGTCGCTAAAATCAGGTGAAATTGACCTTGTAATAGGCACTCACGCACTTATACAAAGCGGCGTTGAATTTGATAATTTACAACTTGTTATAACCGATGAACAGCACCGATTTGGTGTTGAACAACGAAAAAAGTTGATGCAAAAAAGCAGTTCACCCAACACTCTTGTTATGTCGGCAACACCTATTCCCCGCACACTTGCACTTATGATTTACGGT
Organism: Acutalibacteraceae bacterium; assembly: GCA_045653445.1. Classification (GTDB taxonomy): domain Bacteria; phylum Bacillota; class Clostridia; order Oscillospirales; family Acutalibacteraceae; genus RGIG2206. The sequence continues at coordinate 18,145 of JAZOLY010000011.1, forward strand.
GACCTTGACATTTCTGTGCTTGATGAATTGCCTCCGGGCAGACAACCCATACAAACAAGATGGGTTAAAAGTGACATCAAGCCTCAGGTGTTTGATTTTCTTAAGAAGCTTCTTCAAAAAGGCAAGCAGGCATATATTGTTTGCCCACTTGTTGAAGAAAACGAGTCCGATTTGACCCCTGCTACCGAATACTGTGAGCAGTTGAAAAAGGGCTATCTTAAAGACTTTAAGGTTGGCTTGCTTCACGGCAAAATGAAAGCTCAAGAAAAAGAAGGCGTTATGCAAGATTTTTCTGCCGGCAATATTGACGTGCTTGTTTCCACCACTGTTATTGAGGTTGGCGTAGATGTTCCTAACGCCACAATGATGATTGTAGAAAATGCCGAGAGATTTGGATTGTCACAGCTTCATCAGTTGAGAGGTCGCGTTGGCAGAGGCAGTACAAAATCTTACTGTGTGCTTATTTCGGATGCGCAAAACGAGGTTTCATCAGGCAGACTTAACATTATGTGCGAAACCACTGACGGCTTTAAAATTGCAGAGTACGACCTTAAGTCCCGTGGACCCGGTGACTTTTTCGGCCGCAGACAACACGGTCTGCCCCCATTAAAACTTGCAGACTTTATCAGTGACTACAAAGCGGTAGCTTTTGCTCAACAAATTGCAAAGCAGATATGTGAAAGTGACCCAACACTGTCAAATCCCGAAAACTCAAAGCTGAAAAATCAAGTTGTTTATTTGTTTGAATCAACAAATTCGGTCTTTAATTAAAAACCAAAAATGTTTAAATTTAGTCTTGATAGTTTTGCCATAATATGAGATAATGTATTTTATTGAATTATGAGGAGTATACCCCTATGACTGAATATGAAAAAATTGCGCAGTTAATATTTAATGATGTTGATAAAACACCCGAATATTACGAGTCTATTTATCCCGAAAGAGAATTAAAAGAAGGTCAGCGTGTTACCCGTCTTGCTCCAAGCCCAACGGGTTATTTGCATTTTGGTGTTTTGTTCACCTGTCTTATTAACCGCCGTGTTGCCGACGCTTCTGACGGTGTCTTCTTCCTCAGAATTGAGGATACCGATGCCAAGCGTGAGGTTGAGGGCGGTATGGAAGACATTATCAACGGTCTTATCCGCTTTGGCATAAATATTGACGAAGGCTTTGTTGCCGCTAATAAAGAGGATGGCATCTATGCTCCATACAGGCAAAGTCAGCGCGCTGATGTGTATCACTGCTTTGCAAAGGTACTTATGGAGCAAGGATTGGCTTATCCATGTTTTTGTTCTGAGGAGTCACTTGCCGCAACCCGAGAAACTCAGGAAAAAGCAAAGCATCGCACTGGTTATTACGGTGAGTATGCCTCTTGCCGCAATCTTACCTATGAGCAAATCAAAGAAAAGATTGAAAATGGCGAAAAATACGTTGTTCGTTTGCGTTCACCCGGTAGTGAAGAGCATCGCATAGTATTTGACGATATGATTAAGGGCAAAATAGAAATGCCTGAAAACGATGAAGATTTTGTACTTCTCAAGTCAGACGGCATCCCCACATATCACTTTGCTCATGCTGTGGACGACCACTTTATGCGTACCACCCACGTTATTCGTGGTGATGAGTGGATTTCATCTGTTCCGAAGCATATTCAGTTGTTTAAGTTGCTCGGATTCAAGGTGCCGAAGTTTGCTCACGTTTCCCCCATTATGAAAGAGGAAAACGGCTCAAAGCGTAAACTTTCAAAGCGTAAAGACCCTGAAGCCGCAGTTAAATTTTATGCTGAGCAAGGCTATCCTGTTGAGGCGGTTACAGAGTATATGCTCACCATTGCCAACTCTGACTTTGAGGATTGGCGCAGAGCAAACCCGACAGCGCCCAACAGCGATTTTAAGCTCAATATGAAGAAAATGAGTGTTTCAGGAGCACTGTTTGACACTGCAAAACTTAACGACGTAAGCAAAAACGTAATCTCAAAAATGAATTCTGAAAAGGTTTACGACCTTGTAACAGAATGGGCAAAAGAATTTGACGACGAATTCTATGATATGCTGACGGCAAATCCTGATTTTGCAAAGCAAATCTTTGCTATTGACCGTGATGTTCCCAAGCCTCGTAAAGATATTGTAAAATGGAGCGATGTTAAGGCTTTTGTATCATATTTTTATGATAACCTTTTTGAGAATTCTTACGAGTTGCCTCAGCATCTTTCAAAACAGGATGCCGCAAAACTGCTTGAGATTTACAAATCGGTATACTCTACCGAGGACGATAACAGTCAGTGGTTTGCAAAAATCAAAGAGATTTGTCCTCAGGTTGATTTTTGCCCCGATGTTAAGCTTTACAAGGCAAATCCCAACGATTACAAGGGTCACTCAGGTGATGCCGCAACTATCATAAGAGTTGCCGTAACAGGCAGAACAAACAGCCCCGACCTGTGCAGTATTATGAAGGTTTTGGGTTATGAAAAGGTTATGGAACGACTTGACAGTGCAATCAAGTATTTTAGCGAGGTGTAAACAATGGATGAGATTAAAGTAAATAATAATTTTATTGAAGAATTTGTAATTGAAGACCTTGAAAAAGGTGTTTATAACAAAGTGCAAACCCGTTTTCCGCCTGAGCCTAACGGCTACTTGCACATCGGTCACGCAAAGGCAATTTGCATTGACTTCGGCATTTCAGACCGTTTTGGCGGCACCTGTAATCTGCGTCTTGACGACACCAACCCCACAAAAGAAGACACCGAGTATGTTGACGCCATTATGGAAGATATTAAATGGCTTGGTTTTCAGTGGGACAACGTTTATTACGCTAGTGACTACTTTGATTTTATCTATGATTGCGCCATTAAGCTTATTGAAATGGGCAAGGCATATGTTTGCGATTTAACTGCAGACCAAATCAGAGAGTACAGAGGTACTCTTACCGAGCCCGGTAAAAACAGTCCTTACCGCGACCGTTCCGTTGAAGAAAACCTTGACCTGTTTAAGCGTATGACCGCAGGCGAATTTGACGAGGGCGCACACGTACTTCGTGCAAAAATTGATATGGCTTCCCCCAATCTTAATATGCGCGACCCCGTTATTTACCGCATTATGAAGGTGCCTCATCACCGCGCAGGTGACAAATGGGTTGTATATCCTATGTATGATATGGCTCATCCTCTTTCTGACTTTAAAGAGGGGGTTACCCACTCACTTTGCTCACTTGAATTTGAGAATCACAGACCTCTTTACAACTGGTTTTTGGAAGAGTTAAATCTGCCTATGCCTCCCCGTCAGATTGAGTTTGCAAGAATGAATGTAAACTACACCCTTACAAGTAAGCGTAAGTGCTTAAAGCTTGTTAAGGACGGCTTGGTTTCAGGCTGGGACGATCCCCGTATGGCTACCCTTTGCGGAATGCGCCGTCGCGGTTATCCTGCTGCAGCACTTCGTGAATTCTGCAACAAAATCGGCGTTTCAAAGGCATTTAGCGTTATTGACTACGCTCTGCTTGAATCTTGTGTAAGAGATGAACTTAACCAGTCTGCAGACAGAGCAATGACTGTTCTTAATCCTATTGAGGTTGTTATAGACAACTATCCCGACGGCAAGACCGAAATGCTTGAGGTTGAAATCAATCCCAACAAGCCCGAACTCGGAAAGCGCGAGATTCCTTTCTCAAAGAATATTTTCATTGAGGCTGATGACTTCTGCGAAAATCCTCCTAAGGGATATTTCAGACTTTGCCCTGAGCGTGAAGTCAGACTTAAAGGCGCATATTTTGTTAAATATGTCAGCTGTGAAAAGGACGAAAACGGCAATGTAACCAAGGTTCATTGCACCTATGACCCAGCAACAAAGGGTGGTGATTCACCTGACGGCAGAAAGGTTAAGGGCACTATCCACTGGGTATGCGCCGACGACGCCGTTGATGCAGAAATCCGTCTTTACGACCGTCTGTTCACTGTTGAAAATCCCTCTGACGAAGAAGGCGTTGCAGAGTTTTCCGATAATCTTAATCCCAACTCACTTGTTGTGCTTAAAAACTGCAAAATCAACAAGTATCTTGCCAACGCAGAGCCTACCGTTGCCTATCAGTTTATGCGTCAGGGTTACTTCTGTGCAGACAGTGATTCTACCCCCGAACATCCTGTATTTAATCGCACTGTTCCCCTTAAAGATTCTTGGGCTAAAAAGCAATAAAGAATAAAAAATTCCGTTTTTGAAAATTTTGCTTTATTTTTATTATATATTGTGTTATAATGATTAAAATAAGCACATCATATTCTTTATTTGGTATAATCAAATTACGCTTTTTGGAGTGTCGATTGTGGAAAAATACATTATTACAGGGGGGAATCGCCTTAACGGTAAGGTGCGCATAAGCGGTGCTAAAAACGCCGCAGTTGCCATATTGCCTGCCGCTATTTTGTGCGATGAACCTTGCATAATTGAAAACGTTCCCGACATCAGCGATGTTAGTGAACTTATAAATATTCTCTACGAATTAGGCGCCAAAATCAAAACCATCGATAAATCAACTATTGAGATTGATTCAACCAACATAACCTCTTATGTTGTTCCTTTTGAAAAGACTAAAAGATTAAGAGCAAGCAGTTATTTCTTAGGTGCTATGCTCGGTCGCTTTTCTAAGGCGTGTGTTGCTCCCCCGGGTGGATGCGATTTTGGTGTAAGACCTATTGACCTGCACATTAAAGGCTTTGAGGCTTTAGGTGCAGAGGTTAAATTTACATCCGGTATGGTTGACTGCAAGGCAGACAAACTTATCGGAAACAATGTTTATCTTGACCAGGTTTCTGTAGGTGCAACAGTCAATATTATGCTTGCCGCTGTTAAGGCTCGCGGTTTGACTGTTATTGAAAATGCCGCTAAAGAGCCCCATATAGTTGACCTTGCCAACTTCCTGATTTCTATGGGTGCAGATATACGCGGTGCAGGTACCGACGTTATTAAAATCCGTGGTGTTGATTATTTGCACGCCACCGATTATTGCATCATTCCCGACCAGATTGAAGCAGGCACATATATGGCTGCAGTAACTGTTGCGGGTGGCGATGTTATACTTGAAAACGTTATTCCCAAGCATCTTGAATCCATTACTGCAAAAATGGAAGAAATGGGTGCAACCGTTGACGACCTTGACGATGCAATTCGCATAAGAAGCGACGGCAAAATCAAGCGTTGCAACATTAAAACTATGCCACACCCCGGCTTCCCCACCGATATGCAACCCCAAGCGGTTGTTTGCCTTGCTTTGTCAAACGGCAGAAGTGTGGTTACCGAGGGAATTTGGGATAACCGATTCAGATATGTTGACCAACTTACCCTTATGGGCGCTCAAATTGAAGTTGACGGCAAATCGGCTGTAATTGAGGGTGTTGAATCCCTTACAGGCTGTCCTGTTGCCGCTACCGACCTGCGCGCAGGTGCGGCATTGCTCATTGCAGGACTTGTTGCCAAAGGCACTACTGAATTGGGTGAGGTTCAGTATATCGAACGCGGTTATGAATGTGTTGTTGAAAAAATGTCTTCTTTAGGCGCCGATATAAAGCGCGTTTCAATTAGCAATCAACAACCTTTTAATCAAAACGTATAATTCAAACAATGTGGCTACCTTTGGGTAGCCTTTGTTGTTAAAGGAGCATATAATGTCTGTTTTTTGCCCGCTTTTCAGCGGTAGCAGTGGTAACTGCGAATACATAGGATATAACGGTGAGGGCATTCTTATTGATGCAGGTGTAAGTGCGAAAAGACTAACTGCCGCACTTGAATCCAATAGCATTGATATTAACGGAATTCTTGGTATATTTGTCACTCACGAGCACAGCGACCACATTGCAGGACTGCGAGTTTTTGCATCAAAATATAAAATCCCTGTGTTTTGTTCTGAGGGTACTTTTGACGCGCTTTCTGCTAACGAAAAAATGATTTCTTCTGTGGATATAAAGACTTTTGCATCTGTTTTAAATGTTGGCGGATTTTCCGTTGAGCGTTTTGCTACAAGTCACGACTGTGTTGGCAGCAGTGGCTACAAAGTAACATGTCCTGACGGAAAAATTGCATCGGTCTGCACAGACCTTGGTTGTATTACAGAAGAAGTTAAAACCGCTTTGCTTGGCAGTAACTTGGTTATGCTTGAATCAAATCACGACCCATCCATGCTGAGAAACGGCCCTTACCCATTTTCTTTAAAGCAAAGAATTGCTTCTGACTGCGGCCATCTTTCCAACAGTTGTTGCGCCGATTTTTTGCCCGAGCTTATTGAATCGGGCACTACTCAAATTGTGCTTGGTCACCTGAGCAAAGAGAATAACCGACCAAGTATTGCTTTAGACTGTGCAACATCCTTTTTAAAGTTAAAAGATTTTCTGCCTGATCGGGATTATTATTTGCACATTGCTCCCGAAAGTAACGGCTCAATATTGGTGATATAATGCTTAAAATAAAAGTTATTGCAGTTGGCAAAATTAAAGAAAAATTTTACACCGACGCCTGCAACGAATATATTAAGCGGCTTGGTGCGTTTTGCTCGGTTTCGGTTGCGGAAATTCAGGAGTATAAATGCTCTGACAACCCCTCTGCCGCAGAAATTCAGACAGTTTTGAAAAAAGAGGGAGAGCGGATTTTGGATGCTATTCCCGACGGTGCTTTTGTCATACCGATGTGTATTGAGGGTAAAGAGTTATCTTCCACTGAGTTGGCACAAAAAATTGATGCTGTTTCGATTGACGGAGTAAGTACAATTTGTTTTGTTATAGGCGGCTCGTTCGGTCTTGACGACAAGGTAAAAGAAAGAGGAAAATTGCGACTTTCAATGTCAAAAATGACCTTTCCCCATATGCTTGCAAGGGTTATGCTGCTTGAGCAAATTTACCGCGCTTTATCCATAAATAAGGGCACAAAATATCATAAATGATTAAACCTACCAAGATTCCCTCTTGGTGGGTTGTTTTTTTGTGCATAATTTGTCAAATTTTTCGCAAATTGGTATAGACAATCAGATTGTTTTTTGATATAATATTCTAGGTGTATTTTGTGCCGTCAAAATCGGTGCAAAAACTTTTGATACGGCATTAACAAAATAAGTTGGAATCTTTATTTTTTAATTAACCGAATGTGTCAAAGCAAAAAAATTGGTCGTGAGCAATACACCAACGCGACCGGAAAGGCATGATAGTATGAAAAAATCAATCAGCAACTTGCCGTTTAACGGCACCCCTGCACAAGAGGCAGAGTTGCTCAAGGTTATTGAGCAGCACAAAGACGAAAAAGGTTGTCTTATGCCTATTATGCAGAAAGCTCAGGACATTTATGGCTACTTACCTCTTGAGGTTCAGGCCATCATTGCCAAAGAGCTTGGTATTTCAGTAGAAGAGGTTTACGGCGTATCCACCTTCTACTCAATGTTCAGTCTTGCACCTAAGGGTGAGTACAAAATCAGCGTATGCTTGGGTACCGCCTGCTATGTTAAGGGCGCTCAGGCTGTGCTTGACAAGATTTGCGAAATCATCGGCATTGGTCCTGATGAGTGCACTGCTGACGGTAAATTCTCAATCGAGGCTTGCCGTTGCATCGGTGCTTGCGGTCTTGCACCCGTTTTCACCGTAAATGACGAAGTTTACGGCCGTCTTACTGCAGACGATGTTCCTGATATTATCGCAAAGTATCAGAACTAATTAAACTTTAATCTTGAGGAAATCAAAATGAAAATTTCAACCATTAAAGAGCTTCTTGAAGCTGACGTCCTTTGCTGTGAAGAAAATCTTGGTAAGCATGTCTATTCCGCTTGCGGAAGCGATATGATGAGTGACGTGCTTGCTTACGTTAAAGACCAAGCTGTTTTGCTTACAGGTCTTGTTAACCCTCAGGTAATTCGCACCGCCGTAATGATGGATATGAACTGCATTGTTTTTGTCCGTTCAAAAAAACCTACCGAAGAAATGTTGGAGCTTGCCAACGAAAGCGGTTTGGTAATTATGGCTTGCAACAAGCGTTTATATGAGGCTTGCGGAATTCTGTATAAAAACGGTCTTGTAGGGAGTGAAACCAATGGGTGAAGAAATTCGCTTGCATTTCACGGTCGACGGGGATGATTTTACCTCTGCAGGTCAAGCATCCGTTCAGGTAAAAAAAGACCTGCGGCAGTTAGGCATTTCTCCCGAAACCATCAGGCGTGTATCCATTGCAATGTATGAGGGTGAAATCAATATGGTCATCCACGCAGGCGGCGGCAGTGCCGACGTCATTATCAGCGAAGACCGCATTGTTATCATACTTGACGATACAGGCCCCGGTATTCCTGACATCAAGCTTGCTATGCAAGAAGGTTATTCCACAGCACCTGAAAGTGTCAGAAATTTAGGCTTTGGTGCCGGTATGGGCTTGCCCAATATGAAACGCTACACAGACGATATGAAAATTGAATCAGTGGTTGGCAAAGGTACCAAAATCACTATGGTTGTAAACCTTTGATTTCAAATAAGCTGTTAGGTGAAAAAATGATTACATACAAACATTCTGTGTCATTAGATGCGGCAAAGTGCACCGGTTGTACCACCTGCATCCGTCACTGTCCAACCCAAGCTATTCGCGTTCGCGATAAGGTTGCGGTTATCAATTCAGACAGATGCATAGACTGCGGCGAGTGTATCAGAGTTTGTCCGCACAAGGCGAAAAAAGCCAATTACAGCAAATTAGAGAAGATTAAAAACAAAAAGTGGAAGATTGCACTGCCTGCACCCACTCTTTACGGTCAGTTTGAAGAACTTGAGGATGTTGACTATGTACTCAACGGACTAAAAGGCATCGGCTTTGACGATGTGTATGAGGTTTCTCAGGCTGCTGAGTTGGTATCGGCTTACACAAGACGATATTTAAGGCTTGAACAGGTCAAAAAACCTGTTATAAGTTCGGCGTGCCCCGTAGTGACAAGACTTATTTCACTTCGTTTCCCCTCTTTGCGCGACAACATTATGCCAATGCTTCCTCCTATGGAGATTGCGGCTATGAATGCACGTGAAAGGGCTAAAAGAAACAATCCCGAATTGAAGGATGACGATATTTGCGTCTGCTTCATTTCACCCTGCCCCTCAAAAGTTAGTTACGTAAAAAACGGATTCGGCAGTTATAAAAGCCAAGTGGATGAGGTTATTTCTATTAACGATATCTACTTTGAACTGATTTCGGTTATGAAAAGAGGCACTGTCAATACACCTCTTTCAAAATCAGGTGTGATTGGCATCAGTTGGGCTGCTTCCGGCGGTGAATCCTCCGCCATATTCAACGACAAGTATCTTGCCGCTGACGGAATTGAAAACGTTATTCGCGTGCTTGACCAGATTGAGACAGGCAGTTTCCCCGCACTTGAGTTTATTGAACTCAATGCTTGCCCCGGCGGTTGTGTTGGCGGTGTAATGACGGTTGAAAACCCCTTCATTGCAAAAGCCAGACTTCAAACACTTCGCAGATATTTGCCCGTATCACAAAACTTCCTCAATGACGACGAGGAAAATTATGTGCCACCCGAATTTTTCTTTGACAGTTTTCCTGATTACAAGCCAATCAGCCGTTTAAGCGGTAGTTTGAGCGAATCAATGAAAATGATGGCACAAATTCAATCGTTAAAAGAAGATTTGCCGGGCATTGACTGTGGCTCTTGCGGTGCTCCAAGTTGCAGAGCATTTGCAGAGGACTGTGTTAAGGGTGAATCCACTGTTGACCAGTGCCCCATCCTTGCCGTCTATAAGGCAAAAGAAAACAAATGATTGCAGGTGTACTTATGACAGTTGAAAAGCTTATAAACTCTTTACCTGTAAAACTTCTTTCGGTTACCGACCAGTCTCGTGAAATTGAAGGAGTATACATTGGTGACCTGCTTAGCTGGGTTATGGGTCGCGCAAAGCAAAACGATGCTTGGATTACCATTATGTCTAACATAAACATCGTTGCAGTTGCCGCCCTTGCCGATACCTCTTGCATCATTCTTGCAGAAGGTGTTGTGCCCGAGCAAAATGTTATTGACACAGCAAAAGCCAAAGACATCAATCTTTTGACAACCGAAAAAACAGCCTATGAAATTGCGCTTGCCATTTCGGAGTTGATTGAACGATGAATCGATATTATTACGATTTTCACATTCATTCTTGCTTATCACCCTGCGCCGAAAACGATATGACCCCCAACAACATTGCCGGTATGGCAACTTTGGCAGGGCTCAACATCGTGGCGTTGACCGACCATAACACAACCAAAAATTGCCCCGCTTTTTTTGAAGCGGCAAAAGCAAACGGAGTTATCCCCGTTGCAGGTATGGAGCTTACCACCTGTGAGGATATACACGTTGTGTGCCTGTTTGAGCATTTAGAGCAGGCTATGGAGTTTGACAAAAAGGTTAATGAGCAAAGAATTTTAATTGAAAACCGTACCGATATTTTTGGTGACCAGCTAATCACTGACGGTGATGATAACGTAATCGGAACCGAGCAATACCTGTTATCCAATGCAACAATGCTTTCTATTGACGATGCCTACGAGCTTGTCAACAGTTGCGGTGGTATTTGTTATCCCGCTCACATAGACCGCGAATCAAACGGAATTGTTGCCACCCTTGGTGTATTTCCCGATTCGCCCCCCTACTCTCACGCCGAGTTTCACGATTTCGGCAAAAAAGACGAGTATTTAAGCCGTTTTCCCATACTGAACAACTGTATGTTGCTATGTGGCTCAGACGCTCACTACTTGTGGGATATTAGGGATAAGTCAGTCTATTTTGAGTTGGACGACGAGCCATACAGTTCTGCTTTGGTAAGAAAAAAACTTTTTGAAGCCCTTAGGAGTGTAAAATGAAAGAGTTATCACTGAATATACTTGACATTGCAAAAAACTCTGTTAAAGCAGGCGCTTCACTCATCGAAATCTTACTAAACGAGACCGAAGAAAAGCTAACTATTTGCATTAAAGATAACGGTTGCGGTATGACCGCTCAAACGGTAGAGAATGTTACAAATCCATTCTATACCACACGCACAACAAGAAAGGTTGGTATGGGACTACCCCTTTTCAAGTTGGAAGCAGAAATGACAGGTGGCTCACTGTCCGTTGAGTCTTATCATAAGGATGAATATCCTGATACTCACGGCACGGTAGTTACCGCCGATTTCTATAAAAACCACATTGATTTCATTCCTCTTGGTGACGTCGTCGCATCGGTTACAACCTTGATTCAAGGCTCACCCGATATTGATTTTCTCTACAAGCACACCTTACCAAAGGGTGAAGTTGCGCTTGACACCCGTCAAATACGGGAAGTGCTTGGTGGCGACATCCCATTAAACAGTATTGAAATCATTCAGTGGATTTCGGACTCTCTTAACAGTGAGTACGAAGCATTAAATCAGTAAATTATTTTCAGAAAGGAAGATAATATATGAAATCATTGGCTGAGCTTGCAGCAATCAGAGACCGTATGAAAGATAAGGTTATTCTCCGCGAGGGCACCGGTGACATCAGAGTTGTAGTAGGTATGGCTACTTGCGGTATTGCAGCAGGTGCACGTCCTGTGCTCAACGCCTTTGTTGAAGAGGTTAGCAAGGCTGACCTTATGGACAAGGTTACTGTTTCACAGACCGGTTGTATCGGCATTTGCCAGTACGAGCCTGTTGTTGAAATCTTTGAAGCCGACAAAGAAAAGGTTACCTATGTTAAGATGACCGCTGAAAAGGCTCAAAGAGTTGTTGAAGAGCATCTTAAAGGTGGAAAAGTTGTTGCAGAATTTACTATGGGCAACAATCAAAAATAATTTAGGAGGTTTACAAACATGATTCGTTCACATGTGCTTATCTGTGGCGGTACCGGATGTACCTCCTCAGGTAGTAAGCTCATTCAGGACACATTTGCCAAAGAGATTGAGGCTATGGGTCTTCAGGATGAGGTAAAAATTGTTGAGACCGGTTGTTTCGGTTTGTGCGCTTTGGGTCCCGTTGTTATTATTCATCCCGAAGGCACCTTCTACAGCCGTGTTGAAGCAAGCGATGTTCACGAAATAGTAGAGGAGCATCTGCTTAAGGGCCGTATCGTTAAGCGTCTTGAGTACACCGACACCGGTGATGTAGAGCTTGACGTAGAAAACATTTCTCTTAACGACACTGCTTTCTATCGTTCACAAAAGCGTGTTGCACTGCGTAACTGCGGTGTTATCAACCCCGAAAACATTGACGAGTATATCGCAATGGACGGTTATCAGGCACTTGGTAAGGCTCTTACCGAAATGACTCCACAAGAAGTTATCGATGTTATTCTTGCATCAGGACTTCGTGGCCGTGGCGGCGCAGGCTTCCCCACCGGCAGAAAGTGGTCATTTGCCGCCGCTAACCAGGCAGACCAAAAGTATGTTTGCTGTAACGCTGACGAAGGTGACCCCGGTGCATTTATGGACCGTTCAATCCTTGAGGGTGACCCCCATGCACTTATCGAAGCAATGGCTATTGCCGGTTATGCTATCGGTGCAAATCAGGGTTACGTTTACGTTCGTGCAGAGTATCCTATCGCTGTTAAGCGTTTGCAGATTGCTATCGACCAAGCTCGTGAATACGGTCTTCTCGGTAAGGATATCTTTGGTTCAGGTTTCGACTTCGACCTTGACATCCGTCTTGGCGCAGGCGCATTCGTTTGCGGTGAGGAAACTGCTCTTATGACCTCTATTGAAGGTCACCGCGGCGAGCCCCGTCCCCGTCCTCCCTTCCCTGCAGTTAAAGGTTTGTTTGGCAAGCCCACCGTTCTTAACAACGTTGAGACTTATGCAAACATTGCTCAGATTATCCTTAAGGGCGCTGACTGGTTCACCTCTATGGGTACCGAAAAGTCAAAGGGCACCAAGGTATTTGCTCTTGGCGGTAACATCAAGAACACCGGTCTTGTTGAAGTTCCTATGGGTACTACCCTCCGTCAGATTGTTGAAGAAATCGGTGGCGGCATTCCTAACGGCAAGACCTTTAAGGCTGCTCAGACCGGTGGTCCTTCAGGCGGTTGTATCCCTGCAAGCCACATTGATGTTGAGATTGACTATGACAACCTGCTTGCTATCGGCTCTATGATGGGCTCCGGCGGTCTTATCGTTATGGACGAAGACACCTGTATGGTTGACATTGCTAAGTTCTTCCTTGAGTTTACCGTTGACGAGTCTTGCGGTAAGTGTACTCCTTGCCGTGTAGGTACTCGCCGCTTGCTTGAAATCCTTGAAAAGATTACTTCTGGCAACGGCACTATGGAAGACATTGACAAGCTTGAAGAGCTTTCTCAGTACATTAAGGATAACTCTCTTTGCGGTTTGGGTCAGACTGCTCCCAACCCTGTTCTTTCAACCCTCCACTTCTTCAGAGATGAGTATATTGCTCACATCAAGGATAAGAAGTGCCCCGCAGGCGTATGTAAGAACCTTGTTACCTTTAAGGTTATTGAAGACAAGTGTAAGGGATGCACCAAGTGTGCACGTAACTGCCCTGTTAACGCTATTGAAGGCTCAGTTAAGCAGCCTCACGTTATTGATACTGCAAAATGTATCAAGTGCGGCGCATGTATTGACAGCTGTCCCTTCAAGGCTATTATTAAGGAATAAGAAAGGAGTGTGCCAGGTATGGAATTAGTAAATATGAAAATTAACGGCATGCCCCTGAGTGTGCCTAAAGATTACACCATCCTTCAGGCTGCAAGAGAAATGGGTATTGAAATCCCCACTCTTTGTCATATGAAGGGTATCAACGAAATCGGCGCTTGCCGTATTTGTGTTGTTGAAGTTAAGGGCGCTCGCTCATTGGTTGCTGCTTGCGTAGCTCCCGTTGGCGAGGGTATGGAGGTTTTGACCAACTCAGAAAAGGTTATCAAGGCTCGCAAAATGACTGTTGAACTTTTGCTTTCAAACCACAACTGCTCTTGTCTTTCTTGCAACAGAAGCGGTAACTGTGAACTTCAGACCATGGCTCGCAGCTTTGGTATTGAAAGCGCACAGGCTTTTGTAGGCGCTAAGACCGAGACCAAACTTGATGATAGCAATGTTGCTTTCATCCGTGACAACAGCAAGTGCGTGCTTTGCCGCCGCTGTGTTGCTGCCTGCTCTACTCAGACAGGCGTTATCGGTGCTAACAACCGCGGTTTTGATACCGTTATCGGTTGCGCATTCGAAACCGACCTTGCAGATGTTGCTTGTGTATCTTGCGGTCAGTGTATTACCGCTTGCCCCACCGGCGCATTGCAAGAGCGTGACGATACCGAAAAGGTATTTGAGGCTCTTAACGATCCCACCAAGACTGTTATTGTTCAGACCGCTCCCGCTACACGTGTAGCTATTGCTGAGTACTTTGGCAACCCCATTGGCACTATGGCAAAGGGCAAAATGGTTGCTGCACTTCACAGACTTGGCTTTGATAAGGTTTTCGACACCAACTTTGCCGCTGACCTTACCATTATGGAAGAAGCTACCGAGTTCCTTGACCGTTATCAGAACGGTGGCACTCTGCCCCTTATCACCAGCTGTTCACCCGGTTGGGTTAAGTATTGCGAGGCATTCTTCCCTGAATTCATCCCCAATCTTTCAAGCTGCAAATCTCCTCAGCAGATGTTTGGCGCAGTTCTCAAGACTTGGTATGCTGAAAAGAACGGCCTTGACCCCAAGGACATCGTTTCTGTTTCTGTTATGCCTTGCACCGCCAAGAAGTTTGAAATTGGCAGAGATGACGAGGCTGCTGCAGGTGTTGCTGACGTTGATTACGCTATCACCACCCGTGAGCTTGGCAGCATGATTAAGCGTGCTTGCATCGACTTTAACAAGCTTCCCGACGAAGAGTATGACAATCCTCTTGGTGAGGGTACCGGCGCTGCAGTTATCTTTGGTGCTACCGGCGGTGTTATGGAGGCTGCTCTCCGTACTGCTGTTGACGTTCTTACCGGAAAGGACAACGAGTCTTACGACTTTATCGAGGTTCGCGGTACCGAAGGCATTAAAGAGGCTACCTATGATGTTAACGCCATTAAGCTCAACATCTGTGTTGTTAGCGGTCTTGACAATACCAAGAAGGTTCTCGAGGCTGTTAAGAGCGGCGAGAAGAAGTATGACTTTATCGAGGTTATGTGCTGCCCAGGCGGTTGTGTAAACGGCGGCGGTCAGCCTATCCATCCCAATTCTGTTCGCGAAACCATAGATATCAAGGCAGTTCGTGCCGCCGCTATCTATGAAGAGGACAAGAATCTGCCTCAGAGAAAGTCACACAAGAACACTGCTATCAAGCTTATTTATGATGAGTATTTTGAGAAGCCCGGCAGTCACAAGGCACATGAAATTCTTCATACAACCTATGTTGACCGTTCAAAAGTTCTTAAATAAAGATTCCATTAAAATATCAGACCCCCAAGTATCACTTGGGGGTCTTGTTTTATTCCTTTGCATATGGTATAATTTACTTGGTGATTAAAATGAAAACATATAAAATATATTTTGTTAAACACGGACTTATTGAGGGCAACCTTACAGGTAAATACGTCGGTAAAACCGACGCTTTGCTTATTCCAGAAGGATTGGCTATGCTTAATGCTATGAAAGAGCAATATGTTTATCCTGAGGTTGATGAGTATTTTACAAGCCCTCTTATGCGATGCAAGCAGACTATGGCGGCACTGTATCCAGAGGCAGAGCCTATTGTTGTGCCCGAGCTTGCAGAGTATAATTTTGGCGAATTTGAAGGTAAAACTGCAAAAGAGCTTGCCGACAATGAGGATTATAAAAAGTGGATTTCACCTGAATCTGCACAGATTAGCGCTCCTAAAGGTGAAAACACCGAGGAATTTACAACAAGAGTGTGTATGGCATTTAATTCAATCGTGCAGTATATGATGTCTAACCACAAGCGTGAGGCGGTTATTTGCACTCACGGTGGCGTTATATCCACCATACTTGCCACCTACGGATTCCCACAAAGAACTGTATCAGAATGGGACTGTGTTGGCGGTAAGGGATACTGTATTCAAGTAACCCCTACAATCTGGATGAGAGAGGGAATGTTTGAGGTTATCGGTCTGTTCCCCTTTGTAAAAGATTAAAGCAGGAATTTTAGCATATATAAGAATGCTACACCGGGGATTCCCCCTACTGCACTTACAGACAGATTAAACATATTAAGTTCCAATTTCACAACGTTGTAAAACTGCCCTATTACAAGGCATATTATGTATGACAGTAAGCCCGACAAAAGATATATCCAAAAATGCTTTTTTCGGTTAGGATATTTTAAAGACGTTATTATTAAAGCAAGCGCCAGCGCGACTAATATTATTGTTACCGCTATTTTCATACAATCACCTATATAAGTGTATGAATATACTACAGATTTAATGCTTTTAAAGAGAATAATATGTGTGAACAAAAAACAGAGCAAAAGAAAGCTGTTAAAATAATAAACGTAATTTTGTTCGCGCTGTTTATAATAAGTCTTTTGCCCCACTTGATTGCATCATATAAATGCGTTGTGGGATATGACTTTATCGACGATAAATGTCAAGGTTTAATTGCTTGGTGGTTACTTATGCTCTTAGCATTTAATGACCCCTTTCACAATATAGCATCGCAATAATGGTAGCTTCAATAATTTATCAAGCGATTTTTCTTATATATAAACTAATCTTTAAACCTGCCCCTTATTTAAGACGGTTAATAAGAATTACATTTATTATTGCAATTATAGTTGTATTTGTACCTATTTTCTTTGTTGAGATGATTATATAGATATAAAAAAGAGCCTCGTACGAGGCTCTTTTTTATATCTTCTTAAAATAAGGCAAAATAGACCTACAATAAGCAAAGTGGCGCCAAAGTAAACCTCCATCATATGAGGAGCAATAAGGAACCTAAATGTAATAAATTGTGCCGTCGGGCCGTCTGCCCCACCGATTATGCCAATGCTTCCTTTTTTACTCCTTTATCTTCCGTTTCTAAAGAACATGCGTAAATTATAAAACATATTATTCTTAATGTTCTGAAAACAAGATTTTTATAATTTATCCCATAGATTTACTGCATCGACTCTTTTTTCAAGTTCATTTATCATTATTTTAGAATCATTAGGTGAATATTTTTGTTCTTTTGCATTATTAAACAGTTGATAAACAAAAAACAGTAAGCAAAAAATTAAAACAATAGGAGAAACTGTTTTGTCTACATTGGAAACAGCCAATACAATAGCGAGGATAGCCATTACAATTAACATTATAAGAGATATAATTTTCAAAACGTTATTAAAATGACTATACACAGTATAATATGTAATATATGTTTTACCATCTTGTTCTATAATCTCTGCATAAAGACTGGTAGAGTTTGTGTGCTCAATATGCTTTTTAGGAGGGTTAGTAATTGCAATTTTTCCTTTTTTAGAGCAATGAAACTCTATAAGATTTTCATTGCTTAATTCTTCCCTACAAACGCCTTGCATTTGCATAAACTTATCGATGGCATCAGCCTTTGATGTGAAAATTTCTAATTTTCCTTGAGTAATTTTTTTCATTATTTCACCTCATAAACCACATAGAAAAACCTACAAACGCTATAATGAAAAATACTATAAGCAACACAAATGATGTTATCTTAGAAATTTTATATGTACATAATTTTGTGCTAAAGCCCGAAGAAATCAGTCCAACAAACGTAAAGAATACTATAAACACCGGTTCTAAAAGCAAAAATTCCATTCCGCTAGCTGACGGGTCATTTGACAAGCGTTCTATTTCTTTAAGCATACTGACAAAAGCCGCTACAACGACATATAAAGCGTATAAAGAAACAAGAAAAAATATTGCAGCAAAAATTCGTCTAATATATATTTTCCACATAGTTAGCGTCCTCTTAATCAGGTTAAAATATTATAAATTTGATTCGAGACACAGACACTTTAAAACACCATATCCATAAGTAAGCTTATAAGCGGCGAAATCAACAGACTGTATATTGTTCTATAAGCAAAGCCATCAACAAAAAATGCCAAAATAGAAGTTCCGCCATCGGTGTATTTAATGTTTTTAAGTATATGTATTTTATAGATGCTGTCGGCAAACATTCCAAACAATATTCCGCACAAAAGCATACCTATACTGCTTATTCCGCCTATTTTTAATGCTATTCGCTCAATTTCTTTTTGTGAATCCAAAGCTTTATCGAGCAGAACGCTTGTCTCAGCAGAATACACGGGATTTAACTTTGTCAAAGTATCAACACCGACTGCTTCCTCATAAGTCGCAATATTTTGATAATGAGGTTCGAGCTTTGGTGCATAAATTCCGACTCCTACTGCAGTTAAAACAATAGCCAATATCAAATCTATAATTATATACAGGCAAGCAAACTTATACATCTTTCGGTAGCAAAGCCAATTAAAGCCGAAAAAGAACTGGTAAAAAACCGAGGATTTTTCGATTTTTACTCTTCGAGCCATACCCTATTGGCTTTAGAAACGTTTTATTCCCATCAACAAGAAGTTTTTATGAAATTTTACATAACATATTGTACTACTGTTCTCATTGCCACCACAACTCATTATAACATAGTTCCGGTGGTATATTATACCAACCAACTGAGTACGCTGTTAAATCTCCTACAGAGTATGTTAATATAGATAAATTCGGTGAAAGCAGCATTATATCATCATAATAAAATCGTGTTGCTA
>JAZOLY010000012.1:0-36583 GCA_045653445.1 Acutalibacteraceae bacterium
TGGGCGGCGGGCGGGCTCATTAAGATGAAAATTTAATGAAAAAAAAAAACGGCGATCCACTTCAATGAAGTGAATCCCGTTTTTTATTTTATTCAAAATCGGGAGCCAAAGGCTTGCAAGGAGTACCACCGCCACCGATTGAGTTGGGGCTATTGTTGGTGACTATATAAAGATTTTGGATAAGTTTCATAGAATCTTTATAATAATTATCGTTGCTACTTCTGTTTGTGTTGAGGTTTATGCCGTATTTTGCCTGAACTTCATCACAGACGCCACTTTCTGCACTGAAGGCATAGCAACTCCAAGCCGAGTCATCGGCAATATAGCAGCCGTAATTCTGCAAAGCGTAAAAGAGTTTTTTGCCAACCTGAGTTGTAATTCCAAGGCTTTCGGCAGTTATGTTTTTTGGGATAGTAAGCAAAGCACCCATTCTCAAATTGGGGTTAGAACCGCCGTAAGCATTGTTACCCGATGCGGCATAACTGTCGTGACGGTCAGCAGGCCAAATATATCCTTGTTTGGCACTTCGGTCATAATAAAGATAATTTTTTGCATAAACATTAAGTTTAAGAGCGTGTTTTATAGGCTCGTTAGAGGTAAGCTCACCTTTACGGATTGAGCCGCCGATTGCAGACAGTCCGCTTCCGTAGTGGGTACCTTTTATTCCGTCACCGAAAATATCCTGATCTTCATCATGCAGATAGCCAACAATACGGGCATTGCCTGTCTCTAATCGGCAACAAGGCTCAAGCTGACGGACTGTTCTGCCGTCAGGCATTAAGAATGCGGCGCAGTTGTTTGGGGTGCTTCCCTGTCGGGCGTCGGCAAGATAAAAGTTAGCAGGAACTTGCATTGTGCCAAGTTTTCTGTTACCCGGCCAACGAGTCTGCCAACCCGACGGTGCATAAACATCAACCGTAGGTGAGCCCTCGGGAACCTTTACCAGATATTCATCGTCGATGGATATGCAGTATTCCTCTTTAAAATTGGCTTTTTGAAGTTTTGCGTCTGAGCCAATTGGCATATTCCAAATGGACGTTGCCGCAAAAGGCCAGAGCCATGGGTCACGTGTGCCGCTATATTTTTCTAAGCCGTTAACATTTACTGTTGGTATTTGAGAAGCGGCAGATGAGGTTTTTTGGCTTGATGCCTTTTGTGATGTTGCAGAATTCTTGCTTGATGTTTTTGAGGAGTTTACAGATAAATTTTCACTTGAGTTTATTGCAGAAGATTGTTTGGATGCAATTGTTTGATTTTTGCTTTGCAAAACAGTGGATTGCTTGCTAACATTTGACCTATTGGAACTTATATCTGCCGACTGTGATGAACAGGAGCAAAGCATTATAAATGCAGATAAAAAAGCCATAATCTTTACAAATCTCATAAAAGCACCTCTTTCACCCCTTAAAAGTTGTGGCATTATACCATTTTTGCCACCCTTAATTCAACCATAATTTTGTTAATTTTAGAAAAAAGAGAGTAATTTGTATCAATGCACAAACCACCCTCATTTTTATTGGTTATTTAGTAGATAAATGTTGTTATTTCAGTTCAATTATAGTGACGCCGTCTTCACCCTCGCCGTATACACCAAGACGCCAAGAGCGCACCTGTTTATGACGGCGCAAATGCTCGTGAATTGCCTTGCGAAGCACACCTGTTCCCTTGCCGTGTATACAGTGGACAAAGTTCATTCCGCTAAGCATTGCCGAGTCAATAAAGCGGTCAAGCTCCATAATGCCCTCTTCTGCCGTTCTGCCCCGCAGGTCAATCTCGGTTTTTGAGCCTGTGTTGGTGCGAGTGACGGTGCGACGGACTGTGCTTTGTGGCTTTTTGGCTTTTGGGGCATCAACAAGGCGGATTCTGCCCACATTGACCGACATTTTCATTCCGTTAATATCAACGGTAAGTGTGCCTGATGAATTGGGAAGTCGCAACACGTAACCGCCGCAGTTGGCATCAACCACGTGAACGTAGTCACCTATCTCCAGCGGACGAGGTAATTCGTACTTAACGTCCTCCTCTTGTTCCCTTGAATCAAGGCTCTTTTCCGCTTTTTTGACAGCGGCTCTTGCCTTGGCAAGCATATCTGCTTCGCCACCCTTTGCCGCCGCTTTGCGCAGTTCGGTAAGTTCGGCTATCATACCGTCAGCGGTACGGGTTGCCTTGTCAATAATGCGCTGAGCGTCCTTTTGCGCCCTTTCAACGATTTGGTCACGTTCTTTTATGGCTTTGTCGGCACTTTCCTTGGCGATGCGCTTTGCCTCGTCAAGTTCGCGACGAAGTTCACTTGTTTTACGTTTTTCATCCTCGGCGGCACGGCGGGCTTGCTCTAAGGAACGGACAACACCCTCAAATTTTTTGTCCGAATCGGAAATCATACCTTTAGCGCGACGGACAATATCGGTTGAAAGTCCAAGCCGCTCACTGATTGCAAAGGCGTTAGAGCGACCGGGCATACCGATAAGGAGTCGGTAGGTGGGGCTTAAAGTTGCCACATCAAATTCGCAACAAGCGTTTTCTACCCCTGCGGTATCAATGGCATACGCCTTTAACTCAGCATAGTGAGTAGTGGCGGCAACACGGCATCCTCTTGCACGCAAAGCCTCAATAAGAGCTTGCGCCAATGCGGCACCTTCAATTGGGTCAGTGCCTGCACCAAGTTCGTCAACAAGGACAAGACTACATTCGCCGCAGTTATCAAGAATATCCACCAAGTTAACCATATGGGATGAAAAGGTGGACAAAGACTGTTCAATAGACTGCTCGTCACCGATATCTGCCATTACCGAACTAAACACGGCAATGTGACTGTTATCCCCTGCGGGAATCATCAGTCCACAAGCCGCCATTAAGGTGAGAAGTCCGATAGTTTTAAGGGTTACTGTTTTGCCGCCTGTGTTTGGGCCTGTAACAATAAGGGTGTCAAAGGTGTCACCCAAAGTGACATCAATAGGCACAACCTTTTGAGGATTTATAAGGGGATGACGGGCTTTGTTAAGCTTGACAACGCCTTTGTCGTTAAGGATGGGTTTTGATGCTTTCATATCAAAGGCAAGGTTAGCCTTTGCAAAGATAAGGCAAAGTTCAAGGGCGCAATCGTATGAAATTGAGACGGTATCGGCATTTTCACCCACCAAAGCGGAAAGTTCCGCAATAATGCGCTCTATCTCTGCCTCTTCCTCATTCATCAAAACGCGGATTTCGTTGTTGGCTTCAACCACGCTCATAGGCTCAACAAACACCGTTGCGCCCGATGATGACGTGTCGTGAACAAGACCGGGCACACTTGAGCGGTGCTCTAATTTGACAGGCACAACAAATCTGCCTGAGCGTATGGTTACAACCGACTCCTGCAAGAATTTTGACATTTGGGGTGAACGGATTATTTTGTCAAGTTTTTCACGGACACCGTTTTGGGTTGAACGGATTTTGCGACGGATTGATGACAGTTTGTCAGAGGCGCCGTCGGCAACCTCATCCTCACTGATAATGGATGAAAGCAATTTTTCTTCAATGCGGCGTTGTGGGGTGATGCCGTCAAAAAGGGCATCAAGCACGTTGCCCTCACCTGCTCTGCCGCGCCACTCAACAAGAGAGCGGTAAATACGCAGATTTTCACCAATATTAAGCAATTCTTTGAGAGAAAGAGATGCCCCAGCCTGAGCCCTGCGAAGTGAGGATTTTATGTTGGTCATTGACCCAAAGGATGGTGACCCAAACCGTGCAGACAGTATGTATGCACAGTCGGTCTGGTCCAAAAGGCGCTGAGCCTCGTAAAGACTGTCGGTAGGTATTAAGTTGCGGGCAAGCTCTGCCGCGTCACCGTTGCCTGTGCGCTCTGCAAGTGCATCAAGCACCCTGCCAAGTTCAAGTACCTTGTGATGCTTTGACATTTTGTTATCCATTCATTTACCTCGGTAAGTTTTTATAAAAATCAAGTGCGGTAAAACCTCGGTCACATTGACTGAGTAAATACCGTTCTGCCACGTCGGACAGAATTTGCAGTGACTCTTCGCCAATTTCAAAAGAGAATATGCGAGATTCCTCGGCGGCGCAAATGTGCCGCATTGCCTCAAGCACTCCCTTTGTTATAGCAAAGCCGCCGCCACATCCGTCGCAACGGATTACGCCGCCGTTTATATCGAACAGAGGACGCGAAATCTGAGTTTCACCACATTCACAGCATCCGTCGGTATCGGGCATAAAGCCGCTTAAGGTCATAATTCTGAGTTCAAATACCGACTTGATAAAACGGGGGTCGCGAAGCCCTTTTGCCAAAAGATAGAGACTGTTTAAAATCAGTCGCAAAAGGGATGAGGATTCCTCACCCTCAACGGCAAGGCTCATTGCCACCTCGCAAAAATACTGAGCAAGACTGACCCGCTCAATATCAGAGCGCAATTCAAAAAAGAGTTCAACGGGTGTGGCTTCCGACACCGAATATGTACCTTTGTTTTCACTTAAAGTAAAGGTGGAATAGCACAAGGTTTCGGTGGCAGATGCACTGCGCCCCTTTGCCTTTGCGGCGCCGTGGGCAAATGCCCGCACTACCCCAAGGTCACGGGTTAATATGGTTACCAGCCTGTCCTGTTCCCCTGTCTGACTGCTTTTGAGTATCAGTCCGTCGGTATTTATCTTCATACGACTCCTCCGCAGGTGTGCTTACAAAATTCAAATATGCCTCCACCGAGCCGGTAGAGTAAAACACATCCCACGCTTGCTTTTTGTTCATTTTACCACCCCGTTTTAGCATACGCTTCGGTGTGGTGTTTATTTAAGGAAAATCAGTCCAATCCAAAGTTGTGGATTAAGCCTTGGCGGTTGCGCCAATCCTCTTTTACCTTGACCCAACAAGACAGATTGACCTTGCACTCAAAGAATTGCTCCATATCCTCACGGGCTTTGGATGACACTTTTTTGAGCATGGTGCCTTTTTTGCCGATGATAATGCCCTTGTGGCTTTCGGCTTCACAATAAATTATGGCTTCAATATCGATTATATCTTCACCGCCGCTTGTCACTCTGTCGGCAAATTTCTCAATACCCACTGCGATGCCGTGAGGCACCTCTTTATCAAGAAAGCGGAGCAGTTTTTCGCGTATAATCTCTGCCGCTAAGGTGCGCTCGGTCTGGTCGGTGAGGGCATCGTCGGCAAAATAGTGAGGGGACTCCTCTGCAAAGGATGACAACTCTTTAATAAGGTCATTAACGCCGCTTCCGTCAACTGCTGAAACGGGCACCACTGCCGCAAAATCGTAAAGAGCAGAATAGGCACTGATTATGGGCAAAAGTTTGGATTTGTCTTCAAGCAAATCCACCTTGTTGATAACAAGAACTGCGGGCATTTTGCTTTTTTTAAAGCGCTCAATAAGCTCTGCCTCTGCAGGAGAGGGAGACAAATCACTGCGCATATCGGAGCAGTCGATTACAAGAGCGCAAGCGTCTACGTCGCCTACCGAATCACCTACCGCCTTGACCATATTTTCACCAAGTCGGGTGCGAGGTTTGTGCAGACCGGGAGTATCAACGAAAACAAGTTGACACTCGCCCTGAGTAAGCACACCCATTATACGAGTACGGGTAGTCTGAGGCTTGTCCGACACGATAGCAACCTTTTGGCCAAGCATTCGGTTCATTATTGATGATTTGCCAACGTTTGGTCTGCCAACAATGGCAATAAATGCAGAAACTGTATTCATAATAACTCCTTAAGGTGACACGAGTAATCCAAATCGTTTTAAAAAAGAGGATTTTCGCTAACCTTTCATTAAAATACTTGCAAATACAAAAAGTATTCACTGTGTTTTTATATTGATTTAAACAAAATCCGTTTTTTAAAATCTCTGACCTAAAAGCGTGGAGATTTTGAGGGATTTTTGAATTATTGGGGCGAAGTAATGCTTTGTGCCTTACGAGGCACAATAAGGCAAAAAGCACCAAAATATACCGCTTTGAGGCGGTTTTGGATTGTTCTTGTCACCTTATCTTCTTAAAGCAAGCATTTCCATAACCTGCTCTTCGTGATAGCGCATTTCATCCGCTTCAAGTCCGCCGTTTACGTGGTCGTATCCTAAAAGATGCATCATTGAATGAACGGTAAGATAACCTACCTCTCGCTCAAAACTATGGTCAAACTCCTCTGCCTGTGCAACGGCGTGTTCAAGAGATATGACGATGTCACCAAGCATTGCCATATTGGTTTCGGGATTTATATCCCACTGCCCACCTTCACCCAAGGGGAAACTTAACACGTCGGTGGAACGGTCAATATTGCGAAACTCCAGATTGTACTGATGAATTTGAGCATCGTCAACAAAGGTTACGTTTACCTCGGCATCCTGAAGAAAGCCTTGTTCTTTAAGAGCAGCGGTGCACACTTTTCGCACCAAAAGGCGTAAGCCTGTAGGAATTTCTACCGCTTTTTGACGGTCACTTATTATTACTTTTACCTTTGCCATTTTCAGCCTTACTCCTTTTTACATCTTCGTATTTTTCGTACGCCTTAACTATGCGCTGAACAAGTTGATGGCGCACAACATCCTTTTCCGAAAAACGGATTATATCAATATCTTCCACGTTTTTAAGCACACTGCAAGCCTCAACCAAACCTGATTTTCTGCCGTCAGGCAGGTCTATCTGTGTTACATCACCCGTTACCACAATTTTTGAGCCAAAGCCAAGTCGGGTAAGAAACATCTTCATCTGTTCGGGGGTAGTGTTTTGGGCTTCGTCAAGAATTATAAAACTGTCTTCCAATGTTCTGCCGCGCATATATGCAAGTGGGGCAACCTCTATATTACCACGCTCTTGATAACGAGCAAAAGCCTCGGCACCAAGCATATCAAACAGTGCATCGTAAAGAGGGCGCAGGTATGGGTCAACCTTGCTTTGCAAATCACCCGGCAAAAAGCCAAGTTTTTCACCTGCTTCAACGGCAGGACGGGTAATAATGATGCGGTTTATCTGCTTATCCCTGAACGCCGCAACGGCAAGGGCTACCGCAAGATAGGTTTTACCTGTA
Source organism: Acutalibacteraceae bacterium (assembly GCA_045653445.1). Taxonomy (GTDB): domain Bacteria; phylum Bacillota; class Clostridia; order Oscillospirales; family Acutalibacteraceae; genus RGIG2206. The sequence continues at coordinate 7,025 of JAZOLY010000012.1, forward strand.
CCTGCAGGGCCCACACCGATAACAACGGTATTGTTGCGAATAGCCTCGACATACTTTTTCTGACCGAGGGTTTTGGGCTTGATAGGCTTACCCTTGGCAGTGATGCAAATGCAATCGTTACCTGCAAGTTGAGCCAAAGTATCCTCTTTACCCTCACTGACAAGGCTTATTGCATAGCGCACGTTTTGCTCGCCCAATATTTCACCCTTTGATGCAAGCATAAGCAGTGCCGCAACAACTCTTGCGGCGGCAGACACCTGCTCTGCCTCGCCCTGTATTTTTATTTCACTGCCCCGCAGTGTCATTGTTACCGAATATTCGCGCTCAATAAGTTTGATGTTTTCATCAAAACTGCCAAAAAGGTTAACTGCCTCTTCCATTCTTTCAATGCTTACAGTCTGTTCAAACACAGGTTATTTTTCACTCCTATAATAAGATGCTATTTTACAGATATCATTCTAACATATATTGTTGCTTTTTTCAAAGTTTTTAGAGAAATTTTTTTGCGTTTTTTTAATTTTATTGACCTGAAATGTAAATATACTCTTTTTGGGCTATATCTCCTTTGCACAAATATGTGGCGGTGAGCACAATTTTATCTTTTTGAAGTTGGGTTTTTACCTCTTTTTTAAGTATTTCAAATTCCTCAAGTTCATCCTTTTCCAGTTCCTTTAAAGCCGCAAGTCCTTTAGTTTCTGCCTCTTTTTCGGTAAGCCTATATTTGCTTTGAACCCTTTCGTGAAACTGACCTTGGGTTATGGTTAAAGGCAAACGGGTTCTACCAACTGTAATGGGAATTTCTTCCGTCTTAAGACTGTAATCAAAATTCACCGAGCCGATATATAAGGGCAAATCAATATCAAAGGCGGTAAGTACACTCCGTTTTTGAATTTTGTCGGTGTATCTGCTTCTGACTTGATTTAACGGCACGCTGACTGTAAGAGTCCGCTCTGTTTCGGCTATAATTTGCCCGTCACTGTGTCTGAATTTTGTGATACCTGAGGTGTACTGCTCGGTACCCGACACAAGCATATCACCTTTGCGGACTCCGTCACCCACTTTTACTGTGGCAGTGCCCTGTTTTACATATACCGCACTTATTCTGCCGTCGCAGTTTGCCACAAGGTTGCAAGGGGCATTGTCGGTGTCTTGGCGGTTATCTGCCTCGCGAATTTCAACATTAACAAATGCTCCGTCAACATTGACTGCCACCCAGGAAATATCGGGCAAAAGCAGTGCGAGGCGAAGTCTCATATTGGCGGCATCAATATCCTCAATCTTAGCACCCGAATATATACCTATATTACGCAGTGCAACATATAACTTTTCATCGGTTATACGCTCGTTGCCGCTTATGTTAACACCCCACACGATTTTTGGCATCATCACAAGGGCAACAACATATATGGCAAGACCCACCGCAAGACCTGTGCGGCGTCGATATTTTTTGGTCACAAAGGGCAGTCCGTATTTTCGCTTTGCTCTTATATTAACTGGGCAACGGAGTCTTAATTGCCGCAGTTTTTTATAGTCCTTGGCAAAAATGCAAAACTCTATCCTTTCTCCCTGTCGGCGCGTATTCCACACCTTTATTCCTCTTGAGGCACACACGTTCAAAAACCGCTCGGGATATTTACCCCACAAACTGACCTTAATATAGCCCAGTATCAGCCGTATGATTTTGATTAAAAGCATTGAATTTCTCCTTTAGCCAAACTCTATTGCAGATATACAGCCTGCTATTGTTATCTCTCGGTCGGTCAGGTTTTTTATCATAAGTCCCCTGCCCTTTGTAAGCAATCCCCGATTGCCTATATTAAGCTTGATTTCTTCTTCCGAGCAGGATATTACTCCTCTGCATCCGTCCACTATAACCTCTCGGTCTGAGTGCAAAATTACAGTTGCGCCGCCGCTCACTGTCCCCACAGGTAATTCTAACGCTCTGTCTAAAAAACGTGCCGCCGATGCGGCTTTTTGCTTTTTGGTTGACATAATATCACTCCATCCGTCGTATTTAAGATTATGAGGTTTCAACTGCAAAAATGCTCGGGACATACTGTTATATTTTTCGGAGTGTGAATTATGAGAAAAAACGTAAGAAATTTATTGCTTGCGGTGATTGTGCTTGCCACTTTGGTGCTTCTTTTTCTTTATCCTAAAGAAATACAAAAAGGTGTAAGTGAGGGTCTTAGGCTATGCGGTGAGGTAATTATTCCATCCTTGTTTCCTTTTATGGCACTTGCAGGTTTTATTTCGCGCACAGGTGCCGCAAGGATATTGGCAATACCGATTGAATCGGTTATGTCTCCTCTTTTCAGATTGCCAAAAGAGGCAGGCGGCACAGTTTTGCTCTCACTTATAGGCGGATATCCCGTTGGGGCATCATCGGTGGCAACCCTATGCGCGCAAGGTTATGTGGACCGCAAGGATGGCAGCCGTATGCTCACCTTTTGTGCAAATGCGGGGCCTGCTATGGCAGTAGTTGCCATTGGCAAGGGGTTGCTTGGCAATATTTACGTGGGGTGGATTATCTATCTGTCCCATATTGCCGCCGCTATTGTTACAGGATGGTGCTTTGCCCGTTTTGCCCCAAAGCCATCTAAAAGCAAAAGCACCCATTATCACAAAGGGCAAAGTTTACCCGATGCTTTTGTGGGCGCTGTAAGTGATGGAGCACTGCAAATGCTGACTGTTTGCGGTTACGTGGTGCTTTTTTCGGGGGTTACTGCTCTGTTTAAGCTGTGGGATGCAGAATGGATTTCTGCCTTTACTGAGGTTACTTGCGGCACAAAATGGGCGGCATTATCAGGTTTGTCTGCTCCAATTATTTGCGGAATACTGAGTTTTGGAGGCTTTTCCGTTATGTGTCAAATCTCCTCTTTATCTCGCGGGCTTATATCCTTTAAGCAACTGATAATATCGCGAATTGTAAATGCCATTTTGGGTTTTGCCATATGCTCAGCTGTTATAACTGCTTTGCCACAGTCATTGCAGGTTTTATCTAACATCGGGGAAAAGTCGGTTTGGATTTCAGAGCTTTCCATTCCCCTTTCCATATCAATGCTTGTTATGGCGGCGGTCTTTTTATGCTCGGTGGGTTGCAAAGAAAAAGTGTTGCAAAAATAAGCGTAAGTGGTATAATAGTTGTGTATTTATTCTGGATTGGAGAATTGTTATGAAACCCCATACCGAAATTACGAAAAAATGCGCCCTTTGCGAAATCGGCAGAGTGTCTGCCGACGGCAAAAGTGTGTTTTGTGAAAAAAAGGGTGTTATGGAGCCTGACGACAAGTGTAGCCGTTTCCGTTACGACCCCTTGAAGCGTGAGCCGAAGCTCCCCAAAAAGCAGAGTTTTTCTGCCGATGAATTCGACCTTTAATCAGGAGGCAAAATGTTGAAAAAGTTGTTAATTTGCCTTTTAGGCTTCGTTTTAATGTTCAGCCTTTGTGCCTGTAATTCAGGCGGTGCTCAGCGAGGTGACAATCCTGTGCCCGACAAGGCTCAGTCAGTCGTAAGCAAACAGCCCGCCCTTGAAACTCAGTCAAAGGATGACAGTCAGCTTAATCAGTTGGTGCAAGTCCTTGTTGCCAAAGAGTCAGAATGGACTCTCAGTGATAAAATGAGTGAAACGGGTATTTCGGGCTTTTATGCTACGGGATATATGTTTTTTGACATCGACCTTGACGGCAACAAAGAATTGCTTGCTCAGATAGGTACAACCGACACATTGGCTTGCGAAACAGTGGCTTTTCGCTTTGATGAGCAGGGCAATATGAGTCAGATTAAATGTGCCGACGGTGTTTCTTACAGTGCCGAGGGATTATCACTTTGGACCGATGAGGAAGGCAACAGTTTTTATCTTAACCACTATGTTAAAAGTATTGAAGGTGGCTCTCAAGAGGTTTGGAGTAAGATATACTATCAAAACAACACAATAAAAGAAGCTGTTTGCTTTTATATTGACTATCCCGATCAGAAAGTTGGCAACAGCCTCTCTTCTGCACCGTCAAGCAGTAACGCAAGCTCCGAGGCGGAAAAGAGTGAAGTTGAATTTTTCATTGTCGGTCAGCAGAAACCTGTCAGCAAAGAGGATTTTGACAAGGCATTTAACGAATTTAGAAAAGATTTAGAGCAGAGTAATATTGATACTGTAAAATTTATAAAAAGCACCGATTGGGCGCTATTTACCCAATTGCAAAAAGAAAACGCTTTGTTTACTTCACTGAAATAAAATTAACCCCGTTGTGAATTTCACAACGGGGTTTTGTGTTTGATTACATTACTGTTCAAAATAGTATTTAAGCAATGCTTGCAAAAGCTCATCACGGTCAAGCTTGCGGATAAGCGAACGGGCATTTTGATTGGTGGTGATGTAGGTAGGGTCTTCAGACAGGATATAACCCACAATCTGATTGATTGGATTGTAACCCTTTTCCTTAAGAGCGTTGTATACAGTATTAAGAATTGTGCGGATTTCGCGGTCGCGCTCGTCACCCACAGAGAAGGTCATAGTTTTATCAAACATTTTTATTCCTCCTTGCCTTTGTAAGTTAATGTTACAACAATTTATGCCGCAAAGCAAGTAAAATATTCAAAAATTAACTATTTTTTAATAAATTATACCCATATAGGTTGAATTTGTTTGCCTTCAAGCGCCATTTTTACAGTCTCGCCTATACGGTCAAAGTCGGCTATTACAGAGGTGGGCTTGCCATTTGCATCGTCCTGTGACATCGGTACAAAGTAAATATTTTTGGTATTCATAAGGGTGCCGATGTTCTTTGCAGATGCAGACAGAGCATCGTTTGTTGCCACTGCAATTATAAGTGGTCTGCCGTTGCGCAAATGGGCTTTTGCCGCCATTGTTACCGACGTATCGGTTATGCCAAGGGCAAGCTTGGCTAAAGTATTGCCTGTGCAGGGGGCAATCACAAGAGCATCAAGGAGTTTTTTGGGACCGATGGGCTCGGAATCCTTGACGGTGGTGATTATTTCTTTTTGGGTGGCAGAGGTAATCCTTGCTTTAAAATTTTCCACACTGCCGAATCGGGTGCTTACCGTTGATGCAATGGGCGACATTATAGGTGTTATGTTAACTTCTTTTGCAAGGTTTTCAAGTATCTCGACCGATTTTTCCATTGTACAAAAGGAGCCGCATAATGCGTATCCTACGTTTATAGTTTTCACATAAAATCCTCCCTTATTATTTTAATTATTGTATCGCTTATTGCCTCAGCCGCCGAAAAAGGCAAATATCTGCCGGGAAGTGAGGGTGCATAAAGCAAGTTTGTTCCAAGTTTCTCTGCCGATTTCAAATCTACCCCTGCGGCAGAGGATGCCAATTCTACAACAAAGGTACTATCGGGTATATTTTGCAGCACATTTTCGGTCAGTACAGGGTGAGGCACCGTATTGATTATTACCTGATATTCACAGACTATTTGGCTTAATTTTGCCGTTTTTTCAGCTTTTACGCCCATTAAAAGAGTTTTTATTTTATCTTTAAATTTGCGGGATGTTAAGGTGACTTTAGCGCCCATTTTTTTAAATAGTTTTGCCGTTTCTTTTCCGCATCTGCCACTGCCGATAATAAGCACTGAGGCATTTTTTACAGTTCTGCTTAAATTTTGCATAACAAGTTGCAAGGTTGCCTCGGCAGTAAGATAGGCATTTTGTTTTAGCAGAGATTGCCTTTCGTAATAGTCTGCCCACCCTATTCCCTGCTGCTGTAATATATCCTCAACACGCTCGCTTACACACCCTGCAATCACTTTGGTATTGCAGGGTATATCCTTAATTATGTCAACCAACCTTGGTTTGTCATCCCATTGACAGTTGAGATGAATACCGTCTTGGGTAAGGGGTAAGGGTAAAATCAGATAATTGCAGTTAAAATCAGTCATTTTCTCTGCCTCGTTTATATCCTTAACCTCAAATCCCTTGCTTGCAAAAATTTGAGCAAGGTGCCTCATTCTTTGATCACCGCCCAAAATGATGACAGATATATTTTTATATGATTTTTTCAAGACACACACCTCTTTAACATACTATGCCCTGTGTGTTTTGTTTGATATTTTGAGAAAATAATATTTTTTTTGCAAATTACTGTTTATTTTATCTTCAAGATAGATTATAATATAAGGTAAGATTTTAAAAGTTGGTGGTTTTATGAAAATTTTAAATGATACCGACCGTCTTATAGACAGTGTAAAAAAAATACATATGATTGGCATTGGTGGCTCAGGTATGAGTCCCCTTGCCGAGCTTTTGCATAACAGAGAATATGAACTGACAGGCTCTGACAACAACCCCTCTTATACTTTAGACAGGGTTAAGGCTTTGGGCGTGCCTGTTACTATCGGTCACAGTGCCGAGAATATCGGCGATGCAGAGCTTGTAGTTTATTCTGCCGCAATCAACAAGGCTAATCCCGAATTGGTTGAGGCAAATAAGCGCGGCATCCCTTGTGTTGAGCGTTCTGTACTGCTTGGTGCCGTAACCCGCAAGTTTGACCACGTTATCGGTGTCTGCGGTACTCACGGCAAAACCACCGTTTCGTCAATGGTTACCTCTATTTTGCTTGATGCCAAGTTGGACCCATCTGCCGTTATTGGCGGTGTGTTGCCTAAAATCCACAGCAACTGTTGTGTGGGCGAGTCAGATTTGCTTGTTTGCGAAAGTTGTGAATATGTTGACACCTTTTTGCAGATGTCACCCGACGTGGCGGTGCTGCTTAACATTGACGAGGACCATATGGAATATTTCAAGACGGTTGACCGCTTGATAGAGTCCTTTGCAAAGTTTGTAAATTCTGCAAGTAAAGCAGTTGTTGTTAACGGTGACGACGAAAAATCAATGATTGCCGTTAAGGATGTAAAAAGTGAGGTTATCACCTTTGGTTACGGTGAAAACTGCCGTTACAGAGCCGAAAACGTGCATTTTGAAAAGGGTGCATTCGGTTGCTTTGATATTACCGAAAATGGTGAAAAGCTTTGCTCTGTGCGACTTGGTGTGCCGGGCAAGCACAACGTGCTTAACGCCCTTGCCGCCGCAGTTGCCGCATTGCACGCAGGTGCAAGCTATGAGGCAGTGCAGTCGGCTCTGCTCACATTTGGTGGTGCTCACCGCCGATTTGAGATTTTGTATGACGAGGGCGGCATCACTATCGCAGACGATTACGCTCATCACCCCAAAGAATTGAGCGTTACACTTGCCACTGCAAAGCAGATGGAATATGACCGCGTTATTGCAGTATTTCAGCCATTTACTTACAGTCGTACCGCAATGCTCCTTAACGATTTTGCAGAGGCACTGAAAATTGCAGATTTGACTGTGCTTAGTGAGATAATGGGCTCCCGCGAGGTTAACGATTGGAATATATATTCCTCTGATTTGGCGGCAAAAATACCCGACAGTGTGGTTTGCCCCGATTTTGAGGCTATTGCAAAGCATATTTGCAAAATTGCTAAAAAGGGCGATTTGATTATCACCATGGGTTGCGGTGATATTTACAAGGTTGTGCCTATGATAAAGGACGGACTGAAATGAAAGGTTTATTAAAAACCGCCGCAATCCTTATAGGACTTGCAGGTGGTGTGGCACTTGGATTTTTGATAAATCTTGCTCTGACGGGCATAGCCGATTTTTCACTGGCACTTTTGGCGGTGGTGGCTATACTCTTTGTGGGTGGATTTGGTCTTGCGGCGGTGTTCATTTTGTTGTGGGCAAAGGCAAACGGTGATTTGGATAGAAAATCAGTTGATGCAACAGAAACTGAACAAAGTGAATAAAATAAAGAACCACCGGCTTAGCCGGTGGTTTTGCTTGTATAACGAAAACCACGCGTTAGACGCGTGGTTTTCGTTATACAAAAAAGCGCTTCTTTTTTCAAGAAGCGCTTTTTGTTACTCTGCAATCATTCTCAAAAATGAGCCTTGGGGGATTTCTCTTTCAAACGGTATGCGGAGTATCATTGTGGGCTTATTTGCAACCTCTAACGGCTCCCCTTTTTCATCGGTCATAGCGGTTGTATCAACCTCAAAGGGTGGACAGTAGGGCTGCAGACAGTCAAGGACAACGCCGCGCTCAAACTTGTTTTTAAGGGACGCGATAATGTGACCGTCCTCATACCCCTCAACCACTGCGGCAACGGTATAATCGCGGATATAGCCTGCCGATTCATAAGTCTGGGAATCGGTGGGCTTGCCGTAATAAAAGCCTGTGGAATAGGTGCGGTGGCTGATTTTGTTAAGTTCCTCAACAACCCACTGTGGACAAGGCGCATCATTATCTTTGGCAAAGGCATCAATGGCACCGCGATATGCATTTGTAGTAACTGCCACGTAATAGTGAGATTTGGCTCTGCCCTCTATTTTAAGGCTTGTGACACCTGCGTCGGCAAGGTCTTTTATATGCTCTGCCATACACAAATCGTCGGCATTAAGGATATACGTACCCTTGTCGGTTTCGGTTATATCGTAATACTTGCCCGGACGGGTTTGCTCCATAAGAGAGTAACTCCAACGGCAAGGTTGAGCGCAGTCACCGTGGTTGGCATCGCGCCCCGTCATATAGCTTGAAAGCAGGCATCTGCCTGAATAGGACACACACATTGCGCCGTGAACAAAGCTTTCAAGCTCTAATTCAGGGGGTGTGTTGGCTCTTATCTGTGCTATCTGTTCAAGAGACAATTCCCTTGCAAGCACAACACGGGATGCACCCATTTTGTGCAGTATATTGGCGGTGCGATAGTTGGTAACGCCCGACTGCACCGATGCGTGTATAACTGCATTTGGCACTGCCTCGCGGATAGCCTCAATAGAGCCTAAGTCACCAACGATAAAGGCGTCGGCGCCCATATCTGCCGCCATTTTGGCAAAAGCGGGGATGCGCTCTATCTCGTCATTATGAGGGGTGATGTTGCAGGTGATATGCACCTTTACCCCGTGGGCGTGGGCATACTCAATACCCTCTCGCAGTTCATCGGGGGTGAAGTTGGCAGAGGCGGTGCGCATACCAAACTCCTGCCCTGCAAGATAGACTGCATCGGCACCAAAATCGACAGCGCATTTAAGCCGCACAAGGTCACCTGCGGGACATAACAGTTCGGGTGCTTTTATCATGCCCACAATCCCTGCTTTCTGAGTCGAGCAATGGTGCTTTCGTGCTGACTTAAGGTACGGTTGTAATAGAACTTGTGGTTCTTATCGGTTACAAAGTAATAACTTTCGCCAAGAGTATCCTTGTCAGGCTCAAGCACTGCAAGTATGGTGCTGATGGTCATACTGCACTGAGGTCCTGGTGGCAAGCCCTCATAACCTGCTTCGGAAATAAGATTTTCGTTTTCGTCATAAAGGGCGTAGTTATTGGTGTTATAACGATTATCGGGATAATAGAAGGTGGGGGTTGAGCCAAGATAGTGGGGCTCATTTTCCCATACAAGTCGGTTTAAGAATACCGATGCTACCTTAGGCATTTCGGCATCAAAACCGCTACACTCCATCTGCACAATAGATGCCATTGACAGTACATCGTGCAAATCTTCAATTCCGTAGCGCTTAAGACTTTTGATTTTATCCTTATAATCGGGACATTTTTCCTGAATTTTTGCTTCAAGGTTGCCCATCATTCTGTTGATAGCGTGAACGGCATTTGACTCACCGTAGTTAATAGTGCCGTCCTCATTTTTTACCATTGTGAAGAATTCATATGTATCGGGGTACAAATATCCCTCTAACGAATAGTAAACGTTATCAACGGGGATGCGCTTTACAAAATCATATTTGAAATCGTAGCGTTCAAGGTGCTTTAACACATAATTAAAGTTGTCGGCGGTGCAAACATTATTTTCTTCAAGTAGTTTGCGGATACCTTGAACGGTTGCACCGTCAGGAATGGTAACCTTAACAGTTTTGCGCTCGTTACTCTTTTGCAGTTGCTCAATAATACCATCATAACCCATTGAGCCGTTAAGGGCAAAGCCGCCGTATTTAAGACTGCTGTCCTGACCCTTAAACTTAACGTAAAGACGAAACAACAAGGGGTAATCAATTACACCCTCTTCTTTAAGGACAGAGGCAATCTGCTTGGTGTTCATTCCCTTTTCAATCTGAACATCGCAATCTTTGTCGCCCACAAGACCAAGCAGGTCGTTTGCGCCAAGAATAAGCATCCAGGCGGCAAGAACAGATACAAGGATTATTCCAAGCGCCCACAAAAATGTGTAAAGGGGACCGTGCTTTTTCTTTCTACGCTTTTCTTTGGCGTTTTGCTTTGACAGTTTGCCCATATGAACATCGCGCTCTGAAACAGGCTCCTGTCTGCCCATTTCTCTTGCTTTTTCTTTGCGACTGCGAATACGGGATTCGTAGTCGTCGCTGATTCTAAAGCCGCCGCCGATTACAAAATCATCTGCACTTGGTGGCGTGGGAGCAGAGCCAACCTTACCGCCGTTTATTTCTTCAGGGGTGAGAGGTGCATCTGCTTTGTCGTTAAAAGTTCTTCTTTTAGGCTGATTGGGTTGGTCGTATCTTTCACCGTCATTGCTGAAAATATTGCGGTAATCACTCATAATTCAGCCCTCCTTTTTTGCATTTATCTTTCGCACAAACTTGTCGGTAAGCACGGCGCCCAAAGGCACGTCGTACCTGCCGTGATTAAGTCGGTAGCAATAATTTTCGGAATAGGTTATTCCTATTGTTTCGCCCGTAAACTTGGACAAAACACGGTCGTAGTATCCACCGCCGTAGCCAAGTCGGTAGCCAAAGCTGTCAAGTGACAGAGCAGGCACAACTGCCAGACCTCCGTCGGACAGTTGCCACTGAGGCAAATCCTCAGTAGGCTCCAGCACACCGAAGGAACCGGGTTTTAACTGCTCTATATCGGTGATATAGTGAAAAACCATATCACGCGTACCCTTTATGCAACGTGGCAAGGCTACCCGTCTGCCGTGTTGTAGGGCGTGTTTGATTATTCCAAAGGTATCCACCTCAATGGCGGTTGAAGCGTATATAAGCAAGGTGTCACATTCTCTGTACTGATAGGTAAAAATCAGCCGTTGACGAATACGAGAGTCAAGCTTTGCTTTGTAGCGCTTGTCCATTGCGGTGCGGCTTGCCTTTACATCGGCACGCAACGAGCCTTTGTACTCTCGCAAATCTATTTTAGACATTTCATTGATTTTCCTATCGCAATGGATTTTTTGTCGCCTGCTATAAGGCGCACGATTTCAAGGCCAAACTCAATAGCAGTGCCTACTGCCCTGCCGGTAACAATGTTGCCGTCAGAGACAACTCTGTCTTCAGGCACCTGGGCACCTGTCAAAAAGACCTCGTAACCGTCAAAGCAAACCGCCTTTTTGCCCTCAAGCAATCCAAGATTGCCAAGAATTGAGGGGGCGGCACAAATTGCACCGATAAGCAGTCCTTTTTCTGATGCGATTTTGATGCATTTTTGCACTGTTTCGCTTTTTTCAAGGTTAAGGGTGCCGGGAATTCCGCCGGGCAAAATTATGCCTGTCATATCCTCTGTATTAAGCTTTTCCTCAGTAATATCGGCAACAACGGTGATTCCGTGATTGCCTGTTATAAATTTGCCGCCGATACCGACGGTGGTAATATCAATTTCAGCGCGGCGTATGGTATCAACTGTGGCAATAGCCTCAGTCTCTTCAAAGCCGCTTGCAAGAAAACAGTATAGCATTTTATTCCTTTCCGTCCCCAAAGGACATCAAATCACAGCACTTGGCTTACGGCGGCATAAACCTCGTCAGCAATTGCCTGACGGGTGCGCACCTCTCCCTTTTCACTGCAATGCACCACAGTCCAACCAAGGCGGTCGGCGGCGTAAAGTGCCGCTTCGCGACAATGCTCAAGATATGCGGTGTCACGCTCGTGAATGTCTTTTTTGCCTTCGTCACCCTCGTAACGACCGCTCATAAGACGTTGTGATACATCAATAGGCATATCAAGAAAAACCACCGCGTCGGGCTTTGGTATGCCAAGCTGATTAAATTCAAACTCATAAAGCCAGTCAAGATAGTTGTCCCGCTCCTCCGCCTCAAGCTTTGATGCCTGATGAACGGCATTTGAGGTAGTGTAGCGGTCACAAATAACGGTGGCACCGTTAAGGTATGCGTTGCCCCAGTCGGTTTTGAAAGAGGCAAATCGGTCAACGGCATAAAAAGCCGATGCGGCATAGGCGTTTACATCACCCGGTTGACTGCCGAACTCACCTGCAAGATACATTTTGACAAGGGCACTTGAATCACTGTCGTATGCGGGGAATTTGACGTAAACAACGTCACCTTGCAGACGGGCGCGCAACAGTTCAAGTTGGGTTGACTTGCCGCTTCCGTCAAGACCTTCAAGCACAATTATTCTGCCCTTCATTAGTCCTTACCCCTCATTTTGAGAAATTTTTCACGGACTTCTGCCGCTTTGCCGCAGGTCATCTTGCCCTCTTTACAAGCACCGTTTACACAGGGAGGACCTGCTTTTGAGAACAAATCAGGGGCAACCTGCAAGCAAAGTGCCAACATTTGATTGGCAACCTCACGAATTTCCCACTGAGCGCGGTTGCAGCAACGGTGGGCAAAGAAATTGTAAAGGCTGCGGGCGTTCATTGTAACAATCATTTTGGTAGCGCAGGCATTGGGAAGCACAAAGCGTGCATCCTCAATAGCGATTTTTTCTGCCGCTTTTAATGCCTTTTGCTCGTCCATTCCCTGAGCCATCAAATCTGCCTTATGCTTGGCAGTAAGAATTTCGGCAAGACGGTCATAATCCTGCTGAGCACGCTCCATACTGCGCTGATAAATTTCTGCCGCCTCACTGTTTGCCTCGATTTCAGGAGGAAGCACATATTCAAACTGGTCAAGTTTTACATAGCGTTGGCTTTGCACCGAATAGGATGCGATGCGATGACGTGTAATCTGTGCCAGCAAAGCACGGGAAACACCCTCGATACCAAAGGTAAAGGAGGCGTGCTCGATTGGACTTTCGTGGCCGATTTGCGCCAGCATTTCTACAAAAGATGCTGCCTTTTCATCGGTAAGACCGTCCATAATTCCTTCAATAGTAGAAGCGGAGTAACAGAGCTTTGCGGCAGATGCCACAGTTTTTTCAGGCATTGGGGTGTGTGCCAACAACACAACTTTTGCACCCATAATTTTGTCATTCCTTTCTGTTAGGTCAGCGGTGGATACACTTCCACACATACTTGATTTAATTATACCAAACCAAGCACTAATAATCAACATTTATTTGCTTACACTTCTTAAAAGTTTGTTAAGATTCATAAGAATTTCGTCACTTTTGGCACAGTTTGAAAAATCATACAATAATTTAGTGTATTTTTCGTCAAAATTTACGACTATTTGACTCTTTTTTTATTGAGAATTTTGTGTTAATATAGTATACAGAAAATTTTGTTACAAAGGGGCTATGATTTTTTATGTCAGAACAACATTCATCAGTAGGACCACTTGGTATTATTGCCATGCCCGGTTGCGAGGAAATTGCTGCAAAGGTTGACAGCTATATCCACTCTTGGCGCGGCGACGACATCGAAACCTACAACATTCCTGTTACCTGTCCCCGTTTTGGTTCAGGTGAGGCAAAGGGTCTGGTTAAATCCAGCGTTCGCGGTCACGATATTTTTATTATCTGTGACGTTTTCAACTATGGTATCAAATACCGTATGTACGACCAGATTGTGCCTATGAGCCCCGATGACCATTTTCAAGATTTGAAGCGCATTATTGCCGCTTTGGGCGGTAAGGCTCGCCGCATCACCGTTGTTATGCCTATGCTTTACGAAGGCAGACAGCACCGCCGTTCAGCACGTGAGTCTCTTGACTGTGCAAGCGCATTGCAAGAGCTTGTTGCAATGGGTGTTACCAACATCATCACCTTTGACGCTCACGATGCTCGCGTTCAGAACGCTATTCCCCTCAACGGCTTTGAAAACGTTCACCCCACCTATCAGATGATTAAGTCTTTGACTAAGACCATTCCCGACATCAAGATTGACCACGACAACGTAACTATCGTTTCTCCTGATGAAGGCGGTATGAGCCGTTGCATTTATTACTCATCTGTTCTCGGTCTTGACCTTGGTATGTTCTACAAGCGCCGCAACTACTCTATCATTGTTAACGGCCGCAATCCTATCGAGGCTCACGAGTACCTTGGTAACGATATTTCCGGCAAGGACGTTATCATCGTTGACGATATGATTTCTTCAGGCGATTCTGTGCTTGATATTGGTAAAAAGCTTAAAGAGCGTAATGCTCGCCGTATCTTTGTATTTGCTTCATTCGGCTTGTTTGTTGAAGGCTTCGAAAACTTCGACAAGGCTTACGAGGCAGGTTACATTGACAAGGTGTTTACCACCAACCTTGTTTACGCTAAGCCCGAGCTTCTTGACAAGCCTTGGTATGCTCGCGTTGATATGAGCAAGTACGTTGCTATGCTTATCAACACCATCAACTATGACGAGTCTATCAGCGGTCTCCTCGCCCCCATTGACAAGATTAAGGCTTTGCTTGAAAAGCATCAAAGCAAATAATTATTAGATAACAAAAAAACCAAGTGTTAGTGAAGCGATCCCCCTTTTTTAGGCAAGGGAGGCAAAGAAAAATCCCGTTCATCTGAACGGGATTTTTTCTAATTTTACTTCTTTTTCTTTGGGGCTTTGATTTTGTTAAGTTTTGCATTTAATTTCAGCAATTCTTCTTTGGTAAACTTAACGTCCATCATACCGCCCATAAGGGTGAACAAACGAAGCACTGTGAAGCCGCCCATCATAGACATCATTTCGGGAGTACCGTCAAAACCTGCTGCCTTTTTCTTTTCACCTTTTTTGCCACCCATAAGCTTGCCCACAAGCTTCATAAATATCATTTTGCCGCGGAAGGTAGACAACACATCACTCATCTTGTCGTTAAGTGACAAACGGCCCTCGGGAGCATCAATATCAAACCAGTTAAGGATTGCGCCCTTTTCTTTAAGGCGGTAATCCTCGTTAAAGGTTTCAACCTTGCGGATGTCACCCTCGTCCTTAAAGTCGCCTGCAACGGCTACAAGGTGGGTTTCGCCAACATTCTCAACGTCAAAATAAAAGAAGTGGTCTTGGGCAGTCTTTTTGCCAAGGGATACGCCGTTAGCAAAAAGCTCAACCTCGGGCAGATTGGAGTAAACGGTAACCTTGGTTACATCCTCTACCCTATCAATATAACGCTTGCCGCAAAGATGAACAAATGGGTCATCACTGAGCCATGCCTTGTAAGCATAGAAGGCATCCTTTTTATACTTGCGGTCAATGGTAACAAGTCCCTTGTGGTTTTGTCCGTTTTCGCCGCCTTCGTTACGGGCATCGGCGCCAAAGTCGAACATATTCCATACGTGAGTTGCCCACATATATTTACGGCTGAAGAACTGCTTAATAAGTTCTTCGTGATAATATGCCTGATATTCCTCGGTATAGTCACCCTGCATTGGAGTAGAGGTGTGCCAATTAAGAGCCTCGCAACCGTACTCAGAGCAGCCAATGGGAATTGTGGGGTGGGTTTCGTGGAATTTATCAAACCAAGGGCCGTTCATATCGGTATCTCCGCCGTACCATCCGAAGTAGTGGTTGTAGGATACTACATCGGGAATCTGCAAATAGGGGTCGTTCATTTTGCACATTGAAACGGCGGCAATGGTGGTAAGACGGGTTTTATCCATCTCGTGACAGAGGTCATTAAGGATGCGGTGGTTTTCAAGCAAATCTTCACTTGAACCGCCGATGCTGATTTCGTTGGAAAGACCCCATACCACGATTGATGGGTGGTTGTAGTTTTGTGTGATAAGTTCCTTCATCTGTGAGATTGTATTCTCACGTCCGTCGGGCATATGCTTTGAAATGTAAGGAATTTCAGCCCAGATTACAAGACCGTATTCGTCGCACAAATCATAGAAATACTGGTCGTGCTGATAGTGAGCAAGGCGGATTGTAGTTGCGCCCAGTTCATAAATAAGCTCAACATCCTCTTTGTGATGCTCAGGAAGTAAAGCGTTACCTACGCCCCATCTGTCCTGATGGCGTGATACACCGCGAAGAGCATACTCCTCACCGTTAAGGATGAAGCCGTTATCGGGGTCAATCTTAAAGGTGCGGCAACCAAATCGGGTTGTGATATTATCAAGCACGTTGCCGTCCTCAACAAGTTCTGCAGTGGCAGTGTAAAGATAGGGGTCCTTTCTGCCCTGCCACAAGTGAACATCGGCAATATTAAGGGTTACCTTGGTATCTGCACTTTCGGTTTCGGCAACTACATTGCCCTCTTTATCCAAAACTGTATAGCGAACAACCTGACCCATTTTGCTGTTGGTAAGGAAAGTCTCTATCTCAACTGCAGCGTCTTTGCCATTGATTTCGGGGGTAACCTTTATTCCGGGGCCGCCGCAATAATCAAGGTCAAAATGGGACTCGCTGACACAGATAATGTTTACGTCGCGGTAAAGTCCGCCGTAGAAGGTGAAGTCTGCCATTTGAGGATATACACGCTCGTTTGCAGAGTTGTCAACTGCTATTGCAAGCACAACATCCTTGCTGAGCTTGTCGGTAATATCAACGCGCCAGGTAGAATATCCGCCGTCGTGGTGTGCAACAGCCTGGCCGTCAACATAAACATCGGCAGAGGAGTTGGCACCTCTTACCTCTAAATAATAGCGGTCTGCAACAGGCAACTCTTCCTTTACAAGTTCTTTTACATAGTAGCAAGTGCCACGGTAAAAATCGTTGTCGCCGTCTTGACCGTCAATAGCATTCCAAGAATGAGGTATGTTAACCAATTCCCAACTTTCGCTTACAGCAACGGGAATTGCATCTGCCTCTTTGGTAAAAGCCCATTTACGATTGATGTTATAAATTGTTCTCATATTTGCCTCCGTTTAATTTTAGAAAGTGTCCGACCGCACTTTGCAGCCGGACACTTTTTAGATTTTAATATTTATTCTGCTTCGCGGCCTAAATCTGCATTCATCTTTGCCAAAGTCTTTTTATCAAGGTTATAGATTACTGCAAGACCGACAAACTGTAAAACTGCGCTAAACAGGTAAAGACCTGCTACCAGCCAACACATATTATGAGATGTTGCAGCACTTTGACCGATAGTTCCTAACTTAGCATTATAACCCAGCCAGCCCATAATCAAAAGAACCATAGAAGGACCAACACCCTGTGCTAACTTACGGAAGAAAGAGTGGAGTGAGTAAACAGTACCCTCTTCACGAGTGCCAAACTTCCATTCATTATAATCAATGGCATCACCCATCATTGCCCAAGATACGCAGGTGTAAACACCCATACCAAGACCAAAAACAACAAGACCTGCAAGATAAACAATCAAAGCAGTATTTACATCTTTAATCAATGGGAAAATCAGCATTATGCCGCCGCCAATCAAAGATGCTATAGTACCGACAACAGATGCCTCTTTCTTACCGAACTTCTTAACAATTTTAGTAATAAATGGCATAAAGAGGAACATTGGCAAGAAACCAACCATCTGCACCAAACCTGAAAGTTGTGCCATATTGAAATATGTAGCAAACATAATGGTGTTAGCGGTAGTTGCAGCATTCATACCGAGGAACATACCCATTGCTGCCAAGGTAGCACCAACTGCGGGACGATTTTTCATAAACTTACCAAATGCATTGATAACATTGAATTTTTCAACTGCTTCGTTGGTCTTTACAGAGTTTTCATCTGCTCTTATAGTGATAGCCTTAAGCATAAACATAAACGCTACAAAGCCCAAAACGCCCATAATCAATGCTGTCCAGAAAACACGCTCACCCAATAAAATCTCTACCTGTTTACCTGTTTCGGGGCTAAGCACGGCATCGCCAACCTTGTAAGCCTCTTTAGTAAATGGGTTAGAAAGAAATTGCTCTTTGGTGAAACCTTCGGGAATAACAATCTTATTGAGGAAGCTGTCGGTTCCGTCGAAGGTTACCTTTTGCCAAATAAGCATAGGAAGAAGAACGCTGGGAAGAATGTTACCAATCATAGAACCGATTGAACGCCAGGTTGAAAGCTGTGCGCGCTCACCAACATCCTCAGTTACCAATGAAAGCATGGAGCCGTAAGGAACGTTAGCAACGGTATAGAAAGCGTCCCAAATAATGTAGCCAAGAATGAAAAGCACTGCCTTAACAACAACAGATGCGTTGGGGAAAGGCAAAAATACTGCTGCGCCGCCAACAAGCAAGCCGCAGGCACCTATAAATATGTAGGTTTTAAATTTGCCGTGTCTGTACTTTCTTCTGTCATTATCAATCATTGAGCCAATCAGCGGATCGTTGTTGGCATCCCAAATCTGAACAACCAAAAGCAATGCAGAAAGCAAGCCGGTCTCCATCATCATATAAACAAGCCAGAATGTTTGAACAGTGCCCTTGAGAGAAAAACTCATATTACAACCAAGGTCACCTGCTGCGTATGCAAGTTTGTCAAGTATGCCAAACTTACGCGTTTTCTTTTCCATAAGAACAGTCCTCTCTTTGTTTGTTTTCCTTTTTGCCGTACGTGTTAATTACATTATAACTAAAAAAATTATAAAGCGTTAGTAAATTTTTATTGTGTTTGTGTATTATTTTAATATAATTATATAATTTACTGTTGATTATTTTTTACGCAACTGTTATAATATTGAGCAAATGATGAATTTTTTTGTTGTTTTTTACCAAATTGTCTATTTTTTGGGGTGCATTTATGAATTACGAAATTCAACTTAAATTTTTGCGGGATTCTCTTAAAAAAATGAATATACAATCTTCTATTGTTGACCCAACCGTTAGGATTGACGAGAGTATAGATTTGGGCTTACGCGGTTACCTTTTAGGCGAAGAAAACGGGTACGATTGTTTAAAAAAAATGCTTATGGATGCAAAGCCAAACACCATTCATCGATACACCGATTCGTTTTTTTGTAAGTACATTTACCTGTTACTTCCTGATATGACCCCCGATTTGTTTCTGGTTATCGGTCCCTTTACCACTTCGGAAATCACCAAAAAAACTTTGCTTGAAGCAGGCGAAAAAAACAACTATTCCCCTTGGGTTGTAAATCAACTTGAGCTGTATTATTCAAGCATACCCACCCTGCCCGAATTCAATCACGTGATTATTTTAATCGACACCTTAGCAGAGTCCATTTGGGGTAAGAACAACTATACTCTTGCCGACAGTGCGGAGGCTGTTTCCGGCATTGAGCCGTTGGTGCAAGACAAAAGCAATCAGTTAGCGCCAGGCCTAGACATGAAGGTTATGGAAGCTCGTTATGCCTTTGAAAACGAGCTTATGGATGCAGTTACTCACGGTCAGGTTCACAAAACAGAGATGCTCTTTTCCAATTACAGTGACCTTAACTTTGATCAAAGAATTTCCGACCAGCTGCGTAATTTTAAGAATTACAGTATTATTTGCAACACTCTTTTAAGAAAAGCCGCCGAAAAAGGCGGTGTTCATCCCATTCATCTTGACAGTATTTCTTCATCCTTTGCACGAAAAATCGAATTGATCAACAACCTTAAGGGCGTGCAAGAGCTTATGAAAGAGATGTTTGTATCTTACTGCAAATTGGTAAGAAAGCATTCTATCAGGCAGTACTCCCCACCTGTGCAAAAAGCAATTACCACTATAAACGCCGATTTGACCGCTGACCTTAGTCTTAGCAGTCTTGCCGATGCGCAAAATTTAAGTGCAGGCTACCTTTCTGCTGTGTTTAAAAAAGAAACGGGGCAGACTGTTACAGATTATGTAAACCAAAAGCGTATGCAACACGCCGCTGAGCTTTTGCAAAACACCACTTTGCAGGTGCAGACAGTTGCGCAGCACTGCGGATTTTTGGACGTTCACTACTTTTCAAAGGTTTTTAAGAGGTATATTGGCAAAACCCCCAAGGAATTTAAGCAAGAGGCTCACACAAAGCAATATTAACAATTAAATTATCATTATTTGCAATTTTCTTTGCATAAAAACAATGGTAAAATTGATGTATATATTTTATATGTACATTGGAGGCACAAAAGAAATGAAACCTTTTATGGACAAAGAGTTTTTGCTTAATACACCCACCGCAAGCAAGCTTTTTCACGAATTTGCTAAGGATATGCCCATCGTTGACTATCACTGTCACGTAAGTCCAAAGGAAATTTATGAGGATGTACGTTTTGAAAACATCACTCAGGCTTGGCTTAAGGGCGACCACTACAAATGGCGTTTAATGCGCTCTAACGGTGTGGAGGAGAAATACATTACAGGTGATGCAACCGACCGCGAAAAGTTCCAGAAGTTTGCAGAGGCTCTGCCTCGTGCAATCGGCAACCCTATGTATCACTGGTGCCATCTTGAGCTTCAGCGTTATTTCGGTTACGAAGGAATACTTAACGGTGAAACTGCCGAAGAGGTATGGAATCTTACCTGTGAGAAGTTTAAAGAGGCAGATATGTCGGTGCGCGGTCTTATAAAGCAGAGCAACGTTGCTTTTATCGGCACCACCGATGACCCCATTGACAATCTTGAGTGGCACCGCCTTATTAAAGAGGAAGGCAAGCTTTCTGCTACCGTTGCCCCCTCTTTCAGACCTGACAAGGCACTTAACATTGATAAGGCAGGCTGGAAAGAATATATCGCTTCTTTGTCAGAGGTTGCAGGCATTAAAATTGACGGCATTGAGTCTTTGAAAGCCGCTCTTAAATCTCGAATTGAGTTCTTTAACGAGATGGGTTGCCGCGCAAGTGACCACGGCCTTGACCGTATGATTTTTGCTCAAGCAGACGAAAAGGAAATTGACAAAATCATTAAGGCAGGTTTAGAGGGCAAGACCGTATCTGCCGAGGATGCCGAAAAGTTAAAGACCTGTTTGCTTCTTTTCTGCGCTAAAGAATACAACCGTTTGGGTTGGGTTATGCAGCTTCATTATAACTGTATGCGCAACCCCAACTCTGCCATGTTTAACAAACTTGGTCCCGACAGCGGTTTTGACTGCATCGGTCCTAACAATGATTCGTTAAAACTTGCCAAGGTTATGGATACACTTTATGCCGAAGGCGCACTGCCCCGCACCATCATTTACAGTCTTGACGGCAGTGACAACGCTTTTATCGACACCCTTATCGGTTCTTTCCAGGGTGACGATATTAACGGAAAAATTCAGCACGGCAGTGCTTGGTGGTTCTATGACACCCTGAACGGCATGCGCGACCAGTTAAAGAGTCTTGCAAGCCTTAGTATTCTTGGCAACTTTGTTGGTATGCTTACCGACTCTCGCAGTTTCTTAAGTTACACCCGTCACGAATATTTCCGCCGCATACTCTGTCAGCTTATCGGCGAATGGGTTGAGGGTGGCGAATATCCTTGTGACGAGGCTCAGCTTAAGGAAATTGTTGAGGGTATCTGTTGCAAAAATGCACTTAAATATTTCGGTTTGGAGGAAAACAAATGAGTATGAAAATGTCATTCCGTTGGTACGGCGAGGACGACCCAATTTCTTTGGAGTATATTTCGCAGATTCCTAATATGCGCTCTATCGTATCTGCCGTTTACGACGTAAAGCCCGGTGAGGTTTGGCCCCGTGAAAGCCTTGCAAAAATGAAGGAACAGTGCGACAGTCACAATCTTGTGTTTGACGTGGTTGAGTCTATCCCCGTTCACGAAAACATTAAGTTAGGCAGAGGCAACGTTGAGGATTTGCTTGAAACTTATTGTGAAAATATTCGCCGTTGCGCCGAATACGGTGTTAAGTGTGTAACCTACAACTTTATGCCCGTATTTGACTGGACCCGTACTCAGCTTGATAAAAAGGCGGCTGACGGCTCTACAAGTCTGGTTATGTATTGGGACCAGATGAGAGGTCTTGACCCCCTTAAAGATGATATTCACCTGCCCGGTTGGGACTCAAGCTACACTCAGGATGAAGTTCGCGAACTCATTACCGCTTACGGCGAGTTGGGTGAAGATGGTCTTTGGGCTAACCTTGAGCGTTTTCTCAAAAAGGTTATTCCCGTTGCAGAGGAATGTGGCGTGAGAATGGCTATTCATCCCGATGACCCGCCATACCCCATTTTCAACCTACCCAGAATTATCACTTGCGAGGCTAATCTTGACCGTTTCTTGAAACTTTATGATAGCCCCGCAAACAGCCTTTGCCTTTGCACAGGCAGTCTTGGTTGTGCCGCAAGCAACGACGTTGTGGCTATGGTTAAAAAGTATGCCGCTATGGACAGAATTGCATTTATGCACATCCGCAACGTTAAGATTATGGAGGACGGTTCTTTTGAGGAGCGTGCTCACCTTTCTGACTGCGGTTCACTTGACATTTACGAAATCGTTAAGGCTTTGGTTGATGAGAATTTCGACGGCTACGTCCGTCCCGACCACGGCAGAATGATTTGGGGCGAAACAGGCAAGCCCGGCTATGGACTCTTTGACCGCGCTCTTGGTGCCACCTATATTAACGGCTTGTTTGAAGCCTGCGAAAAAGCAAAGAATTAAAGGAGATTTAATATGAACACCAACTGTTTAAATACCAATCTTACAGGCAAGGTTGCCGTTGTTACAGGTGCAGGCGGCGTGCTTTGCTCATATTTTGCAAAGGTGCTTGCCCGTGCCGGCGCAAAGGTTGCTCTGCTTGACCTTAACGAAGCCGCCGCAAAGACTTATGCCGACGAAATCGTGGCAGAGGGCGGAATTGCAAAGGCTTATGCTTGCAACGTGCTTGACAAGAACATTTGCGCTGAAGTTGCAAAGCAAGTTGAGGCCGACTTTGGCCCTTGCGATTTGCTTGTAAACGGCGCAGGCGGTAACAATCCTCGCGCTACCACCGACAAGGAATATTTTGAACTTGGCGATATTGATGCCGATACCAAAAGTTTCTTTGATTTGGATGCTGACGGTGTAGGCTTCGTATTTAACCTTAACTTCCTTGGCACACTCATTCCTACTCAGGCTTTTGCTTGCCAGATGGTTGGCAGAGAGGGTTGCAGCATTATCAACATTTCTTCTATGAATGCTTTCACTCCCCTTACCAAAATTCCTGCTTATTCAGGTGCAAAGGCTGCTATTTCTAACTTTACACAGTGGCTTGCCGTTCACTTTTCAAAGGTAGGCATCAGAGTAAATGCCATTGCTCCCGGTTTCTTCTCAACTCAGCAGAATGCAAAACTGCTTTGGAATGAGGATGGAACCCCCACCGCTCGTACAGGCAAAATCCTTGCCGCAACTCCTATGGGCCGTTTCGGCAAAACCGAAGAGTTGGAGGGCGGCTTGCTCTTCTTGGCTAATGAGGAGGCTGCAGGCTTTATTACCGGCATTGTACTTCCCATTGACGGCGGTTTCTCTGCCTATTCAGGTGTTTAATTAAACATAACAAAAAAATGCTCAAGAGTATAAAGCTCTTGAGCATTTTTTGTTTGTATTTTTTCGCTTGTTGTGATACAATAATTTTATCTTTTTAAGGAGTAAATTATGAACAGATTTGATGTTGATTATTACCTGCGCACTTCTGACTTTGATATGAACAGCCGTATTCATCCTGCCGCAGTGCTTGACCTGTTTCAAGAGGTTGCAGGAGGGCACGCTACCTTGCTTGGTTGCAGTTTTGCACAGATGCTTGAGAAAAATCTGCTGTGGATGGTTACAAGAGTACGCTTTTCAGTGATAAAAATGCCCGAAAAGAACTCTTATGCCAAAGTTTCTACTTGGCCGCTTGAACCAAACCGAGTTATATTTCAGCGTGAATACTCCGTTGCAGATGAGCAGGGCAATTTGCTTATAAAAGGCTCGTCGGAATGGGCGGCAGTTGACTGTAACCAGCGCAAATTGGTGGCGGCAAAGGGTGTCTATCCCGAAAATGTTGAATACTTGACCGACAAAATGTATGAGGGCAGACTGCCCCGTTTGCACGACTTTGATTGTGAGAATAAAATTTGCACCGTTACTCCCGCTTACAGTGATATTGACTGCAACGGTCACGTTAACAACACAAAGTATGCCATTTACGTTATGAACTGTGTTAATCTTGGCAGTGATGAGGAAATTTATGATTTTCAAATTGACTATCACAAGGAAATTCAGCAAGGCGATAATATTGACCTTTACTGCAAGCGAGAGGGCAACACAATCTATGCCAAAGGTTTAAGAGATAACGACACAATGTTTTTGTGTAAAATAGAATTATAAAAGATGACCCGTAACGCTTTGTTACGGGTCATCTTTCATCCAAAGTTATCTGTATGACTACATTTTAATTCCTCTTTTTAGACAATTTATTAAAATACTTAAAAGTCATAGGCCAGATACAACCTGCAAAGGCGGTCATAAGGAAATAGCGCACGCCGTCGGCAAAATAGCCCTCACCAAGAATGGCGTAAAGAGGTTGCTTAAGTCCTGCTTTGATTGCCATTACAAGACCGAAACCAATGGCAAGCTTGATAATCTGCACCCACCACACTGCCTTGGTTTCAAAGTGGGTAAAGCGGTGGTCAACCTCGAAAGAAAGCCACAGTGCCAATATGCAACCTACCATTGTGTAGGCGGTTTTTATGCCGTGTGCAAGGTTTTCGGCATCGGTATCGGCAGGGAAACTAAAGGTATTTACAAAAACAAGATTTGCTATGGCAAATACAGTCATTGATGCAAAAAGAATGCGCAGTCCTTTGTCGGTTGCAGTTGCCTTTGCAACAACAGGATAAAATCCAAACACAAGGGCTACTGCCAACAAAGTAGAGATGCCAACGTCGGCAGGTGTATGGACGCCAAGATACATTCTTGAAAGTCCCACAAGCACACATATGGCAATACAGCCCACACGCACCCAAATGTTATTGTACCAACGGGCAATACCGCCGTAAATTCCCACCGCCGTTTGAGTGTGGCCGCTTGGGAACGAATAGCCTGTTGCCGCCTCGGTAGCGTCACCGACAACGGTAAGACTGTTATCCCTCACCCATGGACGAGGTATGCGGAAAAGAAGTTTTAAAAACTGATTTAACACTGTGCCTGTAAGACCGACAGACAACAGATAATAACCAAGTCTTTTATTGACGCACCAAAAGAGTATCATACCCATTACAATAAAAAAGGTTTCTTCACCCAAACGGGTTATAAGACTGAAAAAGGTATCCAAAAAAGGTGTTCGTAAATCTTCAAGAAAATGTAAAAATGCCATAATATGCACCTCCAATTACATTATATACCATATTTTTTCTTTTCACAAGTCGGTATTTTGTGCATTTTAGGTGTGTTTTTGTACATTTGTCCCCTTTATATAATAAATATGTACAAATGTTGATTTTGCTATTGACTTTGCCGTGATAAAGTGCTAATATATGAAAGTATTTTAATTAAAGTGAGGATTGGCTATGGCTAATATACATTCACAAGCAGTTGACAAGTTGTTTGATGCCTTTTTAAATCTTGAATCGGTTGAGGAGTGCTATGCATTTTTTGAGGACATTTGCACTATCAAAGAAATTCAGGATATGTCTCAACGTTTAGAGGTTGCTATTATGCTTCGCAAGGGGCTTAATTATCAGGATATTTCGGCGCAGACAGGAGTCAGCACCGCCACAATCAGCCGTGTAAGCAAATGCTTGAATTACGGTAGCGGTGGATATAACGCCGCCATTGACAAACTTGAAAAGGCAGGCAAATAATATGAATACTGTACTTACCAACGAAGAGCAGGTTATATTTAATCTGCGCTCGGTTTATGAAAGTTACGGATATAACCGTTTTAAAATGAGCAAGTTTGAGGAATATGACCTTTACGCCCGTAACAAAGACTTTTTAATATCTGACAGTGTTATCACATTTAACGATGCAAACGGCAAATTGTTGGCTCTTAAGCCCGACGTTACTCTGTCAATCATCAAAAACAGTGATGATGCAAAGGGCATAAAAAAGGTATATTACAACGAAAACGTTTACCGCGTTGCCAAAGGCACCCATTCCTTTAAAGAGATTATGCAGGTGGGTCTTGAGTGCATCGGTGATATTGACGGCTACTGCATTGCAGAGGTGCTACTCCTTGCCGCAAAAAGTCTGAAAAGCATATCCGAAACTTCAGTGCTTGACATATCTCACCTTGGCATTGTTGCCGATATTATTGACCGCGAGGCTATTTCTGCCGATGTAAAAAGCAAGCTTGTTAAATGCATCGGCGAGAAAAACGAGCACGATATTGTTAAGCTTTGCGAGGAAGCAGGTATCGGTGACGACTGCTCTGCCGCTCTGTGTACCTTGTGCAACACCTACGGCGCACCACAGTCGGTGCTTGCAAAACTTAAATCAATGTCGGCAGTGATAAATCCCTTTATGCTTAGTGAGTTAGAGGCAGTTTGCCTTGCCCTTGAAAACGAGGGACTTGGTGATATGCTCCATATCGACTTTTCGGTTGTAAGTGATATAAACTATTACAACGGAATTGCCTTTAAGGGCTTTGTTGAGTCGGTGCCCGATGCAGTACTTTCCGGCGGTCAGTATGACCGACTGATGCAGAAGATGGGCAGAAAATCGGGTGCTATCGGCTTTGCTGTTTACATTGATTTGTTGCAGAGGCTTGAAGTTGCCGACAAAAAACACGACGTTGACACTCTGCTTATTTACAACGAGGGTTGCGATATTGCAAAACTCCTTGAGGCAGTTGCTACCCTTGGAAAAGATGGCTCTGTATCAGCTCAAAAGCAGATTCCCGACAAGTTTACATACCGCCGTTTGATGAAGTTTGACGGCAACGAGGTGACTGAAATTGAAAATGCTTAATGTTGCTCTGCCAAAAGGCAGATTGGGTGAAAAGGTCTATGCTATGTTTGAAAAGGCAGGCTTTGAGTGCCCTTCTATAAAAGAGAATAATCGCAAACTGATTTTTGAAAACGAGGCGGTGGGGGTTCGATACTTTTGGGTAAAGCCCTCTGACGTTGCCATTTATGTTGAGCGCGGCGCCGCAGACATTGGTGTAGCAGGCAAGGATATTTTGCTTGAGTATGAGCCTGACGTCTACGAGCTTTTTGACCTTGACATTGGCAAGTGCCGTATGGCTGTTGCCGCTAAAAAGGATTTTCGTGACAACCCCAACCACACTTTAAGAGTTGCCACTAAGTTTTCAAACATTGCTCGCAGTTACTACGCTTCAAAAGGCAGAGATATTGATATAATCCACCTTAACGGCTCAATTGAGATTGCGCCCATTCTGGATTTGTCAGACGTTATTGTTGATATTGTAGAAACGGGTACCACCCTTAAGGAAAACGATCTTGAAGTGTTTGAGACTATTGTTCCTATCAGTGCCCGACTGATTGCCAACAAATCGGCATTTAAGTTTAAGGGTGATATTATTGAAAAAATCGTAGGCTCTATGGCCGCGCAAACAGAGGTATCAAAATGATTAAGATTTTAAAATACGGCGAGGTTTCAAATGCCGATATATTTGCTCGCGCAGTTCCTCAGGTAAATGTTGAAGATATTGTTACCGATATTATTGCAAACGTTCGCAAATCGGGTGACAAGGCTCTTTATGAATACTGCGAAAAGTTCGACAAGGCAAAGCTCACCTCTTTGCAGGTAACTGCAGAGGAGATTGCTCAGGCTCGCGCTCAGGTTGACGACAAGTTTATTGAAATTTTGGAAAAGGCGGCAGAAAACATCCGCAATTTCCACCAAAAGCAAGTTAGAAACAGTTTTATTATAAATGACAGTGAGGGTGTTGTTATCGGTCAAAAGGTTATTCCCGTTGACCGCGCAGGACTGTATGTGCCCGGTGGCACTGCCGCCTATCCCTCAACTGTGCTGATGGATGCCATTCCTGCCAAAATTGCAGGTTGCAAAGAGGTAGTTATGGTTACTCCCCCATCAAGTGACGGCAAAGTTAACCCCGTTATTCTTGCGGCCGCAAGTGTTGCAGGGGTTGACAAAATCTTTAAAATCGGCGGTGCACAAGCCGTTGCCGCTCTTGCCTACGGTACCGAAAGCGTGCCTAAGGTTGACAAGATTGTAGGTCCCGGTAACGCCTTTGTTGCCGAGGCTAAAAAGCAAGTTTTCGGCGTTGTTTCCATTGATATGATTGCAGGCCCCAGTGAAATTCTGATTGTTGCTGACGGCACATGCAATCCCCGTCATATTGCCGCCGACCTGCTTAGTCAGGCAGAGCACGACAAAATGGCAAGCGCCGTGCTTGTGACCGACTCGTTAGATTTGGCAAATGCCGTTCAGGCAGAATTAGAGGTGCAAATTCCTCAACTTCTTCGCAGTGAGATTGCAAGAGAATCCATCGACCGCAACGGCAAAATCATTGTTGCCGACAATCTTAAGGTTGTTATCGACATTGCCAACGAGATTGCACCCGAGCATCTTGAACTTTGTGTTGATAATCACATTGATTATCTTGCCAGTATCCGTCACGCAGGCTCTATCTTTATGGGTAAAAATTGCCCCGAGGCTTTGGGTGACTATTTTGCAGGACCCAACCACACCCTTCCCACAGGGGGCACTGCTAAATTCTCAAGTCCCCTGTCGGTTGACGATTTTGTTAAAAAGACTCAGTACACCTATTATACCGCCGATGCGCTTAAGAAGGTTGCCGATGACGTGGCTTACTTTGCCACAAAAGAAGGACTTACCGCTCACGCAAAAAGCGCGGTTATAAGAACCGAGGATGAATAATAAATGAGCAAGTTTTTCAGTGAAAAGTATGCATCCCTTGTGCCATACACCCCAGGTGAACAACCAAGGGATATGCAGTACATAAAACTTAACACCAACGAATCCCCCTATCCCCCATCTCAAAAAGCGCAGGATTTGGCAAGTGAGGCAGCAAAAAGGTTGCAACTTTATCCCGACCCCGAATGCACTGCTCTTGTAAATGAGTTGGCAAGCCTTTATAATATAAAGCCCAATCAAATTTTGCTGACAAATGGCTCAGACGAAATTCTGAACTTTGCATTTATGGCATTTTGCGATAACAACACCCCCGCTATGTTTGCCGATATTACATACGGCTTTTACAAGGTGTTTGCGCAAATTAACTGCTTGCCCTACGTTGAGGTGCCACTTAATGATGATTTCACCTTGAACAAGGCAGATTATCTTAACGCAGGCAAGACTATCTTTATCGCAAACCCCAATGCCCCCACAGGATTGGCTTTAAGTCTTGATGACATTGAGGAGATTGTAAAAAGCAACCCCAACAACGTGGTGGTTATTGACGAGGCTTACGTGGATTTCGGTGCCAAAAGTGCAGTGACACTTGTGGACAAATATGATAATCTGCTTGTTACACAGACCTTTTCAAAATCACGCTCTCTCGCAGGCGGCAGACTCGGCTTCGGTATTGCCTGCAAGGAGCTTATAGCAGATATGAATACAGTCAAGTATTCGACTAACCCATACAATGTAAACAGTATGACTATGGCGGCGGGTACAGGCACTCTTCTTGATGATGAGTATATGAAGGAAAACTGCCTGAAAATCCAGGAAAACAGACAGTGGACAATCGAAAAGCTTAATGAA
>JAZOLY010000013.1:0-4071 GCA_045653445.1 Acutalibacteraceae bacterium
AAACATGTTGTCTTCCTAAGACCGCTTGGCCTCCGACTTTATTTCACAGAATCTTCGGCATCGCAATTCTGACGGTTGACAGCGGCTCTACTAATACTTCTAATCAAGCCGAGATAACCATTATTGAGAAGGCAAAGACCGTTGATGCTTTGCTGGACGATTTGAATGCATTAAAAGAAAGCGGTATGCGAACCCTCGGCGATTCAAAAGAAGAAGTGTTACTCTCCGACAAGGATAGTCTGTACCGTTTTACTTCTAAAAAGAAGATGTTGTACACACTCATCAATATAGCTTCAACTTCGTTCTTTACGGCATTGTTTGGAGTATTAGCCATTATCGTTATCGGTGTTTGTAAGCTGATGCTTCAACTTGACGCGCTCGGTACATGGGGGCAGTATTTCCTGTTTGCCATCTTGATTACTTTGGGTGCGATGCTGCTGTTATCGGTTTTCTCATTTATCGGGTGTATGATTCAATCGTTTGTTGGATACCACAACTTTATCATCACCAAACGAGGCAACGATATTCAGATTTCCTATGGACTTTTGGAGCGGCATACCAATACCTTCAGCTATGACAGAATCAAGGCGGTTAAAATATCACAGGGTATTGTTCAACGAATGCTGGGCTTTGCGTCCATCAGACTTGAAGTGATAGGCTATACAAACAATACCGGTGATGATAACAAAAATGCTGACCTTGGCGTACTCGTTCCGTTTTGTAAATATAGTGAGGTCGGCGAAATTTTAGGTAAGGTATTACCTGATTACATCCCGGACGAAAAGCAGACAAAGTCTGTTTCCTATTTTTCATTTATATCGTGGTTTGCTTTAATTCTTGGTATTATACTGGGTGTAGTGTTGTTGCAAGCGACAATACCTATGCTGATATTTAATGTGTCATCCACTGTTGTTGCAGCTGTTGCTTTTGCAGTAGCAGGGGTGGGAGTCATAATACTTGTTGTAAAAGCATTGAGTGCTGCTCTCAGTTACCAAAACAACGGTCTTGCTATTAACAAAGGCAAAATAACTGCCTACTATGGTGGATTTACTAAAAATGTTACCGTGTTTATGTCTAGGAATCTTATTGCGGCAGAAAACGTAACTACACCGCTCCGCCAAAAAAACGGCATTACAAGTCTTGTTATGCACCTTAAAACCAACGAATTGTCCAACGAGGTAAAGGTACATATTCAAGAAGACAAGCTTGCGGAAGAAATTGAACAGATATTGATATTTTAGAAACCGTTTTTAGAGACAATAGACCGTCCCCTTGTCTCCTTTTAGATTGGAAGAAGTCCAAAAAGCAATGACCGAATAGACTGTTAAAACAACCGTTTAAAGTGAAATTGTTGAAATCAGCAGCAAATGTCGGTATAATTTCTATTGTAATCCTCATCGGGAGGCAAGAAGATGAATGATATAATTAAAATTGATCACCTTTGTAAAAACTTTGGTGATGTTAAAGCGGTTCAAGATTTGTGCTTTCGCGTCAAAGAAGGTGAACTATTTGCCTTTCTTGGCGTAAACGGCGCAGGCAAATCTACCACCATCAATATTATGTGCGGTCAGCTATCAAAAGATAGCGGCAGCGTTGTGATTGATGATGCTGATCTCGATAAAAACCTTAACCATATCAAAGGTACGCTGGGTGTTGTGTTTCAAAACTCTGTTTTAGATTCGGCTCTTAGTGTACATGACAATTTACAAAGCCGTGCGGCATTATATGGAATGACCGGTGTGGCGTTTAAGGAAAGACTGTCCGAACTTACAAAGTTATTGGGTTTTGAAGATCTGCTAAAAAGAACTGTCGGTAAATTGTCCGGTGGTCAGAGAAGAAGAATTGACATTGCCCGTGCGCTAATCAATAGACCCAAAATTTTAATTCTCGATGAACCCACCACCGGTCTTGACCCTCAGACAAGAAAAACACTTTGGAATGTCATATCAGACCTTCGCAAAAATGAGAATATGACGGTGTTCCTTACTACGCACTATATGGAAGAAGCCGCCGAAGCGGATTACGTTGTTATCTTGGATAGCGGTAAAATATCCGCAGAAGGAACTCCTCTTGAACTCAAAAATACATATACGGGAGATTTCATTACCCTTTACGGAGTTGATGAGGCAACCGTTAAAACTCTCGGCATAGAATACGAACAACTCCGAGATGCTTACCGCCTTTCTGTTCCCAACACGGCGAAAGCCACTGAGCTTATCATAAAGCATCCTGATATCTTTTCTGATTACGAAATCACGAAGGGTAAAATGGATGATGTGTTTTTGAACGTTACGGGAAAGAAATTAGAGGGAGGTGTTGCAAAATGAGTACAGTTCTTGCTCTGATAAAACGTAATACCAAACTGTTTTTCAAGGATAAAGGGATGTTCTTTACCTCTCTTATAACGCCGGCTATCTTGCTTGTTTTATATGCAACCTTCCTTGGCAATGTCTATCGTGACTCGTTTGAGATGAATTTACCCGATACATTTAAGCTGTCGGAAGAGCTTATGAATGGGCTTGTGGGCGGACAACTGATTTCCTCTATCCTTGCCGTTTCCTGCGTAACGGTTGCATTTTGCTCCAACTTCCTTATGGTGCAGGATAAAGCAAACGGTACCATAAAAGACCTACGTATTTCGCCCGTCAAATCCTCGGTACTGTCATTAAGTTATTATGTTGCTACGCTGATCTCGACTTTGCTTATTTGCTTTATAGCAACCGGTATTTGTCTTGTGTATATCGCATCAGTAGGCTGGTATATGACAGTTTCCGATGTTTTGTTTCTGTTGTTTGATGTGGTTCTGCTTGTTTTATTTGGAACGGCGTTGTCCTCAATAATCAACTTCTTCCTTTCATCACAGGGACAAATATCTGCTGTCGGCACAATTATCAGTGCAGGTTATGGCTTCATATGCGGTGCATATATGCCAATATCTTCATTTAGCGAAGGATTACAGAAAGTTTTGTCCTTCCTGCCCGGAACATATGGAACTGCACTTGTACGCACGCACTCAATGCAAGGTGCGTTGGCCGAAATGCAAAATCAAGGCATTCCGGCAGAGGTTATTGAATCAATCAAGGACTCTCTTGACTGTAATCTGTATTTCTTTGGAGAGCAAGTCAGCATACCTACAATGTATCTAATTCTTGGCGGGACAGTTGCAGTTTTAATTGCGGTGTATGTTATGATGAATTCCCTTAAAAAGAAAATTTAATCAAGAAAGCACTGCTTTGGCCACATCACCTATTAAATATGCAACCCTCCTAACAACGAAAAGAGCAAGTTTGACTTGCTCTTTTTTGCTGCCTAAATCAAACCTTGGGGCAATGCTTTTTAAATGAAAAATGAAAAATGAAGAATGAAAAATGGTGGTAGTCCCTTCGGGACGGATTGGAATTGTAGGGGATGGCGCCCTCGACATCCCGTTTCATTTTTATACAACCGTCAGGTTGCAATTCATTATGATTTTTGGTATAATAATATCAAAACACAACTGCTGAAAGGGGGGCTGACTGTGGATGAGCGGATGACTCTTTTAATGGAAAAGGCAAGGCGATTGCCATTGACACCCGGTGTCTATATTATGAAGGACAAGTCGGGCAAAATCATATATATCGGCAAGGCAAAGGCACTGCGCAACCGCGTCAGTCAGTATTTCGGCAGTGGCGAGCATCACGCCGAAAAGGTGCGGCAGATGGTCTCTCGCGTTGAGGATTTTGAATATATCCTTTGCAGCAGCGAGATTGAGGCGCTTATGCTTGAATGCTCCCTTATCAAACAGCATGTGCCAAAGTATAATATTTTGCTTAAGGATGCCAAGGGATTTCATTACATTCGGGTAAGCAATCCTCCTTGGCGCACCGTAAATGCCGTCAAGCAGATTGCAGATGACGGTGCCGAGTATCTTGGCCCCTACTATTCATTATACAGTGTATCCCGTGCGGTTGATGCCGCCAAAAAAGCCTTTAATTTGCCTCAGTGCAACAAGCAGGGCAAGGATATGAACAAGCGTGGCGTCAAGCCCTGCCTGAACTACCATATTGGTCAGTGCTCCGCTCCCTGTTGCTA
>JAZOLY010000014.1:0-1574 GCA_045653445.1 Acutalibacteraceae bacterium
TTTGCCACTAAAAATATAAGCGTATGAAAGTAGAAAAATTCAAGGTGTTGCTCTACCTAAAAAGGAGCGGATTGGACAAGTTGGGTAAGGCTCCTATTATGGGACGTATTACCGTAAACCGAACGATGGCGCAGTTCAGTAGCAAACTGTCGTGTACTCCCGAATTATGGAATCCTCGTGAGAGCCGACTTAATGGTAAAAGTAAGGAGGCTGTAGAAATCAATGCTAAGATTGACAAGCTGCTGCTTGCCATAAACTCGGCATTCGATTCTCTATTGGAACGCAAGCAAGATTTTGATGCTACCGATGTCAAGAATGCGTTTCAAGGCAGTAAGGATACTCAAATGACTTTACTTAAACTTTTCGACAGACACATTGAGGAGGTGAAAGCAAAAGTAGGTATAGATGTTTCGCATCGTACACTTCCCAACTATCTATATACCCGTAGTCGTTTAGGCGAATTTGTATCGAAACGGTTCAAGGTTGCAGACCTTGCTTTTTGCCAACTTAATGAGCTGTTCATTCGGGAGTTCCAAGAGTTTGTGGTTATAGAGAAAGGTTTGGCAGTGGAAACTGTGCGCCATTATCTGGCGATTCTGAAAAAGATTTGTCGAATTGCATTCAAGGAAGGTCATTCAGACAAATGTTATTTTGAACATTATCCTTTGCCACAGCAGAAAGAGAGACCTCCACGAACATTAAGCATGGAAGAATTTGAGAAGATCCGTGATGTCGAACTTGTCGGATGCAGACCTGAACACTCCATTGTTCGTGATATGTTTCTTTTTGCTTGTTATGCAGGAACATCGTATGTTGATGTTGTTGCTATCACCCCCGATAATCTATCAAAAGATGATAAGGGTGCGATGTGGTTAAAATATCGTAGAGGTAAGAACGGTCAGTTAAGTCGAGTAAAACTGCTTCCTGAAGCCATTGCACTTATAGAAAAATATCGCGATGAGACACGTCCGACATTATTTCCAGTAATACCATATCAAGCATTAAAGTGGTGCTTGACAAGTATAAAGACAAAAGTTGGTATCAAAGGGCGTTTGTCCTACCATATGGGAAGGCATTCGTTTTCGACATTGATGACTCTTGAAAACGGTGTTCCTATCGAAACCGTGAGTAAGATGTTAGGTCACTCGGATATAAAAACAACTCAAGTGTATGCTCGTGTTACTCCCAAAAAACTATTTGAGGATATGGATAAATACATTGAGGCGACAAAAGATTTGAAACTAATACTCTAACAGACAAACAAGAAGCATTATGAGAAGTACATTTTCGATTTTATACTATATCAACCGCAGCAAGATAAAGGCTGACGGAACAACCGCTATTATGTGCCGCATTACCATTGACGGTAAAAAGAGCGTATTTGCGACAGGTTGTTATTGTAATCCCAATGCTTGGAATGCAAAGACTGGAGAGGTCAAAGATGTTAGAACAAACAATATGCTCAACGATCTAAAAGCGAAACTTGAAACCTCATACGAAAGTCTCTTAAAGGACGCAGGTATGGTCACAGCCGAAATGCTGAAGAATGAGATTACTTGTGTGGCAACTATACC
>JAZOLY010000015.1:0-3689 GCA_045653445.1 Acutalibacteraceae bacterium
CTTTGTTTACATCAAAGAGTGTGCTTGTTCTGTAGCCTGTTACGACTTCTTCCCAAACCTTTTCCTGTGCAAAGCTACATACGGTGGCAAATGCGACAATGAGGGTTAAAAACAGTTTTTTCATATAATTTATGTTTTAACAATATACTTTTACTATAAGACGGACAAACCGCCTTTTTGTTACAAGGGTACATTGATTTTTCATTCTTTCATCTCGGAAGAAAACTTCAACGCAAATGAAAACAGAATTTCACCCACGACAAAAGGCAGAATCTAAAAAATGCTCTTTAGACGTCTAAAAAGTTGATTTTAGATTTTTTGAGGATATGATTGCATATCTCGCCCGTTGTTCCTATTTTTGAGACAAATAACAAAGCAGAATGCGTAAGTCAATATTCATACTCTCCTCAATTATACTGTTTGTTCTGTCGTACATACCGAACTACAACATAAGCAATAACCAATTAAAGGAGACCATAAACGAGATATTTGCCAGTGAAGCCGAACATTGGGGTGACAGCATTATGTCAATATGTAACCTGCCATTCAGTAGAAGTTACAGCACCGAGAAACTGAAGAATAAGAGCCATACAACAATGATAACTAAGGATGATACCATTATCATATCCAGCAAGTATCATAATCCTGAAAATATTACACTTTATCATAAAAGAAATATTGAGACAAGCCTAATTATGTCCGGCAGGTTCAATGTCAACATATGCGACTCTCTTTTTAATGCATCATTAAAAGATAATGGGATTGAATGCACTGCCAACACAGCGCTTTATGCAAAGGATTTGAAAGAGATGTTTCCCCAAAAAGATAGTTTAAGAACTGCAGCTCAGTTCCGCACCATACTGCAGACGAAGGATTTAGACGGTTTCACTACCGACAGCGTACCACTTGGCATTGGAGGGCATGGCGTAATTGTCGGATTTGTTGATATACCTTCAACAGCAATTATCGGGAGAATGGATTGGTTCTCACTACCGCAGTGGCTTGTGATTATTCTAATTATAACACTTTATACATTCGCCAACTATATTCCTGCAAAGAGGCAGTACCTGCGCAATGTAAAGTTCATCGGCAACACCTGCATAGACTTCAATACAAACACTGTTTACTATTGGAACGGTGGCAAACTGTCACTTACCGACAAGAGAGCCGAGGTGCTGAAGGTGTTTGTTGACTCTGCACCCGAATACAGATTGCTTAAAGAGGATATATGCCGCAGGATATGGAACCGCAACAGCAAGGATGCCCAGGCGTTGTATAATGTTGCAATGAGTGAACTGCGTAGCTACCTCATTGCCGAGGATGATTCCCTTGAGCTAAAGACACTCACCAACGAAGGCGTGGTACTTATTGTTGATATCAAACGCAAACGCAAATTTCCGTTGTTGCATTTTATAGGAAGGATAAAAGGGTAGAGGCAAGCAGGGTACTTAATAATCTGTAGCAAACAAATTATCTGCATCATTCGGTAATGAAATGATACAGATAATATAAAACTGAAGGGGATAAAGTCAAGTATCTCAAAAAAAAGAATATAGAGATTCTTGCGTCTCTACGCTTTGTCAGAACTTGTCATCCTGACCATACCTTAATGAAACTATTAAAATATGTTCTCGATGAGCGTAGCGAATAACGAATGTGAAGGATCTCAAAAAACGCGCAAAATAAAGATGCTTGACTTTGACTTCCTTGGGCGTTTACCGTTGTTTCGCTATGCTC
Organism: Acutalibacteraceae bacterium; assembly: GCA_045653445.1. Lineage (GTDB taxonomy): Bacteria > Bacillota > Clostridia > Oscillospirales > Acutalibacteraceae > RGIG2206. The sequence goes on from JAZOLY010000015.1 coordinate 1,738, forward strand.
TGCATGACAGATCAATCTGTATTATTACCATATTTATTGCATTCCTCAACCTTAATTCTTCACTTGTGCATTCTTCAAGTCTTTCTTTTATGTCCTTTTGGCGCCCAAAAGGACGAAAAGGCCCGGCACCCGGGAAAACCAGTCTGACGGTTCTTTGTTCAGGAGTTGCAAGCAACATCCTTCAGTCAAACCGTCATTGCCACTTAAACTTTCTTTTTGATTTTGTGGCGGTGCGGGACTCCTTCAGTTAGCCGTTCGCCAAAGCGAGCGTCTAACTAACAGTCAAACCGTCCTGCCGCTTAATCCCAAAATCAAAAAGGTTTAAGCTGTGTTTTTCAACGGTGCCGGATTTCTTTTTGGAATTGCCTTGTGCGCGGTAAATCCATTGATTTTATAGCGTGAGCAACTTTGTGAAACAATGGGTGGTAGCGTGTTCCCCTTGTTATCAACAAATTAAACCAGTTTATCCTTTGAAAAAGCAAATTGGTGTTAACTACTGTGTTTTTATAACATTTTCCAAAGCATCGAGGTTGCGAGGGTCTGCATTGACATCAAAGACAGTGCTTGTTCTGTAGCCCACAACAACATTGTCCCAAATTTTCTCCTGTGCAAAGCCACATACGGTGGCAAGTGCAACGATTAAGGTTAAAAATAGTTTTTTCATATCGATTATTCAAACTCAACTCCAATAATAAAATAGTGTGGCGATAGTTTCATAACTTGACTACTCATATCCGCAGGTATTTTTGTCTCGCCACAGAGGCGGTATGTTTCATATTTCTCATCCCACCAGGGAGCTGCATAGAGAACAAGCGGAATGAATTTTCCCTTTTCAAAACCATCAATTATGAAATGTCTTGTATAATAATCAAGTTTGCGATGTGATATATCTACACGGCAGTCACGCAACATCAGTAGCATGCAAGCACCTCCCATCAGCTCCTTTCCTGCAACCTGGAATAGTACCCTCTGTCCCATGTCCTTATCTACAGGAGTAAAACCTATCTTCAATCGTGTTGCAAGGCGGAAGATGTCATTATCCTCGTCATCTGCAATTGCCGCAGCCTTTATCACTTTTTGGTCATCCTCACTGAATTCACTTATTCGATAAATTAATTTTGCTTTATGTTGATGCGAATGTTCTTCATCCACCAAATTACCATTCTCATATTCCTTTACACAGAATTCAACATGCGTTGCCTTATCTTTCAACGACGAAATATCATAGACAAACATATTGTAACCGGCCTGTTGCAACAGCGACAGACAATCGTCAAATGTCGCAACCAATTGGTAGTCTTCAAACTTTGTGTCAACACTTTTGATTTCCTGTGCAAAGCCACATACGGTGGCAAATGCCATAGTTATGGCGAATAAAAGTTTTGTCGGTTTCATATTGCTTGGTTTTATCACATTTATACCTATAAGACGAATGAGTTGCCTATTAGTTATAATGAGCACTGACTTATTTTCTTTTCTTCGGTTCAATATTTAAACGATAAACAATGTGCAGCATAGCATAGCGTGGTACGGTGTTGTACCAAGTCTCGGTGCGGCCTTGGGCATTGAGGGTACGACGTACAGTGGATAGTTGCCCCAAAATGTCAAAGCCATCGAGTGTGAATATAAGATTACCGTGCAGGAGTGAGGCATTCGTAAGTCGGGCATTCCAAACCAAATCATTGCTGTTCATTGTGCGGTCTTCATAACCACGTCGGCTGTACATAGTAAGGTCGGTACTGAACGAGAAATTCCACGGCAGGTTGAGCTGTGCGTTTACTCCATAATTGAAATCGGCCACATTTATTGTGGTAAAGTCTGTTCGCGGACTTGTTGCATTGGTATAACGCACATCAGCGCGCAGTCCAATGCTATAGTTCTTGCATTTGTAATTAAGAGCAAGATTCTCACTCAACACAAGGTTACGAACCTCGCTGCGTGTGCTTTCTACG
>JAZOLY010000016.1:0-43342 GCA_045653445.1 Acutalibacteraceae bacterium
ATAGGTGGCTTTTACATCGTCTGCAGCACCGCCGCCTAAATCCTGTAAGAATAGTCCACCATCAGTGCTAATCTTTGCCTGAGTGTGTGAGAAGGTCCAATCTTCTGCAACAGCAGGAGTGCTGGAACTAAACTCAAATCCAACACCGGTAAGAGGTGTTGTGTCTGTACCAATTGCGTAGATTGCGCCAGCACTAATCATAGTAACGACGAGGGCAATAACACAAACGATACTTAATACTCGCTTTTTCATTAAAATAACTCCTTTCGGTTTTATCAGCTATATGCCGACTTTTACACATAAACATATTACCATTCAAAACAGATTTTGTCAACATATTTATGCCTATTTTTACTATATATTTTATACAAATTTTAAAGATCAAACTATTACACTTTCCACAAATAATTCTTTGATATAAAAACATGGCAACGAATATCAATGAAAAAGTCACAATTTTAACCCACAATCACGATGTTGGTAGGTGTGATCGTCTCCTTTTAGACAAATAAAAACAAGTAAGTGGTAAATTCACACCACAAAATACAAAAGGCAGAAAACGACTTTAATTTACAAAGAAAGGCTATTGACTAAACCGACAAAAGCAGTTACAATATTATAAACAGACTTATTTGGAGGATAATAATATGGATGACAGAATTTCAAGCATCAACGAACAGGGCGAATATGACCCTTATATCCTTTCTTTGACCGACGAGGATGGCAAAGAATATAAATTCGAAGTGTTGGACGACATTGACTACAATGACGGCAGATATATGGCTATGCAACCTGTTTTTGAAAACGGCGAAGAAATGCTTGCCGACAGCGGTGACCTTGTTATTCTTAAGGTTGTTGACGACGGTAACGGTGACGAAGCTTTGATTGAAATTGAAGACGATGACGAATACGAGGACGTCGTATCTGTTTTTGCCGACCGTTTGCAAGATTTCTTTGAAATTGACGACCAATAATATTCAGCCTGCCCTGTGCGAATAAATCACCCTTTATAACCCTACAACCTTTTTTTAGGGAGCTAGCCTCCGACGGCAGGTTTGCAGACCTCCCGTCCAGGCGTTTTTCGACCTGACACGGAAGAAGGGAGCGCGAAACCGTTGGGATGGCACCCACCTGCTTGATTTGCAGGTTATCAACGGGTGACACGGCAGGGCGGGTGTTTGTTTTTTGTAATACTGCCTTTGGTAGTTAAGCGTGCTTATGCACGCTTTTTTATTTATGAATTTTTGCAGAAGTTCGTGGCAAAATATTTTTGGTGATAATGTGAAAGAAAGGCTGAAAAATATTGGCGGCGGTGTGATAATCGGCATTATCAACGGACTTTTAGGTGCAGGTGGCGGTATGCTGGCTGTTCCACTGCTTAAAAGCAGCGGAATTGAGCAAAAAGAGGCTCACGCCACGTCCATTGCAGTGATTTTACCTTTGTCGGTTATAAGTGCAGCTACCTATCTGTTAAAGGGCAGTGTGACTTTAAGCGACTCTGTCCCCTATCTTTTACCGGGTGCAATAGGTGCGGTTTTAGGTGCGGTTTTGCTTGGTAAAATCTCTGATAAATGGCTTCGCAGGGTGTTTGGTATCTTTATGATTTGGGCAGGTATCCGCCTGTTGACGCGATGATTATCAGGTTTATTGCCGCTTTGCTTTCGGGAGTTGCAGGTGCTCTTGGAATTGGTGGCGGCGGAATTTTGATAATCTACCTTGCAGCAATTTGTAATATGAATCAGTTGCAAGCGCAAGGGATAAATCTGCTGTTTTTCTTGCCTTGCGGTATTATCGCGTTGATAATGCACACCTTTGCTCACAGAATTAAATGGAAAAGTGTGATTTGGTTAGTTTCAGGCGGTATCCCCGGCGTTTTGTTGGGTGTGTGGTGTGCCGGATTTATTGGAACACAGTGGTTAGGCAAAATTTTCGCCGTATTATTGTTATTTTTAGGTATAAAGAGTATAATTGCAAAAAACCAAGGCAATTAGCCTTGGTTTTTTGTATAAAACTCGTCCTCTACCCATTTAATTGGATTGTTGTTAATGTACTGCCAAATCTCATCATAATCTTTTTGACCTCTAATTATATGGTCAAATGAACGACTTTGCCATATGTTTGTACCAATTTTCTTGTTGCAATAACGCTTAAATGTTGATACAAATGTAGAAATTAAAGAGCTTTTTGTAGGGACAGACGTCCTCGGCTGTCCGTCATCCGTATCTAATATGCTTATCAACAAATGAATATGGTTAGGCATAATAACAAATTTATCGATTTTTATATCTTTATAAAAATTGCTCATAGTCAAAAGCTGATTTTCTGCAATTTTGCCATAATCTGTTAGCTCATTTTTTGGACCGCCGAGGACGTCGGTCCCTACTGATATACTTGAAAGGATATGTTTTCTGTTCATAGTACAAACAGTTATGAAATATGCACCAGGAGTGTTGTAATCATACCCTTTCAATCTAACAGGCTTTCTTTGTGGCAGCTCGCTTTTATCAATGCTCTGTTTTACATAATTCAACAAATCTACTTTTTCGTTTTTCACCTTGCCCTCGGCAACAGATGAAAATAGAGTTTGGAGCATATCGCCCACCTTTTTACCCTTTATACCAAGTTCTATAAGGTCGGCGCCTGTCAGTGCAAGTTGGTGTAAATTATAGCAAGCATTTCGGGATTTTAAATCATCAATCATTCGCAACGTTACGGAAATATCCTTTTCACAGGCTTTTGCCGTCTGCAAATAAAGATTAAATTCTTTCTCACCCAACTGACCTATTAAAAGTGCCGTTTGGGTTGGGTCGGTTGGGGGTGACTGTATGATATCGCAACAGTTCTCAGCAGCTTTTATCTGCTTGTTTGAGGTTTTCAAGGCTTGCATTGCAGATTTCAAATTTACTATATCACTATGGAGTGCAAACAATGCTGCCATTCTGATTTCTGCCACTAATGGCAGTTTTTCTGCAATTTCTGCAAAATGAATCAGGTCTACCCTGCTAATTGGTTGCAAAAAAGGCAAAATTACATCTACGTAGCTTATTAGCACTGCTTTTGCTGAAACTCCGCACAGCAATTTGAACAGTTCTTCGCGCACTCGTTCTGCAGATATATTTTTAAGCAAATAGGAAAGTTTAAATATTGCTTTTTCGGTGTCGGGATGGATTTCGAAATTCAGAGTCGACGCAAAACGAAGGGCGCGCAAAATTCTTAATCCGTCTTCGTTAAAACGCTTTTCGGGATCACCTACACAACGAATAATTTTAGAATTAATGTCCTTTTCGCCGCCATACAAATCAACAAGATTGCCCTCTTTATCCATCGCAATCGCGTTTACCGTAAAGTCGCGACGAGCCAAATCTTCCGATAATTTGGGAGTAAAAATTACATTTTCGGGACGGCGGTTATCCTTATATTCGCCGTCAATTCGAAAGGTAGTGATTTCAATAGGGCCGCCATCGGTCAAAAGAGTTACTGTGCCGTGTTTTAGTCCCGTTTCAATAATTTTGCAGCCGTCAAAAACAGTTAGCATTAGTTCGGGCAACGCAGAGGTAGTCAGATCATAATCGTGGGGCTCTTTCCCCATTAAAGTGTCTCGGACACATCCGCCAACAAGATAACATTCGTAGCCTGCTTGGTTTAAACTATTCATTGCATTTATAACATACTGTGGAATTTTCATTGCCCCACCTCCTTTTGATATATAAAATATAACAAACACGCATTTTTATGTCAAGATGCAAAAACACCTCTGTCGATTGACAGAGGTGTTTTTAAGTTTAATTACAGAAGCTCTATAATAGCCATTTCTGCAGCGTCACCACGGCGGGGGCCGATTTTGGTGATGCGAGTATATCCGCCGTTACGGTCAGAATACTTGGGGGCAATTTCTTCAAAAAGCTTCTTAACAACGTCTTCCTTAGTTACAAAAGCCATAACCTGACGCTTTGAATTAAGGTCGTTGCTCTTTGCAATGGTAATATATTTCTCGGCAACAGCACGAACTTCTTTTGCTCTGGTAACGGTGGTTTCAATCTTTCCGTTTTCGAAAAGGAAAGTAACCAAACCGCGAAGCATAGCAATTCTATGGTCAGTAGTTCTGCCGAGCTTTCTGGTACCTGGCATCTGATTTCACTCCTTGATACTAAAGTACAGGACATTGTTGTCCTATCGTGGACTTATTCGTCCTCTTCACTCAAACCGAAGCCGAGTGAGGCCAACTTGGCAACAACCTCTTCAAGAGATTTTCTACCAAGGTTACGAACCTTCATCATTTCTTCTTCGGTCTTGCTAATAAGATCCTCAACTGTGTTGATTCCGGCACGCTTGAGGCAGTTGAAGCTACGAACTGAAAGGTCAAGCTCTTCAATAGTCATTTCAAGAACCTTTTCCTTACCCTTGTCGTCCTTCTCAACCATAATCTCACCACTGTAAGCATCGCCGCTGAGATCAACGAACAAATTAAGATGCTCGGTAACAACCTTTGCGGCAAGTGACACAGCCTCTTTGGCAGTGCAGGTGCCATCGGTCCATACCTCAATGGTAAGGCGGTCAAGGTCAGTAACCTGACCAACGCGTGTATTATCAACTGTGTAGTTTACTTTGAGAACAGGTGTGTAGATTGAGTCTACGGGGATAAGACCAACAACAGTCTGTGCAGGCTTGTTGCGCTCTGCAGGAACGTAGCCGCGGCCTTTATCAAGCACAAGCTCCATGTAAAGCTTGCCACCCTCTGCAACGGTTGCAATGTGAAGGTCGGGATTAAGAATCTCTACCTCTGCATCCTCTTTGATGGTAGCACCTGTTACTTCACAGGGGCCTTCTGCCTCAATATAAACTGTCTTGGGACCATCGGAATGAAGCTTCGCGTTAAGTCCCTTAATGTTCAGAACTATCTCGGTAACATCCTCTTTGACACCGGGGATGGTGGAGAACTCGTGAACAATACCGTCAATCTTAACAGAGGTGCATGCTACACCGGGCAATGATGACAGAAGTACTCTGCGCAAGCTGTTGCCAAGGGTAGTGCCGTAGCCTCTTTCAAGCGGTTCAATGACAAATTTGCCATAGTTGCTTTCAAGGCCTTCCTCTACTTCGATTCTGGGCTTCTCAATTTCGATCATTCAAAACCCTCCTTAAAAATTGTCAACGGTTAACCCGATTACTTAGAGTAGAACTCAACGATGAGCTGCTCTTCGATGGGAGCATCAATATCCTCGCGAGCGGGAAGATTGATAACCTTTGCTTCAAGAGTTTCCTTGTTTACATCAAGCCACTGGGGCACGGGACGTGCACTGTTGGCTTCAAGTACATCCTTAATTTTTACGCTATCACGGCTTGCGCTCTTAAGTGCAATAACATCACCGGCTTTAAGAAGGATAGAAGGAACGTTTACCTTCTTACCGTTAAGGGTGAAGTGATTGTGAACAACAAGCTGTCTTGCTTCGGCACGTGAATTTGCCCAGCCAAGACGATAAACGATGTTATCAAGACGGCTCTCAAGAATGCGGAGAAGGTTTTCACCTGTAACGCCAACCTTCTTTTCTGCCATCTCAAAATAGTGATGGAACTGACCCTCCTGAACACCGTAATAACGGCGAGCCTTCTGCTTCGCACGAAGCTGGAGACCATATTCAGAGGTCTTCTTTCTGCCCTTACCGTGCTGACCGGGAACAAAGTTGCGGTCAACCATGGGGCACTTTTCTGAATAACATTTTGCGCCCTTAAGGAAAAGCTTTTCTCCCTCGCGGCGACAAAGTTTGCATACCGGACCGGTATATCTAGCCATTTATAAGCACCTCCAAATAATTATACGCGGCGTCTCTTGGGGGGACGGCAGCCATTGTGAGGAATGGGGGTTACGTCTTTAATCATAGTAACCTCAAGACCTACGGTCTGAAGGGCACGGATAGCAGCCTCACGACCTGAACCGGGGCCCTTTACATAAACCTCAACGCTCTTAAGTCCGTGCTCCATAGCTGCCTTTGCGGCAGTCTCTGCTGCAGACTGTGCTGCAAAAGGAGTAGACTTTCTTGAGCCTCTGAAACCAAGTTCACCGGCTGATGCCCATGAAAGAGCATTGCCCTGTACATCAGTGATGGTAACAATGGTGTTGTTGAAGGTAGACTGAATATGGACTGCGCCTTTTTCGATGTTTTTCTTCTCGCGGCGACGGCGGGAAACTGTACCTTTTTTAGTAGCCATAACTATCTTCCTCCTATCTTACTTTTTCTTGTTGGCAATGGTCTTCTTGGGACCCTTACGGGTGCGGGCGTTAGTCTTAGAACGCTGACCGCGTACAGGAAGATTCTTGCGGTGACGAAGGCCGCGATAGCAGCCAATCTCAACAAGGCGCTTAATATCGAATGCTACTGCACGACGAAGGTCACCTTCGATTTGCAAATTCTTTTCGATATAATCACGCAATTTGGAAATATCATCTTCGGTAAGGTCCTTAACTCTGGTATCGGGGTTTACACCGGTAGCAGCAAGGATATCTCCGGATGTTTTGCGGCCAATGCCGTAAATATAAGTCAATCCAATTTCGACCCGCTTTTCTCTGGGCAGGTCAACACCAGCAATACGTGCCATGTGTTTATTGCACCTCCATTAAAATCTGACAGGTTTAACCCTGACGCTGCTTGTGCTTGGGATTCTCGCAAATAACCATTATACGGCCCTTGCGCTTGATCACCTTGCACTTATCGCAAATCTTTTTGACAGAAGGTCTGACTTTCATTGTAAATACCTCCTAAATTAAATCATGCTTTTACTTAATTATCTTACTTGGAGCGCCAAGTAATGCGACCCTTTGTAAGATCATAGGGTGACATTTCAACAACAACTTTATCTCCGGGAAGAATGCGGATAAAATTCATACGCAACTTACCTGAGATGTGAGTGAGTATTTGATGTCCGTTGTCAAGTTCTACCTTAAATGTTGCATTAGGTAATGCTTCAACAACAGTGCCTTCAAGCTCGATCATATCCTGTTTGGACATGAAACAACCTCCCTATTGGTGATTGGGTTGCAGTCGGTTTAATTCTCGACGCAACCATCGGTCTGATGCCATTTCACTGATGTTAAGCCGATAGGCTGTAATTTGAACGTGCTTCAAATTTTTTATTTTGGGGCTTGCTATTGGTCTTGACTTGCCGTTTGCAACGGTTACCGTGCTTTCGGTTGAGTCGATCACCACAGCGTATTCGCCCGCGTCCCTGCCTGCAAGGCAAAGGACCACTTGCCCTCTCTCTATGGACACTTAGATACCTCCCGTCAACATTCAGTCATGATAACGGGCCCATCGGCGGTGATTGCGATGGTGTGTTCAAAGTGAGCTGACAGCTTGCCGTCGGCTGTTTTGACTGTCCATCCGTCCGGCATAATGTTAATCTGCGGCTGTCCTAAATTTATCATCGGTTCAATGGCGATGGTCATTCCGGGAACAAGGCGTACACCTCTTCCCGCTGTCCCATAATTGGGAATTTCAGGCGCTTCATGAAGGCTCGCGCCTACGCCGTGGCCCACAAACTCGCGAACCACCGAGTAACCGCGCGCCTCAACATACTGTTGCACTGCAAAACTGATATCGCCGACTCTGTTGCCGTTTTTTGCTGCTTTGATTCCCGCATAAAGAGATTCTCTGGTAGCATCTATAAGACGCTGAGCCTCCTCTGAGATATCGCCGCAAGCAAAGGTGGCGGCATTGTCGCCGTTATATCCGTTTATTGCTGCACCAAGGTCAATGCTGACAATGTCGCCTGCCTTGATAACGCGCTTTTTGCTTGGTATGCCGTGAATAACCTCGTCGTTTATAGATATACATGCCGTTGCAGGATAGCCTTCATAATTGAGGAAGTTGGGTTTAGCACCTTGAGAAATAATATAATCATATGCGATTTTATCAATTTCTGCCGTTGTTATACCCGGCTCAATTGCAGCACCTGCTACACGGAGTGCTCCTGCAGATATTCTGCAGGCTTCACGCATAAGGGTTAGTTCGCGTGTAGTCTTGAGCACAATCATGTTTATCACCGTTTCTCCGCATTAAGTTTTGGTTTTGTGCATGCGGTACACATAAGGCAATCAGTCTTTTAAAGCTGCAAGGGTGAGAGCTGTGGTATCTGCCACCTGCTCCTGACCTTCAACAAGTCTTAACTTGCCTGCCTTTTCATAATAATCTTTAAGGGGTTCAGTCTGCTCGTGATATACACGAAGTCTTTCAATAACAGTTTCGGGAGCATCATCCTTACGCTGAATGAGTTCGCCGCCGCAAGCGTCACAAACGCCGTCGTTAGCAGGCTTTTTATACTCAAGATGATAGCTTGCACCGCATTTTTCACAAACGCGACGACCAGACATTCTGGCAGCAATCTTTTCATCGGGCACTTCGATTGATACGACGCGGTCAATAACTACGCCCATCTGATCAAGTGCTTCAGCCTGAGGAATGGTACGGGGGAAACCGTCAAGAATGAAGCCGTTTTGGCAATCATCCTGTGCAAGACGTTCCTTAATAATGCCGATTACAACGGCATCAGGAACAAGCTCGCCTGAATCCATATAAGATTTAGCTTTAAGTCCCATCTCAGTACCGTTTTTTACCGATTCACGAATAATGTTGCCGGTAGAGATAGAAGGAATTGAGAACTTCTCACAGATTATTTCTGCCTGAGTTCCTTTACCTGCGCCGGGGGCGCCGAGTAAAATAAGATTCATTAGTTTACTCCTTTTCAGCAGGTATGCGCGTGCGCAGAAACTGCGCACACGCTAACTGTTTGAATTAGTCAAGGAAGCCCTTGTAATGACGCATCATCAACTGTGACTCAAGGGTTCTTACAGTGTCAAGTGCAACACCGACAACAATCAGAACTGAAGTACCGCCGAGGGTAACGTCTATATTGGTAATGCCACTCAGTGCGATAGGCAAAACTGCCAATGCGCCAAGGAAGATAGCACCGATAAGAGTAATTCTTGACATAATCTTCTTAAGATAATCAGCAGTGGGCTTGCCGGCACGGATACCGGGGATTGCGCCACTGTTCTTACGCAAGTTGTTAGCCATCTCAACAGGATTGTACTGAATTTGAACATAGAAATATGCAAATCCGATAATCATTGCAAGATAGATAAGTGCGTAAAATACACCTTGATAGGTAAATACTGCGCAAATCCTGAAAAGCAAGTGATCAGCTCTGCCGGCACCCATAAATCCGCAAATCATCTGAGGAATTGCGAGGAATGAGCTTGCAAAGATGATAGGCATAACACCTGACATATTAACCTGAATCGGAATATGTGAGTTTTGACCGCCATACATCTTGCGACCGACAACACGCTTTGCGTACTGTACAGGAACCTGACGTTCTGCACTGGTCATCCATACGATGAAGCCAATGATTACAACAAAAAGCAATACAACGAGAACTACCTCAATGTATTTGCCTTCAACCAAGTGTGCCCAGATTGAAGAAATCGCACTGGGGAAACGTGAGATGATACCTGCAAAGAGCAACATAGAGATGCCGTTGCCGATACCCTTTTCGTCGATGCGTTCGCCGAGCCACATCATAATGGCTGAACCTGCGGTAAAGCAGAGAACGATAACAACACCGGTGAAAATGTACTCAAAGGTTGTCTTGGCTTGTACAAGACCGCTTCCCTTAAGGAAGAAGTAATATGCAGTACCCTGAATCAAACCGAGTATAACGGTGCAATAACGGGTGTACTTTGCAATCTTTTTGCGGCCTTCTTCACCCTCTTTAGCGATACGCTCAAGGAAGGGGAAAGCAACAGAAAGAAGCTGCATAATAATTGAAGCGTTGATGTACGGAGTAACAGACATAGAGAATATTGCTCCGTTTTCAAGGCCTGCGCCAGTGAGTGCCGAGATATAGCTGAAGAATTCGTTGACAGCTGAAGTATTGTTCATTGTTTGGGCAAGAGCCTCAAGGTTAACAAATGGAACAGGAATAACAGCGCCAACACGGAAAATAAGTATGATCAGCAAAGTGTAAAAAATCTTTTTTCTGAGTTCTACTACCTTCCAAGCATTCTTTAGTACGTCTAACACTTAGATCACCTCAACCTTTCCGCCGGCCGCCTCGATCTTCTGCTTAGCAGTTTCTGAGAAAGCGGTCAGTTTCACGGTGAGTTTAACTGAAAGTTCGCCGTTACCGAGAACCTTAACCTTGTCAACCGACTTTTTGATAATGCCTTTTTCGACAAGAGCAGTAAGATCTACTACTGCACCGTCTTCAAACTTGGCAAGATCAGCCACGTTGATAGCGACGGGCTTGTCGGCAAAGATGTTGTTAAAGCCTCTCTTGGGCAGACGACGCTGCAAGGGCATCTGACCACCTTCAAAGCCGGGGCGTACGCCGCCGCCTGAACGTGCCTTCTGACCCTTATGGCCCTTACCTGAGGTCTTACCCCAGCCTGAGCCGTGGCCACGACCGATGCGCTTGCGCTCGGTATTTGAGCCGGGATTAGCTGTAAGCTCGTGCAGTTTCATTATGATTGCACCTCCCTATTAAGCGTTGGTAACATCGATCAAGTGACCGATTTTCTTAACCTTACCCTGAGTCTGAGCATTGTCGGGCTGTACTGTTACATCACCGATTTTGCGAAGACCCAAAGCTTCGGCAGTTGCTATTTGGTCTTTCTTAGAACCGATAAGGCTCTTAACCAATGTAATTTTAAGGCTGGCAGCCGATTTTTTTGCTGACATAATGCTGCTCCTCCTTAACCTAAGATGTCCTTGACAGACTTGCCACGGATGGCTGCAACTTCTTCAGCTGAGCGCAACTTGGCCAAACCGTCAATGGTAGCTCTGACAACGTTGCAAGGATTGTTTGAACGAAGTGCCTTGGTACGAATATCCTTAATACCAACAAGCTCAAGTACAGCACGTACTGCGCCGCCGGCGATAACACCGGTACCGGGAGCAGCAGGCTTAAGAAGTACGCGAGCAGCGTCAAACTCACCCAAAATCTCGTGAGGGATAGAAGTTCCCTTAAGAGAAACAGTTATCATATTTTTCTTTGCGTCCTCAATACCCTTGCGGATTGCATCGGGTACTTCGCGGGCTTTGCCCAAACCGAAGCCAACGTGGCCTTTGCCATCGCCAACAACCATAAGTGCGGTGAACTTCATAATACGACCGCCCTTAACGGTTTTGCTAACACGGTTGAGCGCAACCATACGCTCTTGAATATCTGCAGTTGATGCGTCAAATTTAGTAGCCAAAAGTATTCTCCTCCCTTAATTAGAACTTGAGGCCGCCCTTACGGGCACCTTCGGCCAGTTCCTTGACGCGTCCGTGGTAAAGGTAGCCGCCGCGGTCAAATACAACCTCGGTAATACCTTTAGCAACAGCACGCTCAGCGAGCATTTCGCCCACCTTGAACGCAGCCTCTTTGTTGCCGCCACCGACAAAATCCTTCTCAACAGAGCTTGCGCTTGCGAGAGTTGTGCCGGTTACGTCATCAATTATCTGAGCATAAATGTTTGCGTTGGAACGGAATACGTTCAAGCGAGGACATTCAGCGGTACCGCTGATCTTGCCACGAACACGCACATGACGGTGCAGTCTGGCTTTGTTACTATCACGTTTTGTAACCATTTATATCACTCCTTTACTTCTTTCCGCCCTTGCCGGCCTTGCCCTCTTTACGTCTTACATACTCGCCAACATAGCGAATACCTTTGCCCTTATAGGGTTCGGGGGGACGCTTCTCGCGGACTTCGGCGGCAAACTGACCAACGGCCTGCTTGTCGGAACCAGATACGATAATCTGGTTGGGATTGGGAACTTCAACAGTGATGCCGGCAGGCTCTGTCATAATAACCTGGTGAGAATAACCAAGGTTCATAACGAGGTCCTTACCCTGTTTCTGAACACGGTAGCCGACACCTTGTACCTCAAGAGATTTTGAGAAACCGTTAACTACGCCCTCTACCATATTGGCAACGAGGGTACGGGTCAAACCGTGAAGAGATCTGTTCAACTTGTCGTCGTTGGGACGAGTTACAAGAATCTCAGCACCTTCAACCTTGATTGAAATCTCTTTGCGGAAAGTCTTTGTAAGGGTGCCCTTGGGGCCCTTAACGGTAACTTCCTGACCGTTGATCTTAACGTCAACGCCGGCAGGAATGGCAATCGGTTTGTTTCCTATTCTTGACATACCGTTACCCCCTTACCAAACGAAAGCGAGAACTTCGCCGCCAACATTAGCGGAACGAGCTTGCTTATCAGTCATAATACCTTTTGAAGTTGAAAGGATAGCAATACCCAAGCCCTTCATAACCTTGGGCATATCCTCAACATTGGTGTAAATTCTAAGACCAGGCTTAGAAACTCTGCGCAAGCCTGTAATAACCTGCGACTTGTTGGGGCCGTACTTCAATTCCATATGAATTACGCCCTGATTACCGTTATCAACAACGGTGAAACCTTTAACATAACCCTCGTCAACAAGAATCTGGGCGATAGCCTTCTTCAGGTTGGAAGCGGGGATGTCTACTGATTCGTGCTTTGCTGAATTCGCATTGCGGATTCGGGTAAGCATATCAGCGATTGTATCAGAGATCTGCATATCCGTTTACCTCCTTACCAACTGGCTTTTTTTACGCCCGGAATCTCGCCCTTATAAGCGAGTTCTCTGAAGCAAATTCTGCACACGCCGTATTTGCGAAGATAGGCATGAGGCCTACCGCAGATTTTGCATCTGTTATAAGCGCGGGTTGAGAACTTAGCATCTCTTGCCTGCTTAATTTTCATTGATGTTTTAGCCACGACAGTACCTCCTTACTTATTTCGCAAAGGGAGCGCCCATAAGACTGAGCAACTCACGTGCTTCTTCATCGGTGTTGGCTGTGGTTACGAAGCAAATGTCCATACCACGAACCTTATCGATCTTATCGTACTCAATTTCAGGGAAAATCAACTGCTCTTTAATACCCATGCAGTAGTTACCGCGACCGTCGAAAGAGTTTGCGTTGATACCCTTGAAGTCACGAACGCGGGGCAATGCAGCTGAGAAGAAACGATCAACAAACTCATACATCTGCTCACCGCGAAGAGTTACCTTTACGCCGATGGGCATACCCTGACGGAGTTTGAAGTTAGCAACAGATTTCTTTGCACGGCAAACAACGGGCTTCTGACCGGTAATAAGGCCGAGGTCGTTCATTGCAGCATCGATAACCTTGCTGTTGTCGCGGGCTTCGCCGCAACCGATGTTAATAATGACCTTGTCAAGCTTCGGAATCTGCATGACGCTCTTGTAGTTGAATTTCTTCATAAGAGCAGGCGCAACTTCAGACTTGTAGGTCTCTTTTAATCTTGCCATGTCATGTATCCTCCTTAGTCAATAACTTTTTTGCACTTCTTGCAGATGCGAACCTTCTTGCCGTCTTCTACGGTGTAGCCGACTCTGGTCTGCTTACCGCACTTGGGGCAAACAAGGGCAACCTTGCAAGCATAGATAGCGCTTTCAGCCTTTACAATACCGGAGGGATCGCCGGCCTTGCGGGGCTTAACGTGTTTAGAGACGATGTTGCGTCCCTCAACGATAACCTTGTTCTCTTCAGGGCTAACCTGAAGAACTTTACCGGTCTGACCGCGGTCGGTCTTCTTGTCACCGGTAAGAATCATAACGGTATCGCCGGTTTTAATCTTCATTTTGCTCATAGTGACTTTCCTCCCTTACAGCACTTCGGGTGCGAGAGAAAGGATCTTGGTGTATTCCTTTTCACGCAACTCACGGGCCACAGGTCCAAAAATACGGGTGCCCCTGGGGTTTTTGTCATCTCTGATAATAACGGCAGCATTCTCGTCAAAACGGATATAAGTGCCGTCCTCACGGCGAACGCCCTTAGCTGAACGAACTACGACAGCTTTAACAACGTCGCCTTTTTTAACGGTGCCGCCGGGTGCAGCCTTCTTAACAGAAGCTACAACGACGTCGCCGATATTAGCGTACCTCCTGCCGGAACCGCCGAGAACGCGAATGCACATAAGTTCCTTCGCGCCGGTGTTGTCGGCAACCTTGAGGTAAGACTGCTGTTGTATCACAGTTATTCCTCCATTCTTAAGGCAAGGTTAATTACTTAGCCTTTGTAATAATTTCGACAACACGCCATCTCTTGTCCTTGGACAGCGGTCTGGTTTCCATAATAAGAACGCGGTCGCCGATGTTGCAGGCGTTCTGCTCATCATGAGCCTTGAACTTAACCGTTTTCTTAACAATCTTGTTGTAAAGAGGGTGCTTTACGTTATCCTCAATAGCGACGACAACAGTTTTATCCATCTTGTTGCTGACAACTCTGCCAGTCCTGGTTTTTCTCAGGTTTCTTTCCATGATGCGTGCCCTCCTTTACTTAAGCTTCAGCGCCGTCGGACTCTTTAAGCACGGTAAGAATACGTGCAATGTCCTTTTTAACGGCCTTGATACGCATGGGATTTTCCAGCTGGTTGATGGCGCTCTGGAAACGAAGGTTAAAGAGCTCTTTTTTAAGGTCTACCAGCTTTGTGTTCAGTTCCTCAGCGGACATTTCTCTGAAATCCTTAGCCTTCATTATTGCTCACCACTTTCCAGTTTATTGATAAATTTGCACTTGATAGGAAGCTTGTTAGCAGCAAGACGCATAGCCTCTTGTGCAACCTCGGGTGCTACGCCTGCAATTTCAAACATAACACGGCCGGGCTTAACAACTGCTACCCAGTACTCAGGAGAACCTTTACCTGAACCCATTCGAGTTTCAGCAGGCTTCTCAGTGATAGGCTTGTCGGGGAAGATCTTAATCCAAACCTGACCGCCACGCTTGATATAACGAGTCATAGCAATACGGGCTGCTTCAATCTGGTTTGAAGTGATCCATGCGGGCTCCAATGCCTGAAGACCGTAATCACCGTAAGTAACGGTGTTACCGCGGGTGGCCTTACCGGTAAGGCGGCCTCTCTGTACGCGGCGATATTTAACGCGCTTTGGTAACAGCATTACTTTGCGCCTCCTTCCCTATTGCGACGGGGTCTGCGAGTATCGCGAAGAACCTCACCTGCATAGAGCCAAACCTTTACGCCGATACGACCATAGGTTGTGTGAGCCTCGGCAAAGCCGTAGTCAATATCAGCACGCAAAGTCTGAAGCGGAATAGTACCTTCGTGATAGTGCTCGCTACGAGCGATTTCAGCGCCGCCAAGACGACCTGAAACCTGAGTTTTAATACCTCTTGCGCCGGCATGCATGGCATTACCCATAACCTTTTTCATTGCACGGCGGAAAGAAATTCTCTTTTCGAGCTGCTGAGCAATGTTCTCAGCAACAAGTTGTGCGTTTACATCGGGGTTCTTAACCTCAACGATGTTGATGTTGACGGTTTTGCCGCCAAGAAACTTTTCGCACTCTGCCTTAAGCTTTTCGATTTCGGAGCCGTTACGGCCGATAACGATGCCGGGCTTTGCACAGTGGATGTGCAAACGAACCTTTGCATCTTTACCGAAAACGCGCTCAATCTCAATCTTAGCGATACCGGCATCATAAAGCTTCTTCTTAAGGTAAGTTCTGATCTTGTGGTCCTCAACGAGAACATCGCCGAAGGACTCATCACCGACATACCAACGGGAATCCCAATTCTTTATAACACCGACACGGAGTCCGTGGGGATTAACCTTCTGTCCCATGTAATAACCTCCTTCTTACTCAGCTTCCCTGACAACCAGGGTTACGTGAGAAGTTCTCTTATAGATGTGATATGCGCGGCCGTGAGCACGGGGACGGATTCTCTTAAGAATCGGGCCGGGGCCAACGGTAATTTCGGCTACATAAAGCTTAGACACATCCATTTGTTGATTGTTCTCTGCATTAGCCATTGCTGATTTAAGCAATTTTTCAAGATACTCGCAAGCAGCCTTGGGAGTATGCTTAAGAATAGCCATGGCTTTATCCGCAGGCTTGTTGCGAATGATATCTGCAACGATTTGAACCTTGCGGGGTGAAATACGGGCAAATTTAAGAGTTGCCTTTGCTTCCATGTTCATTCTCTCCTTTCGGCTGTTTACTTCTTGGTGGTTTTTGAACCGGCATGACCCTTAAAGGTTCTTGTCGGTGCAAATTCGCCTAACTTATGACCAACCATATCCTCGGTAACATATACAGGCACGTGCTTACGACCGTCGTGAACGGCGAAGGTGTGACCTACAAATTCCGGGAAAATAGTGGATGAGCGGCTCCAGGTTTTAAGAACGCGCTTTTCGCCAGCTGCATTCATTTCTTCTACTCTTTTCATCAATACGGGCTGTACGAAATAGCCTTTTTTAACGCTTCTTCCCATTACTTACGCTCCTCCCCACTTATTTAGAATTGCGGCGCTTCACGATGTACTTATCGGAAGCCTTGTGCTTCTTGCGAGTCTTGTAACCCAATGTGGGCTTGCCCCAAGGTGTAACAGGACCGCTACGGCCGATGGGTGACTTACCTTCACCACCACCGTGGGGGTGATCGCAGGGGTTCATAACTGAACCGCGAACAGTAGGTCTCCAGCCCATATGACGCTTACGTCCGGCCTTACCATAGTTGATGTTCTCGTGCTCGGGGTTGCTGACCTGACCGATGGAAGCCATACAGTTGATCGGAACCTGACGCATCTCGCCTGAAGGGAGACGGAGCAGAGCCATACCGTTTTCTTTACCCATAAGCTGAGCCATGTTACCGGCAGAACGGGCAAGCTGTGCGCCCTTGCCGGGATAAAGTTCAACGTTGTGAACAAAGGTACCGGTAGGAATGTTTTCAAGCGGAAGGGCATTGCCCGGCTTGATGTCAGCAGTTTTGCTGTTAATAACGGTGTCGCCGACCTTAAGGCCAACGGGAGCAGTGATGTAGCTCTTCACACCGTCTTCGTATACGATGAGTGCAATGAAAGCACTGCGATTAGGATCGTACTCGATTGTTGCAACAGTTGCAGGAATGTCGAACTTGTTGCGCTTGAAGTCGATTAAACGGTACTTCTGACGGTTGCCGCCGCCGCGATGTCTGACAGTGATGCGACCGTAGCTGTTACGACCTGCATTCTTTTTGCCAGCTGCGAGCAAGCTCTTTTCGGGAGCAACCTTAGAAAGACCGGAGTAATCCATAGTGGTCATATTACGACGACCGTTTGTAGTAGGCTTATAATGTTTGACAGCCATTTGTTTCACTCCTTATTTTAGCTTAGCGGGATTATTTCCCATACATCGCCTGATATTACATCATGCCTTCAAAGAACTCAATGGGTTTGGAATCTTCTGAAAGGGTTACGATAGCCTTTTTCCAAGAAGATGTGTAGCCCTCGTAACGACCGTAACGGCGAGCCTGGCCGCGAACGTTAACGGTGTTAACTGCAGTAACCTTTACTGAATAGATCTCTTCAATTGCACGAGCAATATCGATCTTGGTTGCATCCTTTGCTACCTTAAAGGTGTACTTCTTCATTGCTGCGCCGCCCATTGACTTTTCGGTGATGACCGGCTTAATAATAATCTCGTGTGCGAGCTTCATTATGCGTACACCTCCTCGATCTTAGCGACAGCATCCTTAACAACGATAACAGTGTCAGCGTTGAGGATGTCGTAGGTATTGATGGTGTTAACCTGTGCGGTTTTTACACCCTTGATGTTTGATGCGCTGCGGATTGCCTTGCTATCATTCTCTGCGAGGATGATGAGGCTCTTCTTAGCGGCACCGATTGCTGCGAGGCACTCAACAACAGTCTTGGTCTTGTACTCGTCGCACTTGAGAGCGTCGAGAACGATGAGGTTGTTGTTAAGAACCTTATCAGAAAGTGCTGACTGGATTGCCAATCTGCGCTCTTTCTTATTAAGAGTGAAGCCATATTCGCGGGGCTTCGGACCGAGGGCTACGCCACCGTGATACCACTGGGGTGCACGGGTTGAACCCTGACGGGCGTGACCAGTACCCTTCTGGCGCCATGGCTTTTTGCCACCGCCGGATACCTCGGAACGAGTGAGGGTAGACTGTGTGCCCTGACGCTGATTTGCAAGATATGCAACAACAGCCATATGCATTACGGTAGTGTTGGGCTCAATACCAAAAACAGCATCGCTGAGGTTGATATCGGAAACCTTCTTACCTGCCATATCTAAAACACTAATTGTAGGCATTCTGTTCTCCCCCTTCCTTAGGCTTTAACGCTGTCGGTGATGTAAACATAGCCGCCCTTAGGACCGGGAATGGCACCCTTGATAGCGATGATGTTCTTTTCTGCATCAACCTTAACAACAGCGAGATTTTGTACTGTAGATCTTACAGCGCCCATGTGACCTGCCATCTTACGTCCCTTAAATACACGTGAGGGAGATGAGCAAGCGCCCAATGAACCGCCGTGACGAGCAACAGGGCCGGTACCGTGACTCATCTTGAGTCTGGAAAAACCGTGGCGCTTGATAACGCCTGCGTAACCCTTACCTTTGCTGGTGCCGGTTACGTCAACTGCTTCACCCTCTGCAAAAGCGTCTGCCTTAATAACAGAACCGATTTCTACAGAAGCGCAGTCATCAAGACGGAACTCCTTAAGAACGCGCTTTGCAGCAACATTGTTCTTGTCGAAGTGGCCCTTCATAGGTTTGTTAACCTTGCTTACTTTGATGTCGCCGTAGCCAAGCTGTACTGCTTCGTAACCGTCAACCTCATTGGTCTTCTTAAAGGTAACGAGGCAAGGGCCTGCTTCAACGACAGTTACCGGAACGACTTTGCCGTTCTGGTCAAAAAGCTGGGTCATACCGAGCTTTTTGCCGATGATTCCTTTTTTCATTTTGGATATCCTCCTTATTGGTTATTGGTTGGCGTTGCCAACATGACCACACCGCGTCTTACATTAAAATACACGTGCGTAATTAGCACTTGATTTCAAATTCAACGCCGGCGGGGAGCTCAAGACTCGACAGTGCTTCAACAGTTTTGTTTGAAGGTCTGAGGATGTCGATAAGCCTTTTGTGGGTTCTCATTTCAAACTGCTCGCGGCTGTCCTTATACTTGTGAACAGCGCGAAGAATGGTAACGATTTCGCGGTCGGTAGGGAGCGGTACAGGTCCTGATACGCGAGCGCCGGTGCGCTTTGCAGTTTCAACGATCTTTTCTGCTGCCTGATCAACGAGTGCGTGATCGTAGCCCTTCAGTCTGATTCTGATCTTGTCCTTTGCCATTTGAAGTTCGCCTCCTTAATAATTTGGCGGGCTTCGATTAAAACTTTACACCGCACCGGGCGTTTCGCCCGTTTGCATTATAAAACCGGATTTGTTCCTAAATCTGTCAAGTACCTCTGGTCAACCATAGCTTTTGACACACAAATCCGGGATAGCGCATAAAAACGCTGTTTGTAAGGTTTTGATCGCCCGGTTTTTAAATCGGACATACTCCGCGGAAATTTCCTGACTCGAGGTCAGCCACCTCCCGCATCAACGCATATCTGCACAAACGTGCCTTATAATCCTATCACAAAGGGGTACCTTTGTAAACAAAAAAATATTATAATTATGTATACCTGTGAAAAATCGGCGTTTTGTCTTTTAATTGTAGAATTTTAAAGAGGATATTTGTCAGTTTTGTACAAATAAATACATAATTATATATTTTAGATTGAGTTTTATTTTCTGTTTTGGATTATTGTTAGATTTTTGTTTTGTATTCATAAAAAATTCGGAGCAATTTTTGTAAACTGCTCCGAATTTGCCTATATAAATATGTAGGATCTTAGTAAGCCTTGCCCCAATAGGTAAGATGCTTAGCAGGTTTGCCGCAGCAGACACAGGTATCTGCGATAGGCTCGTTGTTGTCAAAAGGCATACAACGGCTGCTTACGCCTGCTTTTTCTTTAAGGGCTTCCTCGCACTCAAGCTCGCCGCACCACATAGCACGGATAAGACCCGGCTTGTTGGTTGCGGTATCAATCATAGTATCCATATCAGTTACATCGTATGTCATACTCTGACGGCGTGCAAGGGCTTTGTTATAAAGTCCGTCGTGAACTGCTTTGAGCAATTCGGGGATACGCTGCTCAAGTTCGTCAAGTGAAACGGTAATCTTTTCATAATTATCGCGGCGCACAACAACGCACTTATTCTCAGCCATATCCTTGGGACCGATTTCAACGCGAAGCGGAATACCGCGCATTTCGCACTGAGCAAATTTCCAGCCTGCAGAGTTATCACTGTCGTCAAGATGAGCTCTGCATACCTTTGAAAGACGATCTTTAAGTTCATTTGCCTTTTCAAGCACGCCCTCTTTATGAGTAGCGATGGGAATAACCTCTACCTGAATAGGAGCAACTGCAGGAGGAAGTACCAAGCCGTTATCGTCACCGTGAGTCATAATAATAGCACCGATTATACGGGTGGACATACCCCAAGAGGTCTGATGAGGATACTCTTGCTTATTATCGCGTCCTGTAAACTGAATGTTAAAGGCACGGGAGAAGCCGTCACCGAAATAGTGTGAGGTACCGCTCTGCAAAGCCTTACCGTCGTGCATCATTGCCTCGATAGTATAGGTTGCCTCGGCGCCTGCAAACTTTTCTTTGTCGGTCTTTTTGCCCTTGATAACAGGGATTGCCAACTCTTGCTCACAGAAATCGGCATAAACATCAAGCATCTGACGGGTTTCAACCATTGCCTCTTCTGCAGTTTCGTGCATAGTGTGACCTTCCTGCCAGAAAAACTCCATTGTGCGAAGGAAAGGACGGGTGGTCTTTTCCCATCTTACAACCGAGCACCACTGGTTATACAACTTGGGCAGGTCGCGGTATGAATGGATAATATCTGCATAATGCTCGCAAAATACAGTTTCACTTGTAGGACGGACGCAAAGGCGCTCGTTAAGTTTTTCTTCGCCACCGTGAGTTACCCATGCAACCTCGGGAGCAAAGCCTTCAACGTGATCTTTTTCACGCTGGAGCAAACTTTCGGGGATAAACATAGGCATCATAACATTCTCGTGACCCAATGCCTTAAAGCGTGAATCAAGAGAGTTGCGGATATTCTCCCACAAAGCAGTGCCGTAAGGGCGCACAATCATACATCCTCTTACACCGCTATATGAAGCAAGCTCGGCCTTTTTAACTATATCGCTATACCGCTGCGCAAAATCCTCATCCATAGATGTGATGTCGCGCACCATTTTCTTGTCTGCCATAATTATATATCCTTTCTAAATGAAACTGTACTGCCTGCAGGAATTTTGACGCACTCGTCATTCACAGTTGCCCACACGTCAACACCTGATGGGTTGTGAACAACATCTCCGTCAACTCCAACAGCAAGACGTCGCACAGCATTTATGTAATCGCATATTTCAATATTGGTTGCATACCACACGTTGTCGTGACCTGAGGCATACTTGCAAAAATCTTCAATTATATGCCAGTTGTCGTTTTGGTCAAACTCATAGCTGTGCCCCCACACGTTCATTATCTGCAAGGGTGCGTGTTGATTAGGATTGGAAAACCTATCAAACAGTTCGTGAAGTTTTGAATTGTTGTGATGACAAGTTGGATGCCAATACATAAAATCGTCAGGCGGTGCGAACCAGTCGGTAGCACGGGTAGTACGGGAATATTCCATTCCGCAAGCCCTTAAAATAGCTATAACATCCTCGTTATGTGAGCCGTAGGGATAACTCATTCCCCTCACAACATAACCGCAAGCCGATTCTAATGCACGGCGGTCATTCATAATTTCTGCCGCAACAGAGGTGAAAGGAATTCGGGTTGGATGAGGGTGGTTAACCATATGACAAGACACCTCATGCCCTGCATAAAGGGACTTAATCTCATCTGCACTGATGCTGCTGTCCCAACCCAAACTTTCCGAATTAAGATGAAAGGTTGCCTTCATACCGTACCTATTAAAAATTTCAACCAGTCGTCTGTCTGCAATATTACCATCATCATAACTGAAGGTAAAGGCACAGTTGCAACCGTTTTTAAAGCGGTCAAAAATTATTCTCACCTTTAATCACCAACCTTAACATTACTCTAAATTGACACAAAAACCGCTTTAAGTATAACTTAAAACGGTCAGTGTTTGCAAGTATAATTTAATTACTGATTGTTTTCTATATATTTAACCAAGTCGCCGACCTTTTTCATATTTGCTGCTTCTTCGTCGGGAATAACAACGTCAAACTCGTCTTCAATTGCATAAAGCAAATCAACTATATCAATACTGTCGGCGTTGAAATCCTCTTGAACATCAGTATCCATAGTGATTTCATCAGCTTCTTTATCAAACTGAGTAGCCAACATTTCTCTTATCTTTTCAAATACCATAAAAAACTCCTCTTTCAAGAAAAAATTGCGTCGTGAGGATAGACAAACCCCACCAAATATGTTATTATATAACCCACAGTTTTGCAGTTCATATAATAAGCAAAGTATACTTTTATATACATTGCCTAAACAAATAATATGTACTGCAAGAGGTTTTGTCAATAGGTTTTTGAAATTTTTACAAAATTGAAACCCTTTAAAACCTAAAAAGGAGTGGTTAACGTTGAATTTTGCCGTTATCGGTCATCCTATCGGGCATACTATGTCCCCTTTTATTCACAACCGCCTTTTTGAACTTTCAGGTAAAACTGTTACATATTATAAATATGATATTAGCCCTGATAATTTGGCAGAACAATACGACAAAACTCTTAAAAAGCTTGATGGGTTTAACATTACCATTCCTCATAAGCAGGCTATTATTCCTTTGCTTAAAAAGCTTGATGAAAGCGCAAAAGCTTACGGTGCCGTTAACTGTGTTGACAGAAATGGCATAGGCTACAACACCGATGCTTTCGGTTTTTGCACTGCCATAGGTAAAAAAGGCATTTCTCTTGAGGGTAAGGTTTTACTTCTTGGAAGCGGTGGCGCGGCAAGAACGATTGCGTTTGAGGCAATTAAGGCAGGCGGCGATTTGACTGTTGCTGCAAGAGGTCAAAGTGGTATTATCCTTAAAGATGAGATTGCCGAAAAACTTGGAAAGCAGATAAAGGTTACCCCTTTTGACGAGGTTAAGGGTGGCTACAATTTGGTAGTTAACGCTACTCCCGTTGGAATGTATCCCAATACAGATGCGTCTCCCCTTTCATTAAATCAGCTTGAGGGGTGTGAAGCTCTTTTTGATGCCATATATAATCCTCGCAAAACACTGCTTATGAAGTTTGCAGAAGGTTGCAATATGAAAATTGCCGAGGGTATGGCTATGCTTGTGTGGCAGGCTGTCAGAGCTCACGAGATTTGGTACGGTGCAAAATTTGATGATAACGATATTGACAGACTAATTGACGACGCCAATGCCGAAATGTCTGCTTTGTTTGGGGGTCAAAAAAATGAATAACATCGTCCTTTGCGGTTTTATGGGATGTGGCAAATCAACTGTTGGACAAATTCTCGCACAAATGACAGGACGCACCTTTGTTGACACCGACCAACTGATTGAAAGCAATGAAAATATGACCATTTCTCAGATTTTTGAAAAATTTGGCGAAAATGGTTTTAGAGATGCAGAGCATATTGCTTGCAAAGAAGTCACGAATATGCAAAACGCCGTCATTTCCACCGGTGGCGGCGCGTTAACCTTTCATCGAAACGTAAGCATTTTTAATAATGATAATATTGTCTTTTTAGATGTACCTTTTGATGAAATTTGCCGCCGTATAGGTGATGACGGCAACCGTCCTTTGTTTAAAGACAAAAGTAAGGCAAAAGAACTTTTTGACACCCGAATTGCTTTATATCGCACTGCTGCCGACTTTATAATCAACGGTACGGGGGACAAAAATGAAATAGCAAACCGAATTTTAACCCTTTTGAAAGAAGGCTGAACAATGAATGTTTTTATTGCCGGACTCGGTCTTATAGGTGGCAGTTTTGCCAAAACTTTTAAGCGTCACACCGACCACACTGTTTTTGGGTTTGATATTAACCCTGCCACCACTCAATTTGCTTTATCAAGAGGCGCTATAGATGTTATCGCAAATGAAAACGACCTTAATAAATGTGATTTTGCTGTGATTTGTCTTTATCCCAAAGCAACAGTCGACTTTATTAACCGTAACGCATCTTTATTTAAAAAAGATTGTGTTATAACCGATGCCTGCGGTGTTAAAGGTGTAATATACGACGGTATTGAAAAAACGATAAAAGACTATTCTTTACGTTTTGTTGGTGCACACCCTATGGCCGGCAGAGAGCACAGCGGTTTTGATTACAGTGAGGAAGAATTATATGCAGATGCAAGTCTTATTGTAACACCCGAAGGTGCAGATGACGAGGCGGTCAATATGGTATGTGATATTGCTCTTCAGTTAGGCTTCGGTGGTTGTAAAATCACCGATAAAGCAACACACGATATTATGATTGCATACACCTCTCAATTACCACACGTACTTGCCTGCAGTTATATCAACGACCCGTTGGCTCCATTGCATTTTGGCTATTCAGCAGGCTCGTTTAAGGATGTAAGCCGTGTTGCTAAAATCAATGCAGAAATGTGGAGCGAACTGTTTTTAGATAACAAAGAGGCCTTATCGCAAGAAATAGCGGCACTTATAAGCAATCTTTCCAATTTTAAAGATTTGATTGACAAAAATGACCGTCAATCTTTAAAAGAGGTACTTGAAAATTCCCGAAAAATCAAGGAGCAATTATGAGAAAAATAAATGTTTCAGGTAAATACGATATTGCCATAGGTGAACGCCTTATTGAGCGTGCAGGAATGGCAATTAAAAGGGTTTGCAAGGGTAAAAAATGCACTGTCGTATCTGACAGCAACGTTGCGCCGCTCTATGCCGAAAAGGCGCTTGACTCTTTGCGTCAGGCAGGCTTTGAACCGTCACTTTTTGTTTTTGAGGCGGGTGAAAAAAGCAAAAATCTGTCCACTGTTACACAAATGCTCGATTTCTTTGCTCAGCAAGAGTTAACTCGCGCTGACTTTGCCGTTGCTTTAGGAGGCGGCGTGGTTGGCGATTTAACGGGCTTTGCCGCCGCAATTTACCTTAGAGGCATTCAGTTTGTGCAAATCCCCACTACCCTTTTGGCGCAAATTGACTCCTCTGTTGGCGGAAAGACGGGTTGTGACCTTGAAAGCGGCAAAAATCTTGTTGGCGCATTTCATCATCCTGCCCTTGTGCTTATTGATACAGGGGCGCTTTCTACCCTTCCTGATGAGTATATGAGGGATGGTATGGGCGAGCTTATCAAATACGGAGCGATAAAATCACCTGAAATTTTTGAAATTTTAGAAAAAGAGACTTGTTTTGCACGCTTAGATGAGTTAATATATAAGTGTGTATCTATTAAGGTCGAAATTGTTGAAAAGGATTTTACCGAGCAAGGCGAACGCGCCCTGCTGAATTTTGGCCATACCGTTGGTCACGCCATTGAAAAAATTGAAAATTTCGGCGGTATCTCTCACGGCTCGGCAGTTGCTATCGGAATGTGTGTTATTACCCGTGCTGCAGAGCGTGTTGAGCTGTGTCACAAAGGCAACGCCGCCCGCATTGAAGCGGTGTGTAAAAAATACGGGTTACCCACCGGATACGATGCCTCGGCGGAAGAAATTGCAAATGCTGCAATGAAGGACAAAAAGCGAAGCGGTCACGTGCTGAGAATGGTGCTTATCCGCAAAATCGGCGACAGTTACATTTGCCCCGTTGACTGTGACAAATTTGACCGTTTTTTAGAGGGCAGTATTAAATCGGTTTAATTGCAAAAAAATTGCGTTAATCATTATACAAAAAGGAGATTCAAGTTATGGCAAAAAGAATTATTTCTGTTTTGATGTGCCTTTGCATCGTGCTTTGCTGCGCCGCTTGCGGCGGTGACACTGCCGACAAAACATCATCAAATGCAGGCAACGACAAAACAAGCAGCACCGCTTCTAAAGTAGAAAATGTTGCAAACAAGGACCCTCATCCCACACTTGAGACACCTTGGATTGCAGTTCCCTTTACCAGCCAAAAGCAAGCCGATGCAGGTATTGCAGGCGGCGAAGGCAGCCAGTGGCCTACATACATCTCATTCGACCAGATTGATGGCTCTTTGGCCTTCCTCGGTATCGACGTTGGCGGTATGTACCGCTCAAAAGACGGCGGTGTAACTTGGGAGCCTTGCACAATCGGTATTAAAGCAAGTGCATCATCAGGTGCCGAGGTTGACCCAATGAACATCAACCGCGTGCTTTGTGTTGGTGTTGACTCAGGTGTAAATGAAGCCCACGGTCTTTACCTTTCAACCGACGGTGGTGAAAACTGGAAGCAAGTTAACTCCCAGAAGGTTCAAGGTCACCGCGACTTCCGTCATCAGATTGCTTATGACAAGTCAAGCTATGACAAGGATAAGGGTTATTGCACCACTGTTTACTATGTGCGCGAGTCTAAGAAAATTGGTGACCACTATCTTCCCCCTGCACTCTTTAAGTCAACTGACGGTGGCGAAACCTGGGAAGAGATAAACAAGGATAATGCTATTGGTAACGGTATAATCTATGTTCATCCCGAAAAGGGCTGGGTATACATTGCTAATGAGAGCGGCGCTATCCGTTCAAAAGACGGCGGTAAAACCTTTGCTAAGATGCTTGACGCATATTGCTGCGGTATGAGTGTTGTAAACAGCAAGCCCAACAACATTTACATTTCTGCTAAAGAAGGCTTCTACGTTTCTACCAACGGCGGTGATTCCTTCACTGCTATCAACGAGTCAGGCTATCCCACCAGATACCCCGCTCGCGTTAACGTAAGCCCCGCCAACCCCAACAAAATGGTATTGCAGGACGACCACCTTTCTGATAACGGTAGCTATTCAAGCAAAATCTACTACTCAGAGGACGGCGGCAAGAACTGGAAGCAGAGCAACGTTGACTCTTCAATGTCTTTCGTTCCCTACAACATTCGTCAAACTGTTTTTGCATGGCATCCAAAGAATGAGAACGTTTGCATCTCTACCGGCGGTGATATGGCTATGCGTTCTACCGACGGTGCAAAATCATTCAAATGGTCATCCAGCGGTTACAACGGCTCTTGCACAACCGGTGTTTATATGAACGTTAACAACTATGACCTTGTATTCTGCTCAAATCAGGACTACAACGGTGCATTCACAAGCAACGGCGGTAAGACCTGGACCTATACTCCTTGCTCAGGCGACAGTTGGGGTGGATATTCATACGGCGGTTACCCCATTGATAAGGATACCTGTGCTATAATCACCACAAAGGATAAGAAAGATTTTTATATCGTTATTATGACCGACGGTGGCACCACTCTTAATGAAACCGAAGTGTTTGTTAAGGGTCACAAGGTTGGTTGCGGACTTGTAGGCAACGAAAATGTTATCTTCCTTGGCGAGTGGCGCAGTGAAGACAAGGGCGCAACCTGGACCCAGATGGATGGTTGCACCGGCGTTTACACCTGCACTAACGACGGCGTTTTGTACGGACGCGACGGTTCCTTCCGGTTGGTTAAATCAACCGACGGCGGTAAGACCTGGGAAAAACTCCGTATGGTCGAAAGCCTTTCCGACATTAAGTACGACGAATTCAACAAGCGCCTTCTCGTTTTGGCAGGCAGCACCATATATACTTATAACGAGAAAACCCAAAAAATGGAAGTTACTATGAAGAACAGCTTTGGCAGCGGCTCTCATTTTGATGTTGACCCCAGAAACGGCAATGTTTACATCTCTATGCCCTCTATTGCAAGATGTAATCAGGTTGGCGTTGTTCGCACCACTGACGGCGGTAAGACTTGGGTTAACCTTTGTCGTGAGCCTAACGACGGAAGCGTAGGTCCCGACGGCGGTAAAAAGCCCGAATATATTGTGTTCAACCGTAAGTACAACGAGGTTTGGACCAACTGCGGTTGCCGCGGTGTTTGGAAAATTAGCGCAAAGGCATAATTGAATTAGTTTAAGCTATAAGGTCGGGGCAGAGACATCTCTTCCCCGACCTAAAAACCATTTTTACATATACTTTTTAACTACAGGTGTTTTATGGACGTAAGGTTACAAACACAAAAACTGTGCGGAACGGTTAAGGTGCCATCATCAAAAAGTGCCGCTCACCGTGCAGTTATAGCAGGCGCTTTGTCAAAAGGTGAAAGCGTAATTAAAGGGGTTACAATGTGTGATGACATTGTGGATACCATCGGTGCGGTTGAAAACCTTGGCGCAAAGGTTAATGTTTCGGGCGATACCGTTACTGTAACAGGCATTGATATGCCTGCAACCAAAGCCACCCTTGACTGCAAAGAGTCAGGCTCAACTATAAGATTTATGATACCCATAGCGGCGGCATTTGGTACTAACGCAACCTTTATCGGAAGCGGCAGACTGCCAAAGCGCCCTCTTGATGATATTATCACTGCGCTTACAGATTGCGGTATTACCTTTAATAATCTTGGCAAGGATTATTTGCCTCTTGAAATCAAAGGCAAAACGGCACAAAAGCAGGTTAATATTGCAGGCAACGTAAGTTCTCAGTACCTTACGGGGCTACTTTTTGCAGCTGCAATAAGCGGTGGCAGTATAGCATTAACCACTTCTCTTGAATCCTCTGCTTATATTGACATGACCTGCCATATGATTGAAAAATTTGGCGGTAAGGTTGATATAAAGGGCGGCGTTTACTCTTTGTCGGGTAGCCTTTCGGCAAGAGAGGTTGAGGTTGAAGGTGATTGGTCGGCGGCAGCCTTCTTTTTTGAGGCGGCAGCACTTGGCAGCGAAATTGAAATTATGGGACTTGACCCCTTTTCTAAGCAGGCAGACAAGGCGTGCATTGATATTTTTGGCAAAATGGGTGTGGGCATTACATTTAAAGACGGCAAGTATCGTCTTGCGCCCCCAAAAAAACTTGTTGCCACGGATATGGATGCATCCCAGTGTCCTGATTTGGTGCCCGCAGTTGCAGTTGCTATGGGCTTTGCAGAGGGCACATCGGTCATTTATAACGCAAGACGGCTTAGAATTAAAGAAAGTGACCGACTTAAAGCAGTTGCCGACGGACTTGAAGCCCTTGGCATTAAAACTGAACTTGAAGACGATAAAATCACCATTTTCGGCGGTGTTGGTCACGGTGGCACTGTTGACAGTGTAAACGACCACCGCATAGCAATGGCTTTTGCCTGCGCTTGCAATGCCGTAAATGATGAAATTACTATAAAGGATGCTCATTCGGTGAGCAAATCATATCCCGATTTCTTTGATGTATTTAACGGGTTAGGAGGTAAAGTTGATGTCATCAATAATAGGTAAAAATATTACTCTTTCTGTATTTGGTGAAAGTCACGGTGAGGCTATCGGTGCCCTTATTGACGGATTGCCCGCAGGTGTTGCCATAAATACTGATGCCATTTATGCACAAATGGAGCGACGTGCACCGGGCAGAGACAAATCTGCCACACCCAGAAAAGAAAAAGATATGCCAAAAATTATATCGGGCGTCCTTGACGGATTTACCACGGGTATGCCCCTTTGCGCTTTGATTGAAAACGGTGACACACGCTCTGCCGACTACTCCTATTTAAAAGACACTCCGCGCCCCTCTCACGCCGATTATCCTGCTTCGGTTAAATACGGTGACCACTTTGATATAAGAGGGTCAGGTCACTTTTCAGGCAGACTGACTGCGCCCATTGTTTTTGCAGGTGCAATATGCCGTGAAATTCTTGCAAAAAAAGGCATAACGGTTGGCGGTCATATTCTTAGTATTGGTGACGTTGAGGATACTCCTTTTGATAAAACAGACATAAACAGTGATTTGCTTAAAGAGTTGTCTTTGTCCTCTTTCGGTGTTATTGACAGCGATAAAGAGGCAAAAATGCGCGATTTAATCGAGTCTGCACGCCTTGACGGAGACAGTATCGGCGGTCAGATTGAAATTGCCGTTACAGGCTTGCCTGTGGGTATAGGTGAGCCTATGGCAAGAGGTGTTGAAAGCGTTATATCCTCTGCACTGTTTAGCGTGCCTGCCGTAAAGGGTGTTGAATTTGGCGCAGGCTTTGATATTGCCCGTATGAGAGGCAGTGAAGCCAATGACAGATATATTAACGTCGGCGGTAAAATCGCCACTGCAACCAACAATAACGGGGGTGTTTTAGGGGGTATCACCACAGGTATGCCTCTTATCGTAAAAGTTGCGGTAAAGCCTACTCCCTCCATTTCAAAAGAGCAGAAAACCCTTAACGTTAAGACAATGACAGAGGATAGTCTCGTTATAAAGGGACGTCACGACCCTTGTATTGCGCCAAGAGCGGTATCTGTTGTTGAAAGTGCGGTGTGCCTTGCTCTTTGCGACCTTATGAAAGAGGGTGGCTTGCTGTGAATTTAGAGGATATTCGCAAGGATATAGACCAGATTGACAAGCAACTGGTTGAGCTTATTCTTAAACGAATGGATTGCTCACGCCGTGTTGCCCAGTATAAAAAAGATAACGACTTACCTGTGCTTGATGCATCAAGAGAAGCGGCAATTCTCGATAAGGTTGCCGAAATGGGTGGCGAACACGGAGATGCTATGCGAATGATATACTCCGCAATTATGGAACAATCAAAGGCTTTGCAGTACCCCTTTGTTGAAAACAAATCCGTTCGTGAGTTTGCCCCCCTAAAGCCTCATCTTAAGGTTAAAAGCATTGCCTGTCAGGGTATTGCAGGCGCATACAGCGGGTTAGCAGGCGCTACCCTTTATCCCAACGCCGAAATTACCTATTGCGAAAGCTTTGCCGAGGTCTGCCGTCTTGTTAAAGAGGGCAAGGTGGAATATGGAGTTTTGCCTGTTGAAAACTCTTGGGCAGGCTCTGTGCACGAGGTTTACGACCTGCTTATTAGCGGTAAATTCTTGATTGCAGAAAGTATTGACGCAGTTATCCACCACAATCTTATAGGTTGCAAAGGTGCAAAAATCAGTGATATTAAGCGTGTAGTATCCCATCCCCAAGCACTTCGTCAATGCGCCGAAACGGTTGAAGGTATCGGTGCAACTCCCACCGAATGCAGTAACACTGCAGTGGCTGTAAAATTGGTTGCCGACGGTATGGATAAATCGGTGGGGGCAATCGGCTCTGCTCAAGCGGCTAAAATATACGGGCTTGAGATAATTAAAAGCAATATTGCATCAAGCTCCTTTAACACCACACGATTTATTTCAATCTCGTCAGTTGCCCAACGGTGCGACGATGCAGATAAAATAAGCATTGTTTTCACCGTTAGCGGTCACGATAAGGCAGGCTCTTTGCTTACTGTTCTTGAGCATTTTGCATCCTGCAATATGAGTCTTACAAAAATCGAGTCAAGGCCTATCAAAAACAGTCAGTTTGAATATGTTTTTTATGCCGATTTTAACGGCAATCTTAAAGAGCCTAAGGTCGCAGGTGTACTTGCCACCTTGGCGGAAGAATTGCCCGAATTCGTGCTTTTAGGTAACTACCGCGAGGGGTTAACACAGTTTGAATAAATATTAAGGTGACAAAATATGAAAAACAATTTTTCCGAAAAAAGCGATGCTTTGTTAAAACAAAAAACTACCGACGAGATACTTTTTTATCGCTCGGATTTTGCTGACAAATGGTTGCACAAGGGCGGTTTGCTTTTTAAGTTTGCCGTTATTCTTGCTTGGATTGTAGGCGTATACAATGCCGTTATGTTTTCAGCGCAAACCCTTGGCTTTTGGTTTGTAGCGGCAGATAATTCCGCTCTTGTAAGTGATGCCAGAAACGCTACAATAATATTGGCGCTGGTGGTTATTTATCTTGTGCTGCTTTTCTTTAAAAAGCATTTACCGTCATCAGTAGTTGCCCTTGTATTCGGCGTGTTTTATCTTGCAAACACATCCCTGTGGACTGATGAGGTTGTGCACGAGTCAAATAAGCTTACCACCGCTTACCTTTACATCCCTGCCACCATTCTGGCTATGCTTCCTGCAATTTATATGCTTGTTACAATTATCGCAGACAAGATTCAGTTTAGCCGCACATATAATAAGATTGTAGAAAAGATTATCGCCACCTATCATAATAAAGAGGGCGAGGTTACCACTGAAGAGGAGTGGGATAGGCGCATTGAGGAGTACGTTACCCCTGCAAAGCACCAAAAGCCCAAAAAATCATTACGCAAAAAGCTTGATAAAAGCATTGAGCAATCGGAGTGAATTTATGAAACGACTGTTTGCAATTATATTGGTTACTCTTATGCTTTGCGGATGCTCTGCCGATAAGGGTGATACATCCTCAAAGCCGCTTACCGATTACCCTGCAACCGCCTTTGATATTACAATAAAAAAGTGTCCTCAAAAGGTTATATCCCTGTCTCCTGAAATAACCGATATTATCTTTGCCCTTGGTAGTGATGCTCAGCTTATCGGCGTATCTAAAGATTGTGTTACCGAAAAAGAGCTTGTCCGCTACGGCACCTCTGCGATGCCCGACCTTGAGGCAATTAAAGCGGCAAAGCCCGATTTGGTTTTTGTTACCGATTTTGCTTATGAGGACGATATTCGTATTTTAGAGGACGCAAAAATCAAGGTTGCAAAAGTTAAAGCCGCCACCGAGTATATTGGGCTTGGTAACATTTACAACGGCGTTGCCCTGCTTATGAGCGGCGAAATCACAGGCACAAGAAATGCCGCCAACACCTTTAATACCATTGATGGCAAAATCAAATCTGCCGCCAACAGTAACGGCAAAAAGGTTAAAGCCGCAATTTTTGTTAATGACAGAGTAACTCTTGAAAAGGGTGGATTGTCTGCTGAGCTTGTTAAATTCGCAGGTGTGCACACCTTAATTTGCGGCAGTGACAACGAGATAATAAAGGCAAAGCCTGATTTAATCCTTTGCCCTGTCGGCAGCAAGGACGCATTTGCAGCCCGTTTTGGTGAAATAACCGTTAAAGAGTTTGACCCGTTTTTGCTTGACCGCAGAGGCGTTAAAATGGTAGATATTGTTGCCCAAATTATTTCTGTTTTGGAACAATAAAAACTTTTTAAAAAAAATATAAAATAATGCTTGACAAACCCAACTGACTGTGTTAATATAATGCTTGTTCCGAGTCGGTGCTTATTGCCGTGAGGGTCCACCTGTTCCCATCCCGAACACAGAAGTTAAGCTCACGAACGCCGAAAATACTTGGGTGGTGACGCCCTGGGAAGATAGGTCGGTGCCGACACAACAAACAGTCGCTTAGGCGGCTGTTTTTTATTTTTCATAAAAGGATGTGAGAAAATGAAGCATAGCGAAGAACAACTTGCAACAGGGAAAATGTTGCCACTTATTTTAAAAATGGCGTTGCCCTCCATTGCTGCTCAGGTGGTTAATCTGCTTTACAGTATTGTTGACCGCATATATATCGGTCATATGGATAACGTAGGAACCAATGCTTTAGCCGGCATCGGTATTACAGGCTCTGTTATTATGCTTATTGCCGCATTTTCCTCCTTTGTTGGTGGTGGCGGTGCTCCACTTGCATCCATTGCTCTTGGTAAGGGCGACCGACAGCGTGCCGAAAAAATATTGGCAAACGGTCTGTCACTGCTAATCTTTTTTGGCATTACCACTGCCTGTGTCACCTATATATTTAAAGACAACCTTTTGCGGCTTATCGGCGCAGACGACGTGACCTTTGGGTATGCCTCCGATTATCTGTCGGTCTATCTTGCGGGCACACTGTTCGTTATGCTCTCGGTGGGACTTAACAGCTTTATTTCTTGCCAAGGCAGAGCTGATATTGCTATGATTTCGGTGGTTATCGGCGCAGTGCTTAACATTGCTCTTGACCCTCTGTTTATATTTTCATTTAATATGGGTGTATCGGGTGCCGCACTTGCTACCGTAATTTCACAGTTTTGCAGTGCCCTTTTTGTAATTTACTTTTTAACCTCTGACAAGGCAAGTCTGCGAATTAAATTCAAACTGATGGCTCCTGATTTTAAGATAATCGGCTCCATTGCTGCTTTAGGCATTGCGCCCTTTATTATGGCTTCAACCGAAAGCGTTATCGGGTTTGCTCTTAACAGCCAGCTTCAGCACTATGGCGGTGCAATATATGTAAGCGCCCTTACAGTTATGCAAAGCACCGTTCAGCTGGCAAGCGTACCAATTACCGGCTTTGGTCAGGGTGTAACGCCAATCTTAAGCTATAATTACGGCGCAGGTAATGCAAAAAGGGTTAAGCAGGGCTTTAAAATTATGCTTGGAGTAATATTCACCTTTAACTTTGTTTTAACATTGTCTATGGTTTTACTACCCAAGGTATATGCCTCGTTGTTTACCGATGATAAGCAGCTGATTGACCTGGTTGGCAAGATGATGCCTTTGTTTATATCGGGATCAATTATATTTGGACTGCAGCGCAGCTGTCAGAACACCTTTATTGCTTTGGGGCAGGCTAAAATATCCTTGTTTATTGCTATTTTGAGAAAGATTTTGTTGCTTGTGCCCCTTGCTTATATTTTGCCTTGTTTCTTTGGTGTTGAAGGCGTATATATTGCCGAATCGGTTGCCGATGTAACGGCGGCTGTTACTTGCTTTACGCTGTTTTTGATACTCTTTCCGAAAATTATTAAAAAGTGCCATAAAGATTAAAAAACAGTCGGTAAAAACCGACTGTTTTATCGTAATGTTAAATTATCCTTACCATGCATTTTTGTCAGATAGCTTGTGGGGCTTACGCCGATTACCCTTTTAAACACTGTTGAAAAATAATTAGAATCCGAGTAACCCAAGCGTTGAGAAATCTCTTTTACGCTTAGCCCCTTACGAAGCATAGATATGGCGCTATCCATTTTCATTCGGCGGTAAAACTGCACCACGCCCATTCCCGTAAACTGTCTGAAGGTTTGCTTTACGCTGGATGGACTCATATTACACATATGGGCGATATCATCAACTGTAAGGTTTGTATTGATGTTGTCGGTCAGGCAACGCACAATCTCGGTATACTTACGCACACCTGAAGCAGATGAGCGAATTGTTTCGCTTGGTGAACGGTTGGGAAAAAGAGACATAACCAAGTTTTCAAGTCGGTTAACGGTAATCTGCGCGGTTGGAGACTTTTGCCGTTTGATTGCAATACCGTTGTTTTCAAATTCGTTCTGTATATGCTCGATTATATCGCACAACTGTTTGGCTGTTTCACCGTCAAGCTCGTAAACGCAATCGGTTATCTCGGCATCAATTTCTGCATCAAAAGAAATTGTAGCAAGCTTTGGAGGAGCCCCATCACCTGCCCAAAGACGATGAAAGGTCATTGGTCGGTGAATTATTGCGTGACCTGCGTTAACCGAAAATATATTGCTGTCAGAAGCCACGCAAACTGTACCGTCAAGAACAAAGCTAATCTCCCAAAAATTATGGGTTTCGCCCACAAAATTAAAGTCAAATCCATACTGCTGAATAAAAGCGGTATAAAGAGCCGTGATATTTATCATTTTCTTAATATGACAAGGGCACCATATCTCCATAAACCACGCCTCCTGTTTATTTGTCTTTTTTCAAAGAAAAAATGTTTATCTTTGACTTTTCATATAAATTCGTTCGTATTACAATTATCACACAACCCTATAAATTAGTCAAGATGGAATTTATTAGGGATTTTTTCACAAAAACTATTGAATAAATTATAGGTTTGGGTGTATAATATCTGTGCACCAAACCTTATTGAAGGAGTAGTCCTTTATGGACATAAACGAACTTTGCTTGCAAATTAAGGATGCAGTTAATCATTTTTAGTTTTAGGCAATTGCCAAAAAAACGGAGTCACCACCGATTACATAGTTCAGCGCATCAATACCAACCCAGATATGCTTTGGCTCAAAAATGATGACCTTTGAGTGCGGTATGCGCTTTTTGACCGACTATCTTGAAGGCGACACATATTTCCGCACGGCTTATGATAAACATAATCTTGTGCGTTGCCTTAATCAATTTAAACTGCTTAGCGAGCTTGAAAAGAACGATGAGCAGATTAAAAATATTATCCAAAAATATATAACGGAGTGATTTTAATGAAGTTTATTGAAGTAGAAACCTATGCCGAGTTGTCAAGATTAGGCGCCGACATCATTGCTGAGGTTATTAAAAGCAAAGAAAATCCTGTTTTAGGTTTGGCAACAGGCTCATCCCCAATTGGCATTTACGAAAGTCTTGTTAAAAAGAACAAGGCAGGCTTGCTTGATTTTTCAAAGGTCGTTTCGGTTAACCTTGACGAATATCTTGGTCTTGACGGCGACCACGAGCAAAGTTATCGCTACTTTATGAACGATAATTTGTTTAATCACGTTAACATTGACAAAGCTAACACCTATGTGCCTAACGGCAAGGCAGAGGATATTGTTGCCGAGTGCGAAGCTTACGACAAGCGTTTGCAGGATTTTGGCGGCAGTGACATTCAACTACTCGGCATCGGTCTTGACGGTCACATTGGCTTTAACGAGCCTGACGATTGCTTCACTGCTCAAACCCACGTTGTTGAGCTTGACCCCTCTACTATTGAAGCAAACGCCCGCTTCTTTGAAAGCAAGGATATGGTGCCTCGCAAGGCAGTTACTATGGGTATGGCAGGTATTATGCAGTCCAAGAAGATTCTGATTATTGCCAACGGTGCCGCAAAGCGTGATATTCTGATGACCGCTATGTACGGTAAAATCACACCCGAAGTACCTGCATCAATTTTGCAGCTTCACCCTGACGTTACAGTTATTTACAGCAAAAACTAATTACTGTTGATATTAAGCACGCCTTGTGGTATACTGATGTTATCACAAGGCGTGCTTTTGTCATATTTTATAGAGAGGTCTTTTTATGAGCAGTAATTTGCCAATCGGTATTATTGATTCAGGTTTGGGCGGACTTAGTGTTTTGCGCGAGCTTTTAAAGATTATGCCCAATGAAAATTATATATTTTTCGGCGATTCTGCCAACAACCCATACGGCACCAAAAGTGTTGAAAAAGTGGTAGAATTAACCGTCGATAATGCCAACAAGCTGTACGATATGGGTGTAAAGGCTATGGTTATCGCTTGCAACACTGCCACCGCAGTGGGCGCACCTGTACTTCGTGCCACCTATCCCGACAGAATTATTGTAGGCATTGAGCCTGCGCTAAAGCCTGCCGTATTGGCTAAAAGCAATCCCACAGTGCTTGTTATGGCTACTCCCCTTACCTTGCAGCAGGACAAATTTCTGTCACTAATGAAGCGTTACACTGAGGATGCTCATATTATCCCTCTGCCTTGCCCCGGATTGCCCGAACTTATTGAGGCAGGCAACTTTTGCGGTAGCGAAATAGAGGGCTATTTGGAGCGTTTATTTGCACCCTTTGACAAGAGTAAAATTGACTCTATCGTCCTTGGTTGCACCCATTACCCCCTTATAAAAGAGCAAATTGCAAAGTCTTGGGGGCAAGCGGTGGATATATTTGACGGCAGTGAGGGTACTGCAAGGCACACACGCAATCTGCTTAAAGAGGCGGATTTGCTGAATGAAGATAATCAGGTGGGTAAGGTAACTCTGCTTAACTCACTTGACAGTGATAAAATTAAAGAATTAGAACGAATTATACTGTTTGGTTAACAAAACTCCCGATTCAGTGCTGAATCGGGAGTTTTTTGCGGGATGTCGTGGGCGCCATCCCCTACGAACTATGAATAAACACTCTGCGCTATAATCATATTCCTTCCGCGTTGCGAAGCAACATATCGCATTGTTGAAAACAATATATCGCATTTGTATAACAAATATATCGCGTTGTTACTAACAACATATCGCGCGAGCGCAAGCGAGCATATGGGCGCCATCCCCTACGAACTATGAATAAACGCGCTGCGTTATAACCACTCTTGGTTAAACTAAAAGAAAATAGAAATAGCCCTTGACCGACGATTCAAACTTCATCAGGTCAAGGGCTATTTCTGTTCACTCTTAGTATCTAACATCTTATTTGGCTACCTCCTGTATTCTTATAATTTGACTTGCAATCTTAACTGTTGACCGGTTTTAAAACTCTTAATTTCCTTTATGTGAATTCTCGTAAGTGAGATAGACTTTTGTTTTAACCTGTTCACTTTTAAATTGCAGTCATTGTTGGCTCATAACTTACTTTTTAAATGCTTATTTAATTTTTGGTCTCACCCTTTCTTGAGCCTTTTTGGTTTTTACCTGTACATTGGTATCACCCTTTCTTTGATTATAAGATAACATATTTTTTATGCCATTTCAATTCACAAAATATATAAAGTTAAAACTTTAAAATTATGCAAAACACAGATTTTTAGCCGTCAATTACGATTTTTATTGACTGAGGGCTTTGGATGTGTTAGAATAAATTTGTTGGCGGTCTTTGGAGCATACCAAAGACC
Organism: Acutalibacteraceae bacterium; assembly: GCA_045653445.1. Taxonomy (GTDB): domain Bacteria; phylum Bacillota; class Clostridia; order Oscillospirales; family Acutalibacteraceae; genus RGIG2206. Next base: position 38,387 of record JAZOLY010000016.1, read on the forward strand.
GCCGTTTTTTCGTTTGTTCTGTTTTTATGCACGTAAAACCAGCATAGCCACATAGACTGCACTCAGTAAAAATAAGGGGTTGTCAAAGATATTTAAAAAAGGATTGAAAAAGAGCAGAACGATAAGGGGGGACTCTTAAACTTCTGCTCTTTTTGTGCGTAATTTACGGGAGGAGAACCCCTCCTCTACAACACTTTTAATCAAAATAGCCTTTATATTCTATCTTTACATTATCATTTGGGAAAAGGTGGGCATACAAATCCACAAAATAGTCATCGGTCATACTGGCAATATAATCTACCACTATTTGATTGGGTTCGGTCTGTTCATAAGGAATGGCACGCTTATAATGAGCCTTGTTGACATAGCCAATGTGGTGTGTAAATATGGGCGAAGCCTCATCCCCGCTTTGCAAATCATTAAGCAGCCGCTCATACATTTTTGCCATCATAGGCTTGACGGTGGCGCTTAATTCTTGCTCTACCCTTTTATTCTTATAAATCTGCTCGTAATTGTCTGCTTTTGCCTTTTTCAGTGCGGCAAAATGGTCATCGTCCATTTTAATATAAAGCTTGCCGTAACTATTCTCCACAATATTAACCATCATATTGTTTATAATCTCGGCATTATAAACACCGATTGCACCCGACTCGTAACCACTGTGATGTGCTATATGGGCGCGCTCTGCATCCTGCCTGTCTTTGCCAAGATAGGCAATTATATCGGATATGCGCATTACACATCCCTCAAGGGTGCAAGGAGCAAGACGGCGCACATTGGCTTTGTCCAAATAGCAAGAGTCTATCTGTCTGTCAAACTCATCAAAATTTGCAAGGGGTACGGGGTGATATTCATTCTGCTCCATTTCGCCGTCATGAGCGACAATGCCGTTTAAGGTTTGCAGGGTTATATTATAGGGGAATATGCCGTCAAGCACCCGCACAGAATGAATGTTGTGGCTGAAATGCTTGCCTGCGTGCTGATAAAAAAGTTCGTCAAGAAAACTCTCGCCTGCGTGACCAAATGGAGTATGACCTATATCGTGACCAAGTGCAATAGCCTCTATTAAATCAAAATTTAAGCCCAACGCCTTGCCGATAGTTCGGGCAATGCGAGAAACAAGTTGTACGTGTAATCCGCGACGGGTTATATCGTCATTTTTATAAAAAGAGAAAACCTGTGTTTTGTCGGCGTAACGGTTGTAATAAGGACAGTGCATAATTTTATCAATATCCCGAATAAAAGGGGGACGGATTAAGGTTGCCTTGTCTTTGTCCCCATTGCGACGGGTTGCCTTTTCATCACAAAAAGCCACCAAGGATGTTCCTTGACGGCGGTCAGACAGTATTTTTTCGGTCGTTTCGTTAGAAAGATATTCATATCTGAGCATTTTATCACCTTATTTTTAACGCGCCCCACAAGTTATTGCAGAGCGCGCGCTTTTACTTTTCAATATAATTCTTAATGGCTGCTATGGTTTCGTCACTGACAACGTGCTCTATTTTGCAGGCATCCTTTGCCGCAACGTCATCACTGACGCCAATTAACTCTAAAAATCGGGACAAAACAGTATGCCGCTCAAAAATCTTTTTTGCAGCAAGTTTGCCCTCGTCAGTTAAAGAGAGGCACCCATCCTTTGCCATCACAAGATAGCCGCCCTTTTTAAGAAGCCCCACTGCCCTGCTGACACTGGGCTTTGAGTAGCCCATATGCTCGGCAACGTCTATACTGCGAACTGCAGTGGATTTTTCGGTGAGCACATATATAGTTTCAAGATACATTTCAGCCGATTCGTGAAGATGCATTGTTAATTTCCTCCTAAATGGAATGTTAACATTATAACATAAACAAATCCCTTTTTCAAGTGGGCGGCAATGTTGTCTTTTTTGCATAAAAATGCCAAAAAGCTATTGACTTTCAAGGCTTAAAATGATAATATATTTTAGGTTAGCAATGGCTAATCTCTTTTATATATATTTTAGTTAGCAATGGCTAACAAGGGGATTTTTATTATGAATTTACTTCTGGCAGAAGTAGGAAAAGAATATATCATTCAGCAAATAGAAACCGACGATGAAGAGCTTGATGCCTTTTTGTTCTCTTTGGGTTGTTACAGCGGTGAGCCTATCACCGTTATATCACGTCAAAAAGGCGGTTGCGTTGTGTCTATCAAGGACGGTCGGTATAATATTGATAACCAGCTGGCAGAGGCTATTCTGATTTAAAGGGTAGCAACGCGCGGCTGATTATTTTTGTTTATCAGTTAGCAACAACTAACTCTGTATTTATGCAGCAGTGTCTGTTTAAATAACCACAAGTAATTTAGGAGGAATAAAAATGAGAATTGCTTTGACAGGCAATCCCAACAGTGGCAAAACCACTATGTTTAACGCCCTGACAGGAAGCAACGAGAAGGTTGGCAACTGGGCAGGCGTTACCGTTGATAAGAAAGAGCATAGCATTAAAAAAAGTTATTATGACGGCGCCGACGAGCTTATAGTAGTTGACCTGCCGGGTGCTTATTCAATGTCACCATTCACTTCTGAAGAAAGCATCACAAGGAACTATATTAAAAACGAAAATCCCGATGCAATTATCAACATTGTGGATGCAACCAATCTTAGTCGCAGTCTTTTCTTTACCACTCAGCTTTTGGAACTTGGTGTTCCTGTTGTTATTGCACTTAACAAGGCTGACGTTAACAGGAAAAAGGATACTAAAATCGACGTTGACACTTTATCGGCTATGCTCGGTTGCCCTGTTATCAACACCGTTTCCACATCGGCAAAGGGACTAAAGGATGTAATTGGCGCGGCTGTATCTAAAATTGGCAAAACTCAATCTGTTCCCTATTCACAGGGGGATGTTGACCTTACCGACAAAAAGGCGGTTGAGGACGCTGACAGAAAGCGCTTTGCCTATGTTAACGAGGTTGTTGAACAGGTTGAAACCCGTAAAGTATACACAAAAGACAGAAATTATCAAGACAAGATTGATGCCATTCTCACTAACAAATGGGTTGGTATTCCCATATTTGCCCTTGTAATGTTTCTTGTTTTTTGGATTTCTCAGGCAGGTCCGGGCGTATGGATTGCAGACTGGCTGACCGCTCTTTTAGAGCAAGGTCAGGAGTGGGTTGGCGGACTGTTTGAGAATGCTCATCCCCTGCTTTCAGCGTTACTTGTTGACGGTGTAATAGGCGGTGCCATTGCCGTTATCGGCTTTTTGCCACTTGTTATGATTATGTATTTTCTTATTGCGCTTCTTGAGGATTGCGGATATATGGCGCGCGCCTCGGTTGTGCTTGACCCCATATTTAAAAAGGTAGGTCTTTCGGGCAAATCGGTTATTCCCTTTGTAATAGGTACAGGTTGTGCTATCCCCGGTGTTATGGCTTGCCGTACCATCCGCAACGAGCGTGAGCGCAGAGCTACTGCCATGCTTGCCCCCTTTATGCCTTGCGGTGCAAAGTTGCCCGTTATTGCCCTGTTTGCAGGTGCCTTTTTCAGTGATGCAAGTTGGGTTGGCCCACTTATGTATTTTGCAGGCATTGTGATTATATTCCTTTGTGCCCTGCTTATTAACAAGATTACGGCATATAAGGTTAAAAAGTCATATTTTATTATTGAGCTTCCCGAATACAAGGTGCCGTCTTTTTGGCGCGCAACCCAATCTATGTGCAGTCGCGGTTGGTCTTACATAGTTAAAGCCGCCACCATAATTTTGCTTTGCAACACTGCCGTTCAAATTATGCAAAGCTTTGACTGGACCTTTAACCCTGCTAAAACGGCTGACGCATCTATCCTTGCCTCTATTGCAGGACCCTTTGCCTATATTCTTGTGCCAGTTGTGGGCGTGCTGTCGTGGCAGCTTGCCGCAGCCGCAATCACAGGCTTTATTGCCAAAGAAAACGTTGTTGGCACATTGGCAGTTTGCTTTGTGGGACTTGAAAACTTGATTGATGCTGAAGAACTTGCTATGATAGATGGCGCAGGCTCAGAGGTTGCAGGGGTTATGGCTATCACCAAGGTTGCCGCACTTGCCTATCTTATGTTTAACCTGTTCACTCCCCCCTGTTTTGCGGCAATCGGTGCTATGAATAGCGAAATGAAGAGCGCAAAATGGTTGTGGGGCGGCATCGCACTTCAACTTAGCGTTGGCTTTACAATCGGTTATCTTGTTTATACTGTCGGCACCCTTATTACCGATGCCTCTTCACTTAATGTTTACGGTGCAATCGGTGGCGGTGTTGCCGTTGGAGTAATAGCCGCTATCATGGTTTTTCTGTGTGCAAAAGCAGATAAAAATCGCAAGGCAGACCACATCCTAAATGGCAAAAAAGTAATGGTAGCCGCAAAATAAAGCAACGAGGTTTCTATGGAAAGCATTATTATTGCAATAATTATTTTAGTAATAGTTGGCCTTGCCGCCGCCTACGTTATAAAAGAGAAAAAGGCGGGCAAAAAGTGTATCGGTTGCCCGTACAGTAATGAATGCTGTAACAAAAAAGGCTGCGATAAGAACTCAGATTAAATAAAACTCCCTTTGAGGCACACTTCATAAGGATGTGTGCCTTAGTTATATCGTTCTACGGCAGTTTTAGACAAATATAATATATAGGAGATTTTAGATGGATAAAATTTGGACAGATATGTATAATGCCGCCAAAGGCGTGCTTAAAGAACACAAGCTTTCTGATTATGCTACCTGCGGCGAGGTTGGGGCGGCAGTTCTTTCAAAATCGGGCAAGATATACACAGGCGTGTGTATTGACACCTGCTCTACCCTTGGTACAAATTATGGCAGGCCATTACAAAGATATTGAAATTATGCTTGATTACAGTCAGAACAAGGTGGTTACCTTGGGGGAACTGACTCCTGAATGGTGGATAAAATGAAACTTTTAATCAGTGGACTTGTTAAGTTTTTATGTGGAATTTTACTTGTGGGACTCCT
>JAZOLY010000017.1:0-37037 GCA_045653445.1 Acutalibacteraceae bacterium
AAAAGTAAAAAATTTGCGTTAAATGAATAAAGAACCACTTAGGCCGGTGGTTTTGCTTATGCGGGTATAACCCGCAAAACTGGCAGCCATTGCAATGGCATAACGGTCTGACACTTGCAAAAAGAAGTTAATTGCCACAAGGCGATAAAGCAATCAGCTCCCTCTGACGAGGGTGCGGGTGTCCGGTGGACACCCCTGTGCGAAGCACAGAAGCACCGACCGAGGCGACAGCCGAGACGCTGTCGAGCGTATGCGAGACTGAGGGAGAGAAATAATAGTCTTTCAAGAAAGTTTCACCACTAAATTTTTTATGAAATCTCTCCCTCCGTCTTTTTGCTCCGCAAAAATCCACCCGCCTCGTCAGAGGGACGCAATTTCACAATCCTCGCTAAAGCTTTTTTTATACCACAGACACAGTCGGTGGTTTCCTTACAAACAAAACAGGCGCAGTGGTAATCACTACGCCCGTTAATCAGTTTTTAATTATTGTGCCTTTTTCTTTTTGATGACGAAGAATACTGCTACACCTGCTGCTGCAAGAAGGAGTACGCCGCCTGCTATAATGGCGATAAGGATAGCTGTAGACATACCACCCTTTTCATCCTCTGCACCGATGGTGTTTGTGGTGTCGCTGTTAGTGGTACTAACTTCACCATCAACATCCAAATCTTTGAAACTATTATTCGCTGCTTCTTTAGCGTTGCTTAAGATTTTATCGGCGTCTACTTTATCACTTTTTACCTCTGCAATAGAGAAGTTAACGGTTATTTCTTTATCTTTTACAAAGCCACCCTTGTTAACTGCAGCAATCAAACTATTTATAACCGATTCAAATTTTCCTTTTGACTGTGTCACATCGCCAATAACATTTTTAGCATCTGCATTTACAGGCTCTACAGCTAATACATCGCTGGCTTCGTCAAGATAAAGATTAAACTGAGGATTTATTGTTACCAATACTACAGTTGCATAATTATCTGGTTTTACAAATATATCTGCTGCGCCTTGAGATTCAACCGTTGATACTGTTGAAGGGGTAGAAGCTGCTACGGATGATACCTTGCTTTCTGCGGCTGAAGAAACCTTGCTCTGAGCAGCTGATGAAGGCTTCTTGCTTGCAGTAGAAGGTGCCTTTGAAGGAACATACTTTGAGTTGGGGTCAAAATCTCTGAGTTTTTCGTTAACATCGGTTTTTACAGTACGAGTTGACCAAGCAATATCGCTTGCGCCGTCAAGCATGATGTTGTCAAAAAGGCTTGAATACTCATAAGCGTAGTACTGAAGACCACCCTGAATGTATGCAGCGCTGTAACGTGAAGTGCCGTTTTTGTTGTCGTTAATCTGAAGCTCAAATCCGATAACGTTTGATACAGGGATATATTTGCCTGACTCATCTTTGAGGGGGAATTGTGCCTCTACAACATAGCCTGCGGTGCCGTTTTCAACAACCTTAACTTTTGCACGATTACCAACAGAGCCCATTACTGAATTGGAGTCGGCACCAACAGCGTTATCAACGGTTGATCCGCCACGCTGAATACGGTACTGTGCTGAATAGGTGTCAGAAGAATTAACCCCGTTCCACATAACCTTTTTGCCGTCTGCCTTCTGGTCGTAATCAAGGTAAACCTCTACACTGTCTGCATCAAAGCTGGAGCCAATTTTTTTTGTATTGTCTGTTACGTTAAGGTGAAGATAGATATAATCGTCATCCCATGCAACCTTTGCTTCACCGGTTGCGCCACCGCTGGTTTCAAGAAGATTCTCTTCACTAAAGCCCCGAACGGTGATGGTGTCGCCTGAACCGTATGCCGAATCAACTGCTACTGCGCCATCAATGTTAATAGCGCCGGTTGCTTTGCCAGCCTTGAAGGTTACAGGTGAGAAATTGTTTGCCTCTTTCCAAGAGGCCTTGTCAACTGTTGGGTCGGGGAAAGCAGCCAATACTGTAATGGTCATTGCCATAAGCAAAACTGCAACTGTAATTAAAGAAATTAACTTTTTCATATGAAACCCTCCGTTTCTTTTAATAATTATATAATAATCAAAGACTTATTTCAACAACTTTTTGACCATTTGTCAAATTTTTGTAAACTTTTATCGTAATTTTCTAAAAAAATCCTCTAATTGAGCGCTGCATTCCTTTTCAAGCACTGCCGAATTGACCAGTGGCTTGTGATTGTAGGGCAGCTCAAACAGATTGAACAGACTGCCTGCCGAGCCAGCCTTCATATCGGCAGCACCGTACACCACCCTGTCAATACGGGAATTGACAACGGCGCCTGCACACATAGGGCAAGGCTCCAGCGTTACGTAAAGGGTACAGCCCGTCAGCCGCCAGCCCCCAAGAGCCTTGCAGGCGTTGTGTATTGCCTCTATCTCGGCGTGAGCAAGGGAGTTGCCAAGAACTTCACGGCGATTTCTGCCTGTTGCAATAATCTTGCCCTCACGGACTACAACTGCGCCAACAGGCACCTCACCCTCTTTCGCGGCTTCTTCCCCCAGGGCTATGGCAGCTTTCATAAACCGCTCATCTGATTGGTTAACAAAGTTAGACACGCCGAACCTCCGTAATAAATAATTGCAACTATAATACCTGCGCTTGCAAGAGCAACCTTGGTGCTTTCAAAAACGGTCAAGGCGCCCTTTTCCCTGATGTTATCAAAGGGATGCTTATACTTTTTGCAGATAATCACAAAGCCGATTACACCGATAACCAAATATGCAATAAAGCAGCCGTAAACGGTTACTATTCGTGCAGTTTCACCGCTGTAGCGGGCTACTATTTCTTCCACACCTGCCATAAGGTTGTTAAGAAAATGAATTATCACGCAAGGAATAATAGAGCCAGTTGCCACTGCTACGTAGCCCATCACAAGACCAAGCAAGGTGGCAAAGGGAATTTGCACAACGTTGCCGTGCATCAGTCCGAAAAGCAGTGCCGAAATAATAATGGCATAGCCGCTTCCGTATTTTTTAAGGGAGCCCAGCACTATTCCTCTGAAGGCAAACTCTTCAACAACGGCAGGCACCACGGTTAAGGCAAAAAGATAAATTGAGGCACCAAACACGCTTTGAGGCATTTCCAGTGAGGGCGCATCGGTATTTATTCCGTAATTTTCAAGTAGCGTTACAAATTGTGACACAAGCAGATTTATTACCATTGCGGCGCCAAGCCCCAACATTATAAGAGGCAGGGTTTTGAGGGGCTTTTTCCATTTGATTTGGATTAAATCCCTCACTCGTTGCTTGCTTATGGCGGCAACAAAGATATAAGGCACTGTAAACATCAAAAGAGAATAGACAATCTGTATCACAAGGTCGCCCATACTCGTTTCTAAAAAATGGCTGACGGCAACAGGCATCAGGGGTGAAAACAAATATGCAATTACAACTATCACTGTAACTGCCAGATTGGCTATAACAGTGGTTAGCGCCCATCGGTTAACATCACCCTTGATGAGCTTTTTCATATTAAGCTTAACCGCCCTTTCTTCAGAGCTTTCAGCTGCAGTCGTAAACTGAGTCACATAAATTCCGCCTTTCGTCGTCTATATCTATACTATATTATATTATTTTACCTATGTCAAATAAAAAACTGTTGGCAAAAGGCAAAAAGGGTGGTATAATTACCTCAAATCCGATTAACATTAAAAGAGGTATAAAATGACAATTGCTTCAATAATCTGTCTTGTGCTTTTGGCACTTTTGATTTTAATATTTGCCATCGTCCTTCGTAAAAAAGAGGGCCGCATTGCCTTGCGTTCGGCTGCCTCCTGCGGTCAGCTTTCAATAGTTATGACGGTGGTATTGTCCATTTTCTTAATGGCGCAGGAAAGCGTTATCTACAACAACGCTCAAACAGGGCTTTACGATGCCGAGGGTATCGACCTGTTTTATATGTCAAAGTCGGCAGGCATTTTTTGCCTTGTTGCATTGGCGGTGGCAATCCTTTGCTTTGTGGGCAGTATTTATGAAAAGCCTGCATTTATATCTGTTCCCGCCTCGGTTTTGGTGCTTGTTGCCACTGTCGTTACTCTGTGCGCGCTTACAAAATATGCCCCCACCTATTATTATGCTACCCTTGTGCCTGCCGTTATTTTTGAGGGCTGGTGCCTGTTGGTGCTTGCTGTCAATGCACTTTTTGACAGTCAAAAAACTTGGTGCAAAATTGTTATTACAGTTGTAAACACTATAAACTTCGTAGCAGTGGCATTTGCCGTTTTAAGCGTTTCACTGCTTGCAAACAGCGTATTTGACGGTCTCGCAGACGTTGGCAATATTATGGTTGTTCTGCTTGCAATAATTCTTATTATTGTCGCTCTGCCCTCTGTTTTGAATTTTATTGTGGCAATTATGGACACCGTGGCTATGATTAAGCAGGCCGCCGCTAAATCAGGAGAATAATATGACCAACATTTACAAGCAATCTGCAAAAACTATACTCAGCGGTTATTGGTTGCGCGCCATCACCGTGGTTATGTTGATTTTGGGCGTTTCCTCTTTTCCCACAATTATTATACAAATTGTTCTTGCCCTTACCGAAACCCCTATGCAGTCGACTATTGGCACCGCCTTCGTTTTGTTTGGCTCAGCCGTCGGCACCTTGTTGGCTTCACCCATTTCTCTTGGCTTCAACCGAATTTTGTGGCTTCGCACAGACGGGCAAACACCCTCTTTGAGCGAGGTGCTTTATCTTTACGGTAACCCAAGGCTGCTTTTTAAGTATTTGGGTCTTTGCATCGTTAAAGTCTTGATTGTGGCTGTGCCTGCAGGGGTTATAGCATTCCCTGCTGTTATTATTACATTTGCTCTTGAGGGATATTTAGACTCGGTAAACGGACTTATGGTTGCAGTTATTTCTCTTGGTATGTTGGCGTTGATGTTTATCGGCGTCGCGTTGCTTGTGCTTCAGGCGGTAAGATACAGCCTGCTTGACTTTGTTTTTATTAAGCACAGTGACCGGTCGGTCGGCTTTATTTTAAATGCCTGCTCAAAGCTTTGCCTTAAGCGTTTTAAACTGATTGTTTCCATCTATTTTAGCTTCATCGGTTGGATTTTGCTTAACGCCACAGGGTTTGGTCAGCTTTACACCACCCCCTATTTAAGCGCCGCTTTGGCAAGCGCCGCCCGTCAGTTTAATATTCAGGATGAGTATAACGACAGGTTGGCAGACGAAACAGAGGTAGCCCCAGTATGAATATAATTTTAATCGGTATGCCCGCTTGCGGTAAAAGTACGGTTGGCGTGTTGGTGGCAAAAAAATTAGGCTTTGCCTTTGTTGACACCGACCTTGTTATTCAGGAGCAGCAGGGCAAGCTGCTTCAACAGATTTTGGATGAGCAAGGAGTTGATGCCTTGCTTGAGGCTGAAAAAAAGGCAATCAAGTCCTTAAAGGTCAGCAAAACCGTAGTGGCAACAGGTGGCAGCGCCGTCTTTTCATCCGATGCAATGGAGCATCTTAAAAAAGATGGGGTTGCGGTTTACATAAAACTGCCTTTTCATATTATTGACCAGCGTCTTAACGACCTTGACACACGAGGCGTGGCAGGCTCAGCCACCAAAACCTTGGCAGAGATTTTTGATGAGCGTGCACCCTTTTACGAAAAATATGCCGATGTCACCCTTTCGGCAGAAAATATGTCTGCCGAGGCGGTTGCAAATGCAATAATAGGCGCAGTCTGCAAATAACTGTTGCACATTTGTAAAGTTAGTGTTAAAGTGTTAAAATGTGAGTACAACAGATAAGGAGGCTCAGTATGGCTTTCGGACGAAATAAAGACGAGGTTTTTCAGCGTGTTACCACCGTTAAGGAGGAGCCTGTAAAACCTGTAAAAAAGAAAAAAGGCAAGGTTGAGGAGGAAGCTCCTGCACCCGATACTTCTATGTGGAATTCGGCAAGTGCACCCCGTCCTCAGCGTATAGAGTCATCTGTACCCGTTGCCAAGCCACAGCCTGCTAATGCAGATGCTTCTGAGGAGTCCCACAATACTCAAAACGAAGTGCGTGAGGTTGGCTCAGCTAATATTGACACCCGTCCTCAGATTGCTTACGATTTGGTTGACGAGGGTGAAATCACAGGCGGTATGTATTCCGACAGTGGCCGCACCGTTACTATGGCAATGCGTGTGATTTCTTATCTTATGTATATCTGCTCTCCCCTTTATTTTGTGGGCAAGATTTTTGAGATTATCGGCACCGATGCCAAGCAAATCACCACAGGCTTTGCCGTAAGCACCGTTGTTGACGGTGTAATCGGCGCTGTGCTTCTTGCCGCAGGCGGCGTGCTTGTTGTTGCGCTTATTAAGATTTTGCAAAACCTTATGGCTCTGCAAAAGAAAAAGAAAAGAAGAAAATAAGATTAAAAGCCACCCAATCGGGTGGCTTTTTCGATATATTGCTTCGCAATTCGATATTTTTGTCTGAGACAAAATCGATATATTTACCTATCGGTAAATTCGATATATTGTGCCAAAGCACAATGTGAGTGATTGTCAATCGCCCGTCTCTCGTTGCCGAAGGCAACATATCGAGTTTTAACATATCGAGCCGCAAGGCATATCGAGTTTTAACATATCGATTATTTGCCCTCTCCGTCGGCTTCGCCGCCACCTCTCCCAAAGGGCGAGGCTGACTTCGAAAGGCTCTCCCTCTGGGAGAGCTCCCGCTTTAGCGGGTGAGAGGGCCTATCCCTTGTTTACCATTCGCTCCTTGATAGTTTTATCAATAAAAATGCAAACACCATTAAAGTTTTCATCAATATCTTTATTGGAAAATCTCAAAACACTTAGCCCATATTTTTCAAGAACATCACTTCTCGTTTTATCATACAAAGCGCCTTCCGTTGTATAATGTTGTGAGCCGTCAAGTTCTATTACAAGGTTGGCTTTGTAGCAATAAAAGTCGGCAATATAGTTATCTATGATACGCTGTTTATATATTTTTACGGGATAGTGCTGCAAAAAGTCATACCACAAATGTTTTTCCTGACGGGTCATATTACGCCGTAAATTTCTTGCCACATTCAACAATTTATCATTTTTCTTTATAGTTTGATGTTCCATTGAACCCTCTCCGTCACGGCTGCGCCGTGCCACCTCTCCCAAAGGGCGAGGCTTATTTTAACGCTCTGCATTTATTCACAGTTTGTAGGGGCGGATACTATCCGCCCGAATATCGCGTTGCCGCAGGCAACATATCGCGCCTTCATAAGAAGGCTTTTTAATAACACTTTTTGCAGGGCTCGTAGCCTTGTTTCTGTGCCTGACTTAATGTAACCTGCGTGGGATTTTTCATATTACTGCAAGAGGCGTTTCGATGATACTTGCTTCCTGTTTTGGGAATCCACACCATAACAGCGGCGTAAACATCGTCGTCGGCTTCCTGGCTTTGCACTGTGGATGAGGGAGTAGAGGGCTCCTCTGTTTGCTGACCTGCGCTTTCACCTGTGGCGTAGTTGATGGTTATGCCCGGCTGCACATTGTAGCAATAAACATTGAACAGTATGCCGTCACCCTTATCCTCAATGGAGTAGCCCTCCATCTGCACGCCGCTGCAAACAAGATTATTGCCCTTATAAATAGGAGTAATGCGGTATGCCACGTGGTTGCCCGTTTCCAAAATATAGTCGGCAACCATATTTTCAAAAAGAAGCATACCCTCAATATTCATATAACGGGTGCCGGTAATAAGATTCTTTTTGTTGGCGTTTTCTGCCGACAGTTGCCAACCGATAAGGTGGCACCTGTTCCACAGATAACCGCCCGAAATGCCATCATATTTTGCTTGCACCCATCCCGACGGTTTGATAGAACTGATACTGCCTCTCTCTTCACCCTTTTGAGGCATAATTTCCTTGCCGCAAGAGGCGGTAGCCACACCGCATCTGCCCAAAGAGTCAAGTTCAGAGTAATTTTCATATGCGGCGGTGGTCAACTCGTCGGCAGTGAAGTTTGGCATATTATTATTTATATAAATATACGGCTTGCCCGAATAGGCAGGAATATCATTTAAGTTTACGGGCTCTGCCTCGCCGTTGCCAACCTCAATATCGCTTTGCGCGGGGGTGCTTTGAGTGGGTGAACTTGCTTTGTCGCCCTTATCGGCAGATGCAACCGACTGAGCCTCACTTGACACAAGACTGCTGACACCTGCAGTATCGGTATCCGTTTCACAGGCGGTAAAGGTGAGCAAACACAGTGCAACCAGCGTAATGCTAAGCCACTTTTTAAACAGATTTTTCATATTCGTGCTCCTTTTTCGGTTTTTCTTTATGTTATCATATTTTAATCTGTTGCGCAAGTCGGTCTGTTTTTCTCTTTACAACAGCGCTTTTATACTGTATAATGATTCCATAAATTTTTAGGAGATAAAAATTATGAAAAAAATTCTTAGCCTTTATGTAAAGGTACCCCTTATTTTAAAAATTGCCATCGGCATTGTTATCGGTGCACTGCTTGGCAAATTTGTGCCTCAGGCATCCTTTGTAAGCGTTTTGGGTGATGTTTTTGTTGGTGCCCTTAAGGCTGTTGCACCTCTGCTTGTTTTTGTGCTTGTTATTGCATCCCTTGCAAGCGCAGGCAAAGGCATCGGCGGACGCTTTAAAACGGTTATCATTTTTTATATGCTCAGCACATTTTTGGCAGCGGTTGTTGCCGTTTTGGGCAGTTACATATTCAAGGTAACCTTACCCCTTGCTGATTCTGCAACTCAGTCTGCCCCCTCAAGTCTTGGTGAAGTCTTTAAAGCCTTGCTTGGCAATATGGTTATGAATCCCGTTACCGCCATTGCAAACGGCAACTATCTGGGCATACTTTGTTGGGCGGTTGTGCTTGGTCTTGCACTTCGTGCCGCTTCTGACAAAACTAAAGAGGTGCTTAGTGACCTTTCTGCCGCCGTTTCAAAGGCAGTTTCTTGGGTAATTCAACTTGCACCTTTTGGTATTTTGGGACTTGTATTCTCCTCTGTCGGTGAATACGGCGAAAAGATTTTTGCCGATTACGGCAAAGTTTTGCTTTTGCTTGTGGGTTGTATGTTGGCAGTTGCCTTTATCGTTGACCCCCTTATTGTTGCAGTTGCACTTAAGCGCAATCCCTATCCCCTTGTATTTAAGTGCTTCAAGGAGTCGGGCATTACCGCATTCTTTACCAGAAGTTCTGCCGCTAACATCCCCGTTAATATGAAGCTTTGCGAAAAGTTAGGCCTTGACAAAGAGCATTATTCAGTGGCGATTCCCCTTGGCGCAACCATAAATATGGATGGCGCCGCTATTACCATCACCGTTATGTCCCTTGCCGCTGCATTTTCACAGGGCATCGAGGTTAATATTCTGGTTGCCATTTTGCTCAGTTTTGTGGCTACCCTTGGTGCTTGCGGTGCATCGGGTGTTGCAGGCGGCTCACTGCTACTTATTCCTATGGCTTGCTCACTGCTTGGTGTGGGACAAGACGTGGCTATGCAGGTGGTTGCCGTTGGATTTATTATCGGCGTTGTGCAGGATTCTCTTGAGACGGCAATTAACTCCTCAGGCGACGTAATCTTCTGCGCCACTGCAGAGTATCGCGAAAGACTTAAACGTGGCGAAAAGGTTGAAATTTAAGCGTAAAAAACTCCCGATTTCTCGGGAGTTTTTAGTTTATATACTGTTATTGCAGTTTTTGTTCAGCCATTTCCTTGAAGGTGTCTTTAATCATAACCGTAAGCATAACAAGTATGGCAATGGCAAAATATTTATGGTCAAAAAGCACTTCTCCACCCATTACAAAGTAGCGGTAGCCTGCATAACTTGACAGCACTGTAACAAGAGGCACGTACCACCTTTTAAAGTCAATGAAAAATAATGCAAGAGCGGCTACATCGGCAAGGAAGTAGTATCTGTCGTGCATACGTGGAAGCAAGAAGGGCAAAAGCAGTGCCCCGATGAAAAATAGGGTCATAAGCTTTTTGTCGTCGATAGCCTGCCGCCAATGGTAGCAGAGCAGCAAAAACACAACCAATGCACTGCCTGTAAGAAATACTGCGGCGGCATTAAAATTATCAAAACTGATGTGGCCAAGCAAGGTCCAAATTGACGGAATGTTAAGGTACATCTGGGGATACTGGTCTGCCTGTTCAAAATAAATCTTGATGCAATCAACAAAGGCTCTGCCGCAAAATAGGGCAGGCACCAAGGTTGCAAAAAAGACGGGCACAATCCACACAAGGCTTAAGGGCTTAATCCGTTTGGTGAACAGGGCAATTATAAGCAGTGGTAAGGCAAATATGGCTTGCAGTTTAAAGGCAAAGGCAAGTGCCCAAAGAACAGTGGCAAGATTTCCTTTGCCCTTTAAGATTGCCCACACCATTCCAAGACACAGTGAGGCGAAAACCACGTCGCACTGACCCCAGAAGGCGCCGTTGAGCCATACTGTCGGCAGTGCAAGAGTAGCCACAAAGGCAACAATTCGCGCCACCGCTCCCTTGCGGAAGTGACCGACGATTTTCATAACAAAAAAGGCGGCAAGTCCGTCAAAAAGGCAACTGACAAGCTTTATAAGATAAAGGTCGTTAATCTTGGCACGGGAAATGGCAAAAAGGATATAAAGATAAGGCATATTATAGTCACCGATGTCGGCTTTCATAGCCTCGGTCAGTGACATACCCCGCATCTGCTCAACCCAATGATACAAAAATGAGCCATAGTCACCCGACTGGTAATAAAACATTGAGATGCGCACATAGGCAAGTGCGGCAACTGCCACTGCACCCACCGCCATATAGGCAAGAGGTATATTCCTCTCGGCAATTATGGGTAAAATATAGGCAAAGCAAAGCAAAGACCCATAAAAGCCAAGCCACAGAGGACATTCGGCAAGATTACCGCTTGTTGAAGCAACAACGGCAAACATAATCACGCCTGCAACATAGGCAAGAATGAGGCGTAAATAAAATTTTAATTGGATAGTGTTGATAATTTTTGACAATGGGGTCAGTCCTTTCGGCTATAGCATATGAATATTATACCATTTTATAACATTAAGCGCAAGAGGGTTGATTTGTTTCTCGTTGCAAAGCAACATATCGCATCGTTAGATATATCGCATTTGCACTGCAAATATATCGCGTTGTCACAAACAACATATCGCGCGTGCGTTAGCACGCATCTTTACGCCTCATCCACCGCTATCGCGGTCCCCCTTCTCCCACCGGAGAAGGCTTAGCCCCTACAAGCACGATTTTGATGCATTCCGAAACGTAACGGATAAATCCGTTCCCTACTATTTTAGATTGTAAATTCTCATTTTTATGGTAAAATAAAGGCAGAAAGGGGTGGCGATATGGATATAAAATCATCGGCAAGAAAACTTTATAACGACACCTTCGGCGCGGCTGAGGGTTTTGACGACAGACTTTTTGACCTGTTTTCCGACTGCATTCGCTATATTGCAGAGGGCGGTCAGGTTGTAAGTATGCTTTTTGAGATACCCTGCACCCTTGTCACTGAGGAGGGCGAAAATCCTGTCTGCTATATTTTTGCCGCCGCAACCCACCCCGACTATCGAGGCAAAGGCTATGCCACCGCTCTTGTAAAAGAGACTTGTGCCCGTCACAGTCTTGTAATACTTCGGCCTGCCGAGGAAAGCCTTGTTAACTTTTACAGCAAAATGGGCTATAAGCCCTACACCGCCATTGACCGAAAGGATTCTGTACCTCCCTATATTACAGGGGATGAGCGGCTTATCTCGGTTTGTGAGGGAGAAACTCCAACGGGTGAGAAATTTTGCCTGATGGCAAAGGGAAAGATAGAGAAAATGCCCGACTTTTTAAGCTTTGCCTATTCAATGCCATAAGCTAAATTACTGCGTAACTAAATGTTTGCTTAGCAATCGCTTTGCTACCACAGGTGGCTTTTTGTCTATAATGCACATAGGTGTTGCAGAATTTTTGGAATAAGTGCTAATTTTATTATTTAATGAAATAATGTATAATATAAAAATGTGAAAATGGCTTTCTGTGCCCCTTAAGCACCGAAAGAAAGGAGCAAACTAATGAAAAGAATTTTAAGTATTATGTGTGTGCTGTGCCTTATTGTGTGTATGGTGCCCGTTATGGCGCTTGCCGCCGATAGCGACGACCAGTATCTTACCTTTAACGGCACCGAATGGTCAGGTAACACTGAGCAAATTCAAGAAAATGGAAGGTTCTATACTGTCGACAATTCAAATAAGCAGTATAGCATTACATACAAAACACCCCTTACTTTCAGCGGTGATTTTGCCATTACTACTTATATTCACGCACTCAGCCATAACTCCAACCGTC
This sequence comes from Acutalibacteraceae bacterium, assembly GCA_045653445.1. GTDB lineage: Bacteria > Bacillota > Clostridia > Oscillospirales > Acutalibacteraceae > RGIG2206. The sequence goes on from JAZOLY010000017.1 coordinate 12,301, forward strand.
ACGGCGAGTACAATGCCCTTGTACTTGGCAGACTGGAGCTTCGTGAATATAATAACGAGTATATTGACGATGCAGGTAACGAGGTTGGTGTATACACCGTCAAGCTTTTCTATAACGGAAACGAGCTTGCATCAGCAAATATGTCAACCCCAAATCACTACTACACCCTTGTTAAGCAAGGCAACCTTATCCGCGTTATGCTTGACCAACAATACGTAAGCCTTACCAACGCTAACGGTCAAACCGTATACGGCGTTTCTGCAAGCAGTATGAGCTTCAGTGCCGTTTCCTTAAAGGTTTTGCTTACCGCAAACTTTTACAACGGCAGATATGCTGAAGGTGTTATCATTGACCGCAACTATACCGACGTTGTGCCCACTGATGACGTGGTTTATCCTGACGAAAGCCTTTATATTATCGACCCAGAAAACGGCAAAAACGTTATCACCTATATGAACACTGCCGCCTCTATCCCCACAGGCACCGACAACAAGGTGGTTAAGTATAACTATGACGGCATTTATTTTGAGTCTGACTTGTGGCAGGCTGTTCCTATGATTAACCAAGAGCTTATTGACCGCGGATATCTTGAGGGCGGCGAAGCTTGTCAGGCTATTGCATCGGTTGTTGTATCAAGCGATGACCGTCTTGCAATGTTTGGCACCGATATTTCGGGCATTTACCGCTCACTTGACGGCGGTGACCACTGGCAGTCCTGCACCATCGGTCTTGACGCAGGCGGCGCAACGGGTATTGCCATTGACCCCACAAATCCCGACCACGTTATTATCGTTGGTTGCAACACAGGCGCCGCCGTTTCAAACGGTATCTTCGTAACCACCAATGCTCTTGGTCAGTGCGAATGGACTAAGGGTCTGTCTGCAAGAGAAATTTCAGGCACCTATAAGGCTATTAAAACGCACAACGACTATCGTGTTCAAATAGTTTATGACCTTAACTCCTACAACGCCTCAAAGGGCTACTGCACCACTGCTTACTGGTCGGTTGAGGACGTTACCATCACAAACGACGATGTTGAATATCCTCAGCAGGCTATGTGGAAAACTACCGACGGCGGATTTAGTTGGGTTAAGCTTGAAAAGACAGTAGGCACCATCTACGTCAACCGCGTTGCTCAAACAAGCTCTGCCTTCCTTGCAGGTGCCGAAATGGCTTCCTACAATGCAAACGGCAAATTCTATATGTACGCTGCTAATAAAAACGGCTTCTATATCTCTACCGACGGCGGTAAAAATTGGACCGAAACTCTGAACCGCCATGGTATTTACGCTAACAGCGTAGACGTAATTGAAACCGAGGTTGCAGGCCACGATACCTCTGCTGTCGGCAAGATTTGGATTACTACCGACACCGCTATGTACCGCTCCAACGACTTTGGCTATACCTGGAATAAAATCGACGGCTTGTACTACCCTGCTTACCGTTTCTCTGACGGCAGTGCATACACTCCCGATAACATTTCTGTAAGCTCCCTTAATCCCGATAATCTTTACGTTACCGAAAGAAATACTAATGGCTCGGGCTGGTATTCCAACAACGGCGGTAAAAGTTGGGCAAAATCACATCAGCAAATAGGTCAGCAGGTAACCTGGCAGCCGGTCAGCGGCGTTTCCCCCTTCGGCTTCTGGAGTAATGTTCACGAAAACACCCTTGTGGTTGAGGCCAACGGATTGTGGAAGTCTATCAACGGCGGCAAAAACATCAAGTGGAGCAACTCAGGCTTTAACGCCATTGCCACCACAGGAATTTGGAACTTTAATGTAAATCATCCCGAATATATCGCTATTTCTTCTCAGGATTACAACGGCGGTTACTCAACCGATGGCGGTAAAACCTGGACCTATCTGCCTTGGCGCGGCGAGGCTTGGGGCGGATTTACCTACGGCGCATATATGCTTAACGAAAAGACTGTGTTTATTTGCGACGCTATGGGTTGGACCGATCCACGTTATCTTTGGATAACCTTTGATGCAGGTGAAACCTGTATTAACACAGGTATTCAGGTTAATGGCCTTAAGGCAGGTACGGGTTGCCTTGGTGACGACAATGTTGCTTTTATGGGCGAATGGCGCACCGAGGACGGCGGCCACACTTGGAAAGAAATGATTTCTGATTCTTCAACGGGTAGCCTTGGTTGTAAGGGCGTGCTTGCCATTGATATGAAGCGAGGCACTCTTTTTGGCGCTAACGGCAACCGACTTGTTTACTCTACCGACAAGGGCCTTACCTGGTTTCAGCTTGCCAACGTTGGTAGCTCCATTGAAGATATCGCATATGACAACGAAAGCGGTAAAATCTACGTAACTGCAGGCTCCACCCTTTATGCAGGCTATATTGATTTTAATAACGGCAACAACAGTCTCACTTCTGTAAATTACGTTGAAGCAGGCAGTTTTGCGGCTGCAAACACTGTAGCGGTTGACCCCAACAACCCCAACGTAGTTTATGTTGGCGGAAACGGTGACATTAACGCTGCATCATACGACGAAGGCGGTATTTACCGTTCACTCGACTGCGGCAAAACCTGGACCTGCATCACCCGTCAGGTTGGCGACGGTAGAGATATGAGTGCCGACGGCGGTAAAAAGGCTACCTGTATGCGCGTTAACCCCACAACCAGTGAATTGTTGGTTTCTTGTGATTGCCGTGGTATGTGGAAAATTGCACCGCCTGCACAGTGGTATCTTGACTCCCTTACTGATGACGGAAAAACAGCTACAGAGCCTGTTGACCCCAACGGTGCCATCCTTTACGAGTCAAAGAAAGATTTGATAGAAACCGGCAAGTATGCCAACTACTCAGGCTATACCCCCAAGACCGTAACCCTTGAACTGATTGACAAGGATGCAGGGGTTGAGTACGAATACTTTAAGGTGCCTAACCGCGTTAAAATCTATACAGGCGACAAAATCAAACTTGGTTGCTCACATGCTATTACCGGCAAAATGCCCAACGGCAACAGCTACGACAGAATATTTATTAACACCACAGCCATCAAGGGTAATTGGGATTATAACGTTCAGGCATGCACCAACTCAGACGGTGCCCATACGTTCAGCGAACCAGGTTGGTATACCATTTATACCATCGGCAACAGCGGTGCAACCGATTGGGCTCTTGTTTCCTTCTACGTTGCCGCCCCATATGAAGGCTATACTGAAATTAATAATGTATCCGACTTGCAAAATGTTCAGTACGATCTTAACGGCAACTACATTTTGACTGCAGATATTTCCGTCAAAAACTGGACCTCTATCGGCTCTTCAACAAGCTCCTTTAACGGCGTTTTCTACGGTAACGGTCACAAAATCAGCGGACTTACCGCTCCTCTATTTGCAAACAACAACGGCGCTATCTCTCACCTTGAGGTAGAGGGCTCTGTCAGTGGAAAGGCTTTGCTTGCCGACACCAACAGTTCGTACGTTGCCTACTGCAAGGTAAGTGGCTCTGTATCCGGCAACGGAGTTGGCGCTCTTTCAACCACCAATAACGGTATTATCAAAAACTGCGTGGTTGACGCTACTGTAACGGGCAACGGCAACGGTGCTGTTGCAGGAATCAATAACGGCGGTACAATAAGCGGTTGCTACTATGCAAGAAATATGAATGTAATTGGTTCAGGCGTACTTACAGATACCGACGTTAACTACACCTATACCGATATTACCGATGCCACTCAGTTTGAAATGCTTGATGACAACTGGTATCAGAATAAGGGCTCTGCTCCCTCCGTGGTGGTTGAGCGCAGCTATACCAAGCAGGATTTCTATGACATCTTCGATGGTTATGTAATTGAGGACGACTATCTGTATGTTGACTGTCTTGGCAATCCCGTTGATATGTTTATCGGTGAGCATTCCTTCGAGGGCGCAACCCTTGCCGCTTATGCTCCCGACGGCACTTTGCTTGATGCCTATAAAGACGTTAACACCGGTGACACCTTCACTATGAGCTGGGAGGGCAAATCCCTTTCTGTTAAGGTGGTTTTAGTCGGTGACCTTATGGGTAACGGCACTGTGACCTCTGCAGGCTACGACAAGATTGCCCTTCACGTAAGCGGTCACACCGCTCTTAGCGGCGCTTTTGAAAAGGCTGCCGACCTTGACGGTGACGGCGCAGTTACTTCTGCCGACCTGCTTACCTACCGTCAAGCCTTGCTTGGACTTAAAAATATTCTTGAATAATAAACTCAGGGCACTGCTTGGCGTGATACTCTTAAGGGAGTATCACCCCAGTTCTATTCGCCTACGGCGAGTTATATTGCTTCGCAGTGATAATCGGCTTGCGCCGTGTTGTATTTGCTTCGCAAGTTTGTGTGTGAATAGAATATCACTGAAGCTGCAAGGCTTCAATATCACTTTCTTTTTTAAAAAGAAAATATCACGCTGACGGCGGTCAGCATATCACTACACGAATAAGAAGAGAAGACTCGCCTTAAAAAACGAATCTTCTCTTTTTTATAGGATGATGTTTTATGAATTGTAATCTTTGCCCCAGAGACTGCAATGCAGACCGAAATAACGGTCAGATTGGATATTGCAGCGCCGACAACAATATACGCATCGCCCGTATTGCCCCTCACTTTTGGGAGGAGCCTTGTATTTCGGGCACAAAGGGGTCGGGCACCATCTTTTTTTGCGGTTGCAATATGGGCTGTGTTTTTTGCCAAAACCGTGCTATCAGTGGCGGCGGAAATATTGGCAGGGTTTATTCTGTAGCTCAGCTTGCAGAGGCTATGCAAAATTTGCAGAATGGGGGCGTGCACAACCTTAACCTTGTTACGCCCACCCATTATATTCCGCAAATCAGCTCTGCACTTTGTCAGGCAAAGCCCTCAATTCCCGTGGTTTACAACACAAGCGGATATGAAAAAAAGACAAGCCTTGAATTGCTTGCCGAAAAAATTCAGATATTTTTGCCCGACTATAAGTATCACTCGCCTGAGTTGGCGGCGCGTTTCTCTAACGCCCCCGATTATCCTCAGGTTGCCCTTGACGCTATCGGCTTTATGCTTGAAAAACGAAGTGTAAATCGGTTTAGTGATGACGGAATTATGACCGAAGGGGTTATTATCCGCCACCTTGTTTTGCCTGACTGCACCGATGACAGTATGAAGGCGCTGAAGGACTTAAAGCAGCGCTTTGGCACAGGCATCACTATCAGCATTATGAGTCAGTATACGCCTATGGAAAACGCCCCAGCTCCTCTTGACCGCACCGTAACTAAGGATGAGTATGAATTGGTGCTTGACTATGCCGATTTCTTAGGGCTTGACTGCGGCTACCGTCAGGACGGAAGTGCCGTAGGTGAAGGCTTTATTCCTCACTTTGAAGTGTAATTTTGCTCTTTACAAGTCCTTCTTCAAAAACAAAATCCTCTGCCGCGTCAAGTAATTGGTCGGGGTCAAGTCTCAGCCGATTGCACAGCAAAACAAAGGCTTGCGCCCTTTCTTTGTCAAGGGTAAGGTCGCTGACCGACAGACTTTCTCCGTTAACGTTATATGCAACGCCGTAGGCGGTGTAACTTCCCGTTTCGGACGAGTCAAATTCTTCCTCTATTATTTGATACATTCTTCATCACTCCGTTTACTTTACCCATTATACCACAAAGGATTCTGTTTTTGTGCAAAATTGCCACGTCTTTTTTGTGTTTTATTCAAGTTCTACCTTATGCACAAATACATTGAAAATTATATGTGATTTTGCGCATATTTTTTGTCGCAAATTTGTAGTAGTTTTGATAAAATGTTGAAAAGTTTGATGCATCCCTGTGTTTTTAAGCATAGGGATGCTTTTTTGCTCTTGTTTACTTCTGCGCGCAAATATGATATAATACCAAAAAACTACAACAAGGGGCGCAAAATGAAATTTATACATTTATCAGACCTGCATCTTGGCAAGCGTGTAAACGAGTTTTCAATGCTTGAAGACCAATCCTATATTCTTACAAAAATTATCAATATCATTGACGAACAAAAGCCTGACGGCGTAATTATTGCAGGCGACGTGTACGACAAATCGGTACCCTCTGCCGAGGCAGTAGAGCTGTTTGACGATTTTTTGGTGCGCCTGTCAAAGCGCAACCTAAAGGTATTCGTTATCAGCGGCAACCACGACTCTGCCGAGCGAATTGCCTTTGGCGGCCGCCTTATGAACAAAAGCGGCATTTATATGTCACCCGTTTACGACAGCAAGGTGGAACCAATCGCTATGACCGATGCTTTTGGCGACCTTATGGTATATATGCTCCCCTTTGTAAAACCCTCTAACGTTAGACGCTTTTACCCTGATGAAGAAATTACATCTTACACCGATGCCGTTAAGGTGGCGGTGGACTCAATGAATATTGACACCTCAAAGCGCAACCTGCTGATTACCCACCAGTTTGTGACGGGTGCCCTGCGTACTGAATCGGAAGAGGTATCGGTAGGCGGCACCGACAACGTTGATGCTTCTGTTTTTGCCCATTTCGATTATGTTGCACTTGGCCACATTCACAGAGGGCAAAAATGCTCCTGTGACCACATCCGTTACAGCGGCACCCCCCTTAAATACTCCTTTTCCGAAGCCAAGGATGAAAAAGCGGTAACGGTCCTTGAGCTTAAGGAAAAGGGAAATCTTTCCCTTGAATTTATACCCCTTGTTCCTAAACGGGATATGGTGGAAATAAAAGGCAGCTATGAAGAGCTTACTCTTAAAAGCTTTTGGGAAAATACAAGCTATAACGAGGATTATATCCACGTCACCCTGACCGACGAGGAGGATATTCCCGACGTACTGACCAAGCTTCGCGTGATTTACAAAAACATAATGAAGCTTGACTACGACAACAAGAGAACTCGCACTGCCAACCAAATAAACGGCGCAGAAGGTGTAAAAGAGAAAACTCCCCTTGAGCATTTCAGCGAGTTTTATCAGCTTCAGAACGGGCAACCCTTAAGTGACGAGCAAAGCGCCTTTGTAAGCAATATTATAGAGCAACTTTGGGAGGGCATACAATGAGACCGCTAAAACTTAAAATATCAGCCTTTGGGCCCTACTCAAGCGTTACCGAGTTTGATTTTGACAAGCTTGGTACAGGTGGACTTTATCTTATAACCGGTGATACGGGCGCAGGCAAAACCACCATTTTTGATGCCATTACCTATGCCCTTTACGGCGCTCCCAGCGGTAAAAACCGCGAGGTATCTATGCTCCGTTCCAAATATGCGGATGAGACTACTCCAACAGAGGTAGAGCTTGTGTTCAGCTATCGCGACAAGGAGTATACCGTCAAGCGCAACCCCGAATACGAGCGTGAGGCAAAGCGTGGCGGCGGCACTACCAAGCAAATTGCCAATGCCGAGATTATATATCCCGACGGCAAGGTTGTGTCTAAAATCAAGGACGTAGACAACGCTGTCAAAGAAATTATTGGCATCGACCGTGACCAATTCTGCCAGATTGCAATGATTGCGCAGGGGGATTTTTTGAAGCTTTTGCTTGCTCCCACAAAGGAGCGTATGGATATATTCCGCCACATTTTTAAGACCGAGCTTTTTCAGGATTTGCAGGAAAGACTTAAAAAAGAATCGGGCAAGCTTTCGGACGAATGCGAGATTATAAGGCGCAGCATTTCACAGTATATTGCAGGCATCCTCTGTGATGAGGACAACGTCGCCTTTTTGGAGGTGGACAAGGCAAAAAACGGTCTTTTGACAACAGAGGATACCCTTGCTCTTTTAGAAAAGCTGATTGACGACGACCTGTCTGCCGAAAAAGAGGTGGATAACCTTAAAGCTAAGCTTCAAAAAGAGGCGGACGAGTTTAAAGCATCAATCAACAAGGCAAAGGATATCATCAGCGCTAAGGCGGATTTTGAAAAAAATCAAGCCGACACCGATGCCGCAAGCCAAGCTCAAAAGGCATTGGCAGAAGGTCTTGAGGCAGAAAAAGCAAGGCAGCCCGAAGTCAAACGACTGAACGAGCAGGTGGCTCAAATCAAGGCTCTTTTGCCCGATTACGACGAGCTTTTTGATAAGCTAACCCTTCTAACCAACAACAAGGGTTATATCGAAAAGGGCAACGAATTTGTTGCAAAAACCGAAGCATCCGTAAAAAATACGGAAGCAGAAATCACCGCTCTTACCGAAGAGGTCAAGGCTTTGGATAAAGCGGGAGAAGAAAAGATTACACTTGAAGCCGAGAAAAAGGGTCTCACAGATACCGCCGCAAAGCTGAATGCGCTTAAAGGCAACCTTGACGCTTTGGAAAAGGCAGAGAAGGATTTTAAGCAGGCAATCACCGACTATAACGAAAAAAACGCCCTGCAAGAAAAGGCAGAAGGCATTGTAAAGGCGGAAAACAAGGCATATCTTGACGCTCAGGCAGGCATTTTGGCAGAAACCTTAAAGGACAACGAGCCATGCCCCGTGTGCGGCTCGGTATCTCACCCCCAAATTGCAGTGAAGCCCCAAAACGCGCCCACAAAGGAGCGTCTTGAGGCGTTGCAAAAAAGGTTGGAGGTTGTTGTTGCTGATGCCAACGAAGCAAGAAGCAAGGCGGGCAGTCTGAAGGGCGCTCTTGAGGAAAAGCGAAGCAGTGTGCTGACGGAAATCTGCTCCCTTTTGGGCGATACCGACCTTTCGGGTGCAAAGGCTCTTGCGGCGGTCAGACTGTCAGAGGTTGAAGCAGAAATCTGCGACCTTGACAACCGCATAACCACCGCAAAAAACAAGTTTCAGCGCAAAGAGGAAATTGAAAAAGCCCTTCCCGAAAAAAGCGCACTGCTTGAGGGCGCAAAGAAGAAACTTACAGAGGTTGCCGACCTGCTTAAAACCAAAGAGGCAGAAAACGCTTCACTGCAAAAGCGCGTAGAGGAGCTTAAAGGCAAGCTTTCCTTTGAGTCTAAAGAGGCCGCCCGCGTGCAAATTGACGCTCTTAACGACAAATCCGAGCAAATTACAACCGCCTATGAAAATGCCCTTAAAAAGCTTAACGAAGGTAATGAAAGGGTTGCCTCTCTTAAGGCGGCAAAGGAAGAAATCCTTAAACGGCTGGGCAGTGATGTTCAGATTGATTTGGAAAAAGAAACGGAAAAGCTTGCAGGCATTGAAGCAGAGCAAGTAACGCTTGACGGCAAGTCTAAGCTTCTTCACAGCCGCATAAACGCCAACCAAACCGCCCTTCAGAATATAAGGGAAAAAGCCAGCGATTTGATTGCCGTCGAAAAGCGTTATAGCTGGGTTAAGGCTCTTTCCAACACTGCCAACGGACAACTTTCGGGCAAAGAAAAAATAATGCTTGAAACCTATATCCAGATGAATTATTTCGACCGCATTATTGCCCGTGCCAACACCCGACTGATGATTATGACCGACGGACAGTATGACCTGATTCGTCGCAAGGAAGCCCTTTCAAAAACAGGTCAAAGCGGTCTTGATTTAGACGTTATCGACCACTACAACGGTACACACCGCAGCGTAAAATCCCTGTCAGGCGGTGAATCCTTTAAGGCGTCCCTTGCCCTTGCATTGGGCTTGGCAGACGAGATTCAGTCAAGTGCAGGCGGCATTAAGCTTGACACTATGTTTGTTGACGAGGGCTTCGGTTCTCTTGATGAGGAATCCCTCACGGCTGCTATGAAGGCTCTGTCTTCCTTGGCAGAGGGCAATCGTCTGGTGGGCATTATTTCCCACGTGGGCGAGCTGAAGCAGAAAATCGACAAGCAGATTATTGTCACCAAGGATAAGTCGGGCGGAAGCAAAGCAGAAATTGTGGTTTAATAATCATAAAAAAGCACTTGCATCAGCAAGTGCTTTTTATATCTGTCACACAAAAAACAATTTAGCGGCAAGGGTCATAATCACAAGAAACGCCACGTTCAGCCCCGTAAAAATCAGCAGATATTTTTTGGTCTGTTCAGGATGGAGCAAACGAAACTCGTTAAATGTAATCAAGCTTGCCAATGATGCGATAAGGGTACCCGTACCGCCAATATTTACTCCCAACAGCAAGGGGGCGTAATCTGCGGTAAACTGCGACAGCAGAATGGCGGATGGCACGTTGCTGATAAACTGACAGCTGAGGGTGGATACCAACAATACGTCCTTTTGCAGCAGGGCGGATATGGCGGTGTTAACCCACTCAATTCGCGCCACGTTGCCTGCAAAAATGAAAAAGAAGAAAAAGGTGGCAAGCAAGCCGTAATCCACCATTAAAAAGGACTCTCGGTCGGCAAAAAGCAGAACGGCAGGGATAACAATCAGTCCCACCGTAAAGGGAATTACCCGAAAAACTATCAGTATTGATGCCAAAAACAGCACCCCGTAAAGCACCGCTTTTTTTACGTTAAGTCTTTCGTGGGATTGCTCGCTGAAGGTTAGTTTAACGGGTTTTATAGGCAGACAAGCCAATACCAACAGTGTCACCGCAAGCAAAAAGGCAGGCAGCATAATGCGGCAAAACTCACCTGTTGGAATGTTGTAATAGGAATAAATATAAAGGTTTTGGGGGTTGCCGAAGGGGGTGAGCATACCGCCAAGATTGGCAGAAATATTTTGCAGCACAAACAGGTATGCCATATATTTTTCCTGACGGGTAACCGACAAAGCAAAATATCCAAGAGGTAAAAAGGTGATAAGCGCCATATCGTTGGCAATAATCATTGAGCCGATAAAGGTGATGGTAATAAGCATCAAAAACAGAGAGCGCATATTGCCTGCCATAAGCACAAGGCGGCGGGCAAGAATTGAGAAAAACTTGATGTTTCGCAAAGCGCATACAACTGCCAAGGTTAAAAAGAGGCAGGATATGGTGCGCCAGTCAACGTAGTCCGTATATTTTTCATCGGGGGGCACGATAAAAGCGGTAACAATCGCCACCAAAGCCGCAATGCACATAACCGCATTTTTCTTTATAAATCGAAGAGCCTTCACCTTTTCACTTCCTTTTCGCAAACGAAAATATTATATTATAAAGGAAATTGGATGTCAATATTCTGTTTAGTCGTCTTGTTTGCCGAGGCTTTTGCCAAAGGCAACATCGTTTACACCTCAAGTGTAACATCGTTTTGTGTCTGTAAAAACGATGTTGACCAAGCGGTCAAATGATGTTTGCGGTTTCACCGCAAAACGATGTTGTGCCCTTACGGACACAAACACAAAAAGTAACACTTAATTTTGGGAAGTGTTTCTTTTTGGTCCAAGTGACAGGACTTGACCGTCTGCTGCGGCTTCGCCTTGCATACTACCGGCTCGTCGACCGTTGCTTCGCAACAGTACCCGCCTCGCCACTCCTCGCTAAAAACAGTCCACCGGACTGTTTTCTTAACGCTCAGACCTTCTCAGGTCCAAGCCCTGTAATTCAAAAGAAAAAACAGCCCCAACCAAAAGGTTGGAACTGTTTTTTGGTCCGAGTGACAGGACTTGAACCTGCGGCCTCTTGACCCCCAGTCAAGCGCGCTACCAGCTGCGCCACACCCGGATATTTTTGCAGTCAGATTTTGACCGCTCAAAGATTATAACACATCACTTTTCAAAAATCAATAGAAATCTTTCTTTTTTTCTAACTTTTTCAAAACTATTCAAACCAACTGTTAAAATCTCCTTCTCTATGCTCAAATCCTTAACTTTTCAAAAAACTTTAAATTCTTGCAAAAAACTCTTTATTTTATACTCATTTTATAGTATTATAATACTGTATAGATATTTTCGGAGGTGCAGATTATGTCTAAAAAAATCAGACTTACCGTTGCGGGTATTGAATATTACGTTAATACCGACGAGTCAGAGGCTTATATGAAAGAAATTGCCAACAAGGTTGACGTGCAAATGAACAGTCTTTCAAAGGGCAATCCTTTCCTTTCAACCACTATGGCGGCAGTTATGTGTGCACTGCAATTTTGCGACGAAAACAAAAAGCTTGAGACCGAGCTTGCCGAGACTAAGCGCGCCCTTAAGCGTTCAACTGAGGAGTCTGCCTGCTCTTCCTTAGAGTCGGACGAGGCTCGCCGTGAGATAGAGCGCCTTAACCGTGAAAATATGCGCCTGCGCGACAAATTGTCAGGCAGATGAAACCTGAAGTTTTAGCCCCAGCAGGCACCTTTGATGCCCTTGTTGCCGCCGTAAGATGCGGCGCGGACGCTGTTTATCTTGGTGCAGGCAAATTTAACGCGCGGCAAGGTGCCGTCAACTTTGGCGGTGACAGTCTGCGTGAGGCAACCGAATACTGTCACATTCGCGGTGTCAAGGTTTACCTTACCCTTAACACCCTTGTAAGCGACGGCGAAATTGCCGATTGCCTTTCTCAACTGCGACTTGCCTGTGAGGCAGGGGTTGACGCCGTTATTGTGCAGGATATCGGCCTTGCCCGTCTTATTAAAAAGGCGGCTCCCACTATGCGACTGCACGCCTCCACACAGATGTCGGTGCATACCGCCTCTGCCTTGCCAATGCTTAAAGAGTTGGGCATCAGCCGAGTTGTCCTTGCCCGCGAATTATCTGCCACAGAGATAAAACACATTACCTCTGAGGCGGCAAAACTGGGCATTGAGACGGAAGTTTTTGTTCACGGCGCACTGTGTATGTGCCTTTCGGGGCAATGCTATATGAGTGGCGTTATCGGTCAGCGAAGCGGCAACCGAGGTATGTGCGCCCAACCCTGCCGAATGGAATACTCCGACGGCAGTTATCCCTTATCACTTAAAGATTTATCCTTGCTTGACAGTCTGCCCCAGCTTATGTCAGACGGGGTGGCATCCCTTAAAATCGAGGGCAGAATGAAGCGCCCCGAATATGTTGCCGCCGCAGTCAGTGCCTTTCGGCTTGCTGCTGACGGTGAGGTTGTTCCCCCTCGTCTTAAAGAGTTGCTGAGTTCCGTTTTTAGCCGCTCAGGTCACACCGACGGCTACTACAAAGGCAACCTTGGTGAAAATATGTTTGGCAGGCGCACCCTTGATGCCAAGGCAGAGAGTGACGCTACCTTTGGCGAGATACATCTGCTTTACCGCAATGAGCGACAAAGTGTACCTGCGGATATGTCTCTTTGCCTTAAAGACGGCAATGCAACCTTAACCCTTACTGACGGAGAGCATACCGTCACTGCACAAGAAAAGGCGGAGATTGCACTTAAAACTTCCCTTGACAGTGAGCGCGCTTTTGCCCTTTGCTCAAAACTGGGCGGTACACCCTATTTTCTTAACAATTTTAACTTTGATAATCCCCAAGGTTTGACCTTGCCTGCCTCTGCCCTTAACGGATTAAGACGGCAGTGCTGTGAGCAGTTAAACCTTTTACGAAAAGGGGCGCAAGTTCCCTTTAATATGCCTGAGTTATCTGCCACACCGATTAAAAAGGCTGACACTCCCCCTTTGTTTGTGCGGCTTGCAAGTGATAACTTTTTGCCTGAAAACATCCACCTTGCTCAACGTGTTTACCTGCCCCTTGGCAGTAAATTGCCCCAATTAGACAACGTGGGGGTTGAAATTCCCCGTGCAATGTTTGTGGGTGACGAATGGATAGCAGACCAACTTGAGAAAGCCAAAGAGCAGGGTGCAAAATTTGCCCTTTGCCACAACCTTGGTGCAGTACACCTTGCCCGTGAGGCAGGGCTGACCGCTCACCTTGGCTTTGGAATGAACATTTTTAATTCTTACTCTGCCAACCACTTTGCCGAAAGGGACGTTACCCTCTCTTTCGAGTTAACCCTACGGCAAGCGGCAAGGGTGGGCAAGGGCGGTATAATAGCCTATGGCAGACTGCCCCTTATGCTTACACGCAACTGCGTAAAGGGTGGCAAGAAAAACTGCAAAAACTGTTCAAAAGAACTTACCGACCGCAAGGGAGTAACCTTCCCCGTTATGTGCGGTAACGGATACAGTGAGATTTTAAATACCAAACCCGTTATGCTCTCTTTTGAAAGGGACAGGCTATCCGATTTTGACTTTTTGACCCTCATATTTACCGACGAAACACAGTCACAGTGTGAAAATATAATTGATTGCTATGCACAGGGGGTCGCTCCCCAAGGGGATTTTACCCGCGGTCTTTATTACCGAGGTGTGTAGCGTATTAGCGAGTATTTTAACAAAGGATGATAATAATGCTGATTTTGGCTTCTGCCTCACCCAGACGGGCAGAGATTTTGTCAATGCTTGGGTATGTGTTTGAGATTATACCTGCCAGTTGCGACGAAAATACCCAGGGACTTACTGCCAAAGAGGCGGTGGGCGAACTTGCCCGTCGCAAAGCACAAGCGGTGGCACAACTTTATCCTGACCGCACAGTTCTTGGCTCTGACACCCTTGTAACCCTTGAGGGCAAGGTGTTGGGCAAGCCCAAGTCGGAGGAGGATGCCGCAAATATGCTTCGCACTCTGTCGGGTAAAACCCACAGCGTATTTACAGGCATATCTGCCCTTTGCGGTGACAAATCGGTCACCGAAACGGTTGAGGCAAAGGTAACCTTTCGCACTTTGACCGAAAAAGAAATTGCCGATTACATTGCTACGGGCGAGCCTATGGATAAGGCAGGTGCCTACGGAATTCAAGGCAAGGGTGCTATTTTGGTGGACTCCATTGAGGGTGACTTTTTCAACGTGATGGGGCTTCCTGCCGCAAGAGTTTATCTTTTGCTTAAAAATTTCGGTTTTTAAAAGCCGATGGGAATAATAAAAGAAATTTAATTTAAGGAATGAAGATATATGTTCAGCCGTGATATAGGAATTGATTTAGGTACTGCCAACACTCTGCTTTGTGTAAAGGGCAAGGGTGTTATTATGCGGGAACCCTCTGTTGTTGCCGTTGATGTGCGCAACAAGTCGGTGCGCTCGGTTGGTACTGCCGCTAAAGAGATGATTGGCCGTACTCCCGGCTCAATCGTAGCAGTGCGCCCTCTTAAAGACGGCGTTATTGCCAACTTTGAGGTTACTGCAACCATGCTTAAGCGTTTTATCCGCGAGGCACTTAAGGGTAGTTTTGTGTCAAAGGTGCGCGTTGTAATCTGTGTGCCCTCAGGCGTTACAGAGGTTGAGGCACGTGCCGTATACGACGCCGCCCGTCACGCAGGCGCATCAGAGGTTGACTTGATTGAGGAGCCTATGGCGGCTGCTCTTGGTGCAGGTCTGCCTGTTGGTGATGCATCGGGCAGTATGGTTGTTGACATTGGCGGCGGCACAAGTGAGGTTGCTATCGTTGCACTGGGCGACATCGTTACCTCTCAGTCAGTACGTACCGCAGGTGACAATCTTGACGAGTCTATTATCAACTACATCCGCCGCAAGCACAGTCTGCTTATCGGTGAGCGTACCGCAGAGGAAATCAAGATTGCTATCGGCTCTGCCTATCCTTACGAGGATGAGGGCAGTATGGAAATCAAGGGACGAAATCTGATTGACGGTCTGCCTAAAAACATTAACGTTACCGCAGAGGAGGTTCGCGACGCTATGAGCGAATCGCTCCACAAAATTATTGACGCTATTCGTCTTACCCTTGAAAAGACTCCCCCCGAACTTGCCGCCGATATTATTGACCGCGGCATTACCCTTACAGGCGGCGGCGCACTGCTTCGCGGCATCGACGTGCTTATTAACGAAGAAACGGGTATTCCCGTTACTATTGCCGACAATCCACTTGACTGCGTTGTTGAGGGCACTGCAAAGCGCCTTGAAAACAATATGAGCTTTGACACCTATTACAAAAAACGCAGATACTAATCCCGCGAGGTGAATTTTAATGCGACGCTTTTTCAGAAGCAAAAAGTTTATAATAACCTCTGCGGTTGCGGTGGTGCTTATTGCCGCTGTTATTGCCTTTAGTATTTTTGGCAGTGTAGCGGCGCCTCAGTCTGCCTTTGCAGGCTCGGTTATTGCTCCCATCGGCGAGTTTTTCGGCAATATTTCAGAGGGTGTGGGTGACTTTTTCGGCACCTTTGCAAAATATGAGGATTTGCAAAAGGAAAATGCCGATTTGCGAGAGCAAATTGCCGACTTGAATGAAGAAAAACTAAAATGGCAAGAGGCTTTAACCCAAAACGAGTTTTACAAAGAGTTTTTGGGCATAAAAGAGGACCACAAGGATTTTGAAATGACCTCTGCAAGAGTTATATCCCGTGATACTGCCGACCCATTTTGCACCTTTACCGTTAATGCAGGCTCCCTTGACGGAGTCAGCCTTCACGACCCCGTTATTACTGCTGAGGGTATTATCGGATACGTTTACGAAATCGGCCCATCCTATGCCACTGTTATGACCGTACTTAATCCCGCCATTAAAATGGGGGCTTACGACCGCCGTACCGACGATAACGGCGTTGTGTCGGGTGACGTTTCAGGCGCTGCCGAGGGCTTTTGCCGTATGGACGGACTTAGCAGACATTCCACCGTGGCTAAGGGCGACTATGTTGTAACCGCAGGCGGCGGTATGTTTCCTGCAGGCCTTGTTATCGGAACGGTTGACTCGGTTGTGCAGATTGAGGGAGAATTTTCAGTTTATGCCACCATTACTCCTGCCGCCGACGTTAAGGGCTGCAGCAGTGTTATGATTATTACATCCTTTAACGGTCAAAGCGACTTTGACGGACTTGTAAAATAAATTTAGATTTTTTGAAAGGCGGTGAGGATTTTGCATCAAAAAAGACGGCGCGGATACGTATACTACTCGGTGCTTGGCATAGCCTTAGCATTAGTTTATTTTCTTCAGTGCGCCACACCCATTTTGCCCACAGTTTTCGGTGTAAAGCCTATGCCTGCCTTTATTCTTATGCTGTGCATTGCCGCCTTTGGCGGTGAAACGGCAGGTATTATATCAGGCCTTGCCCTTGGCATTGCTACCGACATCGGCTCAACCTCACCCGACGGCTTTAACGCCCTTGTTATGATGCTTATGGGCCTTGCCTGCTCACTGCTTGCCACCTATCTTTTCAGTGAGCGGCTTCCTGCCGCTGCTGTACTTTGCGGCATTTTTACCGCCCTTTATTACATCTTGAACTGGGTTGTGCTTGTAGCAGTAAAGGGCTACGACGGTGTATGGCTCTATCTTGCAAGGTACTCTTTGCCTCAGGCAATTTACACCTGGCTTTTTGTCTTTTTGTTTTGGCCTTTTGTCAGTTTTATTGGCAAGGCAAATTTTAAGAAACGGAGCAACAGTCTGTTAGAGTAAGGTTGTTTTTTATGTATCAGTCCTTTTATCAGCAAAAAAAGCCCTTCTGGGTGCGATATACCGCCTTAATCGTCGTGCTTGCAGTTGTAATGTGCGTTTTTTCAGTGCGCCTTGGGGAGCTTCAGGTGGTTAACGCTGATTATTACAAAGCTCAGGGTGACAATTCATCAGTGCGCACACTGACTGTGCCCGCCGCAAGAGGTGAAATTGTTGACCGCTACGGCCGAGTGCTTGTGTATAACCGCGACGGCTTTAATATTGTTTTTGATGCCGCCACACTGCCAAACAGCAAGGCAAACGGCATTATTCTTAAACTTATAAAACTGCTTAAAAAGACCGATATTAAGTGGACCGACACCTTGCCCTTAGAGGCAGAGGCTCCTTATTCCTTTGTGGCGGACAAGCAAGCGGAAATTACCGCTTTGCGCAACGCTTTGTCACTTGCACGATATGCCACTGCCGAAAACTGCTTTAACGCTATGGTGGAAAGGTACTCTCTTGAGGGATTGAGTGAAGAGGAGCAGAGGCTCATTATGGGCGTGCGCTACGCAATGGACAGCAGTGACTTTTCTACTGCCAATCCCTTCACCTTTGCAGAGGACATCGGCGACAGTCTTGCACAGACTGTGCAGGAATACTATGCCGAGCTTCCCGGTGTTAACGTTGAAAAGGCAAATTTCCGTGAATATACCGACCCTGAGCTTGCACCCCACGTGCTTGGTTACACAGGTCTTATGTCGGCTACCGACTGGGAAAAATATAAAGACACAGGTGAATACCGCTACTCCGACAAGGTGGGCAAGGCGGGCATTGAATTTGCCGCCGAAGAATACCTTAAAGGTGTTGACGGCAGATACACCGTTATTCAAAACGCCGACGGCACCCTTAAATCCACCGAAACGGTGAGAGAGGCTGTGCCCGGCTCCACCGTGCAACTTACCATTGATGCCAATTTGCAAAAGGTGGCGCAAAACGCCCTTAAAAACGGCATTAACCGTATCAATTCAAATCTTAAGCCCGGTCAAAGCTACGCCACAAGTGGCGCAGTGGTTGTGACCGACGTTAATACAGGTGAAATTCTTGCAAGCGCAAACTTCCCCTCATACAGTATGACCGACTATTTTGAGGACTACAAAGCGGTTGAAACTGCCACAGGCCAGCCTCTTTTTGACCGCGCGCTAAACGGTCAGTATCCCCCCGGCTCTACCTTTAAGCCTGCCGTTGCGCTGATTGGTCTGCATCTTAACAAAATCAGCACCTACGATACCATTCGTTGCACCCATACCTATAACCGATTTGAAGATTACAAGCCTACCTGTCTGGGTTGGCACGGCTCCCTTAACGTTACGGGTGCCTTGGCAAAAAGCTGCAACTTCTTTTTCTATGAGTTGGGCTTCAGAGTGGGCATCAGCGACCTTAACAAATACTGCCGTCAGCTTGGACTTGGCGTTTCTACTCAGGTTGAGCTGCCCTCATCAAACGGTATTTTGGCAGGCAAAGAGCAGCGCGAAAGTATGGGCAGTTATTGGACTCAGGGTGATACCGTTCAGGCGGCTATCGGTCAGTCGGACAACGCTTTTACTCCCTTGCAGCTGGCTATGTATACCTCTACCCTTGCAAACGGTGGCACAAGATATAACGCCCACTTTATAAAATCGGTTTACAACTATTCTATGACCGAAATTCAAAAGAACAATTTTTCTTACGAGCTAAGCAAGGTGGATATTCCTGCCGAAAGCTTTGAAGCCGTTAAGGCGGGTATGCTTCAGGTTACCGAGGACGGTACTGCATCCGCCACCTTCAG
This sequence comes from Acutalibacteraceae bacterium, assembly GCA_045653445.1. Lineage (GTDB taxonomy): Bacteria > Bacillota > Clostridia > Oscillospirales > Acutalibacteraceae > RGIG2206. The sequence continues at coordinate 31,259 of JAZOLY010000017.1, forward strand.
CAATTATCCCATCCGTGTAGGCGGTAAAACGGGTACTGCCGATGCACCGGGCAAAACCAACGCTATGTTCGTTGCCTTTGCGCCATACACCAAACCCGAAATTTCTGTTTCCATCGTTATTGAAAACGGCGGTCACGGTTCTGCCGTTGCTCCCGTTGCAAAAGAGATTTTTGACGCATATTTCTTTAACGCTGACGAACCTTACTCTTCATCCGAAACCGACAAATTATTGCCATAAAATCTTTGACATATTAAAGGTTTTATGTTAATATTGAAAAGTAGTATTGTCTGGAGGCTGAATATGTCGGATAAATCCGCTTGTAAAATATATGTGGTCGTGTCCGGTAAAGGCGGCGCAGGCAAATCCACCGTTGCGTGCGGTTTGGGTGGCGCTTTTGCCGATAAAGGACTGAAAACCCTGCTTATTGATGCCGACGAGGGATTAAGATGCCTTGACCTTATGCTTGGCGTGGCTGACCAGGTTGTTTTTGATACGGGTGACGTTATTAACGACCGCTGCGACCTTGCCGATGCCATTAAGCCTATCCCAAGCGTGCCCAATCTGTCACTGCTTCCTGCTCCCAATGAGCACGGCGTGGTGGGTGACGGCTTTGCAGAACTTGCAACATCCTTGCGAGGTCAGTTCGACCGCATTATTATTGACTCCACTGCAGGTGTGGGTGACGGCTTTAAAGCGGCAGTAAGCTCTGCCGATGCGGCTATTGTGGTTGTTGGGGGTGACCCCGTCAGCATACGCGACGCCCGCAACGTCTGTCAGCTGCTTGACGACGTTGGTATGACGGCAAGGCGGATGATTATCAACCGCTTTGACTATAAGGCGATGAAGCAATCACTGGCACCCCACATTGACAAGATGATTGATAATACTGCATTACGGCTTATCGGCATCGTCCCTTACGACAGGGCGCTTACCGTTGGCGCAATCAAAGGTAAACTTGCACGTCGCGGCAAGGCAAAGAAATCCTTTGCACGCATTGCCAACCGCCTTTGCGGTAAAAACGTGCGACTGCCCAAATTAAACAAGATATAACCACAGCAAATACGCCTTTTATCAGGCAGGAGGAGAAACATAAATGAATATAGCTCTTATCGCAGACGACGCAAAAAAAGAATTGATGGTGCAGTTTTGTATTGCTTATTGCGGAATTTTAAGCCGTTACAATCTGTGCGCCACCGGTACCACCGGCAAATTGGTTAGCGAAGCCACCGGCCTTGATATTGTAAGTTTTATGAGTGGCCCTCAGGGTGGCGACGAGCAAATTGCCGCTCGCATCAGTTGTGATGAGATTGACCTTGTGCTTTTCTTCCGCGACCCAATGGCTTCTAAAGACCACGAAATTGCAGAACTTAGTCTGCTCAGGCTTTGCGACGTGCACTGTATTCCTATCGCAACCAACATTGCCACCGCCGAAGTGCTTATTCACGGACTTGAGCGTGGCGACCTTGACTGGCGTGAGGTTATGAAGGGCAACTAAATTTGTATATCAGGCTATGATAAGAAGGAGTAATCGGCTACACGACTCTTACAGGGATGAAGCGCCGCGACTGAAAGCGCTTTGTGTACGGTGCCGACCAAGACATCTTTGAGCCTTTGCGCTTTTGCGCCGCATACACTCAGCGAAATGAGTGAAAGAGGGCGGCTTTATGCCGTCAATCAGGGTGGCACCGCGGATTTTGTTTTCCGTCCCTGATACAGTTCTTTTTTGGGCTGTATCAGGGTTTTTGTTTTTATTTTATAAATTAACTCAAAGTGAGGTAACAATATGGCACTTTTAACACAAGCAATTAAGGGTACTCAAGACGTTTTACCTGCCGACAGTCACCGTTGGCAGTACGTTGAAAAAAAGCTGCTTGACACAGCTGCTCTTTTCGGATTTAAAGAGATGCGCACCCCTGTTTTTGAACACACCGAGCTTTTTAACCGCTCGGTTGGTGACACTACTGACGTTGTTCAAAAAGAGATGTATACCTTTAACGACAACGGCGGCAGAAGTATATCTTTGCGCCCCGAAGGTACTGCAGGCAGTGTGCGCGCTTTTCTTGAACACGGTCTGCACAACGAGGCTTTGCCGCAGAAAATCAGCTACGTAACCTCCTGCTACCGCTATGAAAAGCCGCAGGCAGGCAGACTTCGTGAATTCCATCAGTTTGGTATTGAATGCTTTGGCGCGCCGGTTGCCACTGCCGATGCAGAGGTTATCTCGGTTGCCGCTCTTGCCTTTGAAAATCTTGGCATTAAAAATCTGCGCCTTGAAATCAACTCTATCGGCTGTCCTACCTGCCGCGCAGAGTATACCAAGGCACTGAAGGAATATTTTGCATCAAAGCAGGACGATTTGTGCGAAACCTGCCGTGGCAGACTTGACCGCAATCCTATGCGAATTCTTGACTGCAAATCTCCCATTTGCTCTGCCATTGCAGAAAAGGCTCCCACTGTGCTTGATTACATTTGTGACGATTGCCGCGACCACTTTGAGCAGGTTAAGGCTCACCTTGACGTGCTTAAAATTGAGTACACGGTTAATCCAAAGATTGTGCGCGGTCTTGACTACTACACCCGCACCGTTTTTGAGTTTATCTCTAACGATTTAGGCGCACAGGCTACCCTTTGCGGCGGCGGTCGCTACGACGGACTGATTGAACAGGTTGGCGGTCAGCCTACTGCCGCTCTTGGCTTTGGTATGGGACTTGAGCGACTGATGATGGTTATGGAAGCGCAGGATTGCTCCTTCCCCTTGCCGCCTGTTTGCGACGTTTACATTGCCCCAATGGGTGAAGAGGCAATTCTTACAGCATCTATGCTTTGCCGAGACCTGCGTGCAGAGGGCTTCAGCGCCCAGACCGATTTGGCAGGCAGAGGACTGAAGGCTCAAATGAAATTTGCCAACAAGATTGGCGCAGTCTACACCCTTGTGCTTGGTGATGAAGAAATTGCAACGGGCAAGGCAAAACTTAAAAGAATGGCTGACGGTGAACAGATTGACGTTACCCTGCCCAACGGATTGGTTGAGGCGGTTTACGACGATTTGTTTGCAGACGCTTTTGAGGATTTAAACGACGCCGTAGAGAATTTTGGCAATAAAGGAGAGCAGTAATATGGCACTTAAAATTGAAAAAATGGGTAATTTGCGCCGCACTAACTATTGCGGTGAACTTCGTCCCCAGCATATTGGAAGCACAGTAACCCTTTGCGGTTGGATTCAGCGTCAGCGTGACTTGGGTCAGCTTATCTTTTGCGATTTGCGTGACCGTAGCGGCATAGCTCAGTTGGCTTTTGACGATAATACTGATAGAGAGATTTTTGAAAAAGCATTTCAGTTGCGCAGTGAGTACGTTGTAATTGCCACAGGTGATGTCCGTCAACGCGAAAGTGTTAACAAGGAGATTCCTACAGGTGAGGTTGAAGTTTTTGTTACCGAGTTGCGCGTGCTTGCCGTTGCCGAAACCACTCCTTTTGAGATTTTGGAGGATTCCTCTGTTCGCGAGGAGTTAAGACTTCAGTACCGCTACCTTGACTTGCGCCGTGCCGATATGCAGCGCAATATCATCACCCGCCACAAAATTGTTAAGTGCGCCCGTGACTACTACGACAAAAACGGATTTTTGGAGATTGAGACACCTATCCTTATCAAATCCACACCAGAGGGTGCCCGTGACTATCTTGTGCCCTCCCGCGTAAAGCAAGGCAGTTTCTTTGCTTTGCCTCAGTCACCCCAGTTATACAAGCAACTTCTTATGCTTTCGGGCTTTGACCGTTATATGCAGATTGCCCGTTGCTTCCGCGACGAAGATTTGCGCGCCGACCGTCAACCCGAATTTACTCAGATTGACCTTGAAATGAGTTTCGTTGACATTGACGACGTTACCTCTGTTAACGAAGGCTTTATGAAATACGTATTTAAAGAGATTTTGGATGTTGACATCCCAACTCCCTTTATCCGTATGCCTTACAGCGAGGCTATGAGCCGCTTTGGTTCTGACAAGCCCGATACCCGTTTCGGTCTTGAACTGATTGACCTGTCAGAAACCCTTGCTAACTGCGAATTTAAGGTGTTCAGCGGTGCATTGTCTGCAGGGGGTAGTGTGCGCGCCATCAAGGTGCCCGATTCTGCCGATAAGTTGACCCGCAAGGTTATCGACAAGTTGACCGATTTTGTTAAGGATTACGGCGCAAAGGGCTTGGCATTCACCCGTTACACTGCTGAGGGCATTGCATCAAGTTTTGAAAAGTTCCTTTCTGAAGAAGAAATTACTGCAAGCCACAACCTTGTTGACCTTAAGCAGAATGACGTTCTGCTTGTGGTTGCCGACGGTAAAAATGACGTAGTGTTCAACTCATTAGGCGCACTTCGTTGCGAGGTTGCAGAGCGTCTTGAACTGATTGACAAATCTAAATTCAACTTCCTTTGGGTTACCGACTTCCCGCAGTTTGAGTACAGTGAAGAGGAAGACCGCTTTGTTGCAAAGCATCATCCCTTTACCGCTCCTAAGGACGAGTGCCTTGATATGCTTGAAAGCGACCCAGCCTCTGTTACCGCAAAGGCTTACGATATGGTGCTTAACGGTTGTGAGGTTGGCGGCGGCTCAATCCGTATCAACGACCCACAGGTGCAAGAGCGTATGTTTAAGGCTCTTGGCTTTACACAGGAGGAAATTGCCGAGCGTTTCGGCTTCCTTACCGATGCATTCCGTTACGGCGCACCACCTCACGGCGGTATGGCATACGGTCTTGACCGCTTGGTTATGCTTATGCTTGGTCTTGACTCTATCCGCGACGTTATCGCATTCCCCAAGGTTGCTAACTCAAGCGAGCTTATGAGTGGCGCACCTGCACGCGTTGATGCAAAACAGCTTGACGATTTGGCAATCGCCATAATTGAGAAGAAGGGTGAAAACAATGACTAAGATAGACATTTTTTCAGGCTTTTTGGGTGCAGGCAAAACCACACTTATTAAAAAGCTGATTAAAGAGGCTTATTCAGGCGAAAAATTGGTGCTTATTGAAAACGAGTTTGGTGAAATCGGTATCGACGGCGGTTTTATGCAAGATGCAGGCATCGAAGTTACCGAAATGAACTCGGGCTGTATCTGTTGCTCCCTTGTGGGTGACTTTGCTGAGGCTCTTGGCAAGGTGCTTGATGAGTATGCACCCCACAGAGTGATTATTGAGCCCTCAGGCGTTGGCAAGTTAAGTGACGTTATCCGCGCAGTCAGCGGTCTTGACCGGGAAGATGCCGTTTTAAATTCTTTCACCACCGTTGTTGACGCCACCAAATGCCGTATGTATATGAAAAATTTCGGCGAGTTCTTTAACAATCAGGTAGAGCATGCAGGCACCATTATCCTCAGTCACACCGACGGTATGGACGAGGGCAAACTTGCCGCCGCAGTTGAACTTCTTCGCCAGCATAACACCGACGCTACTATCGTCACTACTCCTTGGAGTCAGTTGGGCGGCGATGTTATACTTGCCTCTATGGAAGATAAGCACACCCTTGAGGATGAACTTCATCATCTTCAGGAGGAGGCACATCACCATCACGAGCATCATCATCACGATGAGCATTGCGACTGCCACGACCACGAGCATCATCACCACGATGAGCATTGCGACTGCCATGACCACGAGCACCACCATCACCACGATGAACATTGCGACTGCCATGACCACGAGCACCACCATCACCACCATGAACATTGCGACTGCGGTTGCCACGTCCATCATCACCACGACCACCACGCCGATGAGGTGTGTGCA
>JAZOLY010000018.1:0-1798 GCA_045653445.1 Acutalibacteraceae bacterium
GGGTGACGGTGACTATTTTGGCAAACTGCCCGATTTAATACTCCTTGACGGTGGCAAAGGTCAGGTGGCGGCAGTGTCTCCCATTATCAAAAAGGCGGGGTATGATATTGCCCTGTTCGGTATGGTTAAGGACGACAAGCATCGCACTCGCGCTATCACTGACGAGGGGGGCGAAATCGCCATAAAAGCCACCCGAAGCGCATATAACCTTGTTTATGCTATTCAGGAAGAGGTGCACCGTTTTGCTATCGGCTACCATAACCGCCGCCGTAAAAAGAAGATGCTTGGCTCATCCCTTACTGCTATTGATGGAGTGGGGGAGACTCGCGCAAAGCAACTTATGGCTCATTTTGGCACGGTGACGGCTATATCCTCTGCAGAGCTTGAGGATTTAATGCGAGTTAAGGGTATGACCGAGCCGGTGGCAAAAAATGTGTATGAGTATTTTAAAGAGAAAAGGTGAAGGACTTGCATATCGTGGAGGGTTAACGCATTATGACGCAAAAATTTCACTTTTAAGGAAATACTGCCTTATGAGGAGTGGACGATAATGGGCAAAGAGGTAAAAACCAACGCAATGCGGATTCTTGACCGCCTTAAAATAAAGTATGAAATTAACCTTTACACCTGCGAGGAATTTATTGACGGTGTGACGGTTGCCGATATGCTGGGTCAACCCTACGAACGCTCCTTTAAAACCCTTGTGGCAGTGGCAAAAAGCGGTGAGCATTATGTTTTTGTTATTCCCATTCATAAGGAGCTTGACCTTAAAAAAGCCGCCGCAACGGTTGGTGAAAAGTCGGTCACTCTTATTCCTGTAAAAGAGATTACGGCGCTTACGGGATATATCCGTGGGGGATGTACTCCTATAGGAATGAAAAAGCAGTTTAAGACGGTTATTCATTCCTCCGCAACGGATTTTGAGCAGATTATAATCAGCGGTGGAAGAATCGGTGCACAGATATTTTTGGCACCTCTTGATTTAGCCAAAGCCGCCAACGCCCAATTTGCAGAGATAATATTTTAAGAAAAAAGACTTGGAGAGATTGAATTCTCGCCAAGTCTTTTTTAAGTGAAGTTTCAAATGTGATTTGAAGTGAAGTTGTGATAAAACACAGTGAAGTTTTTGTAACAAAAGTGAAGTAAAGTTTGCCGAAACACTTGCGAAGCAAACTTAGTTATTATATTTTCACTGTCAGGGGTCCTCTGCATTTGGGGCAGGAGGCAGAGTGGACTCCCTTTTTGCGAGGGAATCGGATTATTGCTTTGCAGTGGGGGCAAACCAAATACTTGCGCTCTTTGTCGGTCATATTTTTAAAAAATACCGACAGGTGATTTTTTACGGGCGCCCACCAAATCAAGAATTTGCGCTCTTCCTCTCGGCGCGCGTACACATTCTTTGACAAAATGCGAAAAACGATATAAACAAACAGCGCGGATAAAAGCAGAGCAAATACTGCTTCAATGACAAGGCTTTTTATTATTGCCCAGACTATACTCCGCACAACGCTGAGCAAAAGATAGGCAATGGCAAGCCAAAAAGTGAAACGGTCAAAACCGTTGCGCCCAAACATAAAACGGGCAAGAGCCTCTTTAATTCTCCAAAACATAATTATTCACTCCTGAGTGCTTCAACGGGGTCTTTGCGGGCGGCAATCTTAGAGGGAATAAGACCTGAAATAAAGGTAAGCACCATACTGATTGTAACAAGAATTACGGCGGCGCCTGCAGGCAAAATTGCATTGATGGTTTCAATGCCTGTAAGGGCGTGAACAATGGCGTTGATAGGTATGCAAAG
>JAZOLY010000019.1:0-27254 GCA_045653445.1 Acutalibacteraceae bacterium
ATGGCAAACAAAGAGCCGACTGCACATTGCCACAAGGGAATGTTTGCAGGCAGATTAAGTGCCAAAAGTAAGCCTGTAACGGCGGCAGACAAATCGGTGACGGTTTGCCTTTTAGATTTTGCGATAATGTTAAACAAAGCCTCAAATCCAACACAGCAAATCAAACAAACGGCAACAACCAACAATGATTTTAAACCGAATATAACTGTGCCTGCAACGGTGGCGGGCAACAAGGCAATCAACACGTCAAGCATAATTCCGCTTGTTGAACGGCCGCTATGAATATGGGGTGAAATGGCTACTTTAGTTAATGAATTCATTTGTTGCCACCCTCCTTACTGTCTTTTAATAATTGCTTTGATAATTTGTTCTTCTGAACAAGAGGACGGTTTGCGGGGCATACGAAGCTGCAACAGCCACATTCCATACAGGTTGTAACGTGCAAGGCTTTAAGTGCATCCACGTCTTTTCTGTCATAGGCTTCGGCAATACTGATAGGAGCCAAACCGAAAGGACAGGTGTTAACACAGGTGCCGCAACGGATACAAGCGGTGGTTTTGGGAAGTTTTGCCTCTTTTGCAGTAAGAGCAAGTGCGGCATTTGTGTTTTTAAGTACCGATGCGCTTGTATTAGGCACGGTAATGCCCATCATAGGACCGCCGTAGATAATCTTGGCAGGCTCTACGGTAAGACCGCCGCAAGCGTTAAACAAATCTTCAAGAGAGGTGCCGATGGGTACCATAACGTTTCTTGGCTTTTTGACTGCGCCGCCGTCAACGGTAACGCATTTTTCCACCAAAGGAATACCTGTTTTAAGATAGGCACCGATGGCTGCCAAGGTGGTGCAGTTGATAACAATGCAACCAACGTCGATAGGCAACTGATTGGCGTGAATTTTGCGGCCTGTGGTGTGGTAAACAAGCACCTTTTCACCGCCCTGCGGATAAACAGGGGGCAAAACCTTAACGGCTACGTCAGGCCAAATAACAGTGTCTGCAAGAATTTGCATAGCGCGTACAGCCTTGCGGTTGTTGCTTTCAACACCAACGATTGCCTTGCTTATACCCATTGCGCGATTTATAGCCTGCAGGGCGTATGCCATATCGTCACCGCGGGTAAGCATTGTGACGGTGTCACTGGTAACGTAGGGTTCACACTCGGCACCGTTTATGATAAGGTAATCCACTTTGTCGGGGTCAACGTCGAATTTGACGTGGGTGGGGAAACCCGCACCGCCAAGACCGACAACGCCGCTTGCCTTGATAGCCTCTATCAAATCCTCTTTAGTGTTGACGGTGGGGGGAGTAAGCCCCTCCTCCATAGTCATTTCGCCATCAGATTCTATAACTGCGGCAGTGGTAACAAAGCCGTTGAACAAAAGATACTCAACAAACTTAACCACCTTGCCCGAAACGCTGGAGTAAATGTTAGATGATATTTTGCCGTCAGCCTCGCCGATTTTGGTGCCAACCTTAACCAAATCGCCCACCTTAACTGTGGGTATGGCAGGCTTGCCGATGTGCATTTCCATAGGAATAGTGACTGTCTTTGGTACGTCCATACGGATGGTAGGACTCTTTTTTGTGTGTTTTCTGTGGGGAGTGATTATTCCCGTAAGATAAGAAGCCATATTTTTACACCTTTCTTTAAGCATACTGAAAAGTAATTTTGCGGTAGTGCTGTTGTATATATAATATATAATATACTCGTATATTTTAAAATATATAGGTGATATTGTCAAGAGTAATTACTTAATACAAAAGGGCATATTTATGGAAGTTTTTCAATTTTTTTCAAATGCTTAAAACGCGCTGTGTTTATAACTGTATTGATTGACAAAATGCGGCAAATTTCATATAATGAATTTATATGAATTTTTGTCCGAAGGGAGCAATAATTATGGCAACAAACAGTCCTCTTTTGCAACATATTTACGAAACTGCCGACAGATTGGTAAGTAAATACCGCTCTGACAATATGACGCAGATTTATATTTTGATGGCATTGCTTACCCTTAGCAGCAGTCCTGCCAACCGTTATAAAAACGACAAGGAATATTTGTCTGTGATGGAGTTTTTTGAGTTTACACCCGAAAGCCTTAACAAAACTCTTTCTTTTTCATATGACCATATGAAGCAAAACCCCGCCGTTTCGGATAAAGAAGTAGAAGCATTGGTTAAATGCTATGAAAACGCACAGACTTATACCGAAATTGCAGGGGATACCGTAATCACAGCGCCCCAACTGATTTCAGAAATTCTTGCCAACCTGCACTCCAGAACGAAGTCGCTTTTTGAGGCGATTATTCCTAAACCCGACTGGGAAGAGGACGAAGTAGAGGATGAAGAATCAGACCAATATGAAACCTCATCCACCGCATCCTTTTTGTGGCCTCTTAAAAATCTGCAAAACAAGCTGCGCCAAAAGGTGTACGGTCAGGATGAGGCTATCAGCACCTTGGTTTCGGGCTATTTTAATCTGCTTTTAAACGAGGAATTACAAAAAAATTCCACCAAGCCCAAGGCGGTGTTCCTTTTTGCAGGAGCCCCCGGTGTAGGTAAAACCTATTTGGCACAGGTTGCGGCAAAGGCAATGCATATGCCCTTCCGCCGTTTTGATATGAGCGGTTTTGCCGACAAGGAGTCTGCCCTTGAATTTGCAGGAAGCGACAAGGTGTACAAAAACGGTCACGAAGGATTGGTAACGGGCTTTGTGCAAAAGCATCCCAAGTGCGTTTTGCTTTTTGACGAGATTGAAAAGGCTCACATAAATATAATTCATTTGTTTTTGCAGATACTTGATGCAGGCAAGCTTAAGGACTCCTGCACGGGCAAAAACGTGCTTTTCAACAACGCTATAATTATAATGACCACCAACGCAGGCAAAAGTCTTTATGAAAATCTTGAGCCCGGCTCACCCATGCCCAACAGAAAAACGGTAATTAACGCTCTTTCAACCGAGGTTAATCCCTTTACAGGCAAAAACTTTTTCCCCGAGGCAATTTGCTCCCGTTTTGCCGCAGGAAACATCGTGCTTTTCAATCCCCTTGGCGTTAAGGAGCTTATCAGAATAGGCAACGCCGCCATTGACGAGAGCGTTGCCCGTATAGGCGGCAAGTTTAATTTTAAGGTTGAATATGACAAGAATTTGTGCACCGCTCTTCTTTTTTCAGAGGGAGGCCGCGCCGATGCGCGCTCTCTTAACGGACGAGCCACCAACTTCCTTAATCAAGAGGTTTATAACTGGCTGAAATTCGCCTATGAAAAGGATGAATATGAGCTTGATTCGGTAAAAACCCTAAAAATCCGAATTCCTATGCGAAACGATGCTTATAAGCTGTTTGCACCTCAGAAAAAACAGAACATTTTGCTTTACAGTGAGTCGATTGATGCCTTTGAAAACTTTGTTTCAAGTGACGACTATAATATTTTGCGCGCAAAAACACCTCAGGAGGCTATGATGCTGCTTGGTGAAGAAGCCGTCGATTTTGCCGTGTGCGATATATTCGGTGACGAGCAACCAACCCTCAATATAGAGGATACTGCATCTGAGGGACGCTTGCTTATGGAGCAGCTTGTCAAGGAGCTGGTGCCCACCTTCGTTTATCGCTCAGAAAAGCGCGAAATCAACGTGGAGGAGGCTCAAGCCTTGATGGAAAAGGGCGCAAGCGGTTTTGTCCGTCAAGGAGGAGCCGAGCAGGTTGCCGATCAGCTTGTTCAGCTATGCGATCAGGTTTATTCTCAAAAGATGCTTCGTGATTTGAGCAGGTCTAAGAAGGTGCTGTCCTTCGACAGTGTTTATAATTGGAATAAAGAGGTTGGAGAAGGTACAATCGACCTTGTTAATCTGCGCGTTATTCCTGCTGTTGACGCACAGGATAAGCAAGATATTGCTGACGTCTGCATGTGTGACGTTACCTTTGACGACATTGTTGGTGCAGAAGATGCCAAGGCAGAGCTTGAAGGCTTTATATCATACCTGAAAAATCCTAAGATTTATGCTAAAAACAAGATTCCCACACCTAAGGGTGTAATTTTATACGGCCCTCCCGGAACGGGCAAAACTATGCTTGCAAAGGCATTTGCACATCAGTCGGGCGCCGCATTTATTGCCACTAACGGCAACAAATTCCTGTCGGGCAAGGTTGGTGGAGGCGCCGCAGAGGTGCGCCGTCTGTTTGCGCTGGCAAGAAAGTATGCCCCTGCAGTTTTGTTTATTGACGAGATTGATATTGTGGCAAAGGACAGGGTTACCAACCCTGTGGGCGACGACGTGGTTAACGCTCTGCTTAACGAGATGGACGGCTTTTCTACCAATCCATCAAGGCCTGTATTCGTGCTTGCCGCTACCAATTTTGACGTTACCTTTGGCAGAAAAAGTGCTTTGGACAGCGCCCTTTTACGCCGTTTTGATAGACGCATATTCGTTGACCTGCCTAATGCCGCAGAGCGTAAATATTTTATTTCTGCACGACTTAGTGAAAGCAAGCAGAAGCTGGGCGAGTCGGTAATTGACAACATTGTAACGCGTTCGGTGGGTATGAGCCTTGCGGAGCTTGAGTCGATGATTGATTTTGCTCTCAGAACAATGGTGCAGAGCAATAAAGATACTCTGACTGAAGATATGTTTAACGAGCTTTTTGAAACCTACTGTCACGGCGAGGTCAATCAGGTTAGCGAGACTCTGCTTAAGCGGATTGCCGTTCACGAAAGCGGACACGCCCTTATCAGCTATTTTAACGGCGTGCGACCTGCCTATATAACCATTGCAGGCAGAGGGGGCTTTGGCGGATACGTGCAAAGCTTTCAGGACGACGGCAACGCTATCACCAAAAAGCAGTTGCTTGACAACATAAGATTTACCCTTGCAGGCAGAGCCGCCGAAATGGTTGTTTACGGTGAAGAGGAGGGTGTATCCACCGGTGCGTCATCCGATTTGAAAACGGCAACCGAAACAGCTCTGAGAATGATTACTGCTTACGGTATGAGTGACGAGCACGGGCTTATATTTAACGAGGCAGACCGCAGTAAAACCACCATTGATTTGTGCAATCGCATTTTGAATGATGAAATGGAAAAGGCAATTGCGGCTTTGCAGGAACATAGGGAGTGTATTGACCGTTTGGTAGATGCTCTTATGGTGAAAAATCATCTTATGGGGCATGAGCTTGAAGAAATTATTAAAGACGTAATCAGATAAAGGAAGTAACGTAATGACCTTGATTGAACCCTTTGACCGCGATCCCTTGCAAAATATTGCGGGATGTCTGTCTATAAAGCCTGACCTGCTATATCTGGTGGGAAACGGTGACTGTATTGAAAGAAGCGCCAACCTTTATTCCCGAATTTTGAGAAGCGAGGGGCTTGATAAAATCACCGTAACAAGCAAAAAAGCCAACGCTTACACCATTGACGACGCAGTTGAATTTTTTGTTAAGATTATCAGAAAGCATAGCCCGTGCGTTATCGACCTTTTCGGAGGAGACGAGCTGCTTATTACGGCGGCAGGCATTGCATACCACACCCTTAAGGATGAGTGCGAGGTTTCCTTGCAGCAGGTAGACGTTGATTTGGGACAGGCAATAAGCTATGATGATGACGGAACCTTTGTTATGGGCGAGCGTATATCCCTTACGGTGAAGCAGTCGGTTGCACTTAACGGAGGCATTGTTACTACCGAGCAGTCACAGCCTGCGCGAAATTATGCCGCAAGGGATATTGAGCCGATTTGGAATATTTTAAAGTCGGACACAACTAATTGGAACAAAAAGGTGAGCGCCCTTAATCTGATAGAAAGCAGAGGGGACTGTAACGGTGACGAGCTTGAGGTGTTTATGAACGTTAACACCTTCAGAAGCACCTTGCCTAACGAGGCTGAAACCCTTGTGCTTTTTGACAACCTTATTAAAGATTTGAGCCTTTGCGGTGCAATCAAGCTTTATCAGAACTCCGCCGGCGTTTACCGATATCGCTATAAAAATCTGTTGATGCGACACTGCCTTAAAAAAGCGGGCAACACCTTGGAGCATAAGGTCTTTTTCGAGGTGCGTGAGTTTGCAAAATCGGGCAAGCCTTTTTTCAACGACTGTCTGATGAGCGTTATGCTTGATTGGGACGGAGTTGTGCACAATCTTACAGGAGGACCTGACGTGCGCGATACCCGAAACGAAATCGACGTTATGGCAATGCGCGGTGCAATCCCTTTGTTTATTTCCTGCAAAAACGGAGATATTGAGGAAGAGGAGCTATACAAGCTTCACACCGTTGCTCATAAGATTGGCGGCCCCTTTGCCAAAAAGATTTTGGTGGCTACCGATTACGAGCCTAAAAAAGAAACCACAAAGCTTTCCTTTGAACGTCGTGCAGCAGATATGGGCATTATTTTTGAGCCTGACGCCGCACGGCTTGATGCAGAGGGATGGCGCAGTCTGTTTGAAAGGACTTTTGACGAAAATTAAGAGGTGAGAAGATGATTTATACTGCTCAAACTAAAAAAGCATTGGATTTTTGTTTTAAAGCCCACAAGGAACAGGTGGACAAAAGCGGCTTGCCCTACGTTTTTCACCCTTTCCATCTGGCAGAGCAAATGGAAACGGAAGAAACAACAATTGTTGCTCTGCTTCACGACGTGGTGGAGGATACCGACTATACCTTTGAGGATTTGGCAAAGGAGGGCTTTTCGTCATCGGTTATAGAGGCTCTTAAACTGCTTACCCACGACGAAAAGGTAAAGTACGAGGATTACGTAGAAGCGTTAAAGGATAATCCCATTGCAAAGGCGGTAAAGCTTGCCGATTTACGCCATAACTCCGACCTGTCACGGCTTGATGAGGTTACCGAAAAAGACCTTAAAAGACGGCAGAAATATCTTGATGCTATTAAAATTTTAGAGGAATAAGCAAACCGCCTACCAAACAGGCTCGCTTCATTGCTCACTTCAGCCACTGGTACGAGTGGGGTTGTATGATTTATGACCGGTTTATCATTGACGACGTTCCTCAGGACCCTGAGGAAGCATTCCGTCTGCACAACGCTATCTGGAACTGTGGTGTTCGCACCGCTATTGCCAACGGCGGTGTTGTTAACGACCACCACGGTGTTGGCATCAAGCTTGGTCGTTTGATGAAGGAACAGTACGGTCCTGCAATGCAGGTGTTCGAGGGTATCAAAAAGCAGCTTGACCCCAACGGCCTGATGAACCCCTATAAACTTGGTCTGTAAGGAGGATACCCACAATGCTTATTTCTAAAAAGAGTAAAGAAATTGTTGACGCTTGCCGTTTTTGTTGGATGTGCCGTCATATTTGCCCCATCGGTAACGCTACCGGTCAGGAGAGAAATACTGCCCGTGCAAGAGCATTGACCTTGTCTGTTGTTGAACGCGGCGCCGCTAAACTTGAGGGCGGTATTATTGATAACGTATACGAGCGCACCTGCAAGGCTCTTGATACCATTTTGCCTACCCTTAAGGAGCAAGGCTATGAATTTGTTACAGTAAGTTAGTTGTTTAAGATTAAGAACTTTACACCGCCTTATTTTGTGCAGATTAAGGGAACAACAACTTTATAAAATGTTAGAATTTACGGGGACGGCCTTGAGCCGTCCCCGTTTTTCTGTGATAGGTGCTTAGCAAGGGTATGCTTAAGCACGCGGCTGTATATGCCGGTGAATTGGCTTTGAGCCGCCTCAAAATCGTCGAGGGATATTTCACCCTCGTCAAGAAGCTGACAGAGCCTCTTTGCCTTTTTCTCAAGACGAGAAAACTCGCGGTTGATGCCGCCTAAAGCCTTGGCGGCGGTGGGGTCTGAATAATAACCCATGGTTATTACCTCCTAAAAAATATTTTGTTGTTCAGGAAGGCAATAAAAAAAGCCTATCCTGCGAAATGGGTATAATTTCCCTAAGGAAATTACTCCATTTGCAAAATAAGCGTTAAATTTGTTTGGATGCTATGTTATCATAGCTTTTGTTTTTTGTCAAGAGAAATTTAAAAATATTTTAAAGGTATTCCTTCATAACCTCGATGCCGTGCTCTTGCTGTGCGATGGCTCGGTTGGCAATCTCTTTTGCATAGGGTGCGGCGGCAGAGTTGTTGTGAAGTGCTTTGAGCAGTTCCACATTACCCATAGTGCAGCCCTGAATCATCATTCCAGCCGCTTTTGACGGGTCACCCTTGCGGTTAAGCTGAGCATCAATGGCGGTGCGGCACATCATCTTTACGCTTTGCGGATTTTTGCCTGACCTGTGTCCCAGTTGGGTAAGGGTGTTGCGGGCGCTGTTGCAAACCTGAGCGTATTCGCGTCGGATTTGGTCAAGCTCTCGGCGTAATTCGGGTTGGGTGACGTGCTTCATAACCGATATGGTTCCGTCTCTGCCAAAGGCGGCGGCTTTTTCTGTTTCGGAAAGCAATTTAATAGTGCTGTTTTTCATAAAAATTCCCCTTAAAATTATAGTTGGTCTTATTTTTGCCGAAAGGGGCAATTTTTATACAAAAACTTAAAATTTGGACAAATTTTATATATTTAAGTGAAATTATCATCACAATTTTTTTGCAAAAGATTACATTTTGTAATTATTACAAAAAGGTGAATTTACTTGTTGAAAATCCCTTTCTTGTATACATAATTTTTGAAAACCCAGGGGTAAAATATCTTTCAACAGTGGAAAACACCCCTATTTTACATAGGTTTTACACATTTTCCACAGAGTTTTCAACAATGCATTATGTTAACATGTTAATATTACTAACTGTAATATTTTGATTTTTTGCACTTTAATATGCAAAAAGTACACATTTTGATTTTTGTAATAAAAAAGTGAATAAAAAGCCGTAAATTTCCCCAAAATACCCATATAACATAAGTTAGCGAGGGTGTTGCTGTGATTAGAGGAGTTAACCGTCGGGTTGTAGAGATAAACGAATGTAAAAGCGACCTGTTTGAGCGCGCAATTTTCTTTGTGCGACCGGGCGCAAATGAAAATTCAACCTCTGAACTTCAAAAAGAGGCAGATGCCATTATTGCAAGTCTGTCAAATCAACCGTCGCCGCAGTTTTTACGAAAAAGAAAGCCAAAATTAAGCCGACGGGTATTGTGGCTATTCCTCGGCATTTCGGTGGCGGTTAGTGTAATAAGTTTGATTTGCAATTTTTTGTGACGTAAAATTAAAACCGCTTGGAGAATGAGCAGGGCTGCTAAGGACATTTTTCTATAAGGAAGCGGAATCTGGCACACAAATTCCCTGCTTGTAATAGTATAAGACAAAACTACCCGAAGAAGAGAAAACAAAACTCTTTTTCGAGTAGTATTTTTATATGGTGATATTCTGTACTTTTCGCACAGAGTGATATTTCCCTTTCGGGAAGTGATATTGAACTCTTACGATTTCAGTGATATTTTATTCGCCATTAACTGCCGAAGGCAATATCACTTGGACTTTAGTCCAAATATCACTGCGAAGCAATAGAGCTCGCCGTAAGGCGAATAAAACTGCCCAAGTGTCCTTAAGAACACTTGGGCAAATCCAAGCGGTTTTGTCGATATATTGCTACTTATTGACCAAAAAAAGCAGTCTTGCTGAAAAAGCAAGACTGCTTAATTATGTTTTTAGTAGCCTAACAGATTGAGTTCCATTTGCAGATAATCAACGGCGCTTACTTTGCCGTCGCCGTTCAAGTCGGCGAGCAGAGCGGTATCAGCATCCATCTTTGTAATGCCGATGAGCAGCTGCTTGATTAAAATAAGGTCGGAGCTATCCACGATAAAGTCGCCGTTAAGGTCGCCCTTAAGGCTGTTGAGCAGGTGTGCGTTGGTGACTATTTGGTCACGTATATCCTCGTTCAGCGCATTATAGCGTGCCTTCAAAGCGGCAATGTTTTTGGCTGAAAGGTCGGATGCGTCAATGTCGTCTTTAAGCTGTACAGCGGCAACCAATTCATCAAATGTGTATCGCTTGCTTACCTCAAAGGTAACCAACTTAAAGCTTGTATTTACACCGGCACTACCAGTCCACATATCCAAGCAGTATATGGTGGTTGAACCTATATTAGTTAGGCGTTTTGTTCCATTCTGCCAAGAACCGGAATAAGTATTTGTAATGCTAAATGTTAGGATAGAACCTGTAAGACTGCCATTTGGGGTTGTGTATGAGTGATTTTTCGGTGCAGAAATAGAGTCGCCTGCATAAATCTTAACTCCATCGGGAACCTTTAAATAATTGTTTTCAGGACCCTTGAGGTTGTTAACTTCAAGCTGTACAGTCTTTTCAGCGGGATAAAGTTCAATTAACTTTTCATAGTTAATAAGCTTACCAAGTTTTGTTACAAGTGCTTTTGACTCATCGCTAAGTGATTCATAATTATTGCGTATAGCTGCAATAGAAGCTGCATCCTCAGGGGTTATGTTAGCATATTCGGGCAAGGAGTTAATCTCGTTATCGATGTCATTTGCGGCAATGACTACGAAGGATTTCTCAATACTTAAAAGTTTGTCATATGCTGTAACTACCGATAGGGTTTCAGAGTGTAGGGCATTGTATTTTTCACGCAAGGGCTTAACGTTGCTCTTGAAGTAGTTATAGTCTGTGTTGGCTGGATCAAGAGCGTTAATTGCATTATTAACCTCTATAGCATCTGCAATATCCCAAGTTGTTGCGTGGGCTTTAACTTCAATAGTTCCCATATTTATAGAACAGTTAACTGTGCCCATAGTCAAACAATAGAGAGTAACATTACCAACAGCTGTCATACGCATGCCCTGCGGAACTTGTTTAAATCCTGACCAACTTGTTGAAGTGTTGTAATTAATTACAGCACCGCTCATAGTTTCGCTGACAAAAGTTTGGCCTTTAGGCAGATATATGGTGTCTCCAACGTAAACTGTTACACCGGCAGGTATTTTTACATAGGATAAACCTTTTGAATCGGTTGCATACTCAAGAGTAACGCTTGCTCCATCTGAATCAGGAAGAGCATCAATCAATGCGATGGCATCAAATAAATGCTGACGGTTTGAAACTAATGCCTTTTCATCATCAGTAAGGGTATCGTAATATTCTTTAACTTTTGTG
Source organism: Acutalibacteraceae bacterium (assembly GCA_045653445.1). GTDB lineage: Bacteria > Bacillota > Clostridia > Oscillospirales > Acutalibacteraceae > RGIG2206. The sequence continues at coordinate 11,066 of JAZOLY010000019.1, forward strand.
ATTTGTGCTTTGTCATCTGCAGTCAAGTCAACAATATCATCAATTTCATCAATTCTTCTTTCAGCAAAAGAAGAAGCTTTTTGACTATCAGTAAAGCCGTCATCATTTTCACTGACAAGAATTGATACCTCATTGTACAATGCCAACAGGCTGTCGGCGTTGGATACGCTAGCTTGTGCAGATGGTGTAAGGTCATCATAATCAGCTTTTACATTAGCAATATTGTTGGCATCTTCTGCTGTAATGCTCCAAACATCTTCAAGAGATGCAATAGCCTTAACAACAGCATCAACCTCGCTTGCTTCTTTATCGGTACCCTCGTCACTCATAGTAAATGAGTAAGAGCCTGAAAGCACATCGCAAACTACCAGTCCGTTTTCCAAACGCACATCTACAATACCGTTAGCTTCGGTCAAATTAGCAATATCTATGCCATTCATTTTTACCCACTTTTTGGGGAAGGTAACAGTGGCAGTGGTGTTGGCAGGGACTGAAATGTCATAACTGTATACGCCGTTAGAGGTCTTTGCCCAGCTACTGCTTATGGTGCCGTATACTGAGTCGTAACTGCCTGAAGCATATGTTAGTCTTTCCTTACTGTCAAGGGTTGGAGCAAGCTTTATATGCTTAAATCCAATGCTGTCTTGAGCATTCTTGATACCAAGCACGTAACTGTAAAGCCATTCGGCAACACAGCCTTGAGCGTAGTGGTTATAAGAAGCAGTATGGCTAACCCACCAGCTTTCAGCAAAGGTGTTTTTGCCCATAGTGTCAACTACATAAATCCATCCGGGCAGAGAACCGTTGAAAAGGAAGTTATAAGCTATGTCGTTATATCCCATATCGGAAAGACCGGGCAACACAGCATCCATAGAGGAATAGCCGTTTCTCATCTTGTAGCCATCGCTTGAGACAAGGTTGATATAACGCTGGATGGTATATGGTTTAATCTTTTCAGGCACCAAATCCATATAAAGTGCTAAGGAGTAAGATGTCTGAGAACCGGTGCCCACAACACCGACATTAAGTCCCGAAGTAACTACAAATTCGTCCGCAAAGGCGGCTTTTACCTTGTTTGCCAAATCTGCGTAGTATGCGGCATCCTCTTCGTAGCCAAGAGCCTCTGCCGCCATAGCGGTAAGCTGTGCAGACTGATAGAAGTATACAGTGCCTACATAAGCTGTAGGTGTGCCTTTACCGTCATCGCAGCTTAACCAATCACCGTATTCGCTGTCGGTGGGGGTGTAGATGTAATTTTCACTATTGTTAAGATAGAAGGTTAACCAACCTGTGAAAATATCATAGTTTTCTTCAAGAGTGCGAATGTCACCGTATTGGTTATACAGTCCCCAAACCAAAGTAAGAGCTGCATCACCCCAGGCGGTACTTCCTTCAAGGGCACCGGGATAAAAGTTTGTCTTAGGTGCAACATCGGGTATAGCACCCTCTTCAATGGAAAAATCAAGGGTATCGCGGATATCATTCATCCATTTTGTTATATAAGCATTTGTGTTTGCGTTATATGCAGCGGTGTCACCGAAAATTCGCATATCACCTAACCAACCTGAGCGCTCACTGCGTTGAGGGCAATCGGTTGGAACACTGTTGAAGTTAGAGTATTGACTCCACAAATTAGCTGAATACAACTTATTTATATTATTGTTTGACGAGTTAAAGGTGCCTGTGTAATCCAAATCGGTAGAAAGAACAAGACCTTTAATATCATCAACAGTAAGGGTTGTGGGATATCCACTAATCTCTACATATTGGAAGCCGTGATATGTAAATTGAGGTTCAAAGGTAAATGCTTTGCCGTTAGATATAAAGGAGTCGGTTTGCTTTGCATAATTTAAGTTGCCGGTGTAAACCAAGCCTGCGCTTGTCAAAGTTTCGCCGTGAACAAGGGTGATTGTGGTACCGGCATCACAAGAAGGAACATTGAGCTTGCAAATGCCTGCAAAGTTTTGACCCATATTTACAATATAGTTGCCGTTATCAGCCAAGGTAACTGAAACGGGAGTGATTTCTTTGATAGCCTTAACGGTGGGGCAGGGCTGAGCCACTAATGTGCCGTATGACTCACCTTTGTCGTTTGTCCACTCAAGCTCCTCTGCGGCAGACCAACTACTATCATCAAAGCCTGCCTTATCCCAACCGTCAGTGGCTTTGCGTGCGTCGTAGGTGGTACCGTTTTGCAGGTCGTCGGCGGTAAGGGGGCCGTCGCCATAGGCAGTCCAGCTGCTGTCAGATGCAATGGTCTGCACACTGCCGTCAGCATAGGTTATCTCAATCTGTCCGAAGAAAGAGGGTGTGCTGCCGTAAAGCTTATAACTGGTAGAAATATGGCCCGAAAACCAACCGTTACCAAGAGTAACGCCAATGACATTTTCACCTTCAGTAAGCATATCGGTAATGTCAAAGGTTTGGTACTGCACGCGATAGCGGTAATCGGTCCAACCTGGGTTAAGATAGTCGTTGCCCACCTTTTGACCGTTGATGTTTGCCTCGTAAAGACCCAGTGCAGTAGAATACAAACGGGCGGATTTTACTTCACCGTTAACATTAAAGGCGCGGCGCAACATTTCTGCTGATGTGGCGTTGGATATGCCGATACGCTTAGCCGACCAGTCACTGCTGTTAAGCAGAGCGGTTTCAAACCAAGAGGTTGCTTTGTCAAGTGCGACACCGTCTTTATTCCAAACTTCAACAGTCCAATAATAACGGGTGCGCGACAAAAGGGCTTCACCCTCATATTCAATGCCCACAGAGGCATCAGACACTACCTTGCCGCTATTCCATACCACGTTGGTCATTTGCTCATCGGTGGCAACAGTGATGCGATATGCCGTCTGGCATTCACCGATAGCGGAAGACTGCATTTTCCAACTGAAGCGAGGCGCAGTTTCGTCCGTTCCCAAAGGGGTGGTCATATACTCAGTTTGCAGGTCGTATATGGTGGTGTCACCCTCTGTTGCTATGACAGTTACAGGAAAAGCAACAACTGAGATTATGACCGAGAGTAAAATTGCAAGAATTGATTTAAAATTTCGTTTGTTCATTTTGCACATACCTTTCATTAAATTATACTCTGTTTTAATGATAGAATATAGCGGAAGCAAATGGAATTGACTTTCTTGCAAAAAGATGTTAAAATGTAAGAAATTTCGATAGGAATAGGTGACTTATATGGCAATTCCCATAGGACCAGAGGTGCAAAATCGTCATTTTGCACAACTCAATCCTATTACTTACGGACGAGACACCGACTCCGAAAGTGATGGAGGCTACGGCAATTTAAACCGAGGTTATTATACTGTGTATTATATAGAAAGCGGCAAAGGATTTCTTGAGACCGAGGGCAAGCAATACCCCCTTAAGCCCCGTGATATGTTTATTTTGCGCCCACACCAGACTGGGCGGTGGTGGTCAGTGGGCGAGCAAGGCTTCGATTATTCGTGGATTGGCTTTGACGGTGAAATGGCAAGCCGAATAGAAGAGGTGGCACCTATACATAATATAAGCACTGATGTTTTTTCACGAATGAAGTTATGTGTGCAATGCTCCACAATGGTTGAGGAGTATCTGACGGGATTGCTTTTTGAACTGTTTGTAAAAGTTTTTGATTCGGGCAAGGGAAACAGTTATATAAAAAAGATAGAGAATTATATCAATCAAAGGTACAAAGAAGACTTAAATGTAGATCAGATTGCCGATTTGGTGGGCTTTAACCGACGGTATATATCTTCTATGTTTAAAAAGGTGTACGGGCTTACTATTAAAGAGTATATCGTCAAGGTGAGAATGGAAAATGCGGCAAAACTGCTTGCAGAGGGGCGTAAGGTTAACGAGATAGCAAGTGAGGTGGGATATAACGATCCCTATAATTTCTCTAAAGCATTTAAAACTTATTACGGCATCCCCCCCCGCACATATGCAAAAGACCTGCCAAAGAGTAAATAAAAGACAGCCCTATCCTTGCAATCAGCAAGGATAGGGCGTTGTTGTTTTTTGTTCGGTTTTTATTGGCCGAGCATTTTTGCCGCCTCATCAGTGAGGGTGGCGTTAATTTTTTCTGCCTCGGCGGTATCCTTTGCAACAGAGGTTACATACACCTTAATCTTAGGCTCTGTACCTGAGGGACGAACTATGATGCAGTTGTTGTTCTCAAGCTCAAAGGCGATTACGTCTGCCTTAGGTAAGGTGAGAGTGGTTACCTTGCCATCGCAATCGGTGCTGGTGGAGTTAAGGTAGTCGGCAACTGCCACAACCTTGTAGCCCGCAATCTGCTCACGCTTTTCGGTGTGGAGCGCGTTCATAATATTTGCCATTTGCTCCATACCGCTGGCACCCTTGAAGGTGAAAGAGGAGGTGCGGTGCAAATATCTGCCGTACTCGTTGTAAACGGCTGTTATAACGTCAACAAGGCTCTTGCCTTGGGTGCGGTAGTAAGCCGCCATTTCGCAAATAAGCATTGATGCTACAACGGCGTCCTTATCGCGCACGTAGGTGCCTGCAAGGTAGCCGTAGCTTTCTTCAAAGCCTAAAATATAACGCTCGGGCTCATTGTCCTTTTCAAGCAAGGCAATCTGCTCGCCAATGTACTTAAAGCCGGTCAGAACGTTACGCATTTCGCAACCGTATTTTGCGGCAATCTTGTCGCAAATAGAGGTGGAAACGATGCTTTTTACTGCAACGGGATTTTTAGGCAGAGTGCCCTTTTCACTGCGGCGCTTAAGCACATAGTCAAGAAGCATTGCACCAACCTCGTTACCTGTAACAAGGCGGTAATCGTCACCCTCAGGCACTGCAATACCAACGCGGTCGGCATCGGGGTCAGTGGCAAGGAGTAGGTCAGGCTTAATCTGACGGGCAAGGGCTAAAGCACACTCAAATGGCTGACGGATTTCAGGGTTGGGATAGGGAGCGGTGGGGAAGTTGCCGTCGGGCAATTCCTGCTCTTTAACAATGGTAACGTCGGCAACACCGATACGCTTTAAAATCTCGCGAACGGGCTTGTTGCCTGTGCCGTGAAGTGGGGTATAGATAACCTTAAGTCCGCTTTTGCCAACAAGGTCACTGTCAACCGACTGCATAAGCACGTTTTTGTAATATTCCTCGTAGCAATCCTCACCGATATATTGAATGCTGCCCTCTGTCAAAGCAGTGTCAAAATCGACGGTTTTAACGCCTTCAAAAATATCGGTATTCTGAATGTTGCTGTAAATCTGTGCACAAGCCTCGCCGCCAAGCTGACATCCGTCATCACCGTATGCCTTGTAGCCGTTGTACTCGGCAGGATTATGGCTTGCAGTAACCACAACACCGCCAACACATCCGTAAAAACGCACGGCAAATGAAAGCATTGGTGTGGGAGCAAGCTCGGGATAAAGCCATACCTTGATGCCGTTTGCGGCAAAAACACAGGCGGCAGTACTGCTGAACAAATCACTGTTGTTGCGGCTGTCATAGGCAATGGCAACCGAGCCGTTTTTGTAAGCACTGTTAATATAATCGGCAAAGCCTTGTGTAGCGCGGCCGACGGTATATATGTTCATACGGTTGGTGCCTGCGCCGATAACACCGCGCAGACCTGCAGTGCCGAAATCAAGGTCTTGAAAAAATCTGTCCTCAATAGCGGCGGCATCGCCTTTTACAGAAGCCAATTCTTCTGCAATGGCAGAGTCGGTTGCCTTTTGACACCATAAATCGTATAAGCTGTTGATTTTGTCACACATAGTTTTTGCCCCTTAAATAGAATATAAGTAATTATATAATGAATTTTGCAGGTTGTAAATAAAAATTTTGTATTATATATGGAATTTTGTCTCATTTAAACGTTGGCAGTGCCGAATGAAGAGAAAATATCGCCAAGATGCTCTGTAATTTCGTATTCTTCTATTTTGCCCACGCCGCAGTCATAAGTAACCTTTGTTATGGAAGCGTTGGCAACCCAAGGCACGTTTTTCATTTCGCTTAAGGGCAGTCCACGCCATATGCAAGTCATTGCGCGGATGGGGGTAGCGTGGGTGCCGATAACCACCGTTTCACCCTCGTGAGCTTTGGCAATAGCCTCTATTTCAGTGGCAACACGCTCTTGCAAATGAGCAACGCTTTCGCCCTCGGTGCAGACGGCATTGCCGATGTCGGTAAGCCATACGCCGTAATCCTCTGCAAATTGGCTTTTAAGGTAGTCGTACTCATTATTCTCCCATTTGCCGCTATTGATTTCGCGCAGACGGGTGCGAGGAATGATGCAAAGCCCCTTTTTGTCAGCGATGGGCTTGACGGTGTTAAATGCGCGACACAAATCACTTGAATAGACGGCGTCAATATGTATATTTTCAAAAAACTCTGCGACTTTGTCTGCTTGCTTATATCCTGTCTCTGACAGGTCAAGGTCGGTATGTCCTAAAAATCGGCCTGTTAAGTTTCCAAGGCTTTGACCGTGACGGATTATATAAAGGGTGGTCATACGTTTTTCCTCCTGACAAATGCGGTGGTGACCGCTAAAACTAACAGATATACTAAAACATCACAAGTTATGCAGATTCCCAGTGCTACAAAGCCCATTGCAGACAGTGCAGTCAGGGAGAATACCCAACCGAAAACAAAGATGCCCAACAGGAAAACAAGGCACATTGCACACCAAAGAATCCCACGATAAAGATTAAAGGGCATACACACCTTGGCAAGATTTATAAGCATTGCAACGCCCGATGCCACCACGCATACGGTGACGTACTCACTGTGGGTCAAAGACAGTACAGGGCTTATAATTGCGGTAACAATTACTCCCGTTGCAATGGCAATTCCACCCGGCAGTGAGCGAGTGAAAATATCGTTTAAGAACTTGCCTTTGATGCGGTTGTAGTTGGGCTCAAAGGACAAAAACAATCCCGGCACTGCCACACCTACAAAGGTGATTAGGGTTAGGTGAATTGGCTCGAAGGGGTAACTTTCGTTTATAAACACAAAGGCAAGTGAGAGCATAAGCGAATATACGATTTTAATAAGGAAAAGAGAAATGGATCGCTTAAGGTTATTTATTGACCGTCTGCCTTGACGAAGGACTTGGGGCAGTGAGTCAAAGTCGTTTTTCATCATAATCAGCTTGGCGGCATCCCTTGCAATATCGGTGGCAGAGGCGGGTGCTACTGAGCAGTCGGCTTCTTTAAGAGCAAGCACGTCGTTTACGCCGTCACCCGTCATTGTGACGGTATGACCTGCTCGGCGCAAAGCAAGGATTAAGTTGCGCTTTTGCTCGGGTGATACTCTGCCAAAGACAACGTTGCTTGCCACCGCACTGTCGATTTCCGACTCTTTTACGCGGCTCATATCCACCTGCTTATCCCACCCTGCAATACCTGCTCGGCGGGCAACATCACCTGCAGTGGCGGGATGGTCCCCCGATATAATAATCACCGACACACCTTGCTCGGCAAAGTGTTTCAGAGTAGCAGAGGCAGTGGGACGAAGCTTATCTCTGAAGGTAATAAGTGCAAGAGGGGTAAACCTATCCCCGCTGTTTTTGGCAAAAAGCACTACTCTGCCCAAAGAGGACAGTTCGGTTGCCTGTTGAGTGACCGACGGGTCAAGCTTATCTGCAAAAAAGTCGGTGGCACCTACAAGCAGTTGAGTGCCGTCGTCAAAAAGTGCGGTTGAGCATTTTTTATGGCTGTCAAAGGGTATAAACTTGGTAGCCCTGCTCTGTGAGTCAATCCCGTCGCAATAGTTTTTAATGGCAAGCGCAGTGGGATTGCGGTCGGTTGAAGCATTGGCAAAATCGGCAAGCAGAGAATCGTTGTAGTCTTGGCTTAGGGGAACTATTTCTCCAATCTCTAACACGCCCTCGGTCAGCGTACCCGTCTTATCAAGGCAAAGCACGTCGGTGCGTGCAAGAGCCTCTGCACTGTACAAATCCTGACTGAGCACGTGAAAGCGGGCAAGCATAATTGCCGTCACCGCAAAAACAGTGGAGGCAAGCAGTACCATTCCCTCGGGAAGCATTCCGATAACGGCGGCACTGGTGGAATAGATTGCCTGAGTCAAGTTGTCCCCCTCAAACTGAGCAAGGAAAAGGCTTGTGCCCACAGGTAAAATGGCAACCGACATTACTGCAAGAATAACGTTGATTGTGCGCACAATATCCGATTTTTGACGGCGGATGCGCTTTGCCTGATAGGCAAGGCGGTTGCCGTAGCTGTTTTCACCCACCGCAACGGCACAGGCGCGACAGGTGCCGCTTATTATAAAACTGCCTGAAAGCAAGGTATCCCCAACCGATTTAGCAACTCCGTCAGGCTCGCCTGTGATAAGGGATTCGTCTGTAACAGAGTCGCCCAACTCAACGCGGCAGTCGGCAGGCACTTGATTGCCTGCAGTAAGCACAACAATATCACCCAGCACGATTTTTTTGACCGGAATGATAATTTCTGCGCCGTCACGAATGACGGTGGCCGTTTTTTCAACAATAACTTTAAGGCGGTCGGTGGCGTGCTTGGCTCTGAATTCCTGAACGATGCCGATAAGAGAGTTGCATATGGCAACGCCAAGAAAAAGCACGTTGCGTAAGGACTTAAAATCCACGCCGTTCATAAGAATAAGCAGGGCAAGAATTATATTTATAAGATTGAAAAAGGTGAAGACGTTGCGCCTGATTATAGACAGATATGAGTTGCTTTTTATTTTGCGCTCTCGGTTAGACAAGCCTCTGCGTTCAAGAGAAAGAGCCTCTTTAGATGAAAGTCCGCTATAAAAATCGGTCATATGCAACACCTCCTTTTTAAACAATTATATCACATCTGTCTGTGTTGCGCAAGCAGATGGAAATAGGTCAATTTTTGCAATAAAATAGTATATTTTTGCACTTGACCATTGGACAAAAAATAGTTATACTTAATTTGTAACGTGGGTGAATTTGTTTTTGCCCAAGCAATATTTCTATGGAGGAATATGTGATGAAAAGAATTATTTGTTTTGGTGAATTGATGCTCCGCTTGGCACCTGAGGGCTATTACCGTTTTGTTCAGGCCGACAAAATGGGCGCTACCTTTGGCGGCGGTGAGGCAAACGTTTCCGTATCTCTTGCAAACTACGGTATGGATGCCGCTTTTGTTTCAAAGCTTCCTACTCACGAAATCGGTCAGGCGGCAGTTAATTCCTTGCGCAAGTTTGGTGTTGACACTTCTAAGATTGTTCGCGGCGGTGAAAGAGTTGGCATTTACTATCTTGAAAAGGGTGCATCTATGCGTCCCTCAAAGGTAATTTATGACCGCGCTTATTCTGCTATTGCTATGGCTAAGCCCGAAGATTTTGATTGGGATAATATTCTTGAGGGTGCCGATTGGTTCCACTTTACAGGCATTACTCCCGCTTTGGGCGACAACGTTGCCGATATTTGCCTTGAGGCTGTTAAGGCTTGCCGTGCAAAAGGCATCACCGTTAGCTGTGACCTTAACTTCCGCAAGAATTTGTGGACCTCTGAAAAAGCAGGCAAGGTTATGGGCGAGCTTATGAAGTATGTTGACGTTTGCATTGCTAATGAAGAGGATGCCGAAAAGGTATTCGGTATCAAGGCTGCCGCTACCGATGTTGACAGCGGTAAGCTTAATCACGAGGGCTACAAGGATGTTGCAAAGCAGCTTGCCGACACCTTTGGTTGCAAAAAGGTTGCTATCACCTTGCGCACCTCTATCAGTGCTAACGACAACAACTGGGCAGCAATGCTCTATGACGGCGAGGGCTACTATTTCTCAAAAGAGTATCCTATTCACATTGTTGACCGTGTTGGCGGCGGTGACTCCTTTGGCGGCGGTCTTATCTACTCTGTTCTTAGCGGATTTGACAGTCAGAAAACTATCGAGTTTGCTGTTGCTGCAAGCGCACTTAAGCACACTATTGAGGGTGACTACAACCTTGTAAGCGTTGCAGAGGTTGAGGGTCTTCTTAAGGGTGGCACAAGCGGTCGCGTTCAAAGATAATTTGATTAAATTTAAAATCCGTTAGGTTAACGTTAACCTAACGGATTTTTTATTAACAAAAGTAAGATTGACGGAATAAAATGTAGCAGTTTAAAGAAAGGCTACGGTGATACTATGGCAGAGCATATTCCGTCATTTTTTATGGGTGCTATCTCGGCAGGGGGTTACCGCTCAAACTTAAAGAACATATATAACGCTGACAAGGGGTGGCGCGCCTATCTTATAAAAGGTGGGGCAGGAATGGGTAAATCCACCCTTATGAAAGGGGTTGCAACGGCTCTGGGTGAGCAGGGGATAGACCATATTGCAATTCCTTGCCCCTCTGACCCAAATTCCCTTGACGGAGTGGTTTTTCCATCTGCAAAGGTGAGTATTATGGATGCCACTGCTCCCCATATTGTTAATCCCGTTTATCCCGAGGTGTGCGAGGTTACTGTCAATTTGGGGCAGTATTGCAGACGGCAACAACTGACAGGCTACAAAGAGCAGATTATAAATGCCACAAAGGAAAACAAGATTATGTATGAGCGTGCATACCGCTATATGTCGGCGGCATCGGCTCTTATCGGTGATTCCTTCAGGGTTGCGGCAGAGCATACCGATATGGCGGCGGCTGCCCGCTACGGTACTCGTCTTGCGGAGGGGCATATGCCTAAAAAAGCCCATACAGGCAACGAAATAACGGCTTTTTTAAGCGGAGTTACTTGTCAGGGACACCTGTTTTTATCCAAAACCATTGATGACCTTTGCGACAAAATTTGTGTTTTTGAGGACGAGTATGGTGCTGCATCCCGTGCCTTTATGTCGGCAGTGAGGATTACTGCGCTTAACCGAGGCTACAACATAATCACCTGTATGTGCCCCTTTGCCCCTGACGAAAAGCCCGAGCACATAATTGTGCCCGAGCTTAGTTTAGCCTTTACCACTCAAAACCGTTATTTGCATCAGGACCGTCCCGTAAGACGAATTCACGCTCGCCGATTTACAAATACAGCAGGTCTTGCCGCTTGCCGACAGCGGTTGTCGTTTAATCGCAGAGGTGCCGCAGAATTGATTGAGGGTGCCTGCCGTGCGGTACAAAAGGCAAAGCAAATTCACGACGGTATTGAGGGATATTATATTGTGTCGATGGATTTTGACGGAGTTGAAAAGGAAAAGCAAAAAATCATTGCCGAGATTTCAGAAGGCTTGCAGAATTAAGGCAACACACAACCGAAAGTACCACATCGGCAACCACTGCCGCCCACATCATCGGCACAAAGAATGCCGACACCATTACGGCGGCTTTAACTCCAAGAGCAAGGGTAATATTAGTCTTTACCTTTGATAATGTGCGGCGGCTGATTTTGATAGCCCCCTCAATATCTTTAAGGTTGCCCGAGGATAGCACTGCATCGGCAGTTTCAATGGCGGCATCGGTGCCAAGTCCCATTGCAACGCCAACAGTGGCTTCAGTCAAAACAGGTGCATCGTTTATGCCGTCACCCACAAAAACAACCGATTTGTGACTGCTCTTAAGCTTGTTAAGGGCGGTCACTTTGTCTTGAGGAAGGAGCTGACCTTGCCAATAATCAATGTGGCATTCTTTTGCAACCGACTGCACCGCAATATTACTGTCACCGCTAAGCAGAGCAAGTTGTTTTATGCCTGCGTTTTTAAGGTTTTTTATGGTTTGGTGGGCGTCATCTCGCAGTTTGTCGGCAAGACAAATTGCCCCTACACATACGCCGTCAACTGCAACGTATACCTGTCCGTCGGGCATATTTGATGTGTCAACCTTTTCTTTTTCCATAAGGCGCTTTGCCCCCACAAAAACAGTCTGCTTACCCTTAACTGCAACGCCGTAGCCTGCAAGCTCGGTTATCTCTCCGTCAAGCTTTGCGGGGGTTTTGCAAGCCTTTTTAATTGCCATCGCAACGGGGTGGTGGGAGTATTGCTCTGCACCTGCACCAATGGCAAGAGGGTCATATCCGTCAATGCTATGAACATCGGTAACTTCAAGTTCACCTGTGGTAAGGGTGCCTGTTTTGTCAAAGGCTATGCAGTGGGCTTTTGCAAGGTTTTCAAGGTGAACGCCACCCTTTATAAGCACACCTTTGCGGGATGCGGCACCAACACCTGCATAAAAGGCAAGAGGTACAGAAATTACAAGGGCGCAAGGACAGGATGCCACCAAAAATACAAGGGCTTTGCGAAGCCAATCGATAGAGAATGTGCCTGTCACAAGCCAAGGAGTAATGGTTATAATCAGTGCTAAAATCACCATAAGGGGCGTGTAAACCTTGGCAAAGCGGGTGATAAAACGCTGAGCGTTACCTTTGCGGTTTTCCGATTCTTCCACAAGTTTTATAATGCGCGCGGCGGCAGAGTTTTCATAGTCCCCCGTAACCTGAATGCGAAGCATACCTGCGCCCGCCGTCATTCCGCCAAGGACCCTAGTGCCGTACTCGGCGGTGATAGGAATACTTTCACCCGTAATGGCAGAGGCGTCAATCTGACCCGAGCCACCCACCACAATGCCGTCAAGAGCAATGCGCTCGTATGGATGCACGATTATAATTTCACCCACTTTTATTTGATCGGCAGGGCGGTCTCCGTTGTCGGTATGGACTGTGTCGGGGCGGATTTCACTAAGCTTTTCAATGGATTTGCGGGATTTGGCGGTAACGCGGCTTTCAATGATTTCACCCACCGCAAAAAGCAAAGTGACTGCCGCCGCCTCAACATATTCGCCGATAAAAAGGGCACTGACTGCCGCAAGGGTAAGCAAAAAGTTTTCATCAAGACTGCGCTCTCTGATAACACCCTTTATACCTATAAGGGCAGGCTTAAATACTGCCATAAGGGTTGCGGCGGTAAGCATAATATTACATACAATATTAAAATTTAATGCGCCAAAGATGATTGCCGCTATAATCAAAAGGGCGGCAAGACCAATCTGCCAAAACTCTTTAAGCAGTGGAGTATGGCTCTGTCGGGGCTGGGTGTCACCCACACGCTTTACGGTTATGCCCGACTCAATCGAGTTGCACAACTGTTGCAGGGCGTGGGTGCGATTTTGCTCACTGCCGTCAAGAGTAAGCACCCCTCTTGCAAGGTTAAGGTGAGCGGAGTCTATGCCCTCAAATTCGCAGGCGGCTTTGCGGATTTTTTCACCGCAGTCGGCGCAGTGAAGCCCCTCAAGAATATAACTGTCAAGCATTACCGTCACCCTCGCTTTCAGTTATATGCTCCCACCCAATGCGATATATATCCTGCACGTGACTGTCGGCGAGGGCGTAAAGCATTGTTTTGCCCTGCCGTTTGCACCGCACAAGCCCCGACTGCCGTAAAAGGCGCAGTTGGTGAGATATTGCCGACTGCCCCATATCAAGAGCCGCCGCAATATCACCCACGCACAATTCTCTGTCGGTAAGGGCAGATATAATTTTTATTCGGGTGGAGTCACCAAACATCTTAAACAACTCTGCCAAGTCAAAAAGTTGGCAGGAATCGGGCAACTGACCTTTGATTTCTTCCGTTTTTTCAGGATGAACGCAACATTCACTCATAAATACAACTCCTAACATATGAATATATGTTCATATGTTGATATAATATACCAAAAATCCTTTTTTGTCAACAAAAATAGAGGGTTGATATTAAGTTTAAATAGTAGTACAATAATAGAATAGGAAATGAGGTGAACTTTGTGCCACAAAAACAAGATAAATGTGCTTATTGTCACGCCATTCTCTTTGAGGATGACGACGTAGTATATTGCCCCGAATGTGGCGCGCCCCATCATCGCGACTGTTACAATCAGTTGGGCGAGTGCGCCAACAAGGCAAACCACGGATTAGAGATTCCGGCGGAAGAAGAGGTTGAGACTGAAAATCAACCTGAGCAGGAAGAAAGGCCTGAGGGAATCCCCTTTGACCGAGACGGCCACGTTTGTGCCCGTTGCGGTAAGAGTAGCACCAGTGACACCCTCTTTTGTCCCTACTGCGGAACACCTTTTGTTGAGGCGGGCCAACAGCGTCAAGGGGGCTTTGCAGGGGCTTATTCTACCTTCCCAAATATAGACCCATACGGCGGTGTTAATCCTAACGAAAGTCTTGACGGCCACCCTGTAAGTGAGGTTGCAAGCTATGTGCGTGTAAATACTCAGCGTTACATCCCCATTTTTAAAAGGTCTGCCGACCAAAACAAAAAAACGGGTTGGAATTGGTCTGCCTTTTTGTTTACTTACATTTGGCTCTTTTTCCGCAAGTGCTATCGCGAGGGATTAGTTGCCATCCTTTTTTCACTGTTGGCAACGGTAATGCAGACCCCGTGGAATATATCCCTTTACACCTATCTTACAACCAATAATATTACAATAGAGGCACTTTTGCCAAGAACAGAGGCGGCGTACGACCATTTGCTCAATTTGGCGCAGTCCATACCGCCAATTGCTTGGGTGCTCTACTTTTTGGGCACAATTTTAATTGTGGCGGTTAGCGTTGTGTTTGGTATGTACGGTGACTATTTGTACAGAAAGCGTGTGTCAATCCGCCTTGACGAGATTAAAAAGGATGACCGCTTTGCCGCAGATGTTACCTCTGCTATTATTGCCGCAGGCGGATGCAATATTTTTAGTGCCGCCGCAATTATGTATGCAATGAATTTTATTTCTAATCTGATACTAACATTTTTCGGATAAGGAGCTTTTTTATGAAGATTACAAAAGCCGTAATTCCTGCAGCAGGTCTTGGCACCCGTGTGCTGCCTGCATCCAAAGCAATGCCTAAAGAGATGCTTCCTATCGTTGATAAGCCTGCCATTCAGTATATTGTGGAAGAGGCGGTGGCATCAGGCATCACCGATATTCTTATTATTACCAACCGTGGCAAAGGCATTATTGAGGACCATTTCGACCACTCCTACGAACTTGAGGATTTGCTTCGCAAAAAAGGCAGAGATGAGGATGCCGATAAATTAGCATCCTTGGCTACCCTTGCAAATATTCATTTTGTTCGTCAGCATCAGCCAAAAGGACTTGGTCACGCCGTTCTTGCCGCTCGCACCTTTGTGGGTAACGAGCCCTTTGCAGTGCTCTACGGCGACGATGTTATCTTGTCTGATATTGCCGTCACAGGTCAACTTTGCGAGGCTTACGAAAAGTATGGCAAAGGTGCCGTTGGTGTTAAGCAGGTGCCTGTTGAGGATGTGTCAAAATACTGCTCACTGAAGGTGGAGCCTATTTCTGACCGAGTTATGTTTGTTTCCGATATGATTGAAAAGCCGCCCGTTGAAAAGATGTTTTCTAACTGGTCTATTTTGGGCAGATGTGTGCTTCCTCCCGAAATTTTTGATATTTTGGAAAATACTCCTGCAGGTACAGGGGGCGAAATTCAACTTACCGATGCAATGGCTACCCTTGCTCGCAAAGAGGGAATGGTGGCTGTGGATTACATCGGTACCCGCTACGATATGGGCAATAAGTTGGGTATTATGAAGGCGCAGATTGAGGTTGGACTAAAGCATAGCGAAATCGGTGAAGGCCTCAGAGAATATCTTAAAGAAATTGCAAAAACATTATAAAAGAACACTCCGAAAGTTTAATCTTTCGGAGTGTTTTTGCTTATAGGTTTTTAACGACAACATTAAAACGCTTGATTTCACCGCTTCTTAAAAGGGCCTCTGCTTCCCAAACGTCGCCATCCTTGGTGAGCACGCCTTTTTGATCTCAATTAGAAACGAAATTGCAAGTAAAGCGGTTAATTTTCTAAATATTTTTCATAAACGTCTCCGTATTAGATAATCTTTTATTAAACATACCATATGAACCCTGTGGTTGTCAATTAAACCGTGTGGCATATCCGCAACGGCGGCACAAGTCCTCGGTGGGTTTTCGGCACCTGAATCCCTCTGCCATTGCCTTTGCACGTGGGGAGTTTAGAATCTGGGCAATATCCTGCTCAAAAATGTTGCCAAGGTTTATTACACCCTCACTGTCAAGGCAGCAGGGCACAACGGTGCCGTCACAAAGAATTCCGAAATGGTCTTTTAGCCCGTAGCAAAAGACGCTGTCACTTTGAATGGGAGCCGATTTGTCAGGCCAACTGAAGCGGTCGCCCCACTCAAGATGTAATTTCTCCCTTATGCGCATGCCCCGTGTGTTAAGGGACCAATCTCCATCAATGTGGGTGCGCAAAAAATCAAGCACCTTGTGGTTTTTGCCCTCG
>JAZOLY010000020.1:0-60796 GCA_045653445.1 Acutalibacteraceae bacterium
CATAATGATTTGATTGCCCAAAAAGGCACATATTACCAACTTTATACAGGTGCCTTTGAATTAGACTAACAAAATCCGTTACTTGTATGCTAAAGGCATACAAGTAACGGATATTTTTCACTCCCATTTGACAAACCGCTCTCTCTGTGTTATCGTAATACTATTAAATTTCAGAGGTAAAATATGATTAAAATATTATTCGTCTGCCACGGCAATATTTGCCGCAGTCCAATGGCAGAATTTATACTGAAAGATATGGCAAAGGGGCAGGGCATAGCAGACAAAATGCAGATTGCATCCTGCGCCACAAGTACAGAGGAAATCGGCAACTCCGTCTATCCGCCTGCAAAGGCAGAACTTGCCCGACACGGACTTGATGCCAAAGGCAAACGGGCGGTGCAACTTACAAAGGCGGATTACGAAAATTACGATTTACTTATCGCAATGGATAGCAACAACATCCGCAACATTCACCGAATGATTGGCGGCGACCCATTGGGCAAGGTCAAAAAGCTGATGGATTATACCTCTCGCGGCGGAGATGTGGCAGACCCTTGGTACAACGGCCACTTTGACCGCACTTACGACGATATTTACGATGGGTGCTTATGCCTTATGAAGCATCTTAAAGACAACAACTTGATTTAAGGATTGATTATATGCAATTGGTATTACTTACCGCATTAGGAGTAGGCAGTGCCACTGTTATAGGCTCTGTAATTGGCTTTATATTCAAAAAAATATCCCACAAATTCAGTGATATAGTGCTTTCTTTTGCGGCAGGCGTAATGCTTGCGGCGGCAGTGCTGGGACTTATTCTGCCATCGGTTGAGCAAGGTGGTAAATGGGCGCTTCCACTGACTTTGGGCGGAATATTTGCAGGCGCAATTTGTCTTAACCTTATCGACAAGTTGGTGCCTCACCTTCATCAGTTTGTTGGCGCTAATAACGACGGACAGGTGCACAGCGAAAAGCTTAACAAGGTGCTTCTGTTTGTTACTGCTATTGCAATCCACAATCTGCCTGAGGGCTTGGCGGCAGGTGTTGGCTTTGGCTCAGGTGATGCCTCACAGGCTTTGCTTATTGCAGGCGGTATTGCACTGCAAAACATTCCCGAGGGTATGGTGATAATCGGGCCGATGCTTGCGGCAGGCGTATCTCCAAAGCGCACCTTTCTTTGTGCTTTGATTACAGGACTTGTAGAGGTGGTAGGCACCTTTATCGGCTATCTTGCAGTCAGCGTGTCGGCGGCAATTCTTCCCTTTGCTTTGTCATTTGCAGGCGGCACAATGCTTTACGTAATAAGCGACGAAATGATACCTGAAACTCACGCTCACGGCAGTCAGCGCGGCGCAACCTATGC
This sequence comes from Acutalibacteraceae bacterium, assembly GCA_045653445.1. Lineage (GTDB taxonomy): Bacteria > Bacillota > Clostridia > Oscillospirales > Acutalibacteraceae > RGIG2206. The sequence continues at coordinate 1,364 of JAZOLY010000020.1, forward strand.
ACTGCTTATCGGCTTTTGCCTGATGCTTGTATTTGACGTGTTGCTTTAAAAACAAAGTCCTATGGCGGACATTAGTCTGCCATAGGACTTTTCTCATATTCTCCAACAAAAAATTCAAGACTAACCTCTAACTTTTCAAGGCTTTTCAGTTTGTCTTGGTCGGTTTTGCCCGTTTTGTAGTAATAGGGGGTCATCATAAAAAGAGCTTCAATATCCTCGTTGCAATCAAGGGTAACGCTATACTTAACCTCGCACCCCGATTTGAAGGAATATCCCTCTTTTTCAGTTTTAACGGCGGGATTAAGATAGGGCTTGTCATAAACCGCTTGTTTTAACTCAAACAAATGCTTTTCCATAGGCTCCACTGTGATAAGTCTGCCCTTTTGCTTAAGCACCCGCTTAAACTCCTCACTTTCGGGCGCAAAGATGCACACAACACAGTCAACCGAATTGTCAGGCAGAGGAATTTCACCCACGCTTGCCACTGCAAACTGACAGTGGGGAAGCCGCCTTGCCGCAGACTTAACCGCATCTTTTGAAATATCAATACCGCATAAGGTGTTGTCCTCTGCCAATAGGGAGGAATAGTATCCCTCGCCGCAACCCGAATCAAGCACAGTCAATCCTGTGCCCAACATCTTTTTAATTTTATCGCGCATAGGGGCATAGTACCCTTTGTCTAAAAATCGGCTTCGTGCTTGCACCATAGCACTGTCGTCACCGTGACGCTTGCCTTTGGCGTTAGACATAAGCAGATTTATGTGCCCTTGCCGTGCCACGTCAAAGCAGTGCCCTGACTGACACTTTGCAACGGTGTCACCATTAAGCGCACCCTTGCAAACAGGACAACAAAACAACCAATCTTTCATTCAAAATACACCTTTGCCTTTAATGCCTCAAGCATAATTTTTGCACTGATAGCATTGGTGGCAAGAGGGATTTTTTGCACGTCGCAAAGACGGAGTAAAGCCGAAACGTCGGGCTCGTGAGGTTGAGCAGTCAAGGGGTCCCGCAAAAAGATAACAAGGTCAAGATTGCCGTCTGCAAGCATAGCACCGATTTGTTGGTCACCGCCAAGAGGACCGCTTTTCATACGGAAGATGGGCAAACTTGTTTCACCCATAATCAGTGTGCCTGTGGTGCCTGTGGCAAAAAGTTCGTGGCAAGCCAAAACTTCCTTATATTCCTTTGCCAACTCTATAATTTCATCCTTTTTCTTATCGTGAGCAATAAGTGCAATTTTCATAAAATCAATCCTTTCATTTACACTATAAAAATGATACCAAACGGGCACCGTTTTTGCAAGATGTTTATTAATTTATTTGCCGCAATATGTTAGAATTTTGTCGAGGAAGTGGTTTAATTGAATTTATTGTTTAGACAAAAAATCTTTGCTTTTTTCAGAAGTTATGACGTTTATAATGATATGGATGAAAAACTTTTCACCATAAAGGGCAAACTTGACTGGGGATATAAACTGCATATTTACGACGCTAACGGTGTCGAACAAGGACTTATAATGAATAAAATTTTAAGTTTCTTTCCCGTTTATGAATTTTATCGCGGCAACGCTCAGGTAGGGTACAATAAAATCGGTGAAATCAGATATAAATTCTCTCTTTTTAAAACTAATTTTGAGGTTGACTTTAAAGGTTGGCAGGTAGAGGGGGATTGGCTGGCGTGGGACTTTGTTGTAAAAGACAAGGATGAACGCACAGTGACAGTTATTTCAAAGGAGCATTTTCACTTTAGCGACACCTGTTCGGTAGAGGTGGACGACTCCCAAGACTTGTTTGATGTGGTTGCGGTAATTACGGTTGCAGACCTTTTGCACGACGGTAAGCACGACTAAAACAAAAGCCTTGATACTATTCGGTATCAAGGTTTATTTGCTGATTGACAATTTGTTTTTTAGCATCCTCAATATCATTGAATGCCTCCCACCGCTTTAACAACCGCATTACCTCAAAATAGGTAAGCAGTCCGCCAGCAAGAATCAGCAAACCGCTTTTTATGTCAGAGGCGGTGGTAACAGTGGTGTACTGCCAAGGCTTATCGGGGTTATAAAGCAGACCGATTGAATCACCCTCATCGTATATTTCGGTGCTTCTGTAAACAACACCTTCATACTCATAATCATCAACAATATATGTAAAATAAGCGGTGCAGTGGGTGGGAGAAAGACTGCGGCTGCGGTACACAGTAACACTGTAAACCTCACCGGTATAGTCTTGACATTTAAGCGACCTGCGCTCGTGCCTTACAAACATAACAATGCCTGACCTGAATGAAAAGGTGGGGTCATCATTATCAAGCCTTTTTTGTGCTCGTATACCTTGCCATCTACCTGGTAGGAAATGATGTAATCGGTGTAGGTGTAGTGGAATTCAGCACAGGGAAACATATCGTTTGAGGGGTGCGGAAGGCTGGTAACCTGTGCCTCGGTTTCACCCATCCAAATTTAAAATCCGCACTTACAAAAGAAGAAATAAATACGATAATTAAAAAATCAATGCAACAGCGGTGCTTAAAGCATAGGCTATAATATTATTTTTTGCTCTCATTTTTTATCCTCTCACCAATTTCTTTAAATATAACTTTTGAAGCGGCGGCAAGCACTCTGCCAACCCCCACAGAAAGCACAATATTAAACAAAAAACTATCCTTATCCCCATCATAGTCGCACAAAATGTCAACCTTTTCGCCACGCTTTTTCACCTTAAAAGTGGTGTGCACAAGAGTCAAAAAGGGATAAACGACTGCACAAACTTTGCCGTAGTTAATGGCGGCATCGGCGGCATCTTCTCCTGTGCATTTTATGTTAAGAGTAAGTTTTTTTACAGTGATATGCCTTAACAACTCTTTAACCTCGGTCAGCGTGTTGCCTACAATTCGCAAAACATCACCAACCGAAATTGCCAAGCCTTGCTTTTTGTCTTTGCTTCCTGCTTTGTTCAGTGCGGCTTGTTCATCATCTTTTATGCCAAAAGCCTTTTTAAGTGCCTTTGAAATTAAATTATCATTTTTCTTTTTAGCATCTTTGGGAAGTTTGGCAACCTTAACGCCTGCAACCTTAACAACAAATTGAAAATCGCCTTGAGAGTTGCCGAAAATGATATGTATAGGCAGCAACAAAAATGCGCCTATTAAAACTATAACAATAATTGCTATCCACATAGTGCTGCCTCCTTTATATTTGGTCAAAATCAGTTAGTGTAATTTGCCCCGATTTGATTTTTTTCGCAATCTGCTTGCGACTTGTCTTTATATCACCGCTGTCTGCAATGGAATCGCTTGTGAAATAAAACTTTCTGACTGCTGTAACGTTTGGCAAAAGCGCGTTTTGGCGGAGCAACTGCTCCTTTACCTGTTCCAAATCAATGCATCTATCCACCTGTGTAATCAAAGATAGCACCTCGCCCTTTTCACTCTGAAGACCTAACACCGAGATAGCCTTTGCTTCCTCAATGTTAAAATGCTCTTCAATTCGGTCGGGGTTGATGTTTTCACCGTTATCACCGATTACAATGTCGCTTTGTCTGCCGCAAATGTAATAATATCCGTCAATCTCGGTCAGGTTGTCATCAGTGTTAAACCACTCGTCAACCTGAATTGTTTTGCCGTTAATCATCTTTTTGGTGCAAAGGGACGTGCCTTTGACCCAAAGCACTCCATTATCGTCAATTTTATATTCTACCGAATCAAAGGGTTTGCCGATAGAAACGGCGTTAAGGTGACGGGGCTTCAATCTTAAATCCACCGAGGTGATGCCAATTTCGCTTGCACCGTAGCCGTTGTGCAGATTGTACCCTAAACTGTTAATAAGCCTTGCCGCACCGACTCGCAAATAACTGCCGCCGCTAATACAAAACTGTACCGACTGCCCAAAAAGGTGTCGGTTAATTTTGCCAAAAGCCACTTTTGTGATGCTCCTAAAGGACGGGGCAAGATTTTGCAAAGCGGTAAAGAAACCTGCCATAATTCCAAAAGTTTTTTCAGTGCCTTTTTCTTTAAGAGTCGAAAGCACCTTTTGCTCAATTTTGTGCCAAAGCATAGGCACTGCAAAAATATGTGTAACCTTGTGGTTACGACAGGTTTTTAAAATGGTGTCTGCAGAGTAATCGGTTAAAAAGACCAGTGTTCTGCCGAAAAAACAAAACCAAAAGTAGACTGCAAAAAGTCCAAAAATGTGATAAAAGGGCAAAAAAGCCAAAAGTTTAAGTTCACCATTGTAATGCCTTATTATTTGAGGGCACTCTTTAACAATGGATTCAAAATTCAAAATTTGCTCTGCCACCTGTAACCCCGAATAAAAGCAGACCACCTCATTCATAGAGGTTGCAGAGGATGAAAAGGCAATCTCATCCGCCATATCATCCAAAGAGCAAGTGTTGTCACTTTTTAGTGACAAAATATCGATAGGTGTGGCGGATAATTTGCTTTCGCCCACACACAGTGAATACTCAATGTTTAGCGATGTAATTATGGAATTTGTAAGGTTTGCAGGGTAACGGGTGTTAACAAGATAGGGCTTGTTGCCGCTTATAAGAATAGCCCAAAAGCCCACAATCCAATTAAGACTGTTTTCGCACTCCAGTGCAACAAACTCACCTTTGATACCAATTTGCTTTTTAAGTGAATCGGCTGCAGACAGTATAATGTCATAAGCCTCACCGTAGGTGTGCTTTTTGTTGCCTTCTTCACAAAGGATGCAGTCGGGGTGAGAAAACATAATTTCAAATATGGATTTAAAATCTTTTTTTGAGTTAACAAGAGCCTTTTTATTGCCCTTTAAAATCTTTTTAAAATTCATATTTTACTAATACCCGTTAATTGTAATAATTATCCTATTTATTATAAAATTTCGGCAATAAAAAGTCAATAGACTTGTCAACCGCTTGTTGCTTTGGTATAATGGTAATATCATAAAAAGGCGGTGCAAAGTAAAGCCTCCCTCTGACGAGAGAGGTGGCAAAACGAAGTTTTGACGGAGGGAGAGAAAATGAAAGAATATAACAAAAACAATATCCCTCTTGCAAAAGAATTAAGAAAAAATATGACACCTTGGGAAAGAAAAATGTGGTATGATTTTTTACGAGGTTATCCGGTTCGTTTTCAACGGCAAAAGGCTATTGGAAATTATATAGCCGATTTTTATTGTGCAAAAGCAAAACTTGTTGTTGAACTTGACGGTGGCGGTCATTATACTGCAGAGCAAATACGACAAGATGAACTGCGCACAAAAGCGCTTGAAAAATCAAATCTAACGGTATTAAGATTTTGTAATTTAGATATTGACAGAAACTTTAACGGCGTGTGCGAACATATAGATTTAGTTGTTAAAAAATCTCTCCCTCAGTCACCTGCGGTGACAGCTCCCTCGTCAGAGGGAGCCAAGGGTTAATACCTCTTAATAAAATAAATTAAAAGGCGGTGCTTTGAATGTTTAACTTTTTTGCAAAAGAGGGCAGTCGACAAGGGGATATGTATTTCATTACCGACAGTGACTGCAACCATATTAAAAATGTGCTCAGGATGAGGGTGGGCGACACTCTTTTAGTCAGTGAGGGTGGCGTCAGTCACCTTTGCCAAATCGAAAATATTGACGGTGATACTATTGCCGTTAAAATCACACAGGAAGATTATCAAAGCACCAATTTGCCTGTAAAACTTTATCTTTTCCAAGGACTGCCCAAAAGTGACAAAATGGAACTTATTATTCAAAAGGCGGTTGAACTTGGTGCCGCAGGGGTTATCCCCGTTGAAATGAAACGGTCGGTAGTAAAACTTGACGACAAAAAGAAGCAAAGCAAGGTCACCCGTTGGCAAGCAATTGCCGAAAGCGCCGCAAAACAAAGCAAATGCAGTAATATACCCCAAGTTTTCCCCGTCACAAGTTATAAGGATGCCGTTAAGCAGGCAAGTGAGATGGATTTAATCATTGTGCCTTACGAATGCGCCGAGGGAATGAAAGCAACCCAAAATGCCCTTAAATCTATCAAATCGGGGATGTCGGTAGGTATCTTTATCGGCACCGAGGGTGGCTTTGAGGATAAAGAGATTGAACAGGTTACATCGGCAGGCGGGCAGGTTATCTCTCTTGGCAAGCGCATTTTGCGCACCGAAACGGCGGCAATTGCCTCTCTTGCAATGTGTATGCTTTATATTGAAATGAATGTGAGTGACAACGATGTCTAATTTGCCAACCCAATTTGTAAGCAGAATGAAAACTTTGCTCGGTGAGGATTACCCTCTGTATGAAAAGGCTATGAGCGAGCCACCCGTCAGAGCCTTAAGAGTAAACACCGACAAAATATCGGTGGACGATTTCAAGTCGGTCTGTCCTTTTGAAATTGAGCCAATACCCTATGTGGCAAACGGCTTTTACTTTGACCGGGATAAAGTGGGCAATCACCCATTTCACCATGCAGGGCTCTTTTATGTGCAAGAGCCTGCCGCAATGGCACCTGCCGAATGTGTTGATGTAGAGCCTGACTGGTGGGTGCTTGATATGTGTGCCGCTCCCGGTGGCAAAAGCACTCAACTCAAAAATAAGTTGGGCGAAAAGGGTGTCCTTGTCTCTAACGAGATTATTCCCTCACGTTGCAAAATCCTTACGGGAAATATTGAACGGCTTGGTCTCAAAAACGCCCTTACTACCTGTATGGATACAACACGCCTTGCAAATTTATATCCCAACACCTTTAATCTTGTAATGGTTGATGCTCCCTGTTCGGGTGAAGGAATGTTCCGCAAGGAAGAGATTGCAATATCCGAGTGGAGCGAAGACAACGTAACAATGTGCGCCACACGTCAGGCAGAAATTTTAGAAAACGCCGCAAAGGTTGTTAAGGGTGGGGGATATATTGTTTATGCCACCTGCACATTTTCTCTCGGGGAAAACGAAATGACGGTGGATAACTTTTTGAAAAAACACCCCGAATTTGAACTTGTCCCCGTCAGTGACCGAGTGCAAAAAGCAACAGCAGAGGGTATCGAGTTTGAGGGTTGCGCTTGCAAGAATATCCGCTATGCCCGCCGTTTCTATCCTCATTTAAACAGAGGAGAAGGGCAGTTTATGGCACTGCTTCATAACACTTGCAAAGAAACAAAGGGCTTTACGCCAAAAAGCACACCTCAAAAAATCGACAAGGTAATCACCGATTTTCTTGATGACACCCTTACCGATTACGATAAAGATTTCGTGCAGATTTATAACGGCAACCCCGTTTATTTCACCCCCGAATTCTCTGTGTCAAAGGGTGCTGCTTTTATGTGCGGTGTGACAATCGGTGAGGTGCGCAAGAATTATATTCAGCCCCATCATCAGTTTTTCTCTGCAATGGGTGATAAGTTCAGGCGCAAAATTGAGCTTGCTCCTGATGATGAGCGGCTCCATAAATATCTGCGTGGCGAACAGATAGAGGTTGACTGTGCGAATGGTTGGGCGGTAGTTACCGTTTGCGGTTGCGCTCTTGGCGGAGTGAAGGTTGTGTCAGGCGTGGCAAAAAACCATTATCCCAAAGGATTGAGACTCTTTTAACCGATATAAATGAGCAAAAATTAACGCTGAAAAATGTTGACATCAGCAGAATAAAGTGCTAAAATAAAAATGCTTGTTGATACAGATTTTTTTGAGGTGATTTGTCTTAGTTAAAAAGTTGGCATAACTCCCGATAAAAATCTGTTTTTCTTTTATTAGGATGTAAATTTTTTTACATACAAAACCAAAAATATTGGAGGAAAAAGAAATGAAAAAGCTTATCGCACTTCTTCTTGCCGCTGTTTTGCTTCTTGGCTGTGCTGCTTGTGGCGGTACCGCTAACACCGGCGACGACAAGACCGACGATGCAGGCAAAAAATTGAAGGTTGGTTTTATCTTCCTTCACGACGAGCAGTCTACCTATGACAAAAACTTCATGGTTGCTGCCAAGGCTGCTTGCGAAGAAATGAAGGTTGACTATGCACAGAAGACTCAGATTCCCGAATCTAAGGCTTGCTATGACGCCGCTGTTGAACTTATCGAGGTTGACGGTTGCGACATCATCTTTGCCGACAGCTTCGGTCACGAGCCTTTCCTTATGGACGCTGCTAAGAAGTATCCTAAGGTAGAGTTCTGCCACGCTACCGGTACTAATGCTCATACCGCAGGTCTTAAGAACTTCCACAATGCATTCGCTTCTATCTATGAGGGTCGCTACCTCGCAGGCGTTGCTGCAGGTCTTAAGCTCAACGAAATGATTGAGGCTAAGAAGATTACTGCTGACAAGGCAAAAATGGGCTATGTTGGCGCATTTACCTTTGCAGAAGTTATGTCAGGTTACACCTCTTTCTACCTTGGCGCAAAGTCTGTTTGCCCCACTGTAACTATGGATGTTAAGTTCACCGGTTCTTGGTACGATGAGCAGAAGGAAAAGGAAGCTGCACAGGCTCTTATCGCAGGTGGCTGCGTACTTATCAGCCAGCACGCTGACTCTATGGGTGCTCCTACCGCTTGTGAGACTGCTGGTGTTCCCAACGTATCTTACAACGGTTCTACCGTTGCAGCTTGCCCCAACACCTTCATCGTTTCTTCCAGAATTGACTGGACTCCTTACTTCAAGCATATGATTAAGTGCGTTCAGGATGGCAAGGCAATCGAGGCTGACTGGACCGGCACTATCGAGACCGGCTCTGTTGTTCTTACCGAGGTTAACGAAAAGGCTGCTGCTAAGGATACCGCTAAGAAGATTGAAGAAGTTAAGGCTAAGCTCCTTGACGGTTCTATCAAGGTATTTGATACCGCTAACTTCACCGTTGGCGGCAAGAAGATTGATTCTTATACCGCTAACGTAAACTCTAATGATGACGATCCCGCAAACGGCAAGTACGTTCCCGATACCGAAGCTGTTGAGGATGGCATCTTCTACGAGTCAAAGCACCGTTCAGCTCCTTACTTCGATATGGAAATTGACGGCATCACTCTTCTTGACAGAAATTACGGCTAATAAACAATCCAAGTTTAAGGCGAGGGGATACCTCCTCGCCTTAAACTAATTTTGAAGAAATGGCTATAAAATTATAACCATTTCTTGAGAATTGTTTGAATGGAGGCTTAACGTGGACAAACAACCTGCTATCCAACTTAAAAATATAACCAAAGTGTTTGGCAAGGTAATTGCCAATAAAAATGTTAATCTTACTGCATACCGTGGTGAGATTCTTTCCATTTTGGGTGAAAACGGCTCAGGCAAAACTACACTGATGAATATGATTTCGGGCATCTATTTCCCTGATGAAGGTGAAATCTTCATAAATGGGGAAGAGGCGGTTATTGCTTCTCCTAAAGACGCCTTTGATTACAAAATCGGTATGATTCATCAGCACTTCAAGTTGGTTGATGTTTTCAGCGCAGCCGAAAATATAGTGCTTGGTCTTGATGAGGGCAAGTACAACCTTAAAAACTCAACCGAAAAGATTAAGCAAATCAGTGAGCAATACGGTTTTTCCCTTGACCCTCAAAAGAAAATTTACACAATGAGCGTTTCCGAAAAGCAAACGGTTGAAATTATAAAGGTGCTTTACCGCGGTGCCGACATTCTTATTTTGGACGAGCCTACTGCAGTTTTAACTCCTCAAGAAACCGAAAAACTTTTCAACGTGCTTCGCCGTATGCGTGATGACGGCAAGTGTATCATCATAATCACCCACAAGCTTCACGAGGTATTGTCCTTGTCTGACCGCGTTTCTGTTTTGCGCAAGGGTGAATATGTGGGCACAGTTCAGACAAGCGAAACTAACGAGTCAGAGCTTACCGAAATGATGGTTGGTCAAAAGGTGGAGCTTAACATTCACCGCAGTGAGCCAAAGGACCCTCAGGACCGCCTCGTTGTTAAGGATATAAGTTGTGTTGACCGTCAGGGTGTTACTGTTCTTGACAATGTTTCTTTCACTGCCCGTTCGGGTGAAATTTTGGGTATTGCAGGTATTGCAGGCTCAGGTCAGCGCGAACTGTTAGAGGCTATTGCAGGCTTGCAGCACCTTACCACAGGTGAAGTTATATATCACAACCCCAAAACAGGCAAAGAGGATAATTTGCGGGACAAAACTCCTATGCAAATTCGCGAGTTAGGTGTGCGCCTCTCTTTTGTTCCCGAGGACCGCTTGGGAATGGGCCTTGTGGGCAATATGGATATTATCGATAATATGATGCTTCGCAGTTACCGCAGGGGCAAATCCTTGTTCCTTGAGCGCAAGGCACCTAAGGATTTGGCAGATAACATCATCAACGACCTTGAGGTTGTTACACCCGGACCCACCACCCCTGTAAGACGACTTTCAGGCGGTAACGTTCAAAAGGTGCTTGTAGGGCGAGAGATTGCATCAGCACCCACCGTTCTTATGGCGGCATACCCCGTCAGAGGCTTGGATATTAACTCATCCTACACCATTTACAATCTGCTTAACGAACAAAAGGAAAAGGGCGTTGCCGTAATCTTTGTTGGTGAAGATTTGGATGTGCTTATTGACCTGTGCGACAGAATAATGGTTATCGGCTCAGGCAAAGTGACAGGTATGGTTGACGGCAGAACAGCTAAAAAAGAAGAAATCGGGCTTCTTATGACTAAATCTGAAAAGGAAGGGGATAGCAATGGCTAAAAGTACGGTAAAAACCACCCGCGAGCCGCTTTTTCACGTTGTAAAGCGTGACGATATGCCTTGGTGGAAGGCTTGGCTTATCAGAATTGCAACTATTGTTATTGCCTTTATATTAGTTGGATTTTTCTGCGTTATGGTTACAAAGCAAAGCTTTGGTGCCTCTTTTAAAATAATGTTTACAGGTGTTTTCGGCAGATTGTTTGAGGGCTACCCCACAATGCTTTGGAAGTATTTGCAAGAAATTGCAATTCTGCTTTCCTTAGCGCTTGCACTTACTCCTGCTTTCAAAATGAAGTTTTGGAACTGCGGCGCAGAGGGACAGGCTCTTATCGGCGGTCTGGCTTGCCTTATGTGTATGATAGAATTGGGCGACACCCTCTCTTATCCCGTGTTGATTTTGGTGATTGCCGTTGTAAGTATGGCGGCAGGCGCTCTTTGGGCTGTAATTCCTGCAGTATTCAAAGCGTTTTTTAACACCAACGAAACCTTGTTCACCCTTATGATGAACTATATCGCAACTCAGATAATTGCTTACTATGTTTACATCAAGGGCGGCGGCTCCAACGTTATCAACCCCGTTGAAGCAGGTAATTTTCCAACCGTTATGGGAAATCAGTACTTTGTAAACACCGTTATTGTTGCAGTTATCACCATTTTGATGTATGTTTATCTTCGTTACAGCAAGCAGGGTTACGAGATTTCCGTTGTTGGTGAAAGTCAAAATACCGCCCGCTATATCGGTATCAACGTTAAAAAGGTAATTATCCGCACTATGCTTATTTCAGGTGCTTTGTGCGGCGTTACAGGTATGCTTTTGGTTGCAGGTACCAACCACAACATCAACGTAAATATTGTTGGCGGTCAAGGCTTTACTGCAATTCTTATTTCATGGCTTGGTCAGTTTAACCCCTTTATTATGGTTATTATGACTGCTATTGTAATTTTTCTTCGCTTAGGTGTAGCCAAGGTTGCAGACACAGCCTTGCTTAACTCCTCTTTTTCAGAGATTATGATTGGTATAGTGCTTTTGATGCTTGTAGGTTGCGAGTTTTTCATTCACTATTCCATCAAGTTTAAGCGTAAAAAGGAGGCAGGCGTATGATTATCCAATTTATTTGTCGCGCTATACTTCTTGGCGTGCCTCTGCTTTACGGCTCAACGGGTGAAATTATAACCGAAAAGTCGGGTCACCTTAACCTTGGTATCCCCGGTATTATGTACGTTGGCGCTATAAGCGGTGTTGTTGGCTCATTCCTTTACGAAAACGCCTGTGGCAACGATATTGCCAAGATGAACGTTGCTTTGGCAATTCTTATTCCCTTGCTTTGCGCAGTTTTGGGTGCAGTTCTTATGGGACTGATTTACAGTTTCCTTACCGTTACGCTTCGTGCGAATCAGAATGTAACAGGTCTTGCCATTACCACACTTGGTATCGGTCTTGGCAACTTCCTTGGCGCATCCCTTATCAATCTTACCAACAGTGAACTGCCCTCTATTGCACTTACTAAAACAAGCTCGTTTTTCTCGGCAAAGCTTCCCTTTGCAGACGATTTAGGTTGGTTTGGTGAGCTCTTCTTGTCTCACGATTTCTTAACCTATCTTGCAGTTGTAATTGCAATCATTGCAACGGTTGTGCTTAATCGCACCCGTGTTGGACTTAATCTTCGTGCAGTTGGTGAAAATCCTGCCACCGCTGATGCAGCAGGTGTAAACGTAACAAGATATAAGTATGTTGCAACCTGTATTGGCAGTGCTATTGCAGGACTTGGCGGACTTCAGTACGTTATGGCATACGCAAGCGGAGTTTGGTCAAACAACGCTTTCGGTGACCGCGGTTGGATGGCGATTGCATTGGTTATCTTTGCATTGTGGAAGCCTTCTATGGCAATTGTTGGCTCCTTTGTATTCGGCGCCCTCTGTAATGCAAACAACTACATTCAGGGTCTTGGTACCGAAACGCAGGAACTTTTCAAGATGCTTCCTTACGTTGTAACAATCATTGTTCTTATTATTACAAGTATGCGTAAAAAACGCGAGCATCAGCCTCCCGAAAGTTTGGGCTTGCCCTATTTCAGAGAAGAAAGATAATGAATTAAAAAGCGGTCAAAATTTGACCGCTTTTTCTTTACTTTAAAATACACCTATGGTATAATACCTATGTATTTACATAACTAAAGTTAGTGCCATTAGTTCAAGGGCGGCAGGGTAAATCTGCTCTATTTGTGTTGGCGGCAAAGGGTTAATTCCTTTGCCCAATTCAACGGTGAAACCGGGCTTTCCAAATTGGTCAATAAACCAATCCTTAAATCCACCGTGGGACGCAGTGCCAACAGGGTCTGCCATCTTGTAGCCTGATGATGCGGCAAGGATTTTTGCCATCCGCTCGGCTTGAGGCGGAGTTTTGTCTCCATACCGCCAATAGATTTCTTCTCCCTGAGTGTGCAATGCCATAACCTGCTCTATGTTAACCCGTCGGCAAAGATTTGTCAGCGCCACTGTTTCAGGCTCGCTTTCAGGTCGGCTTCCGCCATAGCGAGAGGGGGCAGGACCAAATACACCTTGCTCCTCTTCTATAAGCTTCAGTTGATGCCACCCTGCATTAAAGTTGTGATTGATGTCAACCCCTCTTCCGTTGGCATTCCAATCTTCAAAGTGGCCACCGCACAATCTTTTAATACGCGGTGCGTGGCTAAGGCAGGCTTTTTCACCGTGAATGGCAATGTCGCACCCGTCAGGGTTGACCATTGGCACAACTATAAGCCCTCGCTCTTTTAAAACTCTGCGAATAGGTATGCCTGTCAGGTCGGTATTCATTACAATGCTGTTGCACAAATCCTCAACAAATCGCAATGCAATGGCAGAGGTAATGCGCTCTTTACCGTGAAATGCGGCGGCAATCAAAACGTACCGCTTGCATTTGCCAAGCCGAAGGGCAAGCAGCTCCTTGCCCATAAAACTTTTACCGATTCTTGCAAGGGATAAAAAAGGATATTTTCCAATCAGGGCGTAAATTTCACGCCGCAAAACGTTATAATCCTGTTCAACTGTTTCTATGATGTGACCCATATTTTTCACTCCTTAAAACAGTTTATGCAGACTTAATAAAAATAAGAACAAAGGAAATTTTTATGGATATGATTGAACGGACTACTGCCACCGAATATAAGTTTAAAGGCAGAATATTAAATACCCGTGTTGACAACGTGCTTTTACCCGACGGCAGTGAAAGCAAGCGAGAAATAATCGAGCACAGTGGGGGCGTGGGTGTAATTGCCCTTACCGACGATAACTGCATATGCCTTGTCCGTCAGTACCGTCACCCGTACGGCGAGGTTATCTACGAAATCCCCGCAGGCAAGCGTGAAACGGGGGAGGAGCCTCTAACTTGCGGCAAGCGTGAACTTAGTGAGGAAGCGGGATATACCGCAGAAAAGTGGCAAAGTTTAGGGGTTATCTATCCTACACCTGCTTATTGTAACGAAAAAATTTATGTTTTTCTTGCCACTAAGTTAAAAAAAGGTAATATTCACCTTGACCAAGGTGAATTTGTAGAAAGTGTAACCTTACCGCTTGAAGAATGTGTAAAAATGGTTATGTCGGGTGAAATCAAAGATGCAAAAACTCAAATCGCCATACTTAAAGTTTTAGCAATGAAGGAGGCAGAGCAGTTATGAAAAGAATAATATCTTTGATTATAGCAATTTTAGTCGCTGTAAGCCTTGTCTCTTGCAACGCCCAAATTGAAAGCGGCGGCAAGCCTACTCCCGACAAGGTAACCTCAGGCAATTACGAGGCAGACCCCGAAGAAACGTTGCTTTATAAGATTGATGAAAAAAGCGCCAAGGAGCTGCTTGATGAACTTACACCTATAATCAGTCAGATGGCAATTAAGGTGTATGACAGTGACCTTATTTACTTCAAAAAGATAGTTAACTATCTTTCACAGTTTAATGATTATGAGGGTGACTTAGCTCAGTATATGCATTCAGTGGAACTCCTTTGCGACGCTTATTATGATATGTATGTGCTTAACTGCACCGCAAAAGAGGTAAAAGAGCAGATAGACGGCTATTTTGACTCATACTACAAACTGTCAGAGGATTTTAAAAGTCAGTATTCACCATTCGAAGCCTCTGATTTGTATGCAATATCCACCCGTATAGGAATGTTGGTGGAAGAGATGTTGGCTTCAAGCGAAGAAACCTCGTCAACCCAATCTCAAACTCAAAACGAAACCTCATCAGCAGTATCCCCAAACTGAAAAGAGGGTATAATCCCTTTTGTTGACAACATAATAATATCGTGATAAAATATAAAAGAAGCGGGTGCTTCAATAAAATATAAAGGACTGATTTTATGCCATTTATTATTGCAGGTATTGTTGTAGCTGTTATTATTCTTTGCTTAAGAGTAGTACCACAAGCTACTGAGTATGTTATTGAACGCTTGGGTAAATATCAAAAAACCTGGAGTGCAGGCTTGCATTTTCTTATTCCTGTTATTGACCGTGTTTCAAAGCGCGTAACCCTTAAAGAGCAGGTGCTTGACTCACCTCCACAGCCCGTTATTACTAAGGATAACGTTACAATGCAGACTGACACTGTGGTTTACTTCAAGGTGTTTGATGCAAAGTTGTTTACCTACGGCGCAGTTAATCCTATCAGCGCATTGTCAAATTTGACTGCTACCACTTTGCGTAATATTGTTGGTGAGCTTGAGCTTGACGATACCTTGACCTCGCGCGATACCATCAACGGCAAAATGACCGAAATACTTGACTGTGCAACTGACCAGTGGGGTATTAAGGTCAACCGTGTTGAGCTTAAGAATATTATTCCCCCTTCAGAAATTCAAAATGCAATGGAAAAGCAAATGAAGGCAGAGCGCGACCGCCGCGAAACCTTGCTTGAGGCAGAGGGTCACAAGGCCGCCGTTATCACTCGTGCAGAGGGTGACAAGCAGGCTATGATTCTTGCCGCAGAGGGTGAGCGCGACGCTCGCATTGCTCGTGCAGAGGGTGAGGCTAAGGCTATCCTTCTTGCCAAGCAGGCCGAGGCAGACGGACTTGCCGCTCTTAAGAGTGCAGGTGCCGATATGGCAGTGCTTGAACTGAAAAAGTACGAGGCTTTGATTGAGGTGGCAAACGGCACCGCATCAAAGATTATCATTCCTACCGACGTTGTAAATCTTACAAGAGATAACGTGGTGTTCTCCGAAACCACAGGCCTTGGCGATTCAACTGATGCCGCACCTAAAACTCCCGAAAAAAAGAAAAAAGACCCTTGCTGTGACTGATTTTAAATCCCCCTCTGTTAGAGGGGGATTTTTAATGAATAAGGAATATTGAATAATGAAAAATGTCGGTATGTCCCGTTGGGACAATTAAAATCGTAGGGGTCGGCGCTTGTCGACGACCCGTTGAATTTCGCCATTTGCCAAGTTTGTGCCTGTAGGGAAGGCGCTCCGCCTTCCGCTTTTTTTATCAACCCTATTGACATTTTATAAAAACTGTATTACAATAATAGTACACTAATACAAAAGAGGTGGTTAGATGAATTGGATGCTTGACAAAACCCGTCCTATATGTCCGCAAATATGCGAGATTATCTGTGTCGCCGTTGCAAGCAAAGAGATTGCGGTAGGGGGCAAACTTCTTTCGGTACGCGAGGTGGCGCTTGAGGCAGGTGTCAATCCCAACACAGTTCAAAAATCCTATGAGGAGTTGGAACGACGTGGGGTAATCCGTTCGGTGCGCTGCTCAGGGTGGTATGTTAACGAAGATATAGATGCCGCAGTGAAAGAGGTAGCTTCGCTTCGCAAAAAGAAGACGGAGGAATATCTTGCCGCAATGTCTCTGCTTGGATGCAGTGCAGAAAATGTAATCAAGTATTTGACCGATTGTAAGGAGGAAAATGATGAACAATCTGCTTCAAATTACGGGGCTGACTAAAAGATACAGCAACGTGCTTGCACTTAATAACGTAAATCTTACTATTGAACCGGGCAAGATTGTTGGACTTTTGGGTCCCAACGGCTCAGGAAAAACTACTTTAATAAAGCTTATTAACGGTTTGCTTACTCCCACCGAGGGAACCATACTCGTTAACGGCGCGGCACCTGGGGTAGAAACTAAAAAGATAGTTTCCTATCTTCCCGACAATAACTTTTTGCCATCTTGGATGACGGCAGAGCAGATAGTACAGATGTTTAGTGATTTTTATGCCGATTTCCGTCCTGAGCTTGCCTATGAAATGCTTGGAAAATTGGGTGTGCCCAAGAATATGAGGCTTAAAAATCTTTCAAAGGGCAACAAAGAAAAGGTTTGCCTTATACTTGTTATGAGCAGGAACGCCCTTCTTTACGTTCTTGACGAGCCTATTGCCGCGGTTGATCCTGCAACCCGAGATTTTATTATATCCACCATAATCAACAATTACAATCCCGATGCTTCCGTGCTTATATCAACGCATCTTATTTCCGATATTGAGCCTGTGCTTGACGAAGCAATTTTCATCAATCAGGGACAGTTGATTCTTCACAAAACTGTTGACCAGATTCGCGAGGAAAACGGAAAAAGTGTCGACGAGCTTTTCAGGGAGGTATTCAGATGGTAACGAAGCTTTTTAAATACGAATTCACCTACTATTTGCGAACATTTGGGTTGTTTTTGCCGATTGTATTGGTTGTTGCCGCCGCTACCAGAGTCTTTAAGCTGTTTGATGATACTAAGGCTATAAATCGTATTGCAATAGGCTCATCTTCTGCATTGCTCTTTATGGCTTGTGCAGCTCTTATAACCCTTTCGGTTGTGGCAGGTGTAGTGCGCTTTTACAAAAATATGTATTCTTCGGAGGGGTATCTTACCTTTACGCTGCCCGTAACTCACACACAGCATATTTTCGTGAAGATTGTGGTTGCTATGGCGTGTCAAGCAATATGTGTTTTCACTGTTATAGCGGCCACCTGTATTGCTCTTGTGAAGGAAGAATTGGCTGAGGTTTTGAAAGCGTTTGCGGATATTGTAAAAGATTCGACTCATGTTGTGGGCGCGGTAAACACCGCTTTATACATATTCGAGTTTATTCTTTTGGTTGTTCTTGCCGTAGCAATGAATATGCTTTTGTATTATGCATGCATAACCATTGGACAGACCGCCAAGAAAAACCGAATTCTTATGGCAGTTGGCGCATATTTCGCCTATTATATAGCAACACAGATTCTTTCTACTCTGTTTATTATAATTGTTGCTATTCTTGGGGAAACAGGCGTGCTTAATAGCGTTGTAGATTGTCTGATTGAAAATCCTGCCGCATCGGTGCACGTGATACTTGGGCTTATAATTGGTGTATATGCGGCAATGTCGGCATTGTTCTGGATTGTAACTCAAACCATAATGACTAAAAAACTAAATCTTGAATAAAACAAAAAGTCCGATTCGCTTGAATCGGACTTTTAAATAAATCATAATGAATTGTTGAAAATATCGGGCAAATACCTGCTTATGCAATTTGCTGTTGATGCTTTAAGATAGGTTGAACGGGACGATGGTGGATGAATTTGAAAAATATCTTTGATTTTAATTGTAGTAAAAAACACTAATTGAAGATAGGTGTTTTTATCTAATATGAGTATAGAGAAACTGGTTGACTTATGGTACAATAAAAAACAAAGAGAAATTAATCGGTTAATTATAAACTGGACTCGTTTGCGAAAATTATTTTTATTATTGGAGGAATTGGCAAAGTGGAAAAACTGTGGTGGTTTGTGCTAATATTGTTAGTAATAATTATGTTTTTGTTATTAAAGATAAAGTCTTTGTTTGATGAGTTAAAGAATACTATTCGCTTAAATAAAGAAGCAAATGAAAAAGATGTGCAAATATTAAACAAAGAACTTGCTTTGCTAAATTCTAACATTGAAATTACAAACAAAAAGATTGAAGATTGCAACTTAAGGGTAGACAATGCTGCAAAGACAATAAAAAAGATTGATCAACAAACTAAAGAAAATAAAAAACAGATAAAAGAAAAATATGATGATATAGTTGAATTGATCAAGCAAAATAAAATTGAATATGATAAAAAACTTGCCTTTTTTACAGAAATTGAATCCGATTCAATGCAGTTAAATGCAGATCTAAGTGATGATCAAGATTTACCCAAGGATCCTGTCGAAACAGATTTAAGAACAAAATTAGATGACGAGCAAACAAATGCATATAGTTGTATGAATGATAGTAATACTAATATGTTTATTACAGGTAAGGCGGGAACAGGTAAAAGCTTTCTTCTAAAATATTTTGTTAAAACAACCTCGAAAAAAGTTCTTGTTTTAGCACCTACCGGGATAGCAGCCCTAAATGCAAACGGAGTTACTATTCATTCCGTGTTTGGATGGGATAATCTAAAATCGAATTTGGACGACATAACAAATAAAACATTGAAGTTAAAGAGCGAAAAACGGCAAGTTTTAAAAAATGTTGAAACGATAATAATAGATGAGATATCTATGGTAAGATCAGATGTTTTTGAAAAAATAGATAAAATACTAAGAATTATCAACAATGTTGATTTGCCGTTTGCTGGAAAACAAATGTTGCTTTTTGGTGACTTGTTCCAATTGCCACCTATTGCAGATAAGCGCGAGACAGAATATTTAAAAGATGTTTTTGGAAGCAAGTATTTCTTTTCCTCTAATGCATATAAAAGCGGAAGTTTTGAGTTTTTTGAGTTATCTATTAACCATAGACAAAAAGAAGACACTGCATACTTTAAAATATTAAACAATATACGTGAGGGAAAAATATTAGAAAATGATTTAAAAACACTGAACAAGCGAACTAATTATGAAAACGATGAGCTGCGAAGGGTTGTTAGATTGCTTCCTCGTAAAGACGATGTTGAAAAAATTAACCAAAAGGAATTGGATGAAATTCCTGCAAAAGAGTATGTTTTTAATAGCACGGTTATGTATAAAGACAACGATCTAACTTTTGATATAGAAAAGAATTTGCCTATATCTGAGACCCTTAAGTTGAAGTTGGGCGCGCTTGTAATGATGGTTACTAATGATGAGAATCATAGGTGGGTTAATGGTACGTTGGCAATAATATCAAAGATTAGCGAAAAACAAATAATGGTTAAAATTAATGGACGAGATTACGAGGTGTTCCCATCTTCTTTCACACAACAGGAGTCGGTTTATGAAGATGGAAAAATAATGTATAAAACTGTTTGTGAGGTAATACAGTATCCGATTGTTTTGGCGTATGCAATAACAATACATAAATCACAAGGAATGACATATAGAAAAATTGCTTGCAATGTTTCGGATTGTTTTGAATCAGGTCAAGTTTATGTAGCTTTATCAAGATGCACAAGTATAGATGGATTGTATTTGCTGAAAAAGGTTAATAAAAAGATATTGGGCGTAGAGACAGAAGTGCTGAATTTCTATAAGAAGGAAAAAACTAAGGCAATAAGTGAATAACAAAAAAGGCTATCAGTTCAATAAACTGATAGCCTTTAACCTTTTTTACTTAATTATTGCTCTGTGGAAGACCTTTTTACCCTTGCGGATTTTAACGCCTGCAGTCAAGGCTTCCTTGCTAACAACAAGGTCGTGAGCCTCTACCTTTTGCTCGTCAAGGGTAACACCGCCCTGCTGAATAAGACGGCGAGCCTCACCCTTACTGGGAGTAAGACCGCACATCATAAGCAGGTCAATGATACCAATGCCGTCATCACTAATATCGTCGGCGTTAATCTCGGTGGTGGGCATATTACTGTCATCACCGCCGCCTGCAAACAAAGCGTGAGATGCAGTCTTTGCCTTTTCAGCCTCTTCCTCGCCGTGAACAAGAGCGGTAAGCTCGTATGCAAGCAACTCTTTCTTTTCGTTAATGCGAGAGTCGTCCCACTCTTCCATCTTTTCGATTTCTTCAATGGGGATAAAGGTGAGCATACGGATGCACTTCATAACGTCGGCATCGTTAACGTTGCGCCAATACTGGAAAAACTCAAAAGGAGTAGTCTTGTTGGGGTCAAGCCAAACGGCACCGTTAGCAGTTTTACCCATCTTTTTACCCTCACTGTTCATAAGCAGGGTAATAGTCATTGCATAGGCATCGTGGCCTGTCTTTTTACGGATAAGCTCGGTACCGCCAAGCATATTGCTCCACTGGTCGTCACCGCCGAACTGCATGTTGCAGCCGTAGTTGTTGTGCAAATGATAGAAGTCGTAAGACTGCATAATCATATAGTTAAACTCAAGGAAACTAAGACCCTTTTCCATACGTTGCTTGTAGCACTCGGCACGAAGCATATTGTTAACCGAGAAACAAGCACCAACATCACGAAGCAACTCAATGTAGTTAAGCTTTAAAAGCCAATCTGCATTGTTAACCATAATTGCCTTGTCTTCGCCAAACTCAATAAAACGCTCCATCTGTTTTCTGAAGCAGTCGCAGTTGTGCTGAATGGTTTCGGGAGTCATCATAGAGCGCATATCGGTTCTGCCTGAGGGGTCACCGATATAACCTGTGCCGCCACCGATAAGAACAACCGGCTTGTTGCCTGCCATCTGCAAACGCTTCATAAGGCAAAGAGCCATAAAGTGACCAACGTGCAGTGAGTCGGCAGTGGGGTCAAAGCCAATGTAAAAACGGGCGCCACCGTTGTTTATAAGTTCTCTGATTTCGGGCTCGTCGGTAACCTGAGCAATCAGACCTCTTGCTTTAAGTTCTTCATATATCTGCATTTTGTAATCCTCCTAAAAGGTTATTTGTATTTAATTAGGCTTTAACATCGGGATTTAAGTTTCTTAATTTTTGAAACATATCAACATCTCCGCATTTTAACAAATACACATATATAATAACATAACCCACCGCGGTATACAACTAAAAAATTAACCAAAACCATGACTTTTTTGCCTGTTTTTTGCAAAAAATAGTTGCAGAGGTGGCAAAAATGAAAAAAAGAATGTTGGCAATAGTTCTTACTGTCACAATATTGCTTGGCATATCGGCATATCGGGTTGGCAGTATTACATTAGGACTTACAAAAGCTGTATCGTCAAACAGTGGCAGCTACACTTTGACCGTGGCAACTCCCCGAGGCACCCTTTACGACTGCAATATGAACAAAATCACCAACACCGCGTCCAAAAGGGTGGCGGTGCTTATTCCCACTACCGATACAGTTGCCGACGTTACCAATCAGTTGGGTGACGAGGCAAAAAGTATACTTGACCGACTGAAATCGGGCAAGCCTATTGTAGCAGAGGTGCCAATTGATTTTATCTGTGAAGATGCCAAAATTTTCACTGTGGATAGGGGTATGCCTGATGATTGCCTCGCTCCTCATATTGTAGGCTATCTTGATGCCGATGGCAAAGGTGTGACGGGAATTCAGCGTGCATATGAAAACCTGCTTGGAGAAGCGGCACCCCTAAAAATCACCTACACCGTTGACGCTACCGGCAGAGCGTTGTCGGGCGTTGAGCCAAAAATAGAGGGTGCCCCCCACAGTGAAAAAGGGGTAGTGCTAACTCTTGACTCACGAATTCAGCGCATAGTTCAAAGTCAAGGCGAAGGCCTTAAAAAAGGCGCCGTCATCGTTATGGAATCGGCAACGGGCAAACTTCGGGGTGTGGCAAGCTTTCCCGACTTTTCCCCCGACAAAGTAGGTCAGGTGCTGAACTCTCCTGACGGTGCACTTGTAAACCGCGC
Source organism: Acutalibacteraceae bacterium (assembly GCA_045653445.1). GTDB lineage: Bacteria > Bacillota > Clostridia > Oscillospirales > Acutalibacteraceae > RGIG2206. Next base: position 23,733 of record JAZOLY010000020.1, read on the forward strand.
TCTTTCTCTTTATAATGTGGGCTCGGTATTTAAACCTTGCGTGGCATTGACGGCACTCGGTATGGGAATTTCAGACAACTTTGCTCACTCTTGCATAGGCTATTCCCTTGTGGGTAGTAATAGGTTTAACTGCAACGCTCTTAACGGTCACGGCAACCTTAATATGACCGATGCTCTTGCCAAATCCTGCAACTGCTATTTTATTGAACTGGGCAAAAAAACAGGCGCAAATGCTCTCTACAACACTTGCATACGGCTTGGATTTAACCGCGCCTATTCACTGTGCGACGGCGTAGGCACATCGGCAGGGGTGCTTCCAAGTGTGAAAACCTTGTCGGCACAGCCTGCCGCCTTGGCAAATTTCTCCTTCGGACAAGGGGATTTAATGCTTACCCCATTACACATCGCAGTGATGACGGCGGCAATTTCTAATGGGGGATTTTTGGTCACCCCCTCGGTCATAGAGGGCACCACCGACGGAGAAAAAATCACACCTGAAGAAGTGGGTGAGCCACGGCGTATTTTAGACTCCAACCTGTGCGAACAGGTGGCAAAAATGATGGTGGAAGTGGTAGAAAACGGAACAGGCAAATCGGCTAAAACCGATTTTGGAGTGGCGGGCGGCAAAACTGCAACCGCCGAAACGGGCTGGGTGGTTAAGGGCAAAACGGTCACGCAGTCTTGGTTTGCGGGCTTTTGTAACGGATACACAGTGGTGGTGCTTTGCGAAGACGGAGTATCAGGCTCGGCAGACTGTGCCCCCGTCTTTAAACGGGTATGCGATATGTTGGCAGAAATTTAGGCTAAAGCCTTGACAAAATGGGGGATATGATATAAACTAATCTTGTTAAAATATTAACGGCTGTGACAAAGCAAAAGGTGTTTTGTGTTTTATTAAGAGAGGGCGCAGTTTGGTGCGATGTGCCTATAAGACCGTCACCGTGCCGGCTTTTGAGCCTCTGCCTGAAAGGGTGGCGTAATCCCTGCGTTAAAGGGGACGAGTGGTCACGCCATGCGTGGCAATTTGGGTGGTACCGCGGTTTACTCCGTCCCTTGTTTTTGGGGCGGGGTTTATTTATTTTTACGGAGGATTTTACTATGAAATGGACATCCCTTAACGAGTGCAGAGAAAAGTATCTGTCTTTCTTTGAGTCAAAGGAGCATTTGCGCCTGCCAAGCTATTCCCTTGTGCCAAATAACGATAACAGTCTGCTGCTTATCAATTCAGGTATGGCACCTATGAAAAAGTTTTTTACAGGTGAGGTTACACCTCCTCGCAAGCGTGTTACCACCTGTCAAAAGTGCATCCGCACCCCTGATATTGAGCGTGTTGGACATACTGCCCGTCACGGCACCTTCTTTGAAATGCTGGGCAACTTCTCCTTTGGTGATTATTTCAAGCACGAAGCAACCGCTTGGGCTTGGGAGTTTTGCACCAAGGTTATGGAAATTCCCGAAGAATTGCTTTATGTTTCAATTTATGAAGAAGATGACGAGGCATTTGAAATCTGGACTAAAGAGGTTGGCGTTGACCCATCTCATATGGTTCGCCTCGGTAAAGAGGATAACTTCTGGGAGCATGGCTCAGGTCCTTGCGGCCCCTGTTCCGAGATTTATTTTGACCGTGGTGTAAAGCACGGCTGCGGCAAGCCTGATTGCGCCGTTGGTTGCGATTGCGACCGCTTTATTGAAATCTGGAACAATGTTTTCTCACAGTTTAATAACGACGGCAAGGGCAACTACACTGAACTTGCCCAAAAGAATATTGATACAGGTATGGGCCTTGAGCGTCTTGCTTGCGTAATGCAGGATGTTGACAATCTTTTCGAGGTTGACACTGTGCAGAATATTATGAAGCATATCAGCCGTATTTGTGGCGTTACTTACAAGGAAGATGCTAAAAAGGATGTATCCTTGCGCGTTGTAACCGACCATATCCGCTCTACCGTCTTTATGATTGGTGACGGCGTAATGCCCTCCAACAACGGCAGAGGATATGTTCTTCGCCGACTTCTTCGTCGCGCTGCCCGTCACGGACGACTTCTTGGCGTTAACCGTCCTTTCCTTAACGAAGTGGTTGAAACAGTAATTACCGAAAACGAAGGTGCTTATCCCGAACTTCGTGAAAAGCAGGAGCTTATCACCAAGGTTATCTCAGTTGAGGAAGAGGCATTTGCCCGTACCGTTGACCAGGGTATGCAGATTCTTGATAGTTTTGTAGAAAACGGTGGCGGCAAGCTTTCAGGTGAAGAGGCATTTAAATTGCAGGATACCTACGGATTCCCCATTGACCTTACTGTTGAAATTCTTGCCGACCGCGGTGTAGAGGTAGATGTAGATTCATTCCGTCAGATTTATGACCAGTATCGCAAGGATACCCGTGCCGCCCGTAAAAATGCAGGCGCAGACGCTTGGAAGGGCGAGCAAAATCTTCTTGCTGAGTTACCTGCAACCAATTTTGTAGGATATACCGACCTTTCTTGCGAGGGCAAGGTGCTTGGTATCGTCTGCGAGGACGAGACTGCAGTTGCCGCAAGTGAGGGCCAAAGCGCAGTTGTTGCACTTGATACAACCTGTTTCTATGCTGAAAGCGGCGGTCAGGTTGGTGACACAGGCGTTATTGTTGGTGAGGGCTTTGAATTTGCCGTTACCGATACTCAAAAAACCAACGAGGGCGTTTATATGCATATGGGTAAGGTGACAAAGGGCACCTTGTCACAGGATGCAGTTGTTACCGCAAAGGTTGATGCAGACCGCCGTATGTCTATTATGCGCAACCACACTGCCGCCCACTTGCTTCAGGCGGCACTCCGTCAGGTGCTTGGCACCCACGTAGAGCAGGCAGGTCAGCTTGTAACTGCCGACAGTGTCCGCTTTGACTTTACTCATTTCTCTGCAATGACTGCCGAGCAGATTGCACAGACCGAGGCTATTGTAAACAATGCAATTCTCAGCGGTGCTCTTGTAACAATGACCGAAATGCCCATTGAAGAAGCCAAGAAACTTGGCGCAATGGCTCTGTTCGGTGAAAAGTACGGTGACACAGTCCGTGTTGTAAATGCCGACGGATATTCAGTTGAATTCTGCGGCGGTACTCACGTTGACTCAACCTCAAAACTTGGTCTTTTCCGCATCGTTTCTGAGGGTAGCGTAGCCGCAGGTGTGCGCCGTATAGAAGGCGTAACAGGTACAGGGCTTCTTAAACTTATGCAAGCTACCGACAACACACTTGCACAGGCAGTTGCAGTTGCAAAGGTAAGCAAGGCAAACGAGCTTGCCGACCGTATTTCTGCAATCCTTGCCGAGTCAAAGAGCAAGGATGCCGAGATTGACCGTCTTAACGCTCAACTTGCATCGGGCAAATTTGATACTCTTATGGCATCTGCCCAGCAAATCGGTGCAGTACGCGTTGTTTCCTCTATTTTCTGGGGTGGAGATATGCGTGCCGCTTGCGACGTTGTTAAGGATAAATACAGTGATGTTGTAATGGTGCTTGCCGACGTTGGTGAGGGCAAGGTTACCTTTGCCGCCGCTTGCGGTAAGGATGCTGTAAGTGCAGGCGCACACGCAGGCAATATTGTTCGCGAAATTGCCAAGATTGCCGGCGGTAACGGTGGCGGTAAGCCTGATATGGCTATGGCAGGCGGTAAGGATGTTACCAAGGTAAACGAGGCTCTTGATGCCCTTGGCGGTATTGTAAGCAACCTTCTTAAATAAACAAAAGGAGTAATTTTTATGGATTGCCTTTTTTGTAAAATTGCGGCAGGGGAAATTCCCTCAACCGAAATTTATTCAGACGACAAGGTTTATGCCTTCAAAGACATTGACCCACAGGCACCTTTTCACGCTATTATAATTCCCCGCAGCCATATTAGCGGTGCCGATAAAATTGACAGTTCAAATTCAAGTGATATTGCCTCTGTTTTTGAAGCGGTTGCAAAAATTGCCGCCGACCAAAATCTTGATAAAGGCTTCCGCGTAGTTAACAACTGCGGTGAGGACGGCGGTCAAACTGTGGGACATATTCATTTCCATTTGCTTGCAAGACGAAATCTTGCTTGGCCTCCCGGTTAAATATTGATATATTGAAAAGGAGATGTAAAAATGAGACCTACGTATAAAATCAATATCGCAGGTGTTGAAAGGGAATTACCATTATACGCTGTTAGTGATAAACTTGATATTGCCGCATTCATTCTTTTTGGGGATGTAGAGGTTACCGTTGCGGCAGCAAAGGCACTGCTTGAAAAAGCCCCCGAGTTTGACTACATTCTCACTCCCGAGGCAAAAAGCATACCCTTAGCATACGAGATGTCCCGTCAGTGCGGCAAGCCTTATGTGGTTGCTCGCAAGGGCGTCAAAGTGTATATGGGTGAGCCTGTCAAGGCTACCGTTCATTCAATCACCACTCAAAAAGAGCAAACTCTCTATCTTGGTGAGGATGAGTGCCGTCTTGTTAAGGGCAAAAAGGTGCTTATTGTTGACGATGTTGTATCCACAGGTGAATCTCTTGTTGCTATCCGCAAGCTTGTGGAGGCGGCAGGTGCCATTGAGGCGGCAACCTGCGCCGTATTGGCAGAGGGGGATGCTTCCGAAAGGGATGATATTATAACCTTGGGCTCCATTCCTCTGTTCTTCAAATGAGGTCTTTGCCCGCTGCGGCAATAGGTTTTCCAATGTTATTAACGCTTATGATCGTTGCGGCCCTTGGTTATTCAAGGGGTGTGACCATAAGCGTTTTGCTTTTTGCCTCAGCAGTGGTGGTAGGACTGATAGGTCTAATAAGATACGTCTGTTATAAGGATAGTGGATATTTAATAGTAGTTATAGCACTTTTTATGAGTGCCGCTTTTGCCTTAAATTTTACGTCAGAGCTGAAAAGTAACGCTAAACTTGCCGCTCGTTATGACGGTACAGAGGGTTATGCAAAGGGCACGGTCGTTGATATTCCGGGCTATGACGGCACCTACAGATACGTTATAAAATGTGAGGACGGATTCACCTTTTTGCTTAACACCACGGCAGAAACGCCTGCCCAAATGTACGACCGCTTTGAAGGCTACGTCAGCTTTGGTGCATCGGCAGAAATAACTGTTGAGCAACCAATGCAAGCCTACGGACGTGTTGAAGACGTTCGTTTTACACCAACTTATAAAAAAGGCTTGCAGGGGCTTGTTTATAAAGTAAGAAGTAAGGCTATCAATGTGATAGATAGGCACATACCCCGTCAGGCAGGGGCACTTGCAAAGGGTGTGTTGCTTGGTGACGAGGCATCCTTCAGTATTTATTTAGAGCAAGACTTTACTATTACCGGTCTTGCTCATCTGCTTGTGGTATCAGGCTCCCATTTGTCAATGTTTGTGGTGGTTATGCTGTTGTTTCTGCCACTTGGAATTAACAGGCGGCGCTTGGCGTGGACTTTGATTTTTCCAATGATATTTTATATGATGCTTTGCGGTATGGGTCCTTCGGTAGTAAGGGCAGGCATATGCTCGGCAGTTTTTGTGTTAAGCTACTCTGTGTCAAGGGAAGCTCAGCCTTTAAATTCTTTGGGAATATCGGCAATAATAGTGTGTATGTTCTGGCCTCAGGGTGCGGTAAGCCTCGGTTATCTGCTTTCTTTTTATTCAACACTTGGCGCAATACTCTTTTATCATCCCGTTTGCGCTATGATTCGTCGCACAAAGCTGCCGAGAATGCTGAAAATACTGCTTAAGCCCGTAGTTTTAACTACAACGGCACAACTTTTCATAACCCCCATAATTCTAATTTGCTACAGCCGTATAACACCCGTTGCGGTGCTTTCCAACCTTGTAATAGGCGGTATGGTAAGCCTTTTGGTATCCATTAGTGCAGTAGCGGTAGTACTGTCGTTTACGATAATAACCTATCCCTTAATTTATCCGCTTTGCTTTGGGTCAGAGATTATATCTACCTTGTGTATAAAAATAGTCGGATTTATGTCAAATATAGGCAATGCCAACGTGGTGGCTTCAATAGGTGAAATTATTTTTGCGATGAGTATTATTGCCTGCGGTATGCTAATCCTACTGCTTACAAAAAGAACTAAGCTTATTAAGGCAGGTGTGCTTGTAATAATTGCAGGTCTTATAGCAATGACGGCTTTTACCTATATTGCTACCGAGCGTGTTGTGGTTAACAAAATAAACGAGGATTGCATTGTTATAAGGTATAAAAGCCACACCGTTACGGTTGGATATGCCACCTCACCTAAAGAAAAAGTTTTTATGACCAACGCAGTGTACGCATCGGGCAAAGAAGATACCGACCTGCTTGCTTTGCATAGCTGTGATTTGCAAACCTCACAATATGACACCGCTATCCACAATGCCAAATGCGTGCTTGTTGCAAAAGATAGGGTAATAAAAGACGCGCCTTTTCGACAGGTTAACGGCAAAACCGTTATAAAGGCTGCCGATGACTTTACCGTAACGGCAGGGGATGGCTACACCTGTGCAGATATGAACGGCATCCGTGTGGCAGTGGCGGAAAAGGGTGCCAACCTTAACGAAACAGGAAAGGTCGACTGCATTATAGCTAAAGGGGAGTGTAAAGGCCAAAGTAAAAATTGGGTTTTACTGCAAGATATAAATAGGCTTGCTATCGGTGACGGAAAGGTGTATAATGCTAATGAAATCGAAAGACTTGAGTTTACAGTTGACCGAATATTCGGAATAGTACAGTAGGGGGGTGAAGCGATGCCTGAAATTAACGAAAGAGACGTGGCGCAGTCTATAAAAAACGGCAAATTTGCGCCGATTTACCTTTTTTACGGCGAGGAAGATTATCTTAAGCGTGTTTACGTTGAGCGCATTATAAATGCCGCCGTAACCGATTTTGGCGAGGCTAATATTCACCGATTAGACGGCACCGCTTCCGCTGACGATATTACCTCTGCCGCCGATGCTATTCCTATGATGAGTGAGTATTCCTGCGTGGTTGTCAGTGACTATGCATTTTCATCCTTGACTGAGCTTCAGTATAAACAGTTCAAGGCAGTAATCGAGCAACCAAACGAGTGTTGCGTGCTGATTTTCACCTATGAGTCGGCACTGCCCAAGCCAAAAAGTGATAAGGGCAAGGAACTGTTCAATCTGCTTTTGAAAAGGGCGCAAACGGTTAATTTTGCCCACAAAACCGAAAAGGAATTGGCAGATGCAATTATTCGCCGTGCCGCAAAACGAAATATAAACCTGCAACCTACCGTTGCAAAGGGCATTGTTCAGCGTTGCGGTGAAAATCTTGAAAATTTGCTTAACGAAACGGACAAACTGTGCGACTATGTCGGCAAGGGCGCCGCAGTCACAATGGCAGATGTAGATTTGATTTGCTCCAAAACGGTTGAAGCATCATCCTTTGACCTTGCCGATGCCGTCTGCGCAGGCAACAGTGATTTGGCACTGTCAATTTGTGCCGACCTTTTTGAAGCCCGCACTGAACCGCTTCTTATCTTAGGCGCCTTGTCGGGCGTGTTTGTGGATATATACCGCGTCAAATTAGGCGAGGCAGAGGGTATGCGCACCGACGATTTAGCCACCGCTTTTGGCTATGGCAAGGCGGCATTCAAGCTGCGCCGTGCCGCACAGTCAGGCAAGCGTATGAGCCAAGGCTCTGTCCAAAAAGCCCTTGAGATTTTGCGCCGCACCGATTTAAGCCTTAAAGGTAGCCGCACCGACCCCAAAACAATTATGGAGCGTTGCCTTGTTGACCTTATACGCACCGTATCGGGAAGTCAGTTATGATTAAGATAAATCAGGTTATAGTGGTTGAGGGAAAGTATGATAAAATCAAACTTTCAGGCTTTATTGACGGGCTTATAATCACCACAGAGGGTTTCGGCGTATTTAAAGATAAGGAAAAATTAGAGCTTATTCGCCTTATGGCAAAAAAGCGCGGTATTATTTTGATGACCGATTCCGATTCGGCAGGCTTCATAATCCGCAACTTTTTGTCACAAGCGGTTAAAGAGGGGCAGGTTACCCACGTCTATATCCCCGAAATAGCAGGCAAAGAGCGCCGTAAAGACACCGCCTCTGCCGACGGTCTTTTGGGTGTAGAGGGTGTAAATGAACAGGTTATAACCGATTCTCTTGCCAAAGCAGGTATAACAGAGGGGGCAAAGGATGATTTTATCCCCGTCACCAAACTGCAAATGTATGACGACGGATTCTACGGCAGAGAGAATTCTGCCGCTTTAAGAACCGCTCTTTGCAAGGAATTAGGTCTGCCAAGCCGTATATCGTCCAATATGTTGCCCCGTGTAATAAGTGATGTTTACGGCGAAAAAGAGTATAAAAAGGCGGTAAATGCTATTTTTAGCAAAAAAACCGAACAAAATTAACATTTACTCTTGACAACGTATAGTACCAAAATGTATAATGAGATGTATTTATTATAAGTTTCGGGCAAATAAGTGTCCGAACCTTCGCTAATTACGGAGGGAGGGAATTCCAGATGAGTCAGGTGCGTTTAAAAGAAAACGAAAGCCTGGAGAATGCGCTTCGCAGGTTCAAAAGAGCAACCCAGAGAGATGGCGTAATTCAAGAGGTTCGTAAGAGAGAGCACTACGAAAAACCTTCCGTCAGACGCAAAAAGAAGTCGGAGGCTGCTCGTAAGCGTAAGTTCCGCTGATTTCGCAAGGCGGCTGTCGGCAACGGTGTGCCGCAACGAAAACGAACTAAAAAGGATATGGCAAATTTATTTGCCATATCCTTTTCTCATTTATTTGGTTGAATAGTTAAAAAGATTGGTGTATAATAAATTCATAAAAGATGGTCGATATGAATTCTTGCGAATTCTCGATATGTCATAAATGACTCGATATGTGCTTCGCACTCGATATGCAAATGCGAGAGTCATTGTGGAAAACAGGAGTGATGAACTTTGGCGATTTTTAAACCATACAAAATGTTTTACCGCGTTACCGATATAACGCCCGAATTTTTACATAATAACGGTATCAAGGGCTTGGCGCTTGATGCCGATAATACCCTATCCGAGCACCATTCACAAACTGCTCACGAGGGTGTTGAGCAGTGGCTTCGCGATATGGAGGGGGCGGGCATCAAACTTAAAATGGTGTCAAACGCCCGCGGAAGACGGGTTGTACCCTTTGCCAACAAATTAGGTCTTACCTTCACAAGCACCGCATTAAAACCACTGCCTTTCGGATTTTGGCGTGCCGCCAAAAGCATGGGCTTAAAGGTAAAAGAAATTGCCGCAGTGGGCGACCAACTTTTTACTGATATGATGGGTGCCAATCTTGCAGGGGTAAAGCCCTTGCTTGTAACACCTATAAAGGAAGAAACGGGCTCATCCTTCCGATTGCGCCGCCGTCTTGAAAAACCGCTTATTAAAAGGTATAAGGAGAATAGCGTATGAGTGCAAAATTCGGCCCTGCAGGAACATCTGACAGTTTTGCAAAAATGGGATACAAGGGCAGTCTTGATATGCCCGAATATATCGTAAAAATGGGCCTTGATGCCTTTGAGTATCAGTGTGGCAGAGGGGTTAATATCGGTGAGGACAAAGCCCGACAGTTTGGCGCCTTAGCCGCCGAAAAGGGAATAGTCTTGTCACTTCATGCCCCTTATTATATTTCTCTTGCGGCGGCAGAGGAGGCAAAGCTTGACAACTCCATAAACTATATCCTGCAAAGCGCCCGTGCGGCAGATTGGATGGGCGCAACCCGTGTGGTAGTCCACCCCGGCGGCAAGGGTAAAATGGAGCGTGAGGTTGCCGTTGCCTTGGCAATATCTACTTTTGAGCGTGCACTTAAGGCAATGGATGAGGAGGGGCTTGGTCATATAACCCTTTGCCCCGAAACAATGGGCAAAATCAATCAACTTGGTGACCTTGACGAAATAATGCGCTTTTGTGCAGTGGACGAGCGTGTTATTCCTTGCATAGATTTCGGCCATCTTAACGCTCGCACAAGGGGCGGCCTTACCACTCGCGAAGACTTTGAAAAGATTTTTGATACTCTGCAAAACTCAATCGGCACCGAGCGTATGAAAAAATACCACGCCCACTTTTCAAAGATTGAATACAGCGAGGGGGGAGAGGTAAAACACCTCACCTTTGAAGACACCATCTTCGGCCCCAATTACGACTATCTTATGGATATAACCTACAAATTGGGCTGCAGTCCCACCATTATATGCGAGTCGGCAGGCACTCAGGCAGAGGATGCCTTGCAGATGAAAACCTACTACAAATCATTGGAGACAAAGTAACAATGAAAAAAATACTTGTTTTAAACGGCCCCAATCTTAATATGCTTGGCAAACGGGAGCCTCATATTTACGGCAGTCGCACCCTTTTGGATATAAATGCCGATATAGAAAAATACGCCGCAACCCTTGACGCAGAATGTGACTTTTTTCAGTCCAATCACGAGGGTGCGTTGGTTGACATAATTCAGACTGTAGACGAAAAATATGACGGATGCGTGCTTAACGCAGGTGCATATACCCACTATTCAATCGCCATTCGCGATGCCATAAGTTCTGTTACCACCCCTTTTATTGAGGTGCATATTTCAGAGCCTAAAAACCGTGAGGAGTTCAGGCACATCTCGGTTATTACCGACGTGTGCAAGTGTGTTATAAGCGGTCACGGTGAACAAAGTTATCATATGGCAATAAAGGAGCTTTGCGATGAATGAGCGGCTTTTGGCGGTGTTAAACAGTGCCACAGACTTTGACGGAGTGCTTATAACCTGTGAGACTCAGCGTCGCTACCTTACAGGCTTTGACTCGGATGATGCAGGGGTGCTTGTTATAACCCACAAGGGTGCAACCTTAATAATTGACGGCAGATATTTTGAGCTGTCAGAAAAACAGGCAACAGTACCCGTTCTTTTGCAAGAAAATCTGTATGAGCAAATAAAAGATTTGCTTGCAGACTGCAAAAGGGTGGCAGTGCAGTCGGGCATCACTCTTGCTCAGTTTGAATTTATGAAAACAAAGCTTGATGGCATCAAGCTTGCGCCTTGCGAAACTGTTGACAAAACATTAAGAGAAATGGCTCGCATAAAAACTGATGATGAGCTTAATGCTATAATTAAGGCGCAAAGAATTGCCGAATTGGCTTTTGACCATATTTTAGGCTTTATTAAAGAGGGCGTAACCGATATTGAAATTGCCGCAGAGCTTGAATATGTAATGCGAAAAAATGGGGCAGAGGCTATGTCTTTTGATACCATTGCGGTGTCGGGCGCCAATTCAAGCGTGCCTCACGGCGTGCCTACTGCCAAAAAGGTGGCGGCAGGGGATTTTGTAACAATGGATTTTGGCGCAGTGGTTAACGGTTGCCACAGTGATATGACCCGTACTATTGCAGTTGGCTTTGCAACCGATAAAATGAAGCAGGTTTACAACACAGTTTTGTCGGCTCAAATAAAAGCCCTTGATGGCATCAAAGCAGGTGTGCCCTGCAGTCAGATTGACCGTCTTGCCCGAGACGTGATTTCGGCGGCAGGCTATGGGGAATATTTCACCCATTCAACAGGTCACGGCGTTGGATATGAAATTCACGAAGCCCCAAATCTGTCACAAAAATCAGAACAAATACTTAAAGTGGGTGATGTGGTCACCGTTGAACCGGGCGTTTATTTGCCTGCAGAGTTTGGTGTGCGCATCGAAGATATGGCATTTGTCACTGAAAATGGGTGCAAAAACCTGACAAAATCACCTAAAGAGCTTATAATTGTTTAAAAATGTTAAAAAGTGCTTGAAATATTGGCGCAAATGTAATAGAATATATTAGTAAAATATAAGAGGACTTGTGCTTGTTCGCAACACCACGCCGACGGAGTGTGGTTGCGGTGCACCTGTTTTCCTCTCCGTCGGAGAAATGGAGACAAAAAATGATTTCAGCAGGCGATTTTCGTAACGGCGTAACCTTTGAAATGGATGGTAACGTTTATCAGATTATTGAGTTCCAACACGTTAAGCCCGGTAAAGGTGCCGCATTTGTTCGTACCAAAATCCGCAATGTAATTGCAGGCAGCGTTGTTGAAAAGACTTTCAACCCCAACGACAAGTTCCCCACCGCTTTTGTTGAGCGTAAGGATATGGAATATTCTTATGCAGATGGCGGTCTGTACTACTTTATGGATCTTGAGTCATACGAGCTTATTCCCATTAACGAGTCTGAGCTTAGCGACAACTTCAAGTTTGTTAAAGAGAATATGGTTTGCAAGGTGCTTTCCTACAAGGGCAACGTTTTCGGCGTTGAGCCTCCCACATTTGTTGAGCTTGAGGTTACTCATACCGAGCCCGGCGTAAAGGGTGATACCGCTACCAATGCAACCAAGCCCGCAACTGTTGAAACAGGTGCCGAGGTTCGCGTACCTCTCTTTATTAACGAGGGCGAAAAGATTCGTATCGACACCCGCACAGGCGAGTATATGGAGCGCGCATAATTTTAATACCGAAAGGATGGCTTATTATGAATTTGACTGAAAAAGCCTCTTATATCAAGGGTCTTGCCGAAGGTATGAAGGTAGATGCTACCGACAACACAGGCAAACTTATCCTTGCTCTTATCGACGTTATTGACGATATGTCTCTCACCATCAGCGACCTTGAGGACGAGGTTGCCGCATTGACCGAACAGATTGATGCTGTTGATGAAGATTTGTCACTTCTTGAGGACGATTATTACGAAGCCTGGGAAGAAGACGATGATGATGCAGAATATTGGGACGATGACGACGAGTATTACTACGACGATGACGAGCAGTTTTTTGAAGTAGAGTGCCCCGAATGTCACGACAATATCATTCTTGATGAAGAAATGGTTGCAGAAGGCAGCATCAAGTGCCCCAACTGTGGCGTAAACATCGAGTTTGAAATGGACGAAGACGAGGACGAAGAACAATTTTAAAAGCAAACAACCGTAAGCAACTGCTTACGGTTGTGTTTTTTTATATCAAAGTAAACTTGTCACTTTCATCAAGGCCTAAATAATTCACGCCTTGGGCAAATGCTTCAGGTGACATTTCAAACTTGTCGGGGTGATGAGCATCACTGCCTAGATAAAATTTGCAACCGCACTCCTTGGCAATAATATACAGCTTAAACAAATCGGGGTGCGCTTGAGCGTTTTGCATATCACCGGCGTTAAGCTCAATACCGACCCCTAATTTTGCGACTTTAGTGAAAATTCGTGCCATTTCATCCTTGCTTATAAGGTTAAAGGTTTCAAGCAAATTTTCAGTTTCGTTTCTGTAAATAAGGTGGCAGGTCAAATGTGCAAAACCGATTTTATGAAAGGGCAAATCCATATCAAGCACCTGATAAAGCCGATTAGTCCACGCTTTTGCTCTGGTTTTTGGGCTTTCAAGCTGCTCTGTGGACAGAGTAAAGCCCTCCATATGAAAATGGGTAGTTGGGATGATAACAAAATCAAACTTGTCAAAGTTTTCTTTGCTAATACCCAATATGCCGTTTTTTGTAAGCTCAGTTTCGCAACCAAACAAAAGACGCACGTCTTTATCCTGCGGCAAGGGCAAAATCTGGCTTATATGAGCAAGATTTTGAGGCTCATACCAGTTGGACGCGCCCTTAACGTCCTCACTCCAAAAGTGGTCGGTCACGCAAAGGGCGTTCATACCGTTTTTCTTTGCATAACTGAGTAAGGTTTTCACGTTTTGCTTAGGGTCGTTTGAGCAAGAGGAAAGGTGAGTGTGAATATGAAAATCGTGGTCAATTTTGTATGTCATAGTAACGCCTTACTTTTTAAACATTGTGCTGTATTCATCTGTGGTTGCTTTAATATCACCGAAAATTACGTCAAACAGCATATCGGCAAATAACTGATGCATTTTTCTGTCAGGATGGTTAATGCGGTTTATAAGCAACAAGGTAGTGTCTTCGGTTTGGCTAAGCTTTTTCCACTCTGAGTAGCAATCGCATACCTTAACTCCCATTTTGTTTGCCAGATTGACTGCCCCGCTCATAAACAAATCCATTTTGCCGCTAACCTGATAGTGAGCCGTTTGCTCGGCATATCCTTTATGAATCGGTGCAGTATCCTCCGCTACGTAGGTGTTAAGCATATTGGGGGTCATAAATACAATATCAACATTATTGTGCTGACATTTTTCAAATATAGTTTTCAACGCTTCAAGATAATCTTCAAGGGTGCCGTTAACATCGTTTAGTCCAAAGCAAACAATAACCAAATCAGGATTATGACAAAGCACCTGGCTGTCTATGCGCTCAACAGATGCAGAGGCAGTAATACCGCCAATGCCTGCGTTAATAACGTTAACAGGCACGTAATTTCTTACTTCAAGGATTTTTTTACGCAGACGGTTCCAATATACGCTTTCGTAATCAATTTCACCCAAAGCCAAGGCGCCGTGTGTAACGCTGTCGCCAAAAGCAACAATGGTTATTGGCCCGTTTTGCTTAAGTCCTTCATAGTCCATATTGATTTTATCTGCAATGTTCATTTCATCACATCCTTAAATCATTAAGCAGCATTCCGCTGAATTTAGGCAGGTTAAAACGGTCTGCAAACAAATTGCACTTGCACATAAATATGTAGTAAATATTTTTACCGCAGTGGCGTAGGGTTTCAAAATTTGCCTGTCCCTTTGCAATAATTATATCAGCACTGTCAAGCTTTTTCAAGGCTTGGTCAGAAATATCGCCAAGCACGGTGCCTGCCATACCGCTTGAGCTATGACTGACTTTAACTACCGATTCCAAGTCAATCTGCAATGCATCCTCAAGGGTAGCGTCGTTTAGCACAGGCTTACCTTTAACAATAACTTCGGCACTGATTTGGGGGTATTCTTCAAGGATGGCTTTTATAAGAATTTTATCCGCCACAATCTCACCGCAGTTGTCGGTAAGGTAAATAAGCCTTTTAGCATTTGCAAGGTCTTTTTTTAGGGTGGAAAATTCACTATTATCAAACTTCAAATCTTTTGCAGTGGCAAGCAATCCGTCAAGTTTATCCTCACTGACGCTATCCACAGCACCAAAATCAATGTAATTGCCGAGCATAGCAAAATTCAAAGCAGTGTGCAGTCTGTCGTCGGCAGAGTCAACGGTGCCTTGCATCAAAGCCTCTTTAGCAAGCATCAAGGTGTTAAAATGCTTCTTTTCCTCTTCAAAGTTTTCTTCAAAACCAAGCAAATCCTTCTGCAAATCGGCAATTTTGCAAAGCACTTCGGATGGTGTTTTATCTTGGTTTGCCTCACTTAAAATTTTAAGCAGCCCTTGCAGATACGAAAGACGTGTGCCGTCATCTTTTGCAAGGTTGGCTTTACCCAAGTGCTTGCTTAAAAGACAGTCTATACATTGAGAGTGAAACCGTTTGACAGGGGATAATTTGCGCATAAAAACACCTCCTTTGAATTTTATCATACAACAAAAATTATTACAATAATAAGTCCAACCAAATTAAAAGAAAAACTTGCAAAAAGTGACTTAATTTATATTGCTTAGTGAACCTCGTTATGCTACACTATCCTTGTAAGAAAGGCGGTAATGCTATGACTACAAAACTTTATCAATCAACCCCCGCACCGAAACTATCCCTGCATATTGGTGGAGCAATACCGCAGTGGTTGAAACACCCGACACCCGCGTTATAGTTAATGCCGACGCCGCCTATATGGCAGAGGATAAGGTAACTCTTAAAAGTATGCTTGACTATTGCGGCAACGACTGTACCTATCCTGTTGATGTGCCCTATTCGGTTGACTTTTTCTATAAGATACCTTTTTTTGCAAGACGTTTTGAGGCGGCAGTTGATGCCGACGGATACGGTCTTGTGCAAACCTCAACCCACCGCTTAAGAGGCAGAAAGTTCTTCTGTTGGGGTCAGGTAACCCGTTGGTCATAAGCAATGGTAATCTGCCGTATGCGTTAGGAGTGGTAACACCCTCAAATTCTGCCAATGCAACACCCTGCGTTACTGTGAAGCCCTGCCTTGCGCGTTGCTGAAAATAATGCTCTGCATCCTCTCGGCTGAGCCGGTGAAAAATCTCCCAAGCCGTGTCACCAAGATAAAAGAAAGGCTCGCCGTTGTTCCAACAAAGATATCTTTTTTTACAGTTGGTTTTTTCACTTTTATAGCCTCCTTAACCCGTTTTATTCAGTATAGCAAATGTATTACTTGTTCTCAATAGGGTAATCCTGTTTGTACCGAGACGGATTTACACCGACCTTTTTGCTGAACAGTCTGGAAAAATACAGAGCGTCGTTAAATCCTACGGCAAATGCAATCTGACTTATTGATAAATCTTCTAAATCATCGCCGGACCAATAGATTGCTTAAAGGCAGAGGTGACAAATGACTATCAAAGACTGTCTTGACGGTTATCGTGAAAAAAGACGTTTGCAGCAAACCCCTGACGATGCCACCTTGCGCGCAGTTGAATATATAAAAAACGAGCCGCTTATCAAGGCAATAATAACAGGTCATAACCATATGAATTGTGAAGAAATAATCGGTGACGATAAACTTCAAATCACCACCGGCGGCAATTTTGACGGATATGTGCGAGAGATAACCATAATCTAAGAAAAAGAGCAAAATAAAGTTGCAATTGCGGAAAAAGTGTGGTATACTTACTTTAATTTAGCACTTTAATGCACAAAAGGAGAGTTAAAATGGAAATTTTGGCATTCATAATTTATTTTGCCCTAATGCTTGGAATTGGAATTTTCTTCTTCCTGCGTTCCAAAGATGACGGCGAAAAAGAATACTTTTTAGGCGGTCGTTCAATGGGACCTTGGGTTACCGCAATGAGCGCACAAGCCTCCGACATGTC
The DNA here is from genome assembly GCA_045653445.1 of Acutalibacteraceae bacterium. Taxonomy (GTDB): domain Bacteria; phylum Bacillota; class Clostridia; order Oscillospirales; family Acutalibacteraceae; genus RGIG2206. Next base: position 40,552 of record JAZOLY010000020.1, read on the forward strand.
GGGCTGGCTGCTAATGGGATTCCCCGGCAGCATTTTGGCATTTGGCTTGGGTCAGGTGTGGATTGGTATCGGTCTTGCGCTTGGTACGGCTGCTAACTGGATTTTTGTAGCAAGACGGTTGCGCCGCTTTTCAAAGGCTGCAGGTGATTCTATCACCTTGCCTCAGTACTTAACTAACCGCTTTATGTCACAAAGTCCTGTGCTTAAAATTGTTTGTGCCGTAATATTCTTAATCAGCTTTACTGTTTATGTATCATCGGCTTTTGTTGCAGGCAAAAATGTTTTGTGTGCAGTTATTCCTTGGTTTGCAGGTAAAGAGATGTTGGCAATGCTGTTTTTTGCCCTTATTATTCTCGTTTACACCTTCCTTGGCGGATACAAGGCAGTTTGTTGGACTGACTTTTTCCAAGGTTTGCTTATGCTTGTTGCCCTTCTTGCAGTGCCGATTGTTATGGCAGGTGGCAACAGTGACCCCTCTCTTGCAGGTGCTTTTGCAGAGGGAGTTAAGCCTTTCGGTACCAACCCCTTCACTGCTCCTTGGCAAGAGATTGTAACAGGTCTTTCTTGGGGTCTTGGCTACTTTGGTATGCCTCACATAATCGTTCGCTTTATGGCTATTGAAAAGCCCTCTATGGTTAAAAAATCTGCAACAGTTGCAATCGTTTGGGTTGTGCTCACCTTGGGTGCCGCCGCCGCAATGGCTATTATCGGCAGAACATATTTGTTTGATGACGGCACTTCTTTGGCAGCAACACTTCTTTCAACCGGCACACAACAAAACATATTCATTGACGTTGTGCAAAAGATATTCCCCTCATTTATTGCAGGCTTGCTTCTTGCCGCTATCGTAGCCGCCGCAATGTCTACTGCCGACTCACAACTTCTTGTTGCATCATCATCCTTCACAAGTGATATTTACAAGCCTATGATTCGTAAAAACAAGGCATCTGATAAAGAGGTTTTGTGGATTGGCCGTTTGGTTGTTATTGTAGTTTCTGTTGTTGCATTCTTCATTGCCGCATCGGGACTTAACAACACAAGCAGCTGGGCAAACAGTATTATGGCAATGGTAGAAAATGCATGGGGACTGTTTGGTGCCTCCTTTGGTCCTGTTGTTATTTTGTCACTTTTCTGGCGTCGCTTTAACTATGCAGGTGCCGTTTCAGGTATTATTGCAGGTGCTCTTGCCGATATTGCTTGGTTGCTCCTTTTCACCGATACAATTATGACTCCTGTTATTGCCGATACAGGCGTTTACGAGATATTGCCCGGCTTTATTGTTGGTCTTATCGTATCGGTTGTTGCAACCCTTGCAACCAAGGCTCCCTCTGATGAGGTTGATGCAATATTCGCAACTGCAACAGATAAATCGATTGATGACTAAAAATGTTGACTTTTTAAGGTCAATGTGATATACTCTTTTCAGTTAGATATGGAGGTCAAGTATTATGAAACACATTAAAACTATCGAAACCCGTAATCTTTGCGAAAGCGCTAAAAAGGGCGGTTGTGGTGAGTGCCAGACTTCTTGCCAGTCCGCTTGCAAGACCAGCTGCGGTATTGCAAATCAGCAGTGCGAAAAGACTGCTGAGCAAAGCAAGTAATTAACAAAGGATAAAATGCCGCCTATGGCGGCATTTTTTCATAAAAGAGGTAAATTTAATGATTCATCAGTATAAACTTGGCAAATATAATATTGTGCTTGACGTATGCTCAGGCTCGGTCCATGCCGTTGACGATGTGGCGTACGATATTATCGCATTGTACGAAAGCCAAACCCGTGACCAGATAATCGCCGCAATGACAGAAAAATACGAGGGTGTGGACGGCATCACAAAGGCAGATATTGAGGAGTGTTACGAGCAGGTAACCACCCTTAAAGATATGGGCAAGCTTTTCACTCCCGATACCTTTGAGCCGATGGCAGACACTCTTAAGAAAAAGACGGCAGGGGTTGTTAAGGCTTTGTGCCTGCACATTGCCCACACCTGCAATCTTAACTGCGCCTACTGTTTTGCCAGTCAGGGCAAATATCACGGTGAGCGCGCCCTTATGAGTTATGAGGTGGGCAAGCAAGCCCTTGATTTTCTTGTTGCTAATTCAGGCACCCGCCACAATCTTGAGGTTGACTTTTTCGGCGGCGAACCGTTAATGAATTTTGACGTTGTCAAGCAACTTGTGGCATACGCCCGCTCTATTGAAAAGGAGCATAACAAGAATTTCCGCTTTACTCTTACCACCAACGGCGTGCTTATTGACGACGACGTTATTGACTTTGCCAATAAGGAAATGAGCAATGTTGTGCTCAGCCTTGACGGTCGTAAAGAGGTGCACGACCGCTTCCGCGTAGACTATGCAGGCAACGGCAGTTACGATAATATTGTGCCTAAATTCCAAAAGTTAGTGGCGGCTCGCGGCGGCAAAAATTACTATATGCGTGGCACCTTTACCCACCACAATCCCGACTTTTTGGAAGATATTAAGCAGATGCTTGATTTAGGCTTCGACGAGCTTAGTATGGAGCCTGTTGTTTGTGCATCAGGTGACCCCTCGGAATTAACCGAAGCCGACAAGAAAATTGTTCTTGACCAATACGAAAAGTTGGCAGAGCTTATGCTTAAGCGGGACAAAGAGGGCAAACCGTTCACCTTCTATCACTATATGATTGACCTCAAAGGCGGCCCTTGTGTTTATAAGCGCATTTCGGGTTGCGGCTCAGGTACAGAGTATATGGCAGTAACTCCTTGGGGTGATTTGTATCCCTGCCATCAGTTTGTTGGTGACGATAAATATTTGCTTGGCAACGTTTTTGACGGAGTCAAGAACACCGCTATTCAGGACGAATTTTTAAAGTGCAACGTCTATTCACGCAAGGAATGGCAGGACTGTTGGGCAGAGCTTTATTGTTCAGGCGGATGCGCGGCAAACGCATATCACGCCACAGGCTCTGTAAACGGCGTGTATGAGTACGGATGCGACCTGTTCCGCAAACGAATGGAATGTGCCATAATGGTAGCAGTCGACAGGGAATTAAGATGATGAACACACCTATTTGTGATTTTGTCAAAACCTACGCTAAACAAAATAAAATAAGAATGCATATGCCGGGCCACAAGGGCGCCGACTATCTTGGCTTTGAAGCCTTTGATATAACCGAGGTTACGGGTGCCGACAGTCTTTACGAGGCAAGTGGTATCATCGCGGAAAGTGAGCGGAATGCAAGCGCGCTTTTCGGATGCCCCACCTTTTATTCTACCGAGGGCTCGTCACACTGTATAAGAGCAATGCTGTATATCTGCCTTTTAAATGCAAAGAAAAAGGGACTAAGCCCCACTGTACTTGCAGGCAGAAATGCCCACAAAACCTTTATAAGTGCCGCCGCACTGCTTGATTTTGATATTCAGTGGATTTATCCCGACGAAAAGGAATCTTATCTTGCTTGCACTGTTACACCCAAAAAGGTGGCGGAGGCTCTTTCATCAATGGATAAAATTCCTGCTGCAGTTTATATCACCAGTCCCGATTATCTTGGCAATATTGCCGATATTCAGGGGATAGCAGAGGTGTGCCACAGATTTGGCACCCTGCTTGCAGTTGACAATGCTCACGGCGCCTATCTTAAATTTTTAGAGTCTTCTCCGCATCCTATGGATTTGGGTGCAGATATATGTTGTGACTCGGCACATAAAACCTTGCCCGTCCTTACAGGCGGTGCCTATTTGCATATATCGAAAGATTTGAATATTCTTTCTGATGAAGTAAAAAATGCTCTTGCACTATTCGGCTCCACAAGTCCGTCATATCTTATTTTGCAGTCGCTTGATATGGCAAACAAGGTGTTAAGTGAGTGCTATGTAGAAAGACTTGCCGTGGCAGTTAAAATCGTTAAAGATTTAAAGCAAAATCTTTCTCAAAAGGGCTACACCCTTGTAGGTAACGAGCCTATGAAAATTACCATATCCTCTAAGGCGTACGGATATAAGGGTGATGAGCTTGCTCAAATCCTTGCAGAGCAGGGAATAGAGTGTGAGTTTGCCGACAGTGATTATCTTGTGCTAATGCCATCGGCAGATACAAACACCTACCAATTTGCACAGATTGAAATGATTATGACAGACATACCTCAAAAAGCACCTGTATTAACCTGCGCGCCCAACTTTGCTTTGCCAAGTCAGGTTATGACTGTGCGAGCCGCAACCTTATCTGCGACAGAAATATTGCCTCTTTCGCAGTGTGAGGGCAGAGTGCTGGCTCAACCGACTGTGTCTTGTCCGCCTGCAGTGCCGATTTTAGTGAGCGGCGAAATAATTGATGAAGAAGCTATAAAACGTTTTGAATACTACGGCATTAAAAAATTAACGGTTGTATCAGCTCTTTGATAGGAGAAAAAATATAATGATACGAATGGCAAAAGAAAAAGATATACCGAAAATTGAAGAACTTTTGTCTCAAGTGTGTCTTGTTCATCATAAGGGCAGACCTGATATCTTTAAAGTGGGCACAAAATATTCTGCTGAAGAACTAAACGGCTTGCTTAAGGATGAAAATCGCCCTATAATTGTCTGCACTGACGAAAATGACGAGGTAATGGGCTATTGCTTCTGCATTTTTCAGCGGCATTTGAACAATTCGGTGATGACTGATATTAAGACTTTGTATATTGACGACCTTTGTGTTGACGAAAAATTAAGAGGCAAGCATATCGGCAAACAACTGTATGAAGCGGCAGTAAAATTTGCAAAGGAAAAGGGTTGCTATAACCTTACTCTTAACGTGTGGAGTTGCAATCCCTCTGCAATGAAATTTTATGAAGCGCAGGGACTTTTGCCGCAAAAAATCGGTATGGAATTGATATTGTAATACTGCTGATTTATAACAGGTTGTCTTGCTAATCTGCAAAATTATTTTTTGCAAAACCCTTGACTTTTGTCTTTTGCGGTGTTAAAATACATACAAATTTGAATATCACAACAATGACTATGATGAAGACGGTCGGGATGTGACGTTGTACAGAGAGTTGCCGTGTGGTGCAAGGCAATAGCGAAACTTTCCAATGGCCTATCACTTCTGAGTCGGAGGACCGAAAGGCTAAAACTAAGTAGATTCCTTCCGTATTGCTGCGTAAAAGCAAAGAACTTGTTAGAGTTCGGAAAGTGACGGATAGTAAAACTTCCGTAATTTGAGTGGTACCGCGGGTTTAACAACTCGTCTCAATGTTTTTTGAGGCGAGTTTTTTTGTTTTATTCAAATTCGTTGCCATTAGATTTCATACCAAGAATGAAAGGAGATAACAGCAATGGATTACAGTTTAAAAGAGGTTGCAGGCAGAATTAAGGACCTGCGCGAAGCAAAAGGATATACGCAAGAGCAGCTTGCCAAGCTAACCGGCGTATCCGTTGATGAATACCGTGTTTTAGAGCAAGGCAACACGGATTTTAGCTTTACTTTTATTTATAAGTGTGCAAAAGCATGCGGTGTTGAGGTTGTTGATTTGCTTGAAGGCAGCAGCACAACCCTTACCTCCTTTGCTATTACGAGAAAGGGCGAAGGCCTTAAAATTCTAAAGCAGCAAGGTGTTGAGTATAATAACCTTGCCCCCAAGTTTAAGGATAAGCTTGCCGAGCCTTTTTTAGTTAAATTCCCCTATATCCCTGAAGAACAAGATGCACCTATGAAGCTTAATTCTCATAACGGCCAAGAGTTTGACGTTATCGTTAAGGGTTCTCTTAAGGTGCAAGTTGGAAGTCACGTGGATATTCTTAACGAGGGAGATTCTATTTTTTACAACAGTCTTATTCCTCATGGTATGGTGGCTGCAAGCGAGGGCGGTTGCGAGTTTCACGCTGTAGTTCTCAATCCCCAAGACGGTCTTGTAAGCGAAGAATATCCCGAAGCCCCATACGTTACGGCAAAAACGGTTGATAAAGCAACCCAAACTACAACTGTTGCCGATAACTTCGTTGAGTCATATTATGACGAAAACGGTGTGTTTAACGGTATTAAGTTTAAAAATGAAGATAAGTTTAATTTTGCATTTGACTGTGTAGATGCTATTGCAGAAAAGAATCCCGATAAGCTTGCAATGATGTGGGTTGCAAACGATAAAACCGACCGCAAGTTTACCTTTAGCGATTTAAAGAAATATTCCAATAAAACCGCCAACTATTTTGAGTCCTTGGGCATCAAAAAAGGCGATACCGTTATGCTTGTGCTAAAAAGGCATTATCAGTTCTGGTTCTGTATGTTGGCACTTCATAAGATTGGTGCTATTGCAATTCCCGCCACTAATCAGTTGGTTGAGCACGACTTTGATTACAGATACAAAGCGGCACAGGTAAAGGCTATTGTCTGCACCGCAGACGGCGACGTGTCCGATGAAGCAGAAAAGGCAGCCTCAAACTTCCCTGATATGCTTAAGATTTTGGTGGGCGGCCAAAAAGATGGCTGGAACGACTTCAACGTTGAAATGGAGCGTTTTAGTACCCACTATTTCCGCAACGAAAATTCTCCTTGCGGCGACGACCCTATGCTTATGCTCTTTACATCAGGCACAACGGGTTATCCCCGCATCGCAACCCATTCATACAAGTATGCATTGGGTCACTATCCCACAGCAAAGCATTGGCATAATGTAAATCCCGACGGTTTGCATTTTACCATTTCCGATACAGGTTGGGGCAAGGCTTTGTGGGGCAAGCTTTACGGTCAATGGCTCTGTGAAGCAGGAATATTTACCTATGACTTTGACCGTTTCCATTCGGAAGATATTTTGCCAATGTTTGCAAAGTATCACATTACAACCTTCTGTGCTCCGCCTACAATGTATCGCTTCTTCATTAAAGAAGATTTGTCAAAGTACGACTTGTCCTCTATTGAATATGCAACAACAGCAGGCGAGGCACTTAATCCCGAGGTGTTTAACCAGTTTAAAAAGGCTACCGGCCTTACTATTATGGAGGGCTTCGGTCAGACCGAAACAACCCTTTCTATTGCCAATTTCGTTGGCTCAACTCCCAAAATCGGCTCTATGGGCAGACCAAGCCCCCTTTACGACGTTGTGGTGCTTGACCCCGACGGTAATGAGTGCAAAACAGGTGACACAGGTGAAATTTGCATCCGAGTAAAAGACGGTGAAACTCCTTGCGGCCTCTTTATCGGCTACTATCTGGATGAAGAAAAGACCAATGACGTTTGGTACGACGGATATTATCACACAGGCGACCAAGCAACAATGGATGAGGATGGCTACCTTTGGTACGTTGGACGTATTGATGACGTTATCAAATCATCGGGATACCGTATTGGACCCTTTGAGATTGAAAGCGTTATTATGGAACTTCCTTACGTTCTTGAATGTGCAGTTACTCCTGTTCCTGATGAGGTGCGCGGTCAGATTGTTAAGGCAACCGTTGTGCTTGTAAAAGGAACCGAAGGAACAGATGAACTGAAAAAAGAAATTCAGGAGTACGTTAAAACTCATACAGCTCCATATAAGTATCCAAGAATCGTTGAATTTGTAAGCGAGCTTCCCAAGACCATAAGCGGCAAGGTAAGACGTGTAGAAATCCGTAAAAACGATATTGAAAAAATGCAAAAATAAGCATAAAAAATGATGTGTAGAATTTCTACACATCATTTTTTTGTATGTTTAATTAGCCAAGGTTTGAGATGCCAAGCATATGCTGAAGCAGAGCCAATGTGTCTCCGCTGTCAACCGTTCCGCTTTGGTCAACGTCAAGGTTGTATTGGTCATAATCGGTGTTGCGACCGAGCAAGGAAAGAATAAGCGCGCTGTAATCAACAACGGTAATCTTATCGTCACCGTTAACGTCACCTAAGACGCGGTCTCTGTGCTTGATTGCCATCGCAAGATTTTCTTTATTCTCAACCAAGGGCAACTGATAATCGGCAAGAGCGTTATACATAGCCTCTGCAGTATTGATTTCCTCTTTAGAAGCCACGACCTTTCCATCTTCTACAAGACCGTCTAAAACAAGGTTAAGTTCGTCAACAGAGAATGAGCGGTCAACGGTGTAGCCTTCAATATATGAGTAACCGTTTGGGGTGGTAACCCAGGTTTCATACATCTGGAATGTAACCTGTGCCTCACTGAAGTCCAGGTTAAGAGCGGTTGCGTCATAGGTAAGAACAACTGAGCCGTCGCGAGTCATCATATATTGACCGTGGCCTAAAGTGTTGCTTAACTGCAAAGACACAGTAACACCTTTTTCACGGAATTTTCTTTGCATACTCTGCAAAATGCTCTGCAGTTTCGTAATGCACCGATTGGGCGGGGTAACCGTAGGCGGTGTTTAGCCACACGTTTGTAAATGAATTAGGATACTTGTCCTTCACGTCAAGCAAGAAATTAACTAACTCTGTATTGTTGCCGATTCTTTGAATAAGTTTCACAATAACCACGCCTTAAACGATTTTTAAGATACTTGCTTTTCACCGTCTTTAAGCTGCACAAAAATGCCAAGCACAATTATTGCAAGACCTAACACCGACCAAGGATTTATAGGCTCTTTTAAGAATAGCGCAGTCCATACCAATGATAAGAATGGGGTGATATAAGCAAGGTTAGATACCTTTGCCGTTTTGCCTGAGTCAAGCGCCAATGCCCAGGTTACAGTAGCGATTGCCATAACAGACAGTCCGTTCCAACCAAGGCCTAATGCTTCAAAAGTGCTGATGCCCATATCGGTACCCATAGCAAGATTTATAATCAGACTAAGCAGAAAAGCCGCAACAAAGGACAGCATCAGTGATACAAATTTATCATAGTGCCACTTTTGGTTAAGTGCAGTAAAAAGTCCGTACGATAATGCCGCACCAATGCAAAGCAGCATACCAAGCAGTGTTTGCAGGCTAAAATGCGCAAGTTCACCGCTTGCAATGGTAATAACTCCTAAAAAGGACATTGCAATGGTTATAACCTTGCGTATCGTCAGCTTTTCTTTAAGCAAAATGCAGGCAAAAACCACACTCATAATGGGCCACAGATAGTTGATGATAAAGGCTTGTGAGGCAAGCATTCTGTCGGTGCCTAAATAAAGGAAAACGTAATAGAAAAAGGTGCCTGGAAGCCCGATAAGAATAATTGTTATATAGTCCTTTAATTTGTAAGTTTTAAGAACAGATAACCGCTTGGTGAAAAGGTTAACGATAAGCAGAGTTACCGCCGCAAAAAACGCGCTTATGCAAAGCACCTTGTAGCTGTTCATTGTGCCAAGCAGTAATTTTGAAACGGTTGCAAGGCTTGACCAAAGCAGAATGGAAATTCCTGCATAAAAGTAAGTTTTTTTCATGATGAGTCCTCATTTTATTAACGGAAATCTTAATTGATGAATATTTGTGCCAAGTTGGTCTGTATATCTTTTTTCTGCCGCAGTTTGCTTGTCGGTCAAGGCTTCCCGCTGTTTTTTTATCTTATTAAGATCAACAATCAGCATGGTGTTTTCTCCTTGAAAAACCAATTGTTTGTTTTTTTACAGTATACCATAACGCAATATTATTTCAATAAAAAAACGGACAAAAAAACGTCACTTTTCTTTAAATTCGTTATGATGTGCAATTTCGCCGACAACAAAAAAGGCTCCCAAATCAAATTTGATTTGGGGGCCTGATAACTGCAAGTGTTAAAGAATGTTATTTTGCTGAACGTAGGTGAAGTATTTGCCGATAAGCACTGATGCAAGAATGCCTGCAACACCTAAACAGGCAGATGCAACAAAAGCAACTATTCCGGATCCAAGTGATGAAAGGGATGCTATGACACTGCACACACCAAAGAACATAAGCCAATTTTTTGCACCCACAGGATTTTCAAAATAAGGAGCCGGGGAGTTGACCGATTGATAAGCCGACTTTACAAAGCGGTGGATTTTCTTCATACCCAACAGATTGAAGACTAAAATCAGAACGGCAGCGAATATAAAGGCAAATCCGAATATTAAACCTATTGCCGCAAAGCCTATTTGAGCAATATCAACGCTAAGGTTAAGATTAAGCCCAAGTTCATCCATCAATTCGTAAAGGTAATCTTCCCCAAACTTTGCAATAGCACCAAAACAAACCGAAATTATAATTCCGCACACAATAAAAATGCCGCTGGCAACGTTTGATATAACGTAATTAGCATAAACGGTGCCGCTTACACATCTTAAATGTTCTGTAGGCAGAATGCCTTTTCGACCGCTTGCAAAGGCAAGCCAAAGGAAAATAGTGAACAAAATATTTATGATATCCGGCAGTGAACCGCTTAAAATAGAACAACCGCAAGAAACAGTCATTAAAATACAAATTGCCAAAAACAATTTATCCTGCACCACAGACATTATTCTTTCTGCAAAGGGGTTAAAGATATTTGCAGATGGCTCAGACTGAATAGGCTGCTCAGGTTGAGGTGTGTAGGTAATGGCGGTGCCGCATTTTGAGCAAAATCCCATACCCTCCTGAATTTCAAAACCACATTTTTGACATTTCATAAAAAGACCTCCTCTAAGGTGTTTTAATAAAATTTTACTTCTCTTTTTTAATTTTGTCAATACGGGCAATCATTACCGATGCGTAGTGAATTCCGTGGGTATATGCTTTCTTAAAAAGCTCATACGCCTTATTGACGTCAGGCTCACATCCTCTGCCTAAAAAGAGCAGATTTGCCAAAAGAAATTCGCCCTCGGCAACGCCGTGTTCAGCCGCCATTAAAGCACACTCATAGGCGCGCTGATAATTTTGCACCTCGGGCTGCTGATACAAGGAGGCAAGCTCCATAGCAGAGAAGGAATTACCTTGAGCCTTTGCCTTTTCAAAATATTCCACAGCCAAAGGCAAATCTCTGGTGACGTGACCTGATTTGTACATAAATCCAAGGACGTATTGCGCGGTTGCATGGCCGCCGTCTGCCGCCATCTTCAAGTATTTTTCCGCACTGCGAAAATCCTTGCGGAATCTGCCTGTTGGGCGGAAGCAAAGCATACCGTATTCGAAGGCGGCGTTAACGTGATTTTCGTCGGCAGCATTTCTAAGATAGAAAGCCGCCTGCATAAAATCGGGATTTGGCGGATCAGAAAGCACACCGTTGCGGTAAAGCATACCAATTTGATAGTTTATGTCGGGAGTCAGGTTTTCTATGGAATCATAAACCGCCATAGCCTCATCGTACTTGCCGTATTTTATATAGAAATTTGCAAGACCGACAGCCCTCATATTATCGCCTGTGTCAAAGTCCTCTTTAAGAAAATCCAAGTATTTGTTAAAATCGAATTTACAACCTATGCCTTCTCTTAAATGGTATGCCTTTTGGGACTTTGCATATTCACTGTATGGTGCGGCGCGTTCTATGTATTCCATTGCCTTTTCGTAGGATTGAGGCTCCGCGGGAACGGTGCCGTTATAGTACATACGGGCAAGAATGTTTTCTGCCTCGTGGCGCAACGGATGGTCGGCCTCTGATACCAGACGGAGCCAATAAACCGCCTGCTCATAATCAAAGCTTGACTGCCCATCGGCAGAGGTTACACCGTAGTAGTGAATCATGGCAAGCTCATACATAGCCTCTACGTTACCCTCTTTGGCTTGTGCAGACAACTGGCTGAAAATTTGGTCCACTGGGTAATCGGGATTGCTGTTAAAAGCATCCTTGTATCTGTCCCGCCCGTCCTGCTTGGAATTAAGTCCCACAAGCAGAGTGGTAAAGGGAGAATTCATATATTCATCGGGTAGTTTGACGGCATCCACATAAGGCAGAAAGCTTAAGTTTTCGGGCATATCCTCAGGTCTTGAGGGCATTGATGCACCGTCTACCAAAACGGGAATTATGTGCTTGCCGTTTGCTTTGGCAGTCAAAATTTCTTCACGTACCCAATCAATGTCATCATCTCGCTTAAGACGCTCTATGCAAGCGGGGGAGAGGACTAATATAAAGTCTTTGCATTCTCTGACGGCATTTTTAAGCCGTTCGGGAAAGCAGTCGCTGTGTTGCTCGTTAGGGTTAAAATAAACACTGTATCCCAATTCCATCAGGTCACTTGCCAATCGGTGAGCAAACTGGTTGCTGCAGCCGTCGTTTCTATATGAAATAAAAATATCTTTAGACAAAGCCAACGCCTCCCTTGTTTTATACAGTGTAACACAGATAACGTAGATTTTCAATGAAAAACAAATTCTTGCTTTACAAATTAAAGGTAAATGATATACTGCTTATGCTACACAAAATTTAATTAACAAGATATTGTGAGAGGGCTCTCTATTTTTTATGGGGAGTTATATTCCTTTGCGCATCAACCAATAATGAATTTGGTAAAAATGCAAATTCCAACTTGGTTGATGGGTAGAGTTTTCTCCAATCTTGTTAAGTTTTGTGTAGCAGCAATCGGGGTTTGCTTTTTTCGGTGTGTGTAACTTCGGTTGCATACACTTTTTTTATTTTAGGAGGATGTTGAAAATGGCAAATATGTTTTCAGGAAATGTTGAAAAGAAAATACCGAGAGATTTAAAAAGTTGCTACAAAACCGATAAAATTGTACAAAATCTTTGGGTATGGTGCGAAAGGTTAGAAAACTGGGGATTTCGCATTTGCTTGGCGATGGCATTGTGGGGCATAGTTACAATAATTAGCGAAGGAATACAAATGGGGGAGTTGCTTAAGGAACTCAACATTGATGTGGAGAATATTCGGGCAGAAGCAGCTAAATATAATATCGAGATAAAGTCGGTTTTAGAGGTGGTAATTGAAAACATAGTTGAGTGGTCATTATATTGCTTTTTAGAGTAGTGTATATATCATATTTTGGCCTTGTTGGTTGGTTCATTAGCAACCATAGTTCAGCACACACGAATAACGGCGAACATTGAACTGTATAAAGCGGCAAAAAAAGAGGGAATAACAGACGATATTGAAAGTGATGAAGATTATACAAATAATATGCGCGCAAAATCAAAAGCAAAAAACGATCAGCCAAAAGATGTTGAGGGATTGAAAAAATGTCTCTATTGTGGAGAAATTGTGCCTATAACGCTTCAAAGATGTACTTGTGGATCTGTTTGCTTTGAGTTTTTTGATGAAGAACAGGGTGAAAATGTTGAGAATAATGGTTCGGTAGCAGAACAATTTGGAAAATGCGAGATGTGCAGTAAATATGATGTTAAAATTACATATGCAGAAATAAGAAATGAGTTAGGCACAAGATACAGAAATGTTTGTGACGACTGTATTGAAAAATATAACGCAACAGCGGTTGAAAATAAATAATTATAAAAAATGCTCAGACTTTAATTGGTCTGAGCATTTGCAATAAGGGACTTTCTTTCATACTAACGGCTCTTAATTTTATTATACTTTGTATAAATAAAAAAGCAAGGCAAAGCCTTGCAAAACACTTCTTCACTATTCACTATTACTTATTACTTCCAAAAAATTCCCTTGCAGAGATTAGTGAAGAGTGAAAAGTGAAGAGTGAAGAGGTAAAAAATATCCTCGGAACAAGTCCGAGGAATTTTTTTGGTTGCGGGGGTGGGACTTGAACCTCACGACCTCCGGGTTATGAGCCCGACGAGCTACCAACTGCTCTACCCCGCGATATATGGCGCACATCAAGTGCAAGGATTATTATACTATACCAAAATGATAAATGCAAGCATTATTTTCAAAAAAATCAAACTTTTTTACAGTGGATTGCTAAAAACCTACTATATTATAGGCAAACATCATCGGTTTTATACCAAATATATCCCCAAAACAGTTGACAAAAAGCCCTTGTCATTATACAATATATATTTGACAAACTATGTTTTTAACTACTGTGAGAGGAGAGCATTATATGCAAAAACAGTTAGATAAAATATACGATCCTGCCAAAGTTGAGGACAGGCTGTATAAATTCTGGGTCGACGGCGGTTATTTTCACGCCGAGGCTGATCCTGAAAAGGAGCCTTACACCATCGTAATCCCCCCACCAAACATTACCGGTCAACTTCATATGGGCCACGCCCTTGACGAAACCTTGCAGGATATTCTTATCCGTTTCCGCAGAATGCAGGGCAGAGCAACCTTGTGGCTTCCCGGCACAGACCACGCCTCTATTGCAACCGAGGCAAAGATTGTTGCCGCAATGGCAGAGGAAGGCATAACCAAAGAAGATTTGGGCCGTGAAAAATTCCTTGAGCGCGCTTGGGAGTGGAAGCGTCAGTACGGCGGCCGCATTGTTGAGCAGCTTAAAAAGCTTGGTTCATCTTGCGACTGGGACCGCGAGCGTTTTTCTCTTGACGAAGGCTGCAACAAGGCTGTTAACGAGGTCTTTATCCGCCTTTATGAAAAGGGACTTATTTATCGCGGTGAGCGTATCATCAACTGGTGCCCCACCTGTTGCACCTCTATCTCTGATGCAGAGGTTGAATATGAAGAGTCTGACGGCAATTTCTGGCATTTGCGCTATCCCATCACCGACGGCAGCGGCTATATCGAGCTTGCTACTACCCGTCCCGAAACCTTGCTTGGTGATACTGCTGTTGCCGTTCATCCTGACGACGAGCGTTACAAGGCTCTTATCGGCAAAACCGTTACCTTGCCTCTTGTAAATCGCGAAATCCCCGTTGTTGCCGACACCTATGTAGAAATGGATTTCGGTACTGGCGTTGTTAAAATCACACCTGCCCACGACCCCAACGACTTTGAGGTAGGCTTGCGTCACAACCTTGAGGTTATCAATGTTATGACTGATGACGCCCACATCAACGAAAAGGGCGGCAAGTACGCAGGTATGGACAGATACGAGGCACGCAAAGCCATCGTTGCCGATTTGGACGAGGGCGGCTTCCTTGTAAAAGTTGAACCTATGAAGCATAACGTAGGTCACTGCTACCGTTGTAATTCTACTGTTGAGCCTCGCGTTTCAAAACAGTGGTTTGTTAAGATGGAGCCTTTGGCAAAGCCTGCTATTGATGCAGTTAAAAACGGCGACATCAAGTTCGTTCCCGAGCGATTCAACAAAACCTACTTTAATTGGATGGAGAATATCCGTGACTGGTGTATTTCCCGTCAGCTGTGGTGGGGTCACCGTATCCCTGCCTATTACTGCGCCGACTGTGACGAGGTAATGGTTACTTTGGATGCTCCTTGCAAGTGTTCAAAGTGTGGCAGCACCAATATCAGTCGCGACGAGGATACTCTTGATACTTGGTTCTCATCGGCACTGTGGCCCTTCTCAACTTTGGGTTGGCCTGATGATACCGATGACCTTAAATATTTCTATCCCACCAACACCCTTGTTACAGGTTATGACATCATCTTCTTCTGGGTTGCCCGTATGATATTCTCAGGTCTTGAGTACACAGGCAAGGCACCCTTTGATACAGTTCTTATTCACGGCATTGTTCGTGATGCACAGGGCAGAAAGATGAGCAAGTCCCTGGGCAACGGTATTGACCCACTTGTAGAGATTGAAAAGTACGGTGCAGATGCACTCCGCTTCACTCTTGCCACAGGTAACAGCCCAGGCAATGATATGCGCTACGTACCTGAAAGGGTAGAGGCTTCCCGTAACTTTGCCAACAAACTTTGGAATGCATCACGCTTTATTCTTATGAACTTGCCTGATGATGAGCCTGCTGCTCACTTGCCCGAGACTCTTTCTATGGAAGATAAGTGGGTGCTCAGTCAGTACAACCGATTGGTTGCCGAGGTTACCGATAACCTTGACAAGTTTGAAATCGGTATGTCTGTTCAGAAACTTTACGACTTTATTTGGGATGTTTTCTGCGACTGGTACATTGAATTGTGCAAAGTCCGTCTTAACAGTGAAGATAAGACTGCCGCAGCAACCGCCCGCGCTGTCCTTGTTTATGTAATGACAGGCGTGTTAAAACTGCTTCATCCCTTTATGCCTTATATTACAGAGGAAATCTGGCAAACTTTGCCTCACGATGGCGAAAGCATTATGGTATCCGAATGGCCCAAGTTTACCGAAAGCCTTGTTTTTGATGAGGATGAGCGTGAGTTTGGCAGAATTATGGATGCTATCCGTGCAGTCCGTAACCGCCGTGCAGAGATGAACGTTCCCCCCTCTAAAAAGGCAAAGGTTTATATTGATACCGTTTACGGCGATACCTTCCGCAAGGGCGCAATCTTCTTTGAACGCCTTGCATCTGCCTCTGAAACCGAGGTTAGTGAGGGTGTAGAGGTTGAAAATGCCGTATCAATCGTAACCGTTGATGCAAAGATTTATATTCCTCTTGGCGAGCTTGTTGACCTTGCCGCAGAGCGTGCCCGCCTTGAGAAAGAGCGTGAGGCAGTGCTTAAGGATGTTGCTTTTGTTGAAAACAAGCTAAACAATCCCTCATTTGTAGAAAAGGCACCCGAAAAGGTTGTTGCCGCACAGCGCGAGCAACTTGCCCGTCATCAAGAAAAGTTAGCAATGATTGACGAGCGCATTGCCGCACTTAAATAAGGAGCATATATGAACTATACCGAAGCCGTAAGGTTTATTCACTCACGGCAGAGGTTCAGCTCAACTCCAAGTCTTGACCGAATAAAGCGCATTACTTCCTTGTGTGGAAATCCCCAACGAAGTATGCGCTTTATCCACATAGCAGGCACTAACGGAAAGGGCTCAACCTCTGTAATGCTCAGCAGCATATTAACCGCCGCAGGCTACAAAACAGGGCTTAGCACGTCACCTTATATCACTTGCTTTCGTGAGCGGTTTCGTATTAACGGAATTATGATTAGTGAGGAAGAACTTGCCCAAATCGTTACCCAATTACATCCCATCATCACCGAGTTGGATGAGCAGGGAATAGTTGCTAACGAGTTTGAGGTGGTTGTTGCCGTCACGCTTTTGTGGTTTGCAAAGGAAAAATGCGATATTGCAGTTTTAGAGGTAGGGCTTGGCGGCCGATTTGATGCTACTAATGTTATTCCTGCACCCGACTGCGCCGTTATTACCCATATTGATTTGGACCATACCGCCATTCTTGGTGACAGTGTAAAGCAAATTGCCGCCGAAAAATGCGGTATTATTAAATCGGGCAGTAAGGTTGTGGCGTACCCTGTGCAATATCCCGAGGCAATGCAGGTGATTAAAGATAGTTGCGAAAAAGCAGATTGTTCTCTTGCTATACCGCAAATTCCTGATTTTACTGCCGATTTAAGCGGTGCAACCTTTGACTACAAGGGCGAAAGTTATAATATATCACTTGTAGGTGAACATCAGGTGCTAAACGCCGTCACTGCTATTGAGGCGGCGCTTAGAGTAGGCATAGACACTAAGTTTATCAAGCAGAGCTTAGCCTCTGCCACAATGCCCGCAAGGGTAGAGGTGGTGTCAAAATCCCCTCTGATTATACTTGACGGCGCCCACAATCCCGATGGAATGGCCGCCTTGTCAAAAACACTGCAAACACTATGCGACGTGAAACCTGTGGCAATAATGGGTATGCTTAAGGATAAGGATTGCGATTCGGCAGTAAAAATTGTGGCACCCCAATTCAGCAAGGTTATAACCGTTACGGTGGATAATCCCCGCACTATGACGGCGGATGAATTAAAAGTCTGCCTTGCCCCATATTGCAACGATATTTGCACCGCCGATAATTTTAGCGAGGCATTAAATCTTGCAAAAGCAGAGGGTAAACCTATAGTAATTTGCGGCTCTCTTTATCTTGCATCCCAAATTCGACCGCTACTTACAGAAAAACAAAATATTTGACGGCGGTTTTTTCGTGAAAATATAAGCAGTATCCTGTATTATTCGTAATACAGGATATTTTTATTTGAAAGGAAAAGCTATATGTCGGTAAGAATAGAGTTTAGTGAGGACAAGCTTATTGCCTATCTTGAGGGTGAACTTGACCATCACGCCGCACCGCCAATCCGCCAACAGATTGACGAGGCAATTTTACGTGACAAACCTAAAAAATTGATAATTGATTTTGAGGCTCTTTCCTTTATGGATTCATCGGGTATCGGGCTTGTTATGGGACGCTACAAAACTGCATCCGAGGTTGGCGCAACCCTGACGGTGCAAAATATATCTGCTCAGGTTTATAAGGTAATGCGGCTATCGGGTATTGACCGAATTGCAGTGATAAAACTAAAAAGTCAAATGAGGGGGTGAAATAATGAAAGCAGTAAATCAAATAAAACTAACCTTGCCGTCACTTTCGGCAAACGAGGGCTTTGCCCGTGTGGCAGTGGGTGCTTTTGTATCACAACTTGACCCAACGGTAGACGAGCTTGCTGATATAAAAACTGCCGTCAGTGAGGCGGTTACCAACTGCGCCGTACACGCTTACGGGGACGCCATAGGCACAATCTACATAACAGCAGAGTATTATTCCGACCGCACCGTGAATATCAAAATCAAGGATAAAGGATGCGGTATCGAAAATATTGAACAGGCAATGCAACCTATGTGGTCATCCCTTGGGGGCGAGCGTGCAGGGCTTGGCTTTGCGGTTATGCAGTCCTTTACCGATGGGGTAAAGGTGCGCTCTGTACTTGGCAAAGGCACCACTGTAACACTCAAAAAGGTGCTTAGTCAGAGGGTGCATATATGAGTGTTGCCCAGCGTAACCAATTGGTGTCGGATAATATAGGGCTTGTCCACTCATGTTGCCGACGTTTTTCGGGCAGGGGAATTGAGTACGATGACCTTTTTCAAGCGGGATGTTTGGGGCTAATCCGTGCCGCCGAGGGATTTGACAATGACAGAGGCATAATGTTTTCAACCTATGCCTTTCCTGCTATATTAGGTGAAATCCGCCGCCTTTTTCGTGACGGGGGAGTGGTCAAGGTCAGCCGTAGCCTTAAAGAACTTGCAATGCGTTGCCTGAAAGAGCAGGAAAAACTGTCAAAGACGTTGGGTGAAACGCCTACTGTCAGTCAACTTGCCGAGGCAATGGGCGAAAGTGTTGAAGCAGTCAGTGAGGCGTTGTGCGCCGCACAGCCTACATTGTCACTGACAGTGGGCGCAGACGGGGAGGAGGGGTCAGAGTATGACCTGCCCACCGATGACACCACCGCAAGACTGTGCGAAAATATGGCACTCAGGCAGGTGATGGACAGTCTTGACGAAATTGACCGCAAAATGATAGAATTGCGATATTTTGATGAATTAACTCAAACTCAAACGGCAAAAATACTTAATATGTCACAAGTGCAGGTGTCTCGTCGGGAGAAAAAGGTGATAGCTATCATTCGCGAAAGGCTAAAGTGTTAATAAAAAGCAAAAAAATGAAAAAAACTGTTGACAAGTCAAGGGTGTTGTATTATAATATCAAAGTCGCACGATATGTGCACCTGTATGGCGGTATAGCTCAGTTGGCTAGAGCATTCGGTTCATACCCGAAGTGTCGTTGGTTCAAATCCGACTACCGCTACCATATATGGCCCGTTGGTCAAGCGGTTAAGACACCGCCCTTTCACGGCGGTAACATGGGTTCGATTCCCGTACGGGTCACCATCCCGATACCCCTTGTGTCATTGACCACGAGGGGTTTTTCGGGCCTATTTGGTGGGTATGGCGCAGTTGGCTAGCGCGCCAGATTGTGGCTCTGGAGGCCGAGGGTTCGAGTCCCTTTACCCACCCCATTTTAAAAAGAATGGCACGCATTGTTGCGTGCCGTTATAATATAGAGGTGTCGCCAAGCGGTAAGGCACGGGATTTTGATTCCCGCATCCGTAGGGTCAAATCCTGCCACCTCTGCCAAAAATCGACAGGTTTCGACCTGTCGATTTTTTATCCATTGCGAAAGCAATGGTATATCATCAACGATAGCAACGCTATCGTTGTATCTCATCAGTCCGTCAGGACTGCATATCATCACACCTTTAGGTGTGTATCAAAACCGCTTTCGCAATGATGATATACAATTCCTTTGGAATTGATGATATGCAAGACTTCGTCTTGATGATATACACGGCTACGCCGTGATTTTTGTAAGAGTTACAGTTCATAAACAAAAACGGCAAACATCGTATCATATCGCGTAAGGCGATGCATCATTGAAATATTTTCGGAACAGTTAATCATTTCAAAAAATAAGTTTAGTCACTCTTTCGCAACTAACAACCTAACTGCTTAGTTAAGGTTGTTAGTTTTTTATTCTGTTGGTTGTTAGTTTTTTATTCCATATTGATTTTATTTTCAAAAAGTGTTATAATGCAAGTCTACACTGTAAAGTATTTGATATCGGTGGTTGTCGGGGCAGGATAGCCGCCTTTTAAATGAGGAATATAAATGTA
>JAZOLY010000021.1:0-18152 GCA_045653445.1 Acutalibacteraceae bacterium
CATAAACCCATCATTGACCGCGAAACCTTTGTGCAGGTGCAGAAGCTCACAAAAACAACCAAACGCAGAGCGCCCAAAGATAAAAACATCCCCAAGAATATGTTTGCCGACTTACTTTACTGTGCCGACTGCAAACACAAACTTTGGTTTCATATCAATACCAAAAATAAAGATATTCATTATTTCAGTTGTTCTAACTACGTTAAGGATTACAGAGGCACTTGCCAAACAAGGCATTACGTCAGAGCTGATGCGATTGAAGAAGTGGTAACCCACGAACTTCAAAGGCTTGCGGATTTTCTAAGATATGACCAAGAGGGTTTCGCTCAATTACTTGCGGATAAGACGAATAAAGATATGCTCGATGAACAAAAGAATGCTAAGCAAAGCATCGATCAAAGTAAAGCAAGAATCCAAAAGATAGATACGCTTTATGAAAGGTTATATGAGGACAATGTGTCGGGTAAAGTCACAGATTCATTCTTTATGGATCTTTCTCATAAATACGAAAACGAGAAAGAAGAACTCAAAAAGAAAATCTTTAATTACAAAGTACGGCTGGATGAGTTGGACAAGAAAGTTTTCCATAAAGAAATGTTTTTAAATGCAATTCGTAAATTTATGGAGATGAAAACCATCACAGCACCGCTTATTCGTGAGCTAATTGACCATATTGAAGTCCACGAAACCGAAGGCGAAGGAAAATACAAAACCCAACGAATTGTGATATTCTACCGATTCGTAGGGTATATAGAAATTCCGGAAATGGCTTTAAATCAAGGAATCACAAAGGATACAAGGCAAGGAGTCTCGGTTTCGTATATACCAAAGGCGATAACAGCATAACAAAAAAAGGAGCAGGATGCCCTGCTCCGATACATAGAAAATACTAATGTGCATAAAAAAGATTGTTCTTAACGGCTCAAGTCCGTTAAGAACAATCAACATGGTGCTGGTGACCGGACTTGAACCGGTACAGTGTTGCCACCGGGGGATTTTAAGTCCCCTGCGTCTGCCTATTCCGCCACACCAGCGTACTTATCGTACCAATAGATTATAATTGCAAAACGCCGCTATGTCAAGCGTTTTTTATCATAATTACAGCAAATCCTGCATTGTTGCAAAACGGTAATCGCCGTTTTCAAGCAATTCAAAATGATTCATTGCTATACCGATTCCACGTGCAACACAGTAGCCAACATCATCAGCCACACGGATATTCATTCCAAGATGCTGTGCAAGTGCATCGGGCATACCTTTAAGCAGTGCGGTGCCGCCTGTCAGGAATATTCCGCCCTCGGATATATCACCCACCAATTCAGGCGGTGTTTGGTTGATAACCGTCTGAACTGCATTGCAAATCTGCTCTATAACCTCGCAAATAGCATCATAAACCTCGTTACCCGTAATTTCAATGGAAGCAGGCATACCAGATGACACACTAAGGCCCTTTGCAACCATTGCAATCTCAATATTTCGGGGCATTGCCGCACCAATATGGTGCTTAATCTGCATAGCAGTTTGCTCGCCGATTAGCAGGTTATATTCCCTTTTCATATACCTCATAATTGCGGCATCAATATCTGCACCTGCAATTTTTGCCGTTTCGCAACGGGAGATGCCGCCCATAGACATAACTGCCACATCGGTTGTGCCTGCGCCAATATCAACAATAATAGTGCCGTAGGGACGCTTAAAGTCAACACCCATACCAAGTGCCGCCGCAACAGGTGCCTCAATAGTGCAAACACTTCTTGCGCCCGATGCTTGAACGGCGTCGATAACCGAGCGTTGCTCAACATCGGTTATTCCACTTGGAATTGACACAACAACACGGGGCTTGGTAATAGTTTTGCCAAGCACTCGCGCCATATAATTATTAAGCATATACTCGGTGGCATCGTAATCAACAATAACGCCACGCTCAAGAGGGCAAACGGTGCTGTACCGCTCGGTTGAGCGGCCGATTGCACGCTGAGCGTAGTGACCGAAATTTGCAGGAACCTCGTCATAATTATCCATCAGTACGACTGATGGCTCTGACAAGACGATTTTTCTGTTTTTAACAATTACCGTTTTGGCGGTGCCCAAATCAATACCGATGTCGTTAAACATTATACCCATCCTTAATTTTAATGATTAAATTATATACAAAAACCAGTCAATTGTCAACGCTTGGGTTTAGTCAGTGAAAATGCAACTGACGTTACACTTTCTGCGCCGCCTTTATAAAGCTCGTTTGCGCACTCACTTAAGGTTGTGCCCGTTGTGGTAACGTCATCAATAAGCAAAATCCTTTTTCCCGCCACATTCTTTCTGCTCCTGAAAGCATCCTTAAGATTACGCCGACGGTCAACACTGCTTAGCTGATGCTGTTTTTTAGTAAAGCGCACCTTTCTTAAACAGTTTTGCTCTTTAATTCCTAACTGTTTTGAAACGCGAGCAGCAATATACTCACACTGATTGAAGGTGCGGTCATACTCTGCAAAGGGTGACATTGGCACAAAGGTGACAATATCATATTCTTTTCGAAGAGAACGGGCTTTATCGGCAATAACCTTGCCAATATAATTTGCACAGTTAAAGGAGTGAGCAAATTTTAATCTTTTTACGATGGTTGCCGCCTCGTTATCATCCTCATAAGAATAAACGCTGTGGATTATAAACCGTCTGCCATAGAGGGTGCGCACCCGAGATTTTTTAATTCTGCCCTTTGACAGCGCCTCACTACACTTTTCGCAAACCAATTGATTATATGGCAAAGGTGTTTTGCAAGAGCAACAAAAACTTGGAAACAGCAAATGCAGAAAAACAAGTTTTGCTCTTTCCAAAAGAGAAATTACGGTCATTTGCTATCTCCTAAAAAATGGCGCAGTGCAGTATAACGCCTTGTTCTTTTAACATTCTGAGTCATTTCTTCAACCACCTGTTGTTTGCCAACCAAAACAAGCATATTTTTTGCACGGGTAACGCCCGTATACAAAAGATTGCGGTATTTAAGTTGAGGCGGCATATCAGAAACAGGCATAACTACACACTCATACTCACTGCCCTGACTTTTGTGGACAGTCACAGCATATGCAAGCTCAAGCTGGTCAACAAACTCCATCATATAAAGAGCAACCTTATCGTCAAAGCGGATATGAAGCAAGCCTGACCCCATATCAATGCTTTCAAGAAAACCCACGTCACCGTTAAAGATGCCTGCGCCGTCAGTACCGTCATCCTTATCCCAAGTGATGTCGTAATTATTTTTAATCTGCATTACCTTGTCACCCTCGCGCAAGATAAACTTGCCCACGTGAAGTTCTTTTTTATCCTTTGAGGGTGGATTGACAAGGTTTTGCATTGCGGTGTTTATTGCAAGAGTGCCTGCATCCCATTTACGAGAGGGACAGAGAATCTGTATATCCTCTAAAGCGTTATATTCATATGCTTTAGGAAGTCTTTCGGTTGCAAGGTTGCATACCAAATCGGCAACTGAACGGGAGTTTTCGCATTTTAAGAAGAAAAAGTCGGAATCGCGCAGGGTTAAATCAGGCGTTTCCCCTTTTAAGATTTTGTGAGCATTTGTAACAATAGCACTTTCCATTGCCTGACGGAAAACCTCGGTCAGTTCAACTGTGGGGATAACGCCCGAGTCAATCAAATCCTGCAGCACGTTGCCTGCGCCAACCGATGGCAACTGGTCACTGTCACCCACAAGGACAAGTCGGCATCCAAAAGACACTGCGCGAAGCAGACTTTCAAAAAGCACCGAATCAACCATTGACATTTCGTCAACTATAAGCACGTGGCAATCCAAGGTGTTACGCTCATTTTTTGAGAAATAAGGTCGATGAGACTCGTCCCACTCAACCTCTAACAAACGGTGTATGGTTTTTGCCTCGTTACCCGTAACCTCGCTCATTCTTTTGGCGGCGCGGCCTGTTGGGGCTGCCAGAAGAATTTTAAGGCCCGATTGCTCTAAAATATGTATTATTGCATTAAGGGTGGTTGTTTTGCCTGTACCTGGGCCGCCTGTAAGAATAAGCATACCTTTATTGACAGCCAATTCAATTGCCCTTTTCTGCAATTCACCAAATTCTATATCAAGGTCATTTTGCACCTGTGCTATATGGCGATTAACATCAATAACCGACGGTGGCGGACAACCTGCAATACTTTTGATACGTGTGGCAATATAACTTTCTGCCTTGTACTGATATGGCAAAAACAGATAAGGCACATCTTCTATATCTGCAAGGGTTATTCTGCCCTGACCTATCATTTTGTCACAACAGTCGGACACTGATTTTTCATCCACACCAAGCAAATCGCTTGCTACAGGAAGTGCCTTGTGACGAGGTATACAGGTGTGACCGTTTTGAATATTGTGGCGCAAAACATACTCAATACCGCACATAATTCGGTATTCAAAATCGGCGCCGTATCCCATTGCCTGAGCAATTTCATCTGCACGTTCAAAAGAAAAGCGCATATCGTCAGAGCAAAAATAGTAGGGGTTGAGTTTGATTTTATCTATCGCGGCGGTGCCAAGCAGTTTAAAAAGGCGCAAGGCTTCATCGGGGGTTACATTAAACTGCGCAAGATAGACCATAAGGTCGCGCACGCCGAAATTTTTTATGTATTCTTCAGAAATTGCCATTGCTTTGGCGTGTGATATACCCTTGATTTCTGCAAGGCGCTGAGGCTCCTTTTCAATAATATTAAGGGTATTATCACCAAAGCGGTTAACAATTCTGAGAGCGGTCGCAGGGCCTATTCCTTTTATTCCGCCTGATGCAAGGTATTTATAAATCGAAGCAGCCGTATCGGGTACACAACGCTCGCACTCGTCAACCTTGAACTGTGGTCCAAAGGTGTAATGCTCGGTATGTTCACCTGTAAGTTTTACTGTCTCGCCAACTCCTGCGCCTGCAAGATTGCCCACAACGGTAATAAGACGCTTGCCGTCATTAAGTTGGGCAACCGTAAATCCGTTTGAGGGATTGGTAAAAGAGACCTTTTCAATTGTACCGCTTAAGTTCTCTTTTTGAGACATAGCTTACTCCTTTTTAAATAACCTTAAAGCCTAACTGACCTGCTTTTTCATTTAACTTACTGATTAAATCTTCATCTGTAAGATTGTTGATGCATATGATTTTTGATGCTCTTTCTGGATGAGTTTCAATATAACCAACAAGCCGCTCATAACTTGACCGGTTTGAAACCGAATAATAAGTGGTGTCTTTTTTGCAATGCTTGTTGCCGCACAAAGCACCCGCAACAAGACAGATAACTATATATAATGCTATTACGCTTATAAGAAAAATTATTGCAAAAGTCACAATATCACCTCACACCATTTTATGAGGGCTGATTTTATGTGACACTATCAATATAACCTTTTGCCATAAAGCAAAAGGTTATATTTTTCTTATTTCTGCTTTATTGTAATGTAGGCAGTATACTCTTTGTTAAATGTGGATACCCACAAGGTATCATAGGTGCCGTCAAGCTTAATAGTGGCAGGCACTGTATACTGACCGGGTTTGGTAAATTCACCAAGATTTACAAACACCGTAAGATTTGATGCGGTAACCTTTGAAACATCGGAGCGGTTGCCGTAAACATCCACCGTTAAGGCGTTGTTGAGCTCAATCTCACCAAGGGTTGAATTCACATTTGTAACTTCAAGGTTGTTAACTTTTATAGTTTTATAACGAACAGTAGACGTGTCGACTGTTACCTTAACCTTTTGAGGTCCGTCATGAACACGCACACCTGCAGGCAGATTGAACTGACATTCAAAAACATTATTATCGGTTGAAACCTGTGAATAATCAATGGGCATCAAGTCAATCTTTTGCAGTGAATCAAGGGTTTTGGGGTCACCAATCAAGGTTACCTTTGAAACGTCCATCGAATAGTCACAGAAAAGCTTTACAGGTGCGTTATTAAAGACGGCGTTTACATTAACCTCTTTTGTTTTAGAGATTGAAACTGTTATATTTGCTTTTTCAAAGCTTAAATCAAGACCATCTGTTGAAATTTCCTTGCCTTTTTTATCAAGAAGCACTACCTTTGCTTCAAACTGTGCAGTTGCAGAAATTTCTTTACTCTCGTCGGTTCTTAGCACAACGGTATGAATCTTATCAACCTTTGACTGAGCACCGCTTACTGTGAGAGTGCTGTTTGTACCATCGGTAATATAGGGCATTTCTTTAATGAGTCCGCTTGATGCAGGAGCTGTGATTCCATTTGCCTCTGCCACAAGCTTATCAAAGGTGCGGGTTGCCACACTGTCTACAAGAATATCAACCGTTCTGGGATTGATAGAAACAACGTCAAAATCAGAGAAAATTGATGATTTTGTGTAGTTAAGCGCAACAGTGTATTCACCGGGTTTGGATATATCCTTTAATGACGGGGTGATTGTAAGGTCAGCCGCCGACACCTTCATAATATTTGCGGTTTTGCCTGTTATAACAACCTCTACCGAATCAACACTGCGAGTAATAATCTCAAGATTATTGGTGGAAACGGCAGTATTGCTTACATCAAAAGATACAGGCACATCCCTTAAGGTTCGGGTTGAAGTGGGGTTGTAGTACTGCTTAAAGCCGTACCAAATAAGGAAAGATAGAACAAGGGATGCAACAAGCCAGAATTTTCGGCTGTGACCAAGGCGGCTTAGAAAAGACGTGATTTTATTCATCATTCTTCTTTACCCCCTTTTTGATTGCATTTTTAATTGCAGTAAAGGTAAACTTGCTTTCGGTGTTTTCTTCCTCTTTTATAAGAGCGTTTTTCAAATATTCAAGCAATTCAGATGCGGTTAAGTTACGCTTTAAGTTGCCGTCTTTTGCCACTGAAATAATACCCGTTTCTTCAGAAACAACAACCACAATAGCATCGGAATTTTCACTCATACCTAAAGAGGCACGATGACGGGTGCCCAAATTCTTGCTCAAATTTGAGTTTTGGGAAAGGGGTAAAATACAACCTGCGGCATAAACCCTTGCGCCGCGAATAATCATTGCGCCGTCGTGAAGAGGTGCCTTGGGGTAGAAAACGTTGCATATCATTTCAGTGCTTGACTGCGCGTCAATTACAGTGCCTGTTTTGATAATATCGCCAAGCCTTGTTTCTTGTTCAAAAACAATAAGGGCACCTGTTTTGCTTTTTGACATTTCACCGCAAGCACGGGAAACATTATCGATACAAATATCCAACTCGGCATATTCCGAATGGCCCTTGCGGTTGAATTTTGAGAAGTTGGTAAGACTTACTTGCTCTAACACATTGCGTATTTCAGGTTGAAAAATTACAACCAAAGCAATAAAACCTGAGCCGATAATCGCTCTTAACACCACCGATAAAGTAGTCATTTCAAACAGCTCAGCAACAAACCAAGCCATAACAAGCGCAACTATACCGCCAATCAACTGCTTAGCACGGGTTTGACGGACAAGCTGGACAAGCCTGTAAATTAAAAAAGCAACTACCAAAATATCAATAAGGTCTGCCACACCGAAAGAACGCATTACACCGATAAAACGGTAGTATTCGTTAACAATCCAGTCTAAAACAGCACTCATTTTAACACCCCCAACCGCAAATATATCTATACACTTTTATTTTAACATAAATCACTGCGAATTCAATAGTAAATTAGGGTATTTTTTAGTATTTTTAAAAATTATTTATTGATTAACCGCCTGTTTTACTGTATAATTTATGTGGTGATAAATTTGATTACAGAAACTTTGCAATATGTTGAAATTGACCAGTCAAATTCCAATACCGCCGCAATCATTGTTGCAGGCGGTTCTTCTCAACGTATGAAAGGTATAAACAAACTGCTTTACCCTATTCTTGATATACCTGTAATTGCCCGCACCCTTATGGCTTATGAAAACTGCGCTTCTATCGGTGGCATATACGTTGCCTGCCGCGAAAGTGATATTGCAGATATTCAAAACATTTGCGACAAATACGGAATTGTTAAATTAAAGGCTATTGTTAAAGGTGGCGACACCAGGGCACAATCGGTAAAAAACGCCTTTGATGCGATTGACCCAATCTTTAGCTACGTTGCAATTGCAGACGGAGCGCGCCCCCTCACCACCCCCGAAATTATTGACCGCGTACTTGATGAAGCAATGCGGTGCGGCGCCGCTTTGTGCGCAGTGCCCGTTACCGACACTGTAAAGGTGGCAGACGGCAATCGGTTTATTGAAAGCACGCCTGACCGCAGTCGACTTTGGGCGGCACAAACTCCTCAGATATTTAACCGCGAAATTTATGCCAACGCCCTCAGTTTTGGCGGTGATTTTACCGATGACTGCGCCTTGGTAGAGGCGGCGGGCACAAAGGTGAAAATTGTAGAGGGCTCACCTACTAACATAAAAATCACTGTACCCACCGATATTATTATTGCAGAGGCTCTTATTAAGGAGGCAGAAAAATGAGAATCGGCAACGGATATGACGTTCATCGTTTAACCACAGGCAGAAAACTTATTTTAGGCGGTGTTGAGATTCCTTTTGAATTAGGTCTTGACGGTCACTCAGATGCAGATGTGCTGACCCACGCTATATGCGATGCTTTGCTTGGTGCCGCTGCCCTTGGTGACATTGGCAAGCATTTTCCTGACCGTGACCCACAGTATAAGGGTGCAGACAGTTTGAAGCTTTTAGAACGTGTATGCAATCTTTTAGGTGAAAAAGGTTATGCCATATCAAATATTGACAGTATTATTGTGGCACAAAAGCCTAAAATAGCACCTTATATTGACCAAATGAGGCAAAATATTGCCACTGCCGCAAAAATAGATTTGGACCGTGTAAGCGTTAAAGCCACCACCGAAGAAAAGCTTGGTTTTACAGGTCGTTTGGAGGGTATATCCGCTCACAGCGTTTGCCTTATAGAAGGCTGAACTAAATAACAGTTATTAACCCCGATGCATAGTATGTACTGTGTATCGGGGCTATTTTTATACGAAACGGAGGAAGTTATGTGGGACAATATCTTATTATGGTAAGTTCTATAACACAAGCCATTAAAGGCCGCGACTTGCTGAGAAGTAACGGCAAAAAAGCATATATTGAAAAGACACCCGGCCATCTTGATACCCACGGCTGTGGATACAGCATTATTGTTTATGAACAACCTGAAAATGTAATTCCGCTGCTTAAAAACAGCGGAATAAGAATAATCGGCACAGCTGACAGAGTTTAAGGAGAGGTACTATGATTTATCTTGATAATGCCGCAACCACCTCCCCCAAACCTCAAAAGGTTATTCGTGCAGTAACCGATGCTCTTGTTAATTTGTCGGCAAATCCCGGCAGAAGCGGTCATTCCATGTCGGAAAACGCCGCAGTCGTAATGTACGAGACAAGAAACAAAGTCGCCAAACTGTTTAACGCGCCCTCTGCCGAAAGCGTAATATTCACACCTAACTGCACCACGTCAATAAACTATGTCCTTAAAGGGCTGCTTAAACGGGGTGACAGAATTGTTACTTCGTCACTTGAGCACAATGCGGTTATAAGGCCACTGACTGCACTAAAAAAATACGGTATTGAATTTGATGTTTTTGAGGCTGATATAGACAACGGCGAAACTACCTTTAAGAACTTTTTAAACACGGTTAGCGACACTACACGTATGGTTATATGCACCCACGCCTCAAATGTTACAGGCACGTTGCTTCCCATTAAAAAAATTGGCGCTTACTGTAAAGAAAAGGGTATACTTTTCGCAGTGGATGCCGCTCAGTCGGCAGGGGTAATTCCCATTGATATGAAAGAAATGGGGATAGATTATCTGTGCATTGCCGCTCACAAAGGTCTGTATGCACCTATGGGAACGGGGCTTCTTGTTTTATCGGGGCCAACTCCCGCAACTATTATTGAGGGCGGTACAGGTACAGAGTCGGTAAACCTTAATCAGCCAAGGGATTTGCCTGAAAAATACGAAAGCGGAACGGTTAATCTGCCGGGCATTGCAGGCATTGGGGCAGGTATAGATTTTATAAACGAAAAAGGTATCTACAGAATAAGAAACCATGAAATCAAACTGATAAAACTTGCTCACAACCGACTGTCAAAAATATCGGGAATAAGGCTATATTCAAGTCAGTTTGACGACAAGGCTCCTTTGTTATCATTTAATTTAAACGGAATAAACTCTATACAGGTAGCCAATGAGTTAAACCGATACTCCGTAGCGGTCAGAGCAGGTCTTCACTGTGCGCCTTTTGCTCACAAAAGACTTGGTACTATTGACTGCGGAACAGTGAGAATTTCACCCTCTGCCTTTACAAGTGAGGCAGATATTATCAAAGCCACCGAATATGTGGCGAATATAGCGTCAAAAAGCAAGGCTATTTTTTAAATTAGCCTTGACTTTTTGCAGTTTTTTGTTATAATTAGTCCAAACGCATTGATGAAGAAAAGTAGTTGTGCTTTTTCATTCCCAGAGAGGTGCCGTCATCGGCTGCAAGCGGCACTGTTTTGATTACACGATGAAGTTCCCTTCGGAGCGGTGGGGCTGAATTAACAGTAGGTCCTGACGGGTTGCGATTCCGTTACAGATTGCGGGAGTGTATGCTTCTTTTCAGCATAAATAAGGGTGGTACCGCGGAATTTGTTTTTTCGTCCCTTGCATTTTTAATGCAGGGGACTTTTTTATTTTGTTAATTTTTTTGAGGTGATAAAATGAAAGAACAGTTGAAAAATGTTGCCATATCGGCACAGCAGGCTCTTGAATCGGTTAAAGACCAGCAAGAGTTGGAAGCACTGCGAGTTCGCTTTTTGGGTAAAAAAGGCGAGCTGACCGCAATTTTAAAGCAGATGGGTAGTCTTTCCCCCGAGGAGCGTCCTGTAATCGGTCAGTTGGCAAACGAAACCCGCGCACAGATTGAGGCAGTTATTGCTGAAAAATCTGCTCAGTTTAAATCTGCAGCAGCAAGTGAAAAGTTAAGCAAAGAAACCATTGATGTTACTATGCCCGGTTCTAAAAAGGCTATGGGTAAAAAGCATCCCCTTAACCTTGTGCTTGATGAAATTAAAGAGATTTTCTTGGGTATGGGATTTGATGTTGCCGAAGGTCCCGAAGTTGAGCTTGACTATTACAACTTTGAGGCACTTAACATTCCAAAAGACCATCCTGCCCGTGATACTCAGGATACATTTTACATTACCGATAACATTTTGCTTCGCACTCAGACCTCTCCTGTTCAGGTGCGAACTATGGAAAAGCAAAAGCCTCCCATCCGCGTAATTTCACCCGGTCGCGTTTTCCGCTCTGACGCAGTTGACGCCACCCACTCCCCCGTTTTCCATCAGATTGAGGGTCTTGTAGTTGATAAGGGTGTTACTATGGGTGACCTTAAAGGTACTCTTGCAGACTTTGCAAAGCGCCTTTACGGTGAAGATGCCGTTGTTCGTTTCCGTCCCCACCACTTTCCCTTTACAGAGCCTTCTGCAGAGATGGATACTATGTGCTTTAACTGTGGCGGCAAGGGTTGCCGTTTGTGTAAGGGTGAAGGTTGGATTGAAATTCTCGGTTGCGGTATGGTTCACCCCAAGGTGCTTGCCAACTGCGGTATTGACCCCGAGGAGTACAGCGGTTTTGCATTCGGTATGGGACTTGAGCGTTTGGTAATGCGCCGCTTTAACATTGATGACTTGCGCTTGTTCTATGAAAATGATCAGCGTTTCCTTGATCAGTTTTAAGGAGGGATAAAGATGGATCTTTCAATTAAATGGTTAAAAGAATTTGTTGATATTGATTACAAAGCCCGTGATTTTGCAGAGGCTCTTACTATGAGTGGCTCAAAGGTTGAAGGCTACACTACCGAGGGCGCCGAAATCAGCGGTGTTGTTATCGGTAAAATCAACTCTATTGATAAGCACCCTAATGCAGAAAAGTTGGTTATCTGCCAGGTTGACATTGGTGACAAGGTGCTTCAGATTGTTACAGGTGCCACCAATCTTAAGGTTGGAGACATTGTTCCTGTTGCTACCGACGGCTCTACTCTGCCGGGCGGTATCAAAATCAAAAAGGGTAAGCTTCGCGGTGAAGAAAGTTTTGGTATGCTTTGTTCACTTGGTGAGCTTGGTCTTACTCTCGGTGATTTCCCCTATGCTATTGAAGACGGCATTTTTGTTATTGAGGAAGAATGCGAATTAGGTCAGGATGCTAAAGAAGTGCTTGGTATCAATGACGATATCGTTGAGTTTGAAATTACCTCTAACCGCCCTGACTGTCTTTCTGTAAGAGGTTTGGCAAGAGAGGTTGCAAGCACCTATAACCTGCCCTTTAAAGACCACACCCCCGTTGTAACTGAGTGTGGCGGTGACGTTAAGGATTACCTTAAATCAGTTAAGATTGATGCTACCGACCTTTGCTACAGATATATGGCAAGAGTGGTTAAAAACATTAAAATTGCTCCCTCTCCCCGTTGGCTTCGTGAAAGACTTCGTGCAAGCGGTGTAAGACCTATCAACAATATGGTTGATATTACCAACTATGTTATGCTTGAGTACGGTCAGCCTATGCACGCCTTTGACTATAAGCACGTTGCAGGCGGTGAAATCTGCGTAAGACGGGCAAACGAGGGCGAAAGCATCACTACCCTTGACGGCGGTGAAAGAGCACTTACCGCCAACAACCTGTGCATAGCAGACCGCGACAAGCCTATTGCAGTTGCAGGTGTTATGGGTGGCGAATATTCAGGTATTTTTGACGATACCGACACTGTTGTTTTTGAGTCTGCTTGCTTTAACGGTGCATCGGTCAGAACTACCGCTAAGTATTTCGGTATGCGTACCGATTCATCTGCCCGCTTTGAGAAGGGCTTGCCCCCTCAGTTGTGCCAGGCTGCTCTTGACCGTGCTTGCGAGCTTGTTACCTTGCTTGGTGCAGGTGAGGTTGTAAGCGGTGTTATTGACATCAAGCATTTTGAAGACAAGCCCGTTACCATCACTCTTGATGCCGATTGGACCAACAAATTCCTCGGCACAGACATCCCTGAGGCAGAGATGAAGGAAATTCTTTGCCGTCTTGGTTTTGAGGTTAAGGGCAACGACGTTGTTGCACCTTATTACAGAATTGATATTGAGCACAAGGCTGATATTGCAGAGGAAATTGCTCGTATCTGGGGTTACAACTCCATTCCCGAAACTGCAATTAAGGGCAAGGCAAACGGCAAGGTTACCGATGAGCAGAAATTCGTAAGAACAATCAACGACGTTATGCTTGCCGCAGGCTATTCTCAAATCAATACCTACTCATTTATGAGCCCCAAAGAGTACGATTTGATTTGCGCACCCGAAAATTCAGAGCTTCGCAATTCTGTTACCATCACCAATCCTCTTGGTGAAGATACCTCGGTTATGCGCACCACCGCTCTGCCCTCTATGATGGAGACTTTGGCACTTAACTTTAACCGTCGCAATCAAAGTGCTAAGTTGTTTGAGATTGCTACCGAATATATCAACCTTGGCATAGACAGTCTGCCCGATGAACAAAAGGTACTGATTGCAGGTGCTTACGGCAATATTGACTTCTTTGAGGTTAAGGGCGCCCTTGAGATGCTCTTTAAAGTTCTTAATTTGCCTGAGGCAGATTTCGTTGCAGTAAACGACGAGGCTTCTTATCACCCAGGTCGCACTGCAAAGATATTTGCAGGCAAAACCGAAATAGGTATTTTGGGTGAGATTCATCCCACCGTTGCCGAAAATTACAGCATTGACGAAAAGGTTTATGTTGCAAAACTTAACGTTGCAGCAATGTATAAGGCAGTGGGTGAAGAAAAGATGTATCATCAGTTGCCCAAATTCCCTGCCGTTACACGTGACCTTTCTATGCTTTGTGATGAAGCACTTCCCGTTGCCGATATTAAAAAGGCTATTGCAACCGGTGTTGGTGACATTCTTGAAAGCATTGAGTTGTTTGACGTCTACAGAGGCAGTCAAATCCCCGAGGGTAAAAAGAGCGTTGCATACTCCTTCACCCTCCGTTCAGACAGTGGCACTTTAAGTGAAAAGCAATGCACCAAGGCAGTTAACAAAGCCATTGCAGAGCTTGAAAAATTAGGTGCAGAAATCCGTTCATAATTAAAAACAAGAGCCTCCTTGTGCAAGGAGGCTCAATTAAGAGATAACGATATGAAAAAAATCATTGCTTTAATTCTGGTTTTTACTCTTTGCCTCGGTGTTTCTTGCTCTGCAAAATCCCATGACACAAAATCTAACGATGCAAAAAGCAGTGAGGTTTCCAGCACAAAATGGCATAGCAATTACTGGCAAAGCAGCGGTTGGAAAAGTGAACAACCTCAAAGCAGTGTAAGTTCACAAAATGTTAGTTCTAAAAGTGTAACTTCAGTAGTTGAAAAGAATGGTGAGTTTACATACAATCTTGTTCCAATGGCAGATTACGACTCTGCTCTAAAAAAACCGACAAAGGTTGAAACAACATCAATCTTACAACAAATGCAAAAATATAAATATTGAAATAAATTGGCAAAACAAAGGTTTATCAAAAGCCTATAACAAATATAATTTTGACATTATTCTTGTTGATAGCGAGAATAAAGAGTATACATTTGCACAAAATGACTTTGATAACACAAAAAATTTTGCCGGATGAAGAATATTTGTCTAAGCACACCATATCAAAGGCAGACTTAAAGAGTGGCAAATACACCTTGAAAATTGCCATGAAAAAAGGCGATGAAAAGGTTTATCTTGCTCTTGCCAACATTATGGATCAAGACGGTGTGTATACTATAGGCGATTTTGAAATATGAGGTAATATTATGAGAGACGACAAAAGAAAGGTTGCCCTTATCGGCACAGGAATGGTTGGTATGAGTTATGCTTTTGCCATGCTCAACCGAAATATTTGCGATGAAATAGTGCTGGTTGACCTTAATGAAGAGCGTGCCGAAGGCGAGGCAATGGATTTAAGCCACGGCATCCCCTTTGCTCAAACAAGAATGAGAATTTGGTCGGGCAATTATTCTGACTGTCAGGACGCCGACTTGGCGGTAATCACTGCAGGTGCCCCACAGTCACCCGGAGAAACCCGAATGGATTTGCTCCACAAAAATGCAAAAATCATCACTGCCATTGTAAATGATTTGGTGGGTGCAGGCTTTAACGGGCTTATATTGGTTGCATCAAACCCAGTTGATATTATGACAATGGTTGCCGCAAAGGTGGCAGGTTTTGCCCGTGGCAGAGTTTTTGGCAGCGGCACTACTCTTGACACCGCAAGACTGCGTTACAGCCTTGGGGAGCACTTTAATGTTGACCCTAAAAATGTGCACGCGTATGTTATTGGTGAGCACGGTGACAGTGAGTTTGTTCCCTGGTCACAGGCTATGATTTCTACCCTGCCCGTTACCGAGTTGTGCCGACGCTCAGGTCACTGTTGCAACGGTGACCTGAATGATATTGCCGAGTCAGTAAAAGAAGCGGCATACACAATCATAAATGCAAAAAAGGCTACCTACTACGGAATTGCAATGGCGCTTGCACGAATTACTGCCGCCATATTCTCTGATGAGCGCAGTATATTAACACTGTCTGCTCCCCTGATGGGTGAGTACGGTGAAAATGATGTTTGTGCAGGTGTGCCCTGTGTAGTTGGCAGAGAGGGTGTAAAAAGCGTTGTTGAGCTTTTGCTTACTGACGACGAGCTTAGCAAGCTACACTCATCCTGCGAATTGTTGAGAGAATCCTTCAGCAAGCTTAGTTAAGAAAAATGCCGACAGAAATTGAGTTATACTCTTAAGGACAGTAAAAAAAGCTGTGTAGAAAATTTCTACACAGCTTTTAATTTTGTCTTATACCGTAACAAGCAGAACATTTAGGCACCCAAATGTCACTTTTTTAGGAGTACCTAAAACCCTTTTATAATAATTTTTATATTTCAACCTGTTGTAACCATCACTCTTCTTTGTTAATCTCTGCGAAATATCACCTCTAAATCTATTATACATAAAAACTGATAGTCTTTCAAGTTATATTCCGACTTTGTCGGAGTGATATTATCGCCTTACGGCAATAGTGTTATTGAGACCTTGTGGTTTCAGTGGTATTTTATTCGCCTATAACTGCCGAAGGCAATATCACTTGGTCTTTAGTCCAAATATCACTGCGTAGCAATATCACTCACCTTTGGTGAATAAAACTGTGGTTGTATCCTTACGGATACAACCCTTTCTGTCGGCATTTTTTATTTACCAAACAACGACCCATACTGCCTTGTGTTAATCAAAGATAGATAGCTCTTTTTGGTTACAATTATATGGTCCATTATCCGTATACTCACTGCTTTAAACGCGTCAAGCAAGCGTCTTGTAGTTGTTATATCATCTGACGAGGGTTCAAGCGTACCGCCGGGATGATTGTGGCATATTACTACGCAAGAGGAATTGTTTCGCACTGCAATTTCAATCGCCTTGATTATGCTGACATCTGTCATATTTGCAGTACCGGGTTGCATCTTTTCAAAAGCTAAAAATCCGCCTGAATTATCTAAACACAATATTGAAAAGCACTCTCTGTTATCAAACATATATTGCTCTTGTAAAAACGCGGCAATGTCTTCAGTCGTTCGAAACAATGTAAGATCTTGCTTTTTAAGATTTAGATAAAACTTTGATATTTCAGGCACAAGTTTAATAAGTGTTGCTATATTTTCGCCAACACCCTCTACCTCGCAAAGTTTGTCAAATTCTGCATCAAAAGCCTTTTCTATTGAACCGAAATGATTGATTATTCTGTGGGCTAACTCGTTGGTATCTTTATAAGGCAATGCGTAAAACAGCAAGAGTTCCATTATATTGTGGTCTTCAAAATCCTTTAGTCCTGAACTTAAAAAGCGGGATTTTAACCTTTTTCTATGACCTTGATGGGGCCCTGTAATTTTTACAGACATTTATATACTCCTTGAAATCAATCTGCAGTTATGATACAATTATATATCATAAAGTTTCCAATT
This sequence comes from Acutalibacteraceae bacterium, assembly GCA_045653445.1. GTDB lineage: Bacteria > Bacillota > Clostridia > Oscillospirales > Acutalibacteraceae > RGIG2206. The sequence goes on from JAZOLY010000021.1 coordinate 17,007, forward strand.
TAAAGTCTTTTTTAAGGAGTTTTTGTGTTTTGAGGCAAATAATTGTCAAAAATAACGATGCGGGGCAAAGACTTGACAAGTTTTTAACCAAAGCCTTTGGAAATATGCCCAAATCGTTAATGTATAAAGCTATAAGAACTAAAAAAATAAAAATAAACAGAGGTCGCGGAGACATTGCCTACAAACTTTGCGAGGGTGATGTGATTGATATTTATCTTAACGACGACGTGCTTACTCCTGCAAAAAGCAGATATGAATTTTCATCAGCACCTGATAAGGTTGATATTGTTTATGAAGATGATAATATTATGCTGTTAAACAAGCCTGAGGGATTGGCAGTGCATCCTGACAATAACGAGTACAGAGATACTCTGATTTGGCGTGTGCAGTGTTATCTTTTTAACAAGGGTGAATATATACCCGACAACGAAAACTCCTTTAAGCCCGCTTTGGCAAACAGAATTGACCGAAATACCTGTGGCATTGTAATTGCCGCAAAAAATGCCGAGGCGTTGCGCATACTTAACGATAAAATCAAAGCCCGTGAGCTTGATAAATTTTACCTTTGTGTTGTTCACGGCAAAATGAAAAAGCAGTCGGAACTTTTAGAGGGTTACCTTGAAAAGAATGAAGATAAAAATCAGGTTTATATTTCGGGCAAAAAGACCGATGCAAACCGACTCATAAGAACAAAATATACCGTTCTTAATTATAAAAACGATTTGTCACTGCTTGAAATTGAATTGCTTACAGGCAGAACTCATCAAATCAGGGCGCATCTTGCTTCTATCGGTCACTCACTGCTTGGTGACGGCAAATACGGAGTGAACAAAGAGGACCGCAAAAAAGGTTTTGTTCATCAGGCGTTGTGTTCATACCGACTTCGCTTTTCTTTTAAAAGCGACGCAGGATTACTAAACTACCTTAACGGTAAAGAGTTTAGCGTAAAATCAGTTTGGTTTGCTAAAGAATTATTTGATTATGATATTTAAAAAACTGCAGTGCAATGCACTGCAGTTTTTTTAATCAATCCAAGCAGATTCGTTTTCGTACTTTTTGGGTCTGCCCATAAGATTTTTGATTGCATTCTTTGGCGGAGTACCACCATAAAGGATGGTGTAACACTGATTTGAAATAGGCATTTCA
>JAZOLY010000022.1:0-155377 GCA_045653445.1 Acutalibacteraceae bacterium
GTCAAGTCGGTGTTCTGAGAAACTCCGTTAAGCGAGTTAACCTCGGCTTGTAGATTCTTAGTAGCATTGGCGGAAAGAATATTGAACACTTTACCAATATCAGCATTGCTTTGTTTTTGCTGCTCTAAAATTGATGTAAGTTGCTTTTGCATATTCTCATCACTAACCGTGACACCTGATGCATATTTAAGCAAAGGCTCTGCCATGTTGTTCTTTACAATCTTTTTGCCTGTATTCCTATTGCCGAAATAGTTAATAGTTTGTGCTAAGGTGCTTGTGCTACCGCCCATTACAAATCCTGAGAAAGCACCACCTAAACCTGCATACGTAGCGCCGCCCAAAATATCAAGGAATGTTTGTGCGGCGGCATCGCTTTCAGACAAACCACTTGATACATTATTGCGCCACATTTCACCGATTTGAGACTCATCCCAACCCATAACGCCCAAATCAGTAATATAGCCTGCCATTTGGCTGATAAACTCCTCACCGGCTTCGGCGGGCATTTGCTTAAGTCCGGAACTGAACACATTACGCAGGAAACCTTTTGTTACATCAGTTTTAGTGAATATATCCACCAAGTTATCCAGCGGCAGTTTTTCTGTCGCTGTTTCTATTGCTCCTGACAAAACGCCAAGAGATAATGCTTGTTGCGGCGAACCACCACGAGACACAACATCGGTCATACTAATTTAAATTGTTTTGAGCTAAAAAATGTACGAAAGTTACACCTTTTTCATATTGCAGTCAGTGTAGTAGTGGCTTAAAATCTCAATAAAGGTGCTGCCCGTCCGCGCAAGATAGCAGGCGCCGTACTGACTCATACCCACGCCGTGACCCCATCCTTTTACATTAAAAGTAAAGGTATCATCGGCAAAGGATGCCTCGAAACAAGCACTGCGGAGCCCCAACAGAGTGCGGATTTGCTCTCCGCTGACCGACACGCCGCTCATATTTATTGCCGTTACAGTGCCCGACTCGGTGCAACTGACGTCGGCAATCCAATTTTTAGGCTCGCCCGACAATTCTACGGCGGGCTTTAATTTTTCTTGCAGCTCGGCGATAGTAAATTTGCGCACCGACAGATAATCGGGGGACAGCAAATCACCTATGCTTTCTACCGGTTGCAAATAACTGTAATCCTGCCCCCACATAATCTGCGCCGACTCGGTGCGTCCGCCCGACAAAGCATGGTATGCCGCAAGGATGGGCTTGCCCTTCTTATCTGTGAGCATATAGCCTGCCGCCTGTTTGACCGCCGATTCCACCTTTTTGACGTTGGCGTCATAACTGTCCTTCCACTTTACTTTAAGCTGGGCGCGGCTTAAATATTTCTGGTCGGTCTGTGGATTATCGGTTATATCGTACTTTTGGCCGGCGTTTTCAATTTTACGGAAATGGACATAGGTATAACTTGCCACCGTTTGAGCCTTTAGGGCTTCTGTTGGTGCGTCGGCACCCATCTCTGCAGACACAACCCCTACTATATAATCAAAGGCAGACACCTTTTCAACCTTGTCCGTTTGGGTTATGTATATCTTAAAATGCTCTCCCTTAGGAAAACTGCCATCTGTAACAGAAGCGTTGTCCCCTTTTGGAATAGGTTTTATTGCAAAGGCGGGCACTATCACCATTATTGCCAACATAATCCCAAGCATAACGGCATATATTCTTTTGGCTCCGTAATATTTCATTACAACCTTCCTTTCAAACGCTTGACTTTAACTGACCTGTGTGCTAAAATTAACTATTCATTATACGTATAATGGGGGAAAGGAGATATTTGTTATGATTCCCTTTGATACCTTGTCTAGTTTATGCGAAGAATTTAAGAAAAATAACCGCATCAAGCCTACCGATTATGAAAAATACCACGTTAAGCGCGGTCTTCGTAATGAAGACGGCACAGGCGTTATGGCCGGTCTTACCAGCATTTGTAACGTTCGCGGCTACGTTATTGACGACGGCGAACGTATTCCCGTTGCAGGTAAGCTGAACTATCGCGGCATAAGTATTGAAGATATTATTGCAGGCTGCAACCGCGACAATCGCTTTGGCTTTGAAGAGGTTACCTGGTTGCTTCTTTTCGGCGACCTGCCCAGCAAGGAAAAGCTTGATTGGTTTAGGGACGTTCTTGCTGATGCCCGCGAGCTTCCGCAGTACTTTGCTGAGGATATGATTATCAAGGCACCCTCTAAGAACATTATGAACAAACTTTCACGCTCGGTTTTGGCGCTTTATTCGTATGATGCCGACCCCGACAACACAAGTTTTGAGAATGTTCTTAGCCAGTGCATTGGTCTTATTGCAAAGCTGCCCGTTATTATGAGCTATGCCTATCAGGTAAAGCGTCGTTACTATGACGGCAAGAGTATGTTTTTCCATCCCATTGACCCCAATCACTCAACTGCCGAGTGCATACTTTCTTCCATTCGTCCTGACCGCGCTTTTTCTGAAAAAGAGGCTATGTTGCTTGACCGTTGCCTGATGCTTCATGCTGACCACGGTGGCGGTAACAACTCCACCTTTACCACCCGTGTGCTTTCTTCGTCAGGCACCGATACATACGGCACCTTGTCTGCCGCTATCAGTTCTCTTAAGGGACCAAAGCATGGCGGTGCCAATATCAAGGTTATGGAAATGGTGCACGACATAAAAAATAACGTCGACAACATTAACGACGAGGGTCAGGTTAAGGATTATCTGATTAAAATTATCAAAAAAGAGGCTAACGATAACTCAGGTCTTATTTACGGTATGGGTCACGCTATATACACCCTTAGCGACCCACGTGCCGTTCAAATTAAAAAGATGGCGCAAGACCTTGCACAAGAGGGCGACCTTTACAACGAGTTTTGCCTGCTTAACACTATTGAAAAGCTTACTCCTGAGCTTATGGCAGAATACAAGGGTATCAACAAGGCTATGTGCGCCAACGTTGACCTTTATTCAGGCCTTGTTTATACCGCGCTTGGTGTACCTGAGGATTTGCTGACCCCAATTTTTGCTACTGCTCGTATTTCGGGTTGGTGCGCTCACCGCCTTGAAGAAATTACCACAGGCGGCAAGATTATGCGTCCCGCTTACAAGGCTGTGTGGAAAGAGCAACCCTATATTGAACTTTCTGACCGCTGATTTTATTTTTACGGAGTGACAGTATGAAACGTCCACTGTTATTTACACTTTTCTTTATATGTGCACCTGTGCTTTTGACTGCACGGGTTTTGCAGCAGTTTTATATGATTGACACTGTAACAGGCTTCTATAAGGACGATTTCGGTTACGTAGGCAGTCTTATAACCGCCCTGTGCCTGCTTCTTATTCCTGTTCTGCTTCTTGTTGTGTGGTTGTCACGACCTGAGCAAATTGTAACGCCAGTTAAAAGCAAGGCTTTGGGTATTGCTTCCTTTTTTGCAACGGGTTGCCTTGCCGTTTCAGGTGTCAGTCAGATAATCACTGCCACCCATTCGGGTTATTTTGCCTTGGCAATTATGTCTTTTGCCACTGCTGCAGTTATCGTTCTTCACGGCGTTGCCTGCTTTACAGACGGCAAAATTGCCCCACCCCTTACAATAGTAAGCGTGATATACGGCCTTACCCGACTGATAGTTACATTTATGGGTTATACGGGAGAGGTTACCGTAACCGACACTGTTTTTGACATTGCCACTATGGCTTTGCTTCTGCTCTTCTTCTATGCAAGCGGCAAAATTCTTGCAGGCGCGTCAGGTCCCCGTACTTCCGTTTTGTTTTACGCTTACGGTCTAAGCGCCGCCTTCTTCTGTGTTGACAGCTTCTTAGCCCCTGCAATTATAAAATTCAGAGGTTTTGATTTTGCAATTCACGGCGGTGGTCACTTTGATTTGTCATATCTTGGATTTGCAGTATACATTGTGGTTATGATATATGTGTTCAGCGGTAGTAAAAAGATGACATCCGCTGAAAATAACGACAGTGCAGAATTAGGATGATTGTATGAACCGTTTGATGATTGTTGTGCCTTGCTTTAATGAGCAAGAGGCTTTGCCTCTTACCATACCTGCTCTGACCCAAGTGGTTGAGGGTATGATTTCGGGTGGAAAAATTGCTGAAAACAGCGGCATTTTGCTTGTTAACGACGGCAGTCGGGACAACACTTGGCAGGTTATTGAAAAGGCTCATAAAGAGAATAAATACGTTTACGGGCTTTGCCTTGCAGGTAACGTAGGTCATCAAAATGCTTTGCTTGCAGGACTTGAAGCGGCGGCGAAAATTTGCGACATTACCGTTTCTATTGATGCCGATTTGCAGGACGACGTAACCGCCATTGAAAAAATGGTGGACTGCTATATCAACGGTGCAGACGTGGTCTACGGCGTAAGAAGTGAGCGTAAAAGTGACTCGCTGTTTAAACGCAAAACTGCTCAGGGCTTTTACAAAACCATGAGTCTGCTTGGTGCAAAAACAGTCTATAATCACGCTGATTTCCGCCTTATGTCAAAGCGCGCCGTTAAGCAGTTGCTTGAGTATAAGGAGCGCAACGTGTTCTTGCGTGGCATCGTACCTCTTATGAATTTAAAAAGTGAGACGGTTTATTACTCACGTGGCAAACGCGCCGCAGGCGAAAGCAAATATCCCTTTAAAAAGATGCTTTCTTTTGCTTGGGAGGGTATTTCCTCCTTCAGCACAAAGCCGCTAACCATTATCGCCTTTTTGGGCGGAATTATTACCCTGTGTGCCATAATTGCTTTCATATATATTATGGTGTCATATTTTCTCGGCAACACCTCTCCCGGTTGGCCTTCACTGATGGCGTCCATTTGGTTTTTGGGCGGTGTTCAGCTTTTCTCAATCGGCGTTGTGGGTCAATACGTTGGCAAAACCTATATTGAAAGCAAATCAAGACCACGGTATTTTGTTGATAAGTTTTTAAATCATGATGACGTATAAAAACAGCGGATTTTTATCCGTTGTTTTTTGTTTTGAAAGCAACATATTGCGCAACCGCTTGCGGAACGGATAAATCCGTTCCCTACAATTATTTTTCATTATTCATTAAATAAAAAAACGGGAGGGAACCCCTCCCCTACAAATACAAAAAATTTTCAAAAAGCCTATTGACAAGTACGGTTTTATCTGTTATTATAACAATAACGATAATGATTATCGTTATTAAATTGTCAAGGAGGTGTGCAAAATGCGTGCTCAAAAGTACTCTAAACAACGGGAAGCGGTCTACTCCGCACTGCGAAGCGTTCGCACCCATCCCGTCGCATCCGAGGTGTACGACATTGTGCGCACCGAAATTCCCGACATCAGTCTTTCCACCGTTTACCGCAACCTGTCACAGCTTGCCGAAAACGGCAAGGCGTTAACCATTACCGATGAAAAGGGTGTGGTTCACTTTGACGGATACGTTCATCCCCACAACCACCTGTTTTGCAAAACCTGTCAGCGTGTTGTCGACGTAGATATACCCGTGGCAATCTCTGTACCCGACGGGTGCGACCATTCGGTAGAGGGCTACTCGGTGCTCTTTTCAGGGGTGTGTAGCGGTTGTAAATAAGTTAACTAAGCTATTGCTTAATTATAAATTTATATTTAATTTTTGGAGGATTTTATTATGAAAAAGTACGTTTGCCAAATCTGCGGTTATGTTCACGAGGGTGACTCTGCTCCCGAAGCTTGCCCCATCTGCAAGGCTCCTGCCGAGAAGTTTGCCGAGCAAAGCGGCGAAAAGACTTGGGCTGCCGAGCACGTTGTAGGCGTTGCACAGGGCGTTGATATGCGCATCATCGAGGGCCTTCGCGAGAACTTCAACGGCGAATGCACCGAGGTTGGTATGTATCTTGCAATGGCAAGAGTTGCTCACCGCGAGGGTTATCCCGAAATCGGTCTTTATTGGGAAAAGGCTGCTTATGAAGAGGCAGAGCACGCCGCAAAATTTGCTGAGCTTTTGGGCGAAGTTGTTACCGATTCTACCAAAAAGAACCTTGCAATGCGCGTAGACGCTGAAAACGGCGCAACCGCAGGTAAGTTTGAACTTGCAAAACTTGCTAAGGAACTTGGTCTTGACGCTATCCACGACACCGTTCATGAGATGGCTCGTGACGAGGCTCGACACGGCAAGGCATTTGAGGGACTTCTTGAAAGATATTTTAAATAAGTAATTTGGTGGGGGTTGGGTAACCAACCCCCTTTTTGTTGAAACCACGAGTATTTAACTAAGTGGCAACATAAACTACATAGGCTAAGGAGTGATAAATATGAAAAAGTTGTTGGCTCTTGTGACTGCCGTTTTGCTGATTGCGGTAATGGCGGGATGCGGTCAGGCTCGCTCCCATAGCCACGACCACACTTCTGCTCCGCAGTCATCTGAGGCTCTTATAACCAAAGAGCAAGCAAAGGCGATTGCTCTTGAACACGCAAAGATGACCAACAGTCCCATTCGTGATTATGAAATCGAGCTTGACAGGGACTACAAGGAAATATCCTATGAGATTGAGTTTAAATCGGGCGGATTTGAATTTGAGTATGACATTGATGCCAAGACGGGCAAAATTTTGTCTGCCAAACAAGAAAAGTCAGATTCACCGATATAAATTGATATGTTTAAGACGGAGGAAGTTCCTCCGTCTTTTTTACGGGATGTCGCGAGCGCCATCCCCTACAAAGTTGATTTGAAAATGCTGTTTTAATTATTGCCTTTACTTTTGTGTTTTTGTGTGGTAGAATGTAGTTACCACATCACATTTTTATAATGATATTCTGCATAGGAGATAATACCTTGGTAAAAGGTGTTTTCCTCTAATTCCGCGTGGGAAAATGGTTAGTGTCGCAACTTTCCGAGGGAGCACTTTTTCGGCACGCCTTCGGGCGTGCTTTTTTAATTGCGAGGTGATTTTATGAGCAAAGTAATTATTGATGATGCAACAGGCACTCCATTGACTCCGTCAACACAGGGGGGGAGTTGTGTTTAGGCAACGGCGAGCATCCCGAATATGAATGTTGCTGTGAGGAATGTGATTATTATCTTGATTGCTTCCCCGAATACAGAGCAGATTTTAAAGGCAGATTTTAGCCTGTTACCTATCCTTGCAAAAGGATAGGCTTTTTTGTTTGTTGCAATTATATTTTCAATATGCTAAAATATAGGCATAACATCACAAGATAGGATGATAACAGTGAAGATTTTATTTACTCTTGGCGCCCTCGGTCACGGCGGTGGCGAGCGAGTTGTTTCTGTGCTTGCCAGTGAGCTTGCACACCAAGGTCACGAAGTTGAAATAATGCTGTATTATGACCACGAAATCTGGTATCCTCTTAACCCAAAAGTTAAAGTGGTTACAGAAGAAAAAGAGATTGGCAAAAAGAATATTTTAAGCCATCTGCTTTTTAAACGCAAGTATGTTAAAAACAATAATTTTGATGCGGTTATATCCTTTCTTGCCCCCTTTAATATGCTTACTATCGTCAGCCTTTTCGGTCTTAAAACTCCCCTTATTGTTGCCGACCGCAATGACCCAAGGCACGTGCCGTCCAACAAGCTTGTGCGTTTTGCCCGTGACTTTTTGTATCGCTTTGCCGATGCAGTTGTGCTTCAAACCAAGGCAAACCAAGCATATTTTTGCAAACAGGTGCAGAAAAAATCCACCGTTATCTATAATCCCATTGATTTAGGTGATGCCACAGGCATCGGTCTGACCGCTCAAAAATCCAAAAGAATGGTATCGGTCGCCCGTCTTATGCGCCAAAAAAATCAGGATATGATGCTTGAGGCTTTTTACAAATTCCAACAAAGCCATCCCGATTACCGCCTTACCATATACGGCGAGGGTGACTACCGTCCTAATTTAGAGCAAAAAATTGCAGATTTGGGGCTTGGTCAATCGGTTGAGTTGCCCGGCGGTATAAAAGATGTGCCCAACCACATAAAAGATGCGGAATTTTTTGTGCTATCATCCGATTACGAGGGTATGCCCAACGCCTTGATTGAGGCTATGTGCGTAGGTCTGCCCGTTATATCCACCGCCGTTTCAGGCGCCACCGACCTGGTTATTCCCGAAGAAAACGGCTTGCTTGTTGAATGTGACGATACCGAAGCGCTTGCCTCCGCTATGAAAAAATTGGCAAGTGACGGTGAGCTTCGCAAAAAAATGGCTCAAAACGCCGTCAAGCTTGCCAACGAGCTTACTCTTGATAAAATCACAGCTCAGTGGCTACAATATATTGAAGACGTGATAAAATAAACAACACGGTTGAGATTAAAAATCTCAACCGTGTCTTTTTAATATTTAATAAATGGAAAAATCAAAGACAAAATCAAACGGCGTTTACGCTTTTTCCAGTACTTTTTCTCTCTTCCGCGATTACGGCCGATTTCAATGTTTATGTGCCTGAATTCTGACCTGATTTCATTTAAGGACAAAACGAGGGCAAGTATTATAAAAAATACAATTATCATCAGCGCGGGTATGATAAACATTTCCATTGATTCAACATTATTGTTCATTGCCATTGTCACCTGTTTTTTCTTCTGTATTGGTGCCTTTGGTTTTGCTTGCTCCAAACATCAATCCAACAGTTAACAGGGCAATTAAGCCGCCAACAATCACTCCAAATATAAAATTCAGCACTAAGGGTCTCTCTCTTTCGCAAGGGGCACATGGGTTTTGTATACACTTTTATTATAATAACACACAACATACAATAATGCAAGTGTTTTTTTGTACAGTGTTAGTTTATGTTTTTTTAGCTCACTATCAGTCATACTATATGTAGAGGTGATAGTATTGCATACACGAATCAGAAACGCGCGTGAAAACCAAGGCTATACCCGAGAAAAATTTGCAGAAAAGTTAGATGTCAGCGTTTCCTATTTGGCAGAATTAGAAAGAGGCAGAACAGGTATATCAGTAAAAATGCTTATTAAAGTATGCACTTTGTTAGGTTTGTCTGCCGACTACGTACTGTTCGGTACAGAGCGCACCGATGACCGTACCAGATTAGACGGTATCAATCGAATTGACAGCAAGTATCTGCCGCTGCTTGACAAGATAATCAGCGAACTGCTGGCACTTAGCGAGAGTGACACTTAATCTGCACAACACCACGGCATAAAAAAAGAAGCATCTGCATAATGCAGATGCTTCTTTTTATATCTTTTTAAGCACAATGGCAGTGCGGCTTGGCAGATAGCACTTAAACCCTATCCATCCGTCAGGAGTGGTTTGGGTTTTGTATTTAACGCTTGTATCAACACGGGAAAATCCGCCAAATTGCTCATCATCGGAGGAAAGCACAACCTTGTATGTGCCTTTAATTCCAACCGGAATAAAATATCCGTCAAAAGAGCGTTCGGGGTGGAAATTAAAGATAAAAACGTATTCACCCTTGGTGAAAATTATCAGTTTATCCTCTTGATGCACCCAACGGTTTTCTCCTTGCTTTGTAAGCAAGCCGTCCTTTTTAAGCAGCTTTACCATTGCCTTGTCAAAGGCGTTCAGTTGACCGTAGCGCAGCAAATCGTCATCCGCAAGGTGCCACTGACGGCGGCAGTAATGATAACTCCAGCCGTTGCCCTCTCGGGGAAAATCTATCCACTCGGGGTGGCCAAACTCGTTGCCCATAAAGTTAAGATAGCCCTCACCTGCCAAGGAAGCAGTGATTAGCCTTATCATCTTGTGCAAGGCAATGCCTCGGTCAACGGTGGCACTGCCGAAAAGCTTGCTCATATGGGTATACATATCGGCATCGCACAACCTGAACATAATGGTCTTGTCACCCACAAGGGCTTGGTCGTGAGATTCGCAATATCCAATATTCTTTTCACGAGGGCGGCGTTGGGTAAGCTCGTACCACAGTTTGAGCATATCCCATTCATCATCGGCATATTCCTTGATGGTCTTTATCCAAAAATCAGGCACACCCATTGAAAGACGGTAATCAAAGCCTATTCCACCGTAAGAAACGGGAAGGCACATACCCGGCATACCCGACATATCCTCCGCCACCGTAATTGCATTGGGGTTGATTGAATGTATAAGTTCATTGGCAAGCTGAAGATAGGTAACTGCCTCTGTATCGGTGTTGGGAGAAAAATACATACTGTAATCGGTAAAAGCACTGCCAAGACCGTGGTCGTGATAAAGCATAGAGGTTACACCGTCAAAACGGAAGCCGTCAAAATGAAAAACCTCCATCCAAAACTTCAGATTTGACAGTAAAAAGTGCAAAACCTCGTTTTTGCCGTAGTTGAAAAGCTTGGTTCCCCAGGCGGAATGGTTACCCCTCTCGCCTTGATGAAAGAACTGATACTCGGTGCCGTCAAACTCATTTATACCCTCGTTGGTGTTTTTGACTGCGTGAGAGTGAACAACATCAAGAAGCACGGCTATGCCCATTTTATGAGCCGCATTGATAAGCCTTTTAAGTTCCTTGCTTTCGCCGTAGCGCGAGGATGCAGCAAAGAAATTTGACACCTGATAGCCAAATGAAGCGTAATAAGGATGCTCCATAACAGCCATAATTTGTATGGTGTTATACCCCTGCTTTTTTATGCGGGGTAAAATATTTTGTCTGAATTCACGGTATGAGCCAATTTTACCCTCTTCTTGCGCCATACCGATATGACACTCGTATATAAAAAGGGGTTCGGTTGGGGTAAAACCATCGTCGCTCCACTTAAATTCTTCAAGGGTATCGTCAATTTCGGCGCACCACAGATACGTAACGGGGTCTTGCGCCACCCTTGTTGCATAAAGTGGTATGCGGCGCAGCTCGTTGCCGTTAGAAATAACTATCGCCTGCACCCTTTGTCCTTTGCGAAGAGCATTTTTACCATCTAAATACACCTCAAACACGCCGTTTTCAAGGCGAGTCATCGGATGGGAGCGTGTATTCCACCCGTTAAAATCGCCGGTAAAATAAATGCTTTCGGCGGCAGGAGCCCATTCGCGATAAACCCAGCCCTTAGCGGTAGGATGAATTCCGAAATAGTTGTGGCCGTTGGCAAAGTCGCCAAGACTGCTCATGCCCTTGGTAAGCTGGTGCTTTTTGGCGGTAAAAAGTCGGTCGCGCAGAGTTAAATCCTCTGCATATGGAATAAGCCCTGCATCAATATCCATAATCTTGTTGTAAAACACTTGGGACATATTCATCCTCCTTTTATTCGTTAATATGATTATACCAAAAACTCCACCTAAATATCAATAGTAAATATATGCTTTTAATTTAGTACTAATTCAAAGCGTTGTGTTCTTTTTATATAGACTTTTTGGTTGCAAGAAGGTATAATAAACCTAATTACTCAACATTTTAAGTGGTGCTTTTTATGTATTCGAACGATTTTAAGTTTTTTGACTGTCACGTTCATTTTAATAAGGATACAAATATCCCCGATTCAATCAAGGCTTTTGAAAAACATTTAATTAAAGGCGGCAAGGTTGGTTGCGGCTACGGCGTGCTAATCTTAGACGGCGAAAAAATAATTAACATTTAACAAAAATGACACTTTCAATTTGAAAGTGTCATTTTTGTTTTGTGTAGGGGAGGGCGCTCGCGACATCCCGTAAAACGCAAACTCTCCTCTGGCGAGGAGGGTGGCACGCCGTAAGGCGTGACGGGAGGAGAGAAAATGTTTGCTACGACATAAAATAGGCACAAAAAACATAACCGAAGCCGCATTGGACAACGGTTATGATGATATAAGTTATTTTTGCAAGGTGTTCAAGCGTCATATGGGTATGTCTGCAAAGGAGTACAAAAACACCCCTTAAAGCACCTTTTTAATCTGTTCGTAATCGGGTATGGATGATATTCCGCCCATTCGGGTAGTTGAAAGCCCTGCTACCGCACAAGCAAAGCGAACTGCCTCCTGCAAATCCTTTTCGCCGAGGGTTTCGGGGGCTTTTTCCATTTTAAGCAGTTTCCACAGCACACTTCCGCCAAAAATATCCCCTGCTCCCGTGGTATCAATCGCCTTGACACCTTGCAGCGCAGGCAAGAAGCCTCTTGCCTGAGGGTTGGCAAAATAACATCCCTTGGCGCCGCAGGTGACAAAGACTACCTTTACGCCGTAATTTTGCAAAATATGCTGTGCGCCGCTTTCAGCATCTAATCCAAAAAGATCAACCTCGTCATCACTGATTTTAACCACGTCTGCCTGACTGAGCCCCCACAAAAGCTGCTCTTTTGCTTCTTCTAAGTTGTTCCACAAGGGCTTACGCAAATTGGGGTCGTAGGTTATCAGCTTGCCCTGACCTTTTGCATAGGCTACCGCCTTGAAGGTTGCCTCACGGGCAGGCTGATGGGTTAGCGACAGGGTGCCGAAATGGAACACTTTTGCCTTGTCAATCAAAGATAAATCCAACTCATCAAAAGTTATTTGTGTATCTGCACCCGGTTTTCTTGCAAAGGCAAATTCTCGGTCTCCCTTTTCATCAAGGGTTACAAACGCCAAAGTGGTAAAAAGGTCCTGCGCCACAACCAAGCCGTCGGTGCAAACCTCTGCATTTTGCAGAGTTTGAATTAAAAGCTTGCCAAAGGTATCGTCACCCACCTTGCCGAGCAAAGCGGTTTTAGCACCCAGTTTGCTGAGGGTTGCCAAAAAATTTGCAGGTGCGCCACCGGGATGGGCAGCCATTGTGGGATAGCCATCTCTATCCGCAGAAACAGTTGTAAAATCAATAAGCAATTCGCCTAAAGCCACTACGTCTATCATCATTTTGCCTCCGGATATTCATTGCACAACAGGCGGTAGGGCGGCTCGTCCTCTTCAATCTTGGGGAATCGCCCAACGGGTGGATTGAAGCGGTTATCGGTATTATCGTCGTTGCACTGACTTACCTCACCGAGCAGTACGGGGCCTGTGCCTTCTTCCACTGCAAAATCGTGATATAAAAATTGCTGTACGTGGATGCTCTCACCCGGTGTCAGACGGATTTGTGTTCCTGCAGGAACGGTATATGTGCGGCCGTCGGTGTGAACGGTTACATCGGAGTTATAGTCTATTTCTTCATTTTCAAGACTGTTATACACCTTTATAAGCACGTTACCGCCGCCGCGGTTAATAATATCCTCAGTTTTGTTCCAATGAAAATGGTTGGGAGCATACTGACCTTCTTTAAGATAAAGCAGCTTTTCAGCATAAACCTTTGGATATTTATCTGCCATAGCACGATTGCCGTTGCGAATGGTTATAAGAGAAAAACCAAATTTATCAAAATCTCCCATACCGTAGTCAGTTATATCCCAACCCAACATACAGTCACGCACCTCGTCATACTCGTGACCGATATTTTGCCATTGTTCAGGTGTGAAGTGGCAAAAGGGCGGCAGATAGCAATGATATTTTTCACACATTGCTTCTAATTCTTTTAATGCTTTGTTAATTTCGGAACGTTTCATAATTTTTACCTCCGAAAATTAAAATTCATTATGAAGAATGGGAGTTACAACCGGTTTGCCGTCTTTATCCAACAAAACGGTCATTCCACCGCCGTATCCGTTTTGGCGGTATAAGTAATTAACGCCTGTTTCTTTGTCAACCCAAATTTCCACAGAGCCCATACCTTGAGTATATATCTTTTCAAATCTTTTATCTTTTGCCATTGTAACAACCTCCTTCATCCTTTAATGATTATATCATAAATTCATGTTTTTTCAATTGTAAATACTCGCAGTCTAAAAAGCACACCTTTCAGTGTGCTTTGCTCCCTCTGTGGCGTAGTTATCAATCTAATACTCGCCCTCACTTCGTTCGGTTGGACGAAAGTCGAAACGATACACTGTATCGTTTCTTTGTCGCTCCTTACCTCGCTACCGCTCGGTGTTCGCTTCCTTTCGTTGTTCGAATCCCTCTCGACGAAAAAAACAATACCCACCCTAATGGGTGGGTATTGTTTTTGGCGGAGAAGGAGGGATTCGAACCCTCGAACCGCGATTAACGGTTACACGATTTCCAATCGTGCGCGCTCGACCAACTACGCGACTTCTCCAAACGCTCTATTATTATACACAAGTAGCATATAAAAATCAAGTCTTTTTTTAATTACCACACATACTCTTCATTATGCAGGTCGTTTTCTTTGCCAACAAAGGGAATCTGTTTAAAATCTTCGTAATTCTCACGGATGATATAATCCATATAACTCATAACATATTCCGACATCAATTTATATCCCATTGCATTCATATGACCGCCCATTCTGTACACCTTACTAAACCGGGCGTCAACAACAGGCATATGCTTATACATATCAATAACATAGGTAAATTCAAATTTTTCTGCCAAATCGTATTTTGTAAAAAGCCTTTTGCAGACATTCCGCCACTGGAAAAATTGTAGGCAGTAAGTCCTGCACTGCGGGCAAGAAACTGACCTCAAGAGTATTCGTAATAGTCGTGATAGCCCTTTTTTCCGTCCGTTATAGACTCCATTTCACCCGATGAAAGACTGTCACCGATGCAACCTAAGGTGCGGATTATTCCGCAAAAGCCGCCGTTTACAACCTTATTATCAAGAGGATTTACATTTGACATTACTTTTGCTCCTTTTTAGCAGTTTCTGACAAAGTTTTTACCTCACTGCCGTCTGCAAGGCAACTTACAAGGTCACCTTTTTCGTCATAAAAGCACACTCTGTCACCGTTGGTACAAAGTCCGCCCTTTACAGTGCCCACCTTAAGTTCTTTTGCCTTGGCTTTTTCGTCGGTTATATCCTTGCTGTAAAGGTTGCCGTCAAGAGTGTAGAACATAATTCCATTGTCGTTAATATTAAACTCGTCCACCTCAAAATAGGTCTGCTTGTTAGCGGTATTTCCCGATGCCACCGAATAAAGCATTCCATCCGCCTTATAGAACATATATGACTCATAACGGACAAAACTGTCCACCTTATCGGCAAGGAAAGGCTTTATTTGGGTACCATCGGTACGGGCGGTATACAGTTTGCCCTCTTTAAGATAAACCACGGCGGTGCTTGAAATCATAAACTGGTCAACATTAAGTCCAACCTTTTTGGTCTCTCCCGTTTGCAAAAAGTATTTATACAAATCGTCATTTTCATCGGTATAAAAAACCCAGTTACCGCTGACCGACATATGCTTGGCACCCTTAATAAGAGTCTTTACGGAGCCGCCGTCAAAATCACTGTATTTAACCTCACCCTTTTCGGTGCGGTACACGATGCCAACATTATAGGGGCAAAGACTGTCACTGGCCCTGTCGATATAATACTTCGAGTTATCGCCTGCACAGTAAAGACTGCCCTCACTGTCAATATAATAGGTAAGAGAGCCGTCCTGAGCTACAAAACCGCCGTTATACAGATTCATAAAACTGTTGTTAGGTGATGTAGCAGGGCGGTCATAGGGCAAAATTGCAATAAGCCCCAGCACTATAACACAAAGCAGTGCAAAAAGCGCAACAGGCAAAGCCGCTTTTAATTTGTTCTTGTTTTCCATAAGTTTACTCCTTAGATTGCTAAAATTATTTTAAAACAATTCCAATCTTTTGTCAATTAAACTATTCCATTCTTATAAAAAATGTGTTAATATAATTTTATATATGTATTAAGGCGGTGCTTTTTATGAAATATGTTGTTGTTCTTTGTGACGGTATGGCGGATACTCCCGTTGCAGAACTTGGCGGCAAAACTCCTATGGAACTTGCCGAAAAACCTAATATGGATGCTCTTGCATCATCCTCTGTTGTGGGAATGGTGCGCACTGTTGACGATGGATTATCCCCCGGCAGTGACGTTGCCAATCTGTCGGTTATGGGCTTTGACCCATTAGAGTGTTACACAGGCCGCTCACCTCTTGAGGCGGCAAGCATCGGCATTGATATGGCAGAGGATGACGTTGCCATCCGTTGCAACCTTGTTACCCTGTCTGACGAGGCTGATTACAGTGACAAAACTATGGTTGACTATTGCGCCGACGACATCTCTACTGCCGAGGCAGACGAGATTATAAAATCCTTGCAAGCAGAACTTGGCGGCGGCGAATTTGACTTTTACACAGGTGTCAGTTACCGTCACTGCCTGATTTGGCACGGCGGCAAATGCAAAGGCTACACCCTCACTCCCCCACACGATATTTCGGGTCAGCCTATCAAGGATTATCTTGGGGGACACTTTGAAACAGGTCTTATTGAACTGATGAAAAAGAGTGTGGATATTTTGCGCGACCACCCCGTTAACAAGGCTCGCGTTGCCGCAGGCAGACGACCTGCCACATCCGCTTGGTTTTGGGGTCAGGGCAGTCGTCCCGGTCTTAATAATTTTGAGCAGACCTATGGTATCAAGGGTGCCGTTGTGTCGGCAGTTGACCTTATAAAAGGCATCGGCAAATGCGCCGATATGCAAGTTATAGAGGTAGAGGGCGCCACAGGCTACATAGACACCAATTTTGAGGGCAAGGCAGAGGCTGCCGTCAAGGCACTTGAGACTTGCGACTACGTTTACGTGCACCTTGAAGCACCCGACGAGTGCGGTCACCGCAGAGAAGCCCAAAACAAAGTTAAGGCAATTGAGCTGATTGACGAAAAAATCGTTAAACCCTTACTTGACGCCTTGGCCGGTGAACAGTTTAAAATTCTCATTCTTCCTGACCATCCCACTCCCATTGCAACTGCAACCCATTCAAGAGAGCCTGTTCCCTTCTTGCTTTATGACAGCACAGAAGAATCTGCAGGTGTTGACTGCTTTACCGAAGAAAATGCTCAAAAGACAGGCGTTTTTATTGAGCGAGGCCCCATGCTTATTAAAATGATGCTAAATTGAGGTGATACAAATGGCTGACCTTACCCCCAATCAGCAAAAGGTTTATGACTTTTTGCTTTCTCGGTCATCCTCGGGGCTACCCCCTACTGTGCGCGAGATTTGCTCTGCCACAGGGGTGCGCTCTACCTCTACTGTTTTTGCTATTCTGACTGCCCTTGAAGAAAAAGGGCTTATCTCCCGTGAGGGTGGCTCATCCCGTGCAATTAAGGTGGAGAGTGTGTCTGCCCACGTTGACGTGCCACTGGTTGGCACTGTTACTGCAGGCGTACCCATCCTTGCCACCGAAAATATTGAGCAGTATATTCCTCTGTCTGCCGACGTTTCCCGTGGCAGAGAGGTGTTTGCTCTGCGGGTTAAGGGTATGTCTATGATGAATGCAGGCATACTTGACGGGGATATTGTTTATGCTCACCGCACTCAGTATGCCGACAACGGTGATATTGTGGTTGCACTGATTGATGACGAAGCCACCGTAAAGCGTCTTAGCCACGATGAGTCGGGCAGAGTTATCCTTTTGCCCGAAAATGATGCTTTTGAGCCAATTATACCCGACGAGGTATCTATCTTAGGCAAGGTTGTGGCATCCTTCCGACAGTATTAAACTGTGTTCTTGCAAACGCACGATATGCCACTTTGTGACGAGTTTTAAAAACCGAAAAGGGTTGATACTGTACTGTATCAACCCTTAATTTTATCGTTGCTGTTTGCCGTCTCCTATGCTATAATCCTTTTGTACAAAAAGGAAGCAGGTGAAAATCCTGCACGAGCCCGTCGCCGTAAGGTGCCGCAAAATCCTTGTCTGCTCTAACTGACGCCGCAAGTCAGTGACAAGCCATTGAGTTTATCTTGAGAAGGTGAGCAGACATTTGCACCAAGTCGAAATACTTTTTGTACAAAGCCTCTTAAATCAAACAGTTGCGAGCGCCGACTTAAAAAGAGGAATTAAATATTAAGGAGAATGCAAAATGCAAAAAACAGTTATTACCAAACTGTTGTCGTTGCTTCTTACATTCGTGCTTATTGCGGCTATGGCACTGCTTGTAACCGGTTGCGACAGCAAAGGCGGGGATGCAAGCTCTGTTTTATCAGAGCAGACAAGCTCTATCACCCCTGACAAAGCGGATGAAAATCTGCTTGGCGAAGGCAAAACCACCTTTAACTTTAAGGTAGTGGATGTGGAAGGAAAGACCACAAGCTACCAAATCAAAACCGACAAGGCTACTGTCGGTGAAGCCCTGCTTGAGTTAAAACTTATTGCAGGTGAACAAGGCGATTACGGTTTGTATGTTAAAACCGTAAACGGCGTTACCGTTGATTATGACAAAGACGGTAAATACTGGGCTTTCTATGAAGGCGACAAATATGCCGATAAGGGTGTTGATTCAACCCCTATAACAGAAGGCGCCACCTACTCATTTAAAGCAGAATAAAAATAAAAGGTTGATACAGCATTGTATCAACCTTTTATTTTTAACTTTCACTGGTCATCAAAATGCTCCAGTACGTTATTCCGTCAAATTCGTAATAACCTACCGCAATGTTTTGGAAGGATTTTGCACCGCTTCCGCGAACACCCAATGCTTCGGCACATTCATCATCCTCAATAAAGGCTTTGTACACCTGCTCGGCGGTATATTCGCCCCAAATGTAAACCTCTTTTGATTCCTTTGACCAAATGTTGAAATTCTTAAATATATCCTGCTCCATTTCAACACGCTTGCCGTCTTCATCGTCGGTCATACGCTTATCGTCCATACGTTTTTCGCCGTAGTTGACCATATCTACCGCTTCCTCAAAGGCGCGCTGGTCGGCAGCCGCCTGCAAAGAGCGGTTACTTGACGGAGTTGCCTCATACCCATTTTTAACACGGGCGGCATTGATAAGCTCAACCACCTTTGCCGATTTTTCAGCGTCACCCTCACCGCGAATAACTATAGCTGTGCACTGACGCTTAAAGCCTTGGTCGTTGGTGCGAACGGTGATTGTAACTGCACCCGGCTTCTTGCCAAGCACGTTGCCATCCTTATCAACCGCTGCAATAGACTCGTCAGAAACTTCGTAGTAAACCGACTTGTCGTATGCCGTCTTAGGCTTAACGGAATATTCAACTTTGCCTGTTTTGCCAACAGGAATAATAAGCACCTTTTCAGCAAGAGTAATGCTGATTATACGCGGCTTGCCGACGGGAACATTGGGTTTAACCTTTTTAGAGGGCTCACCAATGCTGCCAATCTTATAATCAAGCTTTATTTTTTTGCCTGATTCCCCTGCCTCTTCCTCTTTGAACACCTCGGTGATTTTTGGGAAGGTAACCTCTCCGCAAGAGGTAAGCAGGCAAGCCGTCATAATTGCTATTATCAAAGCAACGACTTTTTTCATTTTTTCACCCCGTAAGCCTTGCGGCTGTTTTAAAAAACGGACCGGTGACGTTGCACCGGTCCGCCTAATCAACAATTCATCAGGTGGTTGCCATCAATACGCACCAGTAGGTTACGTTGTTGAACACAAAGTAGCCAACTGCAACGTTGTCGTAGTTAACTCCATCGCCCTTGATACCGAGAGCCTTTGCATTATCTTCATTCTTGATAAGTTCTTCGTATGCCTTCTTGGTATCCTTTGAATAGTCGCCCCATACGTAAAGGGCTGCATTCTGACGAACAAAGATATCGTAATCAGAGAAGATTGAAGTGGTCTTATCGGTACGCTTGTCGTCCATAGCCTTTGCCTTGTTGTTAACCATATCAACAGCCTCTTCAAGAGCGCGCTGGTTTGCAGCAGCCTTAAGAGCTACATCGTCAGATGTGAAAGGAGTCTGGTTGTTAGCCTCACGACCCTTGTTAATGAGGTTGAGCATTTCCTCAGCCTTCTTTTCGTCACCGGCGTTCTGATGAACAACAACGGTAGCTACACGCTTGAAGCCCTGGTCGTTGGTCTTAACAACGATGTCGGTTGTACCGCAGCCAACACCAAGAACGTAACCATCCTTGTCAACCTTTGCAATGTTGGTGTTCTGGCTTTCGTAATAAACGCTCTTATCAAAAGCAGTGTCAGGCTTTACGGTGTAAGTAATCTGCTGCTTGGTACCAAGAGCGATAGAAAGATCAGTCTTGTCAAGAGCAATACTGATGATGTGAGCCTTGCCTTCGGGAATTTCGGTCTTAACAGGCTTTGACTCTTCACCGATAGTATCAAGTTTTACATTAAGGTCGATTTTCTTACCGCTGGTCTTAACAGGTGCACCTGCGTTGCCTGCGGGCTCTTTTTCGCCGCAACCAACCATCAGGCCGCATACCATAATTACTGCCAGAAGTAACGCAATAACTTTTTTCATAACAATACCTCCACGCCGCTGCCGTAGCGACTAAAATTAAACTTATTTGATTTGTTCCCAACGGCAATTCTACTGAAAAAAACAGCAGGGAACCTTTGACAATAGGTAAGTTGCACCATACATTTATGCAATCCACACCTATTCACACTCTAATTCTAATACAAACCATCAAGATAATCAAGTCAAAAGTTTTATTTTGATACTTTTATATTAAAATTATTTACTCTTTTATGCGATTTGCACAAAATTAAAATAGTTTTGTATATACCGATAACAAAAAACAAATCACCCCTTAATACAGACTGTTAGTGCCGTTGAGGATTTATAACCTCAAAGTTTCTTGAAGCCTTATAAAACAGGCATTAAATAGGCATTTTTTATTTGTGCGGTATGCATAAAGAACATTGTGCTTTTTTAACACTTTGGATAGTTTTTTGTCAATTTTGTTAGATTTAGGCGCTTTAATTTATCAAAAATCAAAATTTTATATTCGAAAAGCACAAATTCATTGACTTTTAGTGTGATATAGATTAAAATTGTATGTGTATACTTTATAGTAGGCGTTTGTATATATCGGGAGGGGTATTTGTGCTGAACGTAACCGATGAACAGTTGTGTTCTATGGCACAGTCGGGTGATACCGACGCCCGTGACCGATTGGTAGTGCGCTACATTTCTTTAGTGGGTGCCCGTGCCGCCGTTTATTCACATCAATCAACCTCTTTTGACTGTGAAGATTTGGGCCAAGAGGGGTTTATCGGTCTGGTAAGCGCCATTGACAGTTATGATAGGTCTTACGGCGCAACCTTCCGCACATTTGCCGCCCTTAACATTGACCGACGCATTACCGATGCCGTTCGTCATTCGTTACGCAAGCGCCAAATTCCCGAAAGCGCCAAGGTATCCATTGACGGTGAGCAATTGTCGGCAGGTGAAAACCCCGAAAACACCGCAATTTTGCGCGACACACTGTCAAGAATTTTTGCCGAAATTAAAGACCGCACCTCTCCCCTTGAGCAAAAGGTGCTGTCGCTCACTATGGGCGGCTATTCCTACGCTGAAATTGCAAAGCGGCTTGACTGCTCGGCAAAAGCGGTCGAAAACGCCCTTGCAAGAGTAAGGCGCAAACTTAACAATTTTAAATAACTCCCGGGTAGCTTAATCAGCAAAGCGTTGATCCTGACAAAGACGGCGGTGCAAATCCGCCCCCAAGGAGCAAAATAAATTTTATTTTCAAGCGAGGTAACAACAATGTTTGAAGACAAGACCCTTACATGCAAAGAATGCGGTAACGAATTCGTATTTACCGCCGGTGAGCAGGAATTTTATGCAGAAAAAGGCTTCGAGAATGAGCCCCAGCGCTGCAAGGCTTGCCGTGATGCAAGAAAGAACGCAGGCAGAGGTCCTAGAGAGTATTTCGTAGGCGTATGTGCTAACTGTGGCGGCGAGGCAAAGGTTCCCTTCCAGCCTAGCGGTGACCGTCCCATCTATTGCAGCAACTGCTTCAACACTATTAAAGAGCAGGCAGAATAATTAGGCATAATTGATTTTTTTAACTTTGTAAGCTTTGTAGGTAAGGCCATTGTTATAAATTAATATGCTAATGGGGTGCATCTTCAGGAGATGCACCCCATTTTATTTTGTGCAAAACACAATTAAAAAACGGGAGGCGAAACGCCTCCCCTACATTATTGTATATTACCCTTGCAATATGCGTGGCGTTCTTCACCTGTGGCGGTACGGAATCTGCCCCGCTGCTCAAAGCCTAACATAACCAAAGCATCGGTGAAACTGCTCTCTTTAGGGTGTGCACCGCTTCGAATTACCTCAACGCCGTTTTCAGCACATCGACTGAGACAAAAATCAACGATTGCCCCCATAGTTGCCTCGTAGTCGGCATTTTCATCCACAGTTACACGATGAAGCACGCCGTACTCACCTGCCGCCCACTGACAGCCAAGTGAAATTCGATAGGCGGTATCCCCCGAAAAATCAAGGACGAAAGCGGCAATTACCTTGCCCTTTTCTTCAACCGTGTAACAAATACCGTCATCAATATAGCCGAAAACGTCGTCAAAATCGGGTCTGCCGTCGGACCACTTATCCACAAGGGCACGCCGAAAAGCCGTACGGCTTTGCTCGTACAGCTCAAAGATGGCATCTGCCTGTGCATATGAAGCTTCTCTGACGGTCATTTTAATCACCTTAATTATATTTTACCCCTTTATCCTGATTTTTTCAAGACAAAGACCTTAATCGGTTGAAATTTCGTTAAAGTTGTGGTAAAATCACCCCAAGATTATGTGAAAGAGGTTACAATATGGCAACACTCAATATAGTTATGATGCAACCCCAAATCGCCCCCAATGCAGGCAACGTTGCACGCACCTGTGCCGTTACGGGCGCTCGGCTTCATCTTGTGGGTCCTATGGGGTTTGTGCCCGATGACGCCAAGTTGAAAAGGGCAGGACTTGACTACTGGCATTTGCTCGACATTACTTATTACAAGGACAACGACGAGTTTTTTGAAAAAAACAAGGGTGGCGAAT
This sequence comes from Acutalibacteraceae bacterium, assembly GCA_045653445.1. Taxonomy (GTDB): domain Bacteria; phylum Bacillota; class Clostridia; order Oscillospirales; family Acutalibacteraceae; genus RGIG2206. The sequence goes on from JAZOLY010000022.1 coordinate 22,646, forward strand.
TCTTCTATTTCACCTCAAAAGGCACCCATGCCCATTCCGATGCCATTTACCCTGACGGGTGCTTCCTTGTTTTTGGTTCAGAAACCAAAGGACTGCCTGAAGACCTGTTATACCAAAACCCAACCCATAGTGTTCGCATCCCTATGCGCAGTGAAGCCCGTTGCCTCAATTTATCCAACGCGGTTGCCGTTGCAACCTACGAGGTGCTTCGTCAGTGGGACTATCCTTTGCTTGAAAACCAAGGAAAACTGACCATGTTTGACTGGTGATTTGACAAAATATTCCAGTACACAACATTTATTGCCCTTTTTTCTTAAATTTATTGCTCAACCACTACAAATAGTTTCTAAATTGTAACTTTTATTTTACAAAATCCTCTTTACAAACCATCTTTTCGGGGTATATACTATTAACATAGTAACTTTACGAAAGGATGGCGAGTTGAATATGAAATTGTATAAGGCTCTGCCAATTCTTTCGGTTTTGTTTGCTTTTGTGTTATCTATATCTTGTGTTTCGGTGTTGGGTGCTCCCGTTTTGGATACGGTAGCTGTTACCCACGCGCCTGCCATCAACGGAAACAATAATTTTGAAGGCACAAGATTGGTTGCCGTTACCGATAACAAGGCAACCACCGTCACCTATGACCTTGGTGTAATCGGCAAGGTGCTATCCCTTAACCGAGTTTTCGGTGCCGACCTTTATGATGACAACGCTTTGTCTCAGTCTGCCCGTTCGGTTGTTGGCAATAACGCTGATGACGTTAAAGCTTTCACCCGTACCCTTTACGGCAGAAGTGTTGAGGTTACGGATGGCGAAATATGTAAAGCCGAAGATATGCGTCACAATATATTAAACGTAAGCGAAAAAAACGGTCTTCTTACCGTCACCTCTGCCGTTACTTGCGGTGAGGACAGTTTTACCGCAGTTACCACCCTGGCACCTTGCCAGAATGAATACGGTTATATGATTATTTCCGCAGATATTATATAATGTATTAAAAACACAACTCCCTTATAAGAATTGTGTTTTTTTTGCGCATTTGTATTGAATTTTAAATATGAATGTGCTACAATAAATGAAACAAAAAATGGAGGAATTCAAAATGAAAAAACTTTTAGCACTTGTTCTTGTTCTTATTATGGCTCTTTGCTTCACCGCTTGCGGCGATGACAGAAGTTTTGATGACGTTGGCGGCACAATTTCTACCAACAGCACCGAGGTTAGCTCTGAGGCTGACGTTGCTGTTAACCTTGGCGGCGTTGACGGCGCAACCTACAAAAACGCTTCTGTTGGCGTGCAGTTTGTTGCTCCTGAAGGCTGGACCTTCTACGATGCTACTAAACTTGCAGAGATGAACAGTGGCAACACCGACCTTGAAGCAGCAAACACTATGTTTGATATGATGGCTATCCATACTAACGGCAACAACGTATCCCTTGCTTTTGAAAACCTTGGCAAACTTTACGGCACAATTATCACCGAAGATAAATATGCAGAGCTTGCTAAAAAGAATCTTGAGTCATCTTCTGCTTCCATTAAAGATGTGCAAGAGTCAACCGTTACTGTTGCAGGCGAATCTTGGAAATGCCTCACATTCACTCAGACTGTTCAGGGCATTGAAATCAAGCAGATTTCTGCATTTAAAAAGTGCGGCAAGTATATGGCTCTTATCACCGCTACCGGCGTTGATATGACTCCCGAGCAGATTCTTGCTATCTTTACCAAGGCTTAATCGCTACGTATATGTAATAAAGAACCACCGGCTAAGTGAACTTGCCGGTGGTTTTGCTTATGCGGGTATAACCTGCAAAACCGGCAGCCATTGCAATGGCATAACGGTCTGACACTTGCAAAAAGAAGTTAATTGCCACAAGGCGATAAGCAATCGGCTCCCTCTGACGAGGGTGCGGGTGTCCGGTGGACACCTCTGTGCGAAGCACAGAAGCACCGACCGAGGCGACAGCCGAGACGCTGTTGAGCGTTAGCGAAACTGAGGGAGAGAAAAACAGAAAGAAATGTATTCTAAACTTATTCTCTCCCTCCGTCTTTTGCTTCGCAAAATCCACCTTTCTCCCGAAACGGGCCCCTTTTGTCGCTTCGCGACATTTCCCCCTCCCGGGGGAATCGACCTCGTCAGAGGGAGGCAATTTCACAATCCTCGCTAAAACTTTTTCATACCACCGACACAGTCGGTGGTTTCCTTACAATGAAATTCACACCATCGCAAAGCGATTTCACCCGAAGTGCAACGAGAATTTCATCTGCATCGCAGATTTATTCCTCACGCAGTGAGGATTTCATTACATCCTCACTCCCAACCGTCGATGCCGCCACGTTGCAAAGCACCGATGGTTTTTTGATAAAGGGAACTGTACCCGTTTTCCTTTTCAAGTTTATTAAGCAAGTCTTTAACCCGTTGGCGCTCGGTGATGCCATCGGCTTTGCAAAAAGATTTGGAGACGGGCAAGTCTAACTTGCGCGCCGCTTTTGCCACGTCACGCTCATAGGCAAACACCATAGGTCTTATTAGGGTTAAATCTTTGCGAGACAGATAACTGACGGGGCGGAAGCAACCGATTTTGCCACCGTCAAGCAAATTCATATAAAATGTAACCACCGCATCATCAAGGTGGTGACCCAATGCCAATTTGTTGCATCCTGCCTCTTTTGCGGCGTCGTGAAGCATACCGCGGCGCATCTTTGCACACAGGGAGCATGGATTTTTCTCTTTGCGGTCTTCAAAAATCACCTTGGCAAGTTGAGTGGGTCGGATGATATACTCCACACCCAGTTGGTCGCAGAGGGCCTGAATCTTGCTAAAATCGGCAGGCTTGCCCTCAAACTGCATATCAAGGGTGATTGCCACCAACTCATATGGCACAGGATAAAACCGCCGCATTTCACTGAGGGCATAAAGCAGTGCCAAAGAGTCCTTGCCGCCCGATACGCCAACGGCAATTTTATCCCCCGCTTCAATCATATTGTAACGCTGAAGCGCGGCACGGATGTGGCTCATAAGCATTTGCATTGGTTTCACCCCCAAAAAGAATATACATTATTATATAGTTTTTGCGAAAAAATTGCAATAGGCATAAATTTTGTGTGCAAAAAGTGAAAATTGAAAGTGAGCAAATAAGAGATAAAACGAGTTAAAGTGAGATAAGACGAGATTGAAAGGCGCCGATTAAAATTTTGAAAAAAAGGTGTTGACAAGTAGGTTAGGTTGTGTTATCATAACACCTGCACGAAAAAAAGAATTTTTATTTGGAGGTAACTGATATGTCAACTTATATGCCCAAAGCCGGCGAAATCAGCCGCAAGTGGTATGTCATTGACGCTGCTGGCAAATCTCTCGGTCGCGTAGCTGCCGAGGCTGCAGTTTTGCTTCGCGGTAAGCACAGACCCGAGTTTGTACCCCACGTTGATTGCGGTGATAACGTTATCATCATCAATGCAGAAAGCGCAGTACTCACCGGTTCTAAACTTGAAAACAAGTACTACTATCGTCACACCGGTTACATTGGCGGCCTTAAGGCTGTTAAGTACCGCACCCTTATGGCTACCCGCCCCGAGCTCGCTATGGAGCTTGCAGTTAAGGGTATGATTCCCGACACAACCATCGGCCGCAAGGCCATGACCAGACTCCACGTGGTTAAAGGCGCTGAGCATCCTCATGCCGCTCAAAAACCCGAAGTCTGGGCATTCTAATCCGAAGGAGGTCGCTTTAAATGTACGAGTCTACACCTTATTTCTATGGCACCGGCAGAAGAAAGAGTTCTGTTGCCCGTGTTCGTGTTTTTGCTAACGGAACCGGCAAAATCACCATCAACGACCGTGATATTGACGATTACTTCGGTCTTGAAACCCTTAAGCTTATCGTTCGTCAGCCCTTCGCCCTTACCGGCACCGAAGGTAAGTTTGACGTTGTCTGCACTGTTACCGGTGGCGGCGTTACCGGTCAGGCAGGCGCTATCCGTCACGGCATTGCACGTGCTATGCTTCAGGTTGACGAAAACTTGCGCGGCACTCTTAAGAAGGCCGGCTTGCTCACTCGTGACCCCAGAATGAAGGAGCGCAAAAAGTACGGACTCAAAGGCGCACGTCGTGCACCTCAGTTCAGCAAGCGCTGATTTATATTGCTTATGCAAAACCCACAACCTCGGTTGTGGGTTTTTTGTTTATCGAGAGGAGACGGAGACCCTCCGCTACAATATCGAGGCGTCGCGGTCGTTCTGCACAGCGGGAACAATCATTGACAAAACACTTGGTTAGAGGTATAATTCCCTTATTAAATAAAAAGGATTTATAAAATGAAAAAAATCAAAATCAACAACGAAGCAACCTATCTGTTTGCCATTGCGCTTATTGCCTTTTCGGTGGCACTGATTGCATCTACCGACTTGGGTGTATCAATGGTGGTGGCGCCTGCCTACATTTTAAGCCTGAAGTTTCCCTTTTTGACCTTTGGTCAGTGGGAATATGTGCTTCAAGGCTTAATGTTTATTGCCTTTTGCATTATAAAAAGGAAGGTTAGGCTTGTATACTTCACCTCTTTTTTAAACTGCATAGTTTACGGCGCGGTGCTTGATTTGTTCCGCACTGTTATTCCCTTTTTAAACCCCGAAATAACTGCCCCGGGAAGTTATGCTTTGCCCCTTAGAATTGCTCTGCTTGGGGTAGGCATGGTGCTTACCTCTTTTGCAGTGGCACTATTCTTTAAGGCATATCTCTATCCACAGGTGTACGACTTCTTTGTAAAGGGTGTGTCGGCACATTTTGGCATTGATCGAGGCAAGTTTAAGATTTGCTATGATATGTCAAGCCTTGCATTGTCCATTGTTTTAAGCCTTGTGCTTTTTGGTGGGTTTAATGGTATAGGCATCGGCACCATCGTTATGGCAACCTTTAACGGCCTTATAATCGGCATTTTTGATAAAGCCCTTGATAAATACGTGGAGTTTACCCCCGCCTTTAAAAAGCTTGCAAAGGTGTATGATTTGGAGGATAAATAAGCGTTTGTTTAGCCCCATCTTTAATTAGTTATTTACGATTGCTTACGTCAAACAGGGTTGAGAAGCTAACAAAACACAGTATCAAAGCGTGATAATTTTGAGAAATTTTTGGGCAAACAAGACACAGTAAGGCTTTGTGCCTTACAAGGAATGTTCGGTCAAAAAGAGCCAAAATTAGCCCTTTGAGGCGGATTTTGGGTAGATTTGAAACCCATAAAATGTCAGTTCGCAAAATCCTGACAAAAATCAAAACTACGGAGTTGAAGAAAAATGAAAAAACAGGTACGATTTACGGTAACAGCAGGTATTATTGCCGCGCTGTATGCACTGCTGACCTATCTGTCGGCGGCACTTGGATTGGCTTACGGCCCCGTGCAGTTCAGACTGTCAGAGGGGTTATGTGTGTTGGCGGCGGTGACGCCTGCGGCTATACCCGGTCTTACGATGGGTTGCCTTGTGGCAAATCTGTCAAGTCCCTTTGGCGTGGTTGATATTATTTGCGGCACTGCCGCCACGCTGATTGCCGCGCTGGCAGGCTATCTTTTCAGAAAGGTGCAGATTTTTAATTTGCCCGTTATAGCCATATTTGCTCCCGTTGTTGCAAACGCCCTTATTGTTGGGGCAGAGATTGCTTTTCTTTCCAACACAGAGGCCTTTGCTTCGGTCTTTTGGATAACGGCGGCAGAGGTTGCCATCGGCGAACTTGTAGTGTGCATTGTTCTTGGCAGCGGTGTTTGGTCAGTTGCTAAAAAGATAGATATTTTAAGATGATAAAAAGCCTCTTTCACATAATTGTGAAAGAGGCTTTTGCCTTCGCTTTTAATTATTTCATATCGAAGGACTTGCAGTCGGTGCATTGTTCCATGGTGGGATTGCTCTCGTGTGTGCCGATAAGAATTTTATCCAACATGCAGTAGTTGTTGTCTGCGTGGTGACGGCAACTTGACACGGTGCATTCAATGCAAGTGTTACATTTACAATCCATTGTACATACCTCCATTTCCTGAAGTACAATGTTAGTATGACCCTGACTGCAAGTATTATTCTGTCAATTTTTGTTTTGAAGTGAAAAGATACATCCGCAATAATCTTGGCGGTACAAACCGTACTCTGCCGACAGTTCAATGGAGCGCTTATATCCCTCCCGCTTTTTAAAATCGGATGGGAGCCATTTTATGCCAAATTTTTGACCAAGTGCAAAGCCCATTTCGTTAATACTTTGAGCGTTTTTGTGGGGACTTACAGTAAGAGTGGTGGCAAAATAGTCATAGCCGCCCTCTTTGGCTTTTTGCACCGTTTGGATAAGTCTTTCCTCAATGCAATGATTGCAACGCTCACCGCCCTCGGCACTATCTTCGTATCCCCTGACGGCATCAAAATAGCGAGAAGGCTCATACTCCCCCTCTATAAGCACTGCGCCGCCAAGTTTTTCCACAAGTTGACGCTGTGTTTCGAGACGGTGCAAATATTCCTCTTTGGGATGAATGTTGGGGTTGTAATAATAAACCGTTATATCAAAAAACTTGCTTAAATACTCAATAACATAACTTGAACAGGGACCGCAACAACTGTGAAGCAACAAACGGGATTTGCCCGTTAAATTTGCAGTTATTTCGTCAAGTTGCAACTGATAATTTACCTTTTGCATATCAGCCACCTATATATTTGCACAGTGTCAGAAGCACTGGCATAGTAATTACAGATAGCAAATGAGACATAGACACAAGGCGGCTTGCTTGCTCGGCATTGTCGGAATATTTGGCGGCAAGCATCATAACAATGGCGGCAACGGGTGCCGAGGCAGGTATTACACAGGCAGTCAAATCGTCACCTGTAATACCTGCAAAACGCAACATAAACATAGCGATAAGAGGCACCAAAACAAGACGAAGCATCATTGCAAGCACCATTTTGCCGTCACCCTTGCGGAGTTTAAAGCCTGCCTTGGCAAGATAATAGCCGATAACTATCATAGGCAGAGGCGTGTTAAGGGCAGACAAATGGCGCAAAGGCTCAATAACAATGGCAACACCCGACAAATCCACACGGCATAAAAACATTGCAATACCGATTAAAACGGGAATAAAACCGGGGTTTACAAAGGTCTTTTTAATATTTACGTTCTGACCTGAAATCAAAGAAAGACCAATAGACCACACCACCACGTTAAACACGCCAACAAAAACGGTTACAATAAATACGCCTTGGTCACCAAGAACTGCCTGAGTGAGAGGCAAACTCATAAATCCGCAATTGCTGCAAAGGACAGAGGCGGTGTAAATTTTATTATATGCATCTTTTTTGTTGCCGAAAAAGGCAATTCCCACCAAAAAGGCAATAAGGTGCACTGCAATTGCCGCACCTGCCGCAACAAGCAGTCGGTTAACATTTTCGGCGGAATAAAGCACCTCGCCACCTGCAAAAGCCTTGATAATAACCGAGGGAGTTACAAAATAAATAACAATATCGGTTATCTGCTTTGAGCCGTCGGCGGTAAGAATATTTTTCTTAGTCAGGAAAAAGCCGATGCAGATAAGTATAAAAAATATTACAACCTGTGTTGAAACATTTAAAAAGTAGTTAAGTAAATGTGCCATTATTGCGCCTCTCTTTCAAAATACAACCTAATTATAATGGTTATTTTTTAATATTTCAAGAGGTATTTTAGCGCAGTTGACAAAGGGGTTTTAATTGATGTATAATGTTTTTATAACTTCGAAAAAAAGAGGGATTTTATGCTTAAAGCACTGCTTTTAAAAACAACACACATTATTCCTGATGCACTTTATCTTAAACTGCGTTATTATATGCGGTTTCACAAAAGATTAAATCTTAAAAATCCACGTACTTATAATGAAAAAACACAGTGGTTAAAGTTATACGACCGCAAGCGCGAGTACATCAATCTGGTCGACAAGGCGGCTGTTAAGGATTATGTTGCTGAGCGTATAGGCAAGCAGTATATTATTCCCACCCTGGGCGTGTGGGACCGTTTTGACGATATTGATTTTGATTCACTTCCCGACAAATTCGTGCTTAAATGCACCCACGATAGCGGTGGCGTTTTTATATGCACAAACAAGGCTGAATTCGACATCGAAAAAGTTCGAAAAGAAATTACGACGCGTCTTAGAACAAACTATTACTGGCACACAAGAGAATGGCTTTATAAGTCCGTTAAGCCACGCATAATCGCCGAGAAATATATGGTGGATGAGTCAGGCGTCGAACTAAAGGATTACAAGGTCTTTTGCTTTGGAGGTCAAGTTAAACTCATTCATGTGGATTTTGACCGATTTGCCGAACACAAGCGCAATGTATATTCTCCTGAATGGGAATTGCAGGACGTTGGAATAAACTACCCACGCGACCCAAAACGCATAATTCAAAGACCAGACTGTCTGGATGAGATGGTATCTCTTGCTTCAAAGTTATCTGCAGATATACCCCATGTGCGTGCTGATTTTTATATCATAAAAGATAAAATCTATTTCGGTGAATTAACCTTCTATCACGCATCGGGATTTGCAAAATATACACCGGCAGAATGGGACAAAAAAATAGGCGATTGGATTAAACTTCCGCCTAAATCGAGGTGATTTTTATGAGAATTATTATCGGCGCCGACGTGGTGCCTACTCAGTCAAACACCCTTGCTTTTAAACAAGGGGATGCCCTTGCTATTGTGGGTGAAAAAGCGGTAAATTGGCTTAAGGACGCGGATTTTCGCATTTATAATCTTGAAACTCCCCTTTGCGATGAGGCCGACCCTATTGACAAAAACGGGCCTCATCTGATTGCCCCCACCGCCGCCGTAAAGGGCTACAAGGCTTTGGGTGCAGACCTGCTTTCAATGGCTAACAACCATATTTTAGACCAAGGTCAGCAGGGCATTTTGTCAACCTTTATGACGGTTGACGGGGAAAATATTGCCCGTTTGGGTTGCGGCACACCCACCGATGCCGCAAAGCCATATATCATCGAGGATAATGGCAAAAAAATCGGCGTTTACTCTTGTGCCGAGCACGAATTTTCCATTGCAAGCGGTGACAAATTGGGTGCAAACCCCTTTGACCCCTTGGAATGTCCCGACCGCATTGCAAAATTAAAGGCAGAGTGCGATTTTGTGATTGTGCTTTATCACGGCGGTCGTGAATTTTATCGCTACCCACTGCCCCAACTGCAGAAAAACTGCCGCAAATTAGTGGAAAAGGGTGCAGACCTTGTTGTCTGTCAGCATACTCATTGTGTCGGTTGCGCCGAGGATTATATGGACGGCAAAATCGTGTACGGGCAAGGAAATTTTGTTTTTGACCGCGTAAGTGACGAGTATTGGAATACCAGCCTGCTTATAAAGGTTGATACCCACACAAAAGAGGTGGAGTATCTGCCGCTATCAAAGGCAAGCGGTACTCTTAAAGCCGCCGAAGGTGATGAAGCCGACGGTATAATTAAAGGTTTTGAGCAGCGCAGTGAAGAAATTAAAAGTGATGGCTTTGTTGCCAAACGACTAAAGCAAGAGGCAAAGGCAAATGTTCTTTATATTGCCCGCAGTCTTGCAGGAAACAGTCTTTTTCACAAGGCTCTATGCAAACTTGCGCCAAGTCTTCTTGCCAAAATGCTGCTTAAAAAGGCAAAGCGCCTTAAGACTCTTAACCTTATTATGTGCGAAAGCCACCGCGAAATTGTTATCAGCGCGTTAGAGGATTAAGAATAACACCATTCGCATAGCGGATGGTGTTTTTTTAGGCATAGCTCGTTGATTTTTACGGCAGGAGACAAGCCCCCGCCCTACAAACAGCACCAAAAAGTGCTTGTATTTTGCAGTTGGTTTTTTGCTTAGAAAAATTTACTTTACATAACAACATTTTTGTGCTACAATTACATATTGATGTATTATATACATTTTTTCTGAAAAACTATTAAAAAGTTTAAAGGAGAAATGTATGAGTACAAAGGATTTTTTACCCAACACACCAGAGAAAAACAACGATAATGCCGATAACAGCCGCACCACAGCATCCCTTGACCAAGCAGAACTGATTGAAAAATCGGGCTCGGTCACAGTTGGTGAAAAGGGCAGGGTAATTCATTGCCTTACCATTATCGGTCAGATTGAGGGGCATTACGTTTTGCCCGAGCAAAACAAAACCACCAAGTACGAACACGTTATCCCTCAGCTTGTGGCTATTGAAGAAGACCCATCTGTTGACGGACTGCTTATAATCCTAAACACCGTGGGTGGTGATGTTGAGGCAGGGCTTGCCATTGCCGAACTTATTGCAGGGATGACTACGCCAACCGTTTCACTGGTGCTTGGAGGCGGTCACTCCATTGGCGTGCCCTTGGCAGTATCGGCGAAAAAGTCCTTTATCGTACCCAGTGCAACAATGACCATTCATCCCGTGCGAATGAACGGGTTGGTGCTTGGGGTACCCCAAACTCTTTCTTATTTTGACCGTATGCAAGAGCGCATAACCAATTTTATAACCGCCAACTCCTCTATTGACAAGGATAAGTTTACCACTCTTATGATGAATACGGGTGAGCTTGTTACCGATATGGGCACTGTTCTTGACGGTGAAAAGGCGGTAGAATATGGGCTTATAGGCTCTTTGGGCGGTCTGCACGATGCAATAGATGCTCTTTACAAGTTAATTGACGGGGAGTAGCCCTCCCCTTTTACTGCGGAGGTACATATTATGATGGATATTCTTAACGCTATTTTTCAAGGCATAATTCAAGGTATTACCGAGTTTTTGCCCGTTTCAAGCAGTGGTCACCTTGCCATTTATCAGCACTATTTCGGCAGTTCATCCACCTCGGGCGCAATGTTTTCGGTTATGCTTCACCTTGGCACTCTGTTTGCCGTTTGCCTTGTGTATCGCAAAACTATCGCCGCTCTTATAGTTGAGTTTTGCCGTATGATTGGCGACATTTTCAAGGGCAAGTTTTCATTTAAGAATATGAATATTGAGCGCCGCACCATCTTTATGATGATTATTTCAAGCGCTATGTTGCTGACTATGTTTATCCCCGTTGGCAACGGTCAGAATATTAAAGACTACATCGAAAAGGTATCCAATCAGCAGGATTATCCTCAGCTTCTTTGGGTTATCGGCGTTATGCTTCTTATCACCGCCGTGCTTATGATTGTTGCTCACCGAATCACCTCTGACGAAAGCCGTAAAACTCGCAACTGCGCCACCGTAAAGGATGCCGTTGTAATCGGTCTTAGTCAGGCATTTGCCGTTTTCCCAGGTCTTTCACGCAGCGGCACCACCACTGCAACCGCCCTTACCCTTGGTCTTGAAAAAAGTTATGCCACCCAGTACAGTTTTGTGCTTTCTATTCCTGCAGTTGCCGCCGCGGCTTTGCTTGAATTTAAAGACGCCCTTGAAACAGAGGGACTTGGCAGCATTGATTGGCTGCCTACCATTATCGGTATTGTGGTTGCTGCCCTTGTAGGCATTGCCGCTATCAAAACATTTATCTGGCTTATTAAGAAAAACCGCTATATCATCTTTTCATATTACTGCGGTATAGCAGGTGTGCTTGTTATAATTGCAAGCATTGTTGAGAATATTACAAAATAAAAAATACAGGAGATTAAAATGGCACAGACAAAGAAAAAAGGCTCTTCCGCTTCAAGCAAAAAAGCCTCATCCAAAGCCAATAATAAGCAACGCCGTTACATAGCAAGCATTGTTCTGTTTGCATCGGCACTTCTCCTTTTGGCTATGGCAATAGTTAAGGGTGAGCGTGTCTGGACGGGACTGCACTCCTTCGTTTTGGGTGTGTTCGGTTGGAATGCTTATTTGGTACCATTTTTGATGGGATATATTGCCGTGCTTCTTGCTACCGAGCGTGAGGGCAAATCCATTGCCGCGCGAACCACAGTTATAGGCGGATTTATGCTTATTGCTGCCGCCCTTGTGGATGTTTTTAGCAAGCATCCCGCTGACGAAACTTTTTGGAAGCACCTTGCAAACGCTTATACCACAGGCTCCACAGGTACACTTAGCGGTGGATTTTTGGGTGCGCTTCCCGGCGGTGCCCTTTATACCGCTTTTGGCGATTTGGCGGCAAAAATTACCATTATAATTCTTGCTTTCGTTTTTGTTATGATATTCACAGGCACCACTCTGCTTTCTCTTTTTAAGGCTATTCAGACCCCCGCAAAGCACATCCGCGATGCCGCTGAGGAAGCCTATGAGCGCAAGGTGGAGCGTGATGCCGAGCGCAAGGCAAAGGCTGCCGAAAAGGTTGAAGTTGGCGTTACTCCGGGCAGACATCCCTTTGATGTTCCTGTTGAAGGTGAACCCAACCCCGTTGTTGAGCCTGCCGACCCTCAAGACCTTGCAAAAAAAGGCAAAAAGGTGGTTGACTCCTTTAACGGCAAGTCAAAGATTGACATTGACGTCACCGATGCAGGTGAAGACGTTGCTATTGAGCCCCCTGTGCAAGAGGAAGCACCCATCGTCAGCCCTGATATTTTAGATGCTCTTACAGGTGAGATTACAGTGGTTGCCGACGAAAGCAACAAAGACGAGCCTACAACAACCATTGAAGAAGAAGTGGAAAACTTTGACTTTGACGTTGAGCAGGGCAGTGATGTTGCCGCAGAGCCGATTGAATACCGCTATCCCCCTCTTGAGTTGCTTGACAAACCAAGTGACGAGAACTATGCCGATATTCGTGCTGAAATGACTGCCACTGCAGAAAAGTTGGTTAACACACTTCTTTCATTCGGTGTTGAAACCCGTCTTGTAAACATAAGCCGCGGCCCCTCTGTAACCCGTTACGAGTTGCAACCCGCCGCAGGTGTGCGCATTAGCAAAATTGCCAATCTTACCGACGATATTGCCCTTTCCCTTGCTACTGCAGGCGTGCGAATTGAGGCTCCTATCCCCAACAAAGCCGCCGTCGGTATTGAGGTGCCCAACAAGGCAAAAAGTTCAGTTGCACTGCGCAGTCTTATTGAAGCAAACACCTTCTCTGATGCAAAAAGCCTTGTTACAGGCGTTTTGGGTAAAAGCATTACCGGTGAGGATTGCTATATGGATATTGCAAAGATGCCTCACCTTCTTATTGCAGGTACCACAGGTTCAGGTAAATCGGTTTGCCTTAACTCACTGATTTTGTCTATTCTTTATAAAGCTAAGCCTGACGAGGTTAAGCTGATTATGATTGACCCTAAAGCCGTTGAAATGAAGGTTTATAACGGCATCCCTCATCTGCTTGTTCCCGTGGTTAACGACCCAAGAAAAGCCGCAGGTGCTCTTGGGTGGGCGGTATCAGAAATGCTACGCCGCTATCAACTGCTCAGTGAATACGACGTGCGTAACCTTGAAGGCTACAACGAACTTGCCGAAAAAGACGACAGTATGCAGAAGTTACCGCAGATTGTCATCTTCATTGACGAGCTTGCCGACTTGATGATGGCGGCTCCCAAAGAGGTTGAAGATTATATCTGCCGTTTGGCACAGATGGCTCGCGCCGCAGGTATGCACCTTGTTATTGCTACCCAAAGCCCACGTGCAGATATTATTACTGGTCTTATTAAGGCTAATATTCCAAGCCGTATTTCTCTTAAGGTGTCCTCTCCCCTTGAGTCAAGAATTATTCTTGATATGCAGGGTGCAGAACGGCTTATCGGTTACGGTGATATGCTCTACTCCCCCTCAGGCACAAGCAAGCCCACCCGTATACAAGGCTGTTGGGTAAGTGACCGCGAGATTAAGGCGGTTGCCGACTTTATCAAGCAGTCTGCAAACGGCAATTACGACGATGCCGTTATGCAAGAGATTGAACGACAGGCATCCCTTGCAAGCCAAAAGAAAAAGTCTGATGCCGACGAGGGTGAATCAGGCGGTGAGGCTGACGAGATGCTTCCCAAGGCTATTGAGTGTGTTGTTGAGGCAGGTCAGGCATCCACCTCTCTGCTTCAGCGCAAGTTAAAACTTGGTTATGCCCGTGCGGCACGAATTATGGACCAACTTGAAGAGCGCAAAATCATCGGTCCTTTTGAGGGTGCAAAGCCACGTTCAGTTTTGCTGACCCATCAGCAATTCCTTGAAATGCAAGCCTCAGGCGAAATTGAATAATTGGTTATGAAAACACCCGACTCGGTTGAGTCGGGTGTTTTTACTAAATTGAAAAATCCAACTATCAAGGCTCTGACTGTAGGAGAACCCGGGGAGTTAACCCTCTCCGTCGGCTTCGCCGCCACCTCTCCCAAAGGGCGAGGCTAATTTTAAAAAAGGCTCTCCCACTGGGAGAGCTCCCATATTAGCGGGTGAGAGGGTGTTTTTAATAGCGGGCAGATAATATCTGCCCCTACATTGTTACAATAACGCTCTGCGCCTATTTTTAATCTCGTTGCAAAGCAACATATCGCATCGTTAGATATATCGCATTTGCACTGCAAATATATCGCGTTGTCACAAACAACATATCGTGCGAACGAAGTGAGCATATTACCCCTCTCCGTCGGCTTCGCCGCCACCTCTCCCAACGGGCGAGGCTTTTTTATTACAAATCTTTTTCGTGGAGGATTACCCCTGCATTTTTTAATTTTTCTTGCAACTGTGTCACATCAAGGGCACCGAAATCGTCGGTCATTGCGGCGGCAAGGGCGGCTGCTATACCTGCTATACCGCCACCTGCAACAAAAACATCGCACTCTTTTGTCACTTGTGTTTGAAAGGTTTCGTTGGTTTTCATACCAATCACCTTTTTTATATACAAATAACTAAAGGCATAGTCAATGGATAATTGGCATAGGCGTGCATATAAATAAAACAGAAGGAGTGGATGATTATGCCCACAGATTTTGAAAAATTGATACAAAAATATGCCGACGAGCTGATGCAGATGAAAGAGCGTTATCCTCAAAACAAAGATGAGCAACCCCAAAGTAACCCTGCAACGCCCTACACCGAGCCTACTATTCCAACACAACCTACCGAAATGCCCGTTGTACTACCGGGAGAGCCTTTGGAAATGCCCCAAATTCCTCAAAACGAGCCTCCTGCCGTTTTGCCTCCCTTACAAAGCGAGGAGGACGAGGCTCCCTACATAGAAAGCGAGATTTCCGACATACCTTTGGCGGAAAATGAGCCCTCTACCGATGACGAGGGGTACATTCAAATCAGGGCTTACACTGCCGACAAGGCTCTGCCTGTTGAGGGCGCCCTTGTTGCAATAACAAGTCAGCAAGGCTCACTTGTCACCTCTATGATTACTGACCGCGACGGACTTACTCCTGCGGTGGCACTTAAAACTGTGTCGCGCAGTGAATCTACCACGTCTGAGGGTATGGATGCCTACGATACATACAACATCGAGATTATTAAAAACGGATTTTTGGATTTTATAAACCGTGACGTGCCTGTTTTTGGGGGTATCACCAATGTGCAAAACGCCCCTCTTGTGCCACTTCCCGAACTGAGTGGCGGTCAAAGGGGTGAGATGGATGGCGATTGAGCCCTATATCCCTGAAAATATTACAGTGCACCTTGGTCCCCCTACCTCTGATGCGCCTAACGTGACGGTCAGCTTTCCCGACTACATTAAAAACGTGGCGTCGGGTGAAATTTATCCCACTTGGCCTGAAAGCGCCCTAAGAGCCAATATTTACGCCCAGATTTCCTTTGCTCTTAACCGCATTTACACCGAATGGTATCGGTCCCAGGGCTATGATTTCGACATAACCTCCTCTACCGCCTACGACCAATCCTACGGTGACGGCAGAGCGGTATTTGACAACATTTCACTGATTGTCGATGACATTTTTAACAGTTATGTGCGACGCCAAGGCAGTACTGAACCTCTGTTTACCGCCTATTGCAGTGGCAGAGGGGTTGACTGCGAGGGATTAAAGCAGTGGGACACGGTAGCCCTTGCAGAGCAAGGTCTTAATCCATATCAGATTTTGCAGTACTATTACGGCGACGACATTGACATTGTATCGGGCGCCCCCGTCAGAATCAACACCCCATCCTATCCAGGTATTCCTTTGCGGGAGGGGGACGTGGGTAACGACGTTCAACTGATGCAGGTGAGGCTTAACCGCATTGCCCGAAACTACCCCGGTATACCCACTATTTCCAACCCCGACGGAATATTTGGCACTCGCACTACTGCCGCCGTCAAACGATTTCAGCAGGTTTTTGGGCTTACCGATGACGGAATTGTAGGCAACGCCACCTGGTACCGCATTGCATACATATATTCCTCGGTCAAGCGTCTTGCAGAACTTGACAGTGAGGGAATTGCGCTGGGTGAAATCCCTCAAAGTTTTGTAAGGGTACTGCGACCCGGTGACAGTGGGGACAACATACGGGTGCTGCAATATTATCTGCGCGCCATATCTCAGTATAACAACAATATTCCTACTGTTACGGTGAACGGTCAGTATGACGGCCCCACCGAACAAGCCGTCAGGGCTTTTCAGCAACAAAATGGGCTTAACCCCGACGGAATTGTGGGACGGCAGACTTGGAACGCCATTTACAACGCTTACAGAGGTATTATTGCCGCATCTCCCATTGGGGCAAACGGACTGCCCCGTTACCCAGGTGGCGTGCTACGTTTTGGGGCAACAGGTGAGAATGTGCGCATAATTCAGGAGTGGTTGTCGGTGCTGTCCCAGACCTATACCGACATTCCTGCAGTAGAGGTGGACGGCAATTTTGGTGAGGCTACCGACCGAGCGGTGAGGGCGTTTCAACAGCGTTTCGGCATCACTCCCAACGGAGTTGTGGGTGCAGTTACTTGGGATGCGCTTGCATCGGCTTATGATGATTTGAGGTGATAAAATGAACGAAAACACAGTGCGGGACATCCAAAACAAACTGCGCTTTTTATCGAAAGATTTTGATACTATTTTGCCTATTGCCGTTGACGGCATTTTCGGTGAGGAAACGGAGCGCGCCCTTGCCGAATTGCAACGGATTTTAGGCTTCGATGCCACCGGTGAGGCGGATGAGCGCACCCTGAATGCCCTTAACGACCTTTACCGAGCGGCAAGTGAAAAACGGCTTCCTGCGGTAACAGTGCAAATTTTTCCCATCAACGATGAGCCACTGGTTTTAGGAAGCACAGGGGTATCTCAGACAGTGCTTAACATTATGCTTGGAGCATTGGCATTTGTCTTTTCCAATTTGCCCAAAATCCAAAGCATTGACACCTTTGGAGAGGACACCCTTGAAGCCGTTGCCATAATTCAGCACACCTCGGGGCTTACCACTACGGGACAGGTAGATAAACCCACTTGGAATATGATTGCCCGTCTGTTTAATGAGTACAGAGGTGGCAACCGTGAAATTTAACCTTGCCCGTTTTTTTAAAAACGCCGCCATACTCACTCTGACCTCTCTGATTTTGCGCCTTGTGGGTATGTTTTTCAGAATTTGGCTTGCTAACTCCATAGGCAGTGAGGGTATGGGGCTTTATCAACTGATTTTGTCCTTTTATATGCTTGCCGCCACCTTTGCGGGCGGAGGCATCACCACCGCCGTTACCCGTCTTATAAGCGAGGCTATATCCCGCTCACAAAGGGGTGCAGTCAGGCGGATTGTACTGCGCTCCGTCACCCTTGTTATAGGGGTGGGAGTAATTTCGGCAGTGGCAGTTATTATTTTTGCAAAGCCTATTTCACTTTACTGGATAAAGGATGCTCGCGCCGAATTAAGCCTTAAACTGCTCTCACTATCCCTGCCTTTTATGGCGGTGACGGCTTGTATCAGAGGATATTTTGTAGCCTTTCGCAAGGTGACAACCCCATCCCTTGCACAACTGTTTGAGCAAGTGGTAAGAATGGTGGTTATCTTTTTTGTAATGGCAAAGGTGGATATAAGCAACATCGCTCTTGCCTGCGCCGTTATTTTGTTTGGTGACAGTATTGCCGAGGCGGCATCTTGCGCCTATTCGGTGGTGGGATATTTAATTCATCGCAAAAATCAGGGCAAAAGCCTTAAAAAAGAGCAGGATATTAAGGGGGTTACGGCAAAACTGCTTCACATTGCGGCACCCATTACCGCAGGCAGATATCTTACAACAGGGCTTCGTACTGCGGAAAGTATGCTTGTGCCCATTGGTCTTGCCGCATTTTGCGGTGACAGAGCGCTAAGCCTTGCTCAGTACGGCAATCTTAAAGGTATGGCGTTGCCTCTGCTATTTTTCCCTGCCTCTTTTCTTACCTCACTTGCCACACTGACTGTGCCCGAACTTTCAGGTGCCGCCGCAAGCGGTGATTTCGGTCTTATTCGCCGTTCTGTTTCAAGACTGATTGAAATTACCGCCACTGCTTCGGTGATTATCGGGGGAGTTTTTGCTCTTTTTGGGAAGGACATCAGCAGTCTTATTTATAAAGAGCAGGACGTAGGATTTTATATTACCGTGCTTTCTCCCCTTGTGCCTTTTATGTATCTTGAAAGCATTGCAACGGGGTGCCTCCACGGACTTGACCGACAGGGCGACACCTTTAAGTACAATGTGATTGACGGCATAGTGAGAATTGCGCTGATTGTGACTATGCTCAGTTCCACAGGTGTTAAGGGTTTTGTGTTTATTATGGCGGTCAGCAACATCCTTACAAGTATGTTGTGTATAAGCAAACTGATGGACGTAACGGGGATTAAACCCGATTTTACAAGTTGGCTGCTCAAACCTATTATGGCGATTTTGCCATCTTTGGCGGTGGGGCTATGTGTCTCTTTGATTTTAAGGAGCGCACCTCTTTGGATTAAAACGGCGGCAGAAATTCTCTCTGCAGTAGGTGTTTATTTGATTTTTCAGGTTGGTAAAATTAAGCGGTTAAAACAAAAAGCCTCAAGGATTACTTGAGGCTTTAATTTATTCCGTTATTCTTTTTGTCAGTTGTGCAAGGGCGTTGTTATATGCCAACTGAATGGGGCTATTTTCGTCAATTTCAAGGCATTCACCCGTCAGTTTTTCATAGACATATCCCAGCACTGCAGGATTTTTTACAAGCAGAGGGCCTGTCAGTTGGGTGGCAATTATGCCATCCTTAAATATGCCGTCGGCACTGCTTTTTTTGTCGTTGCCAAGGTCATTGCCAAGGCTCAGTTCAAACAGAGGGCAATGGGTCCCCTCATACACCGAGGAAGTGTTAATATAGCCAATCACCTGTGCGCCAAAGGGGTTTTCGGCGGTAGTAAGCACGTCACCAAGCCAACGCTTTTCGCGGCTCATAGCAGTGTTAAAATCAATCACGCCAAGCCCTTTTTCCACTGTGCCGTTATACTCAATTTCTCCCCCAAGCAGAGCCACCGAGTTGCCTGTAGCAAGCCAAAGTCCGCCCTTTGCGATATAGTCGCGACCACTGTCACCCAATCTTTGCGCCGCGGCAATTATATCATCCTCAGTGCCTGCCCCTGTGTAAACAAGATTATATCCGCTCAAATCGTCGGGCAAATTTTCCAACCTGTCAACTGTGACGGAGTGGCCCTTGTCGGTTAGCGTTTTTTCTAATATGGCAATATTGCCGTACTCCCCGTAAAGAGAAAGCAGACGGCTGAAAAGATGCAGAATTTTAACTTCACTCATACTCTTACCTCATTTTGCAACGGGAGTTTGCACATCCACACGGCTGAAAAGCTTGTCCTTATCAGAAAAACAGGTGATTACGTACAGTTCCATACCCTGCATTTCGGCCATTTGCTTTGCCATTTGGTCAAGGTCGGGTTGCACCACAACCTCTGCATCTCCCAAATCCATTACCGAAAAGCGCACCGCCAAATCGTTGGCATAACTGCCGCACAGGGTAACACGCTTAACATTGGATTTTGCAATTTTTTCAAAGGCAATATCCCACAGCCAACTTGTCTCGGCAGTGTAATATTTGCGGCTGATAGCGTCCACAATTATATAAAGGTCGCAAGGATTTTTGCGGTTGCAGACATACTCAAGGCTTTGGTTGTAGGAAGTGGAATTTTCGTGCTTTGAGGTGATAAGCAGTCCCTGATTATCACCTGCTTTAAAGGTAACGATTCTGCCGTTTTTCATTACAAAATCACTCATTGCGGCGGCGATTGACTCCCCGTCTGCACCTGCAATGCTTGCGGCGGCAAAGGCGGCACACAGATTATAGACGTTGTAACGGCTTGCAAAGGCAAGACTGATTTTGTTGCCGTTAACGGTGATTGCGCCCTCCTCCAAATCGGCAGTGTCAACGGTGTAGGCACGCTCGGGACGGGTGTATCCGCAATTTTCACAGGCGTAATCACCCAAATGAGCGTAGTGGAAGAAGTTATATTTAAGTTCGACCTTGCAGTTGGGGCAATAGTAGCAATCGTTGTAAATTCCGTCCTGCTCGGCGGTGGAATAGGCATTTTGCTCCATACCGAAATAGAGGGCGTTATCCCTATTCTTGCCGAATCCACGCACAATTGGGTCATCGGCATTAAGAAGCAGAGTCGCATCGGGCACCAAATCCACCGCGTCCTGCAAAATGTCGTATATGCGGTATGGGTGAGCGTTGCGGGTCAACTGGTCGCGGTAAAGATTGGTGACCGCAAAGCAGGTGGGTTTGATGTATTTAAAGGTGTGTCGGGCATATCTCTCGTCACTTTCAAGGATGACGGCGTCCCCTCTTACCTTGCCACGCAGATTACTGTTGCAGATAAGCAAGGTGGCAACCCCCTCTATCTGATTACTGCCCTCTTTGTTATAGACCACATTCTTGCCTGATACGGTGAGAATGTAGGCAATCATCTCTACCGTTGAGGTTTTACCGTTGGAGCCGGTGACGGCTATAACATTTTTGGGCAAGGTAAGTTGTGACAGTATGGTTGGGCAAAGTTTAAGAGCAATTTTACCCGGCAGACTTGTGCCCTTGCCAATCAACCTGCCCACAAAGGACAAAGCCTTGGTTAAAATAATAATTATCGCTTTCATTTTGACCTCTTTATATGTTGTTAATTGGATTATACCACCATTTGCCACCCTTTATCAATAGGTAATTGGATTTTTATTTTCACGTTGCTATTCGCAAGGCATATTGCAGTATCCCTTTCTTTAGACAAAGGGGCGAAGAACAATATGAAAAAGTGAAAATGCACAAAAATTGTGAAAAACGACCAAAAACCCAAAAAAATTATGTGTTTTTTTCGAATTGATAAATTGTGAAAAATCAGTACAATAAAAGTGGATACAATCCAACATAAAAAGGAGGCAGTAAGAATGGAACAAACAACAAGAAGATTTAAAGCTATTTGTATAAAAACATTGGTGTGTTTGCTATGTTTTGCGCTAATATTTACGGCATCACCTGTTTTTACCATAGCCGAGACAAATAACAATTCGTTAATTCCTAATGTAGAAGAAACCACATCACAGATAATGTACGAAGTAGTAGATGACCGTACGGCTAATCAAAAGGTATTCCGTATGGATGACGGCTCGTATATGACTGCACAATATGAGTACGACATACATTATCAGGAGAGTTACGGTTGGGAAAACATTGACAACACGCTTATAGAGTCCGCTGCCAACGACAGTGCTGATTTTGCGGGTGTTGAGGCAGAAAACGGCAAACGCGCTGTAAAATTTGCCAACAACACCTCATCAGGCAAGGTTTTGAGAATTAAAAACGGCGATGCAAAAATTGTGTGGACCGTTCCAAACGCAAACAAGTCAACAGGAAAGTTCAAGCAACCTGAGGCATCTAAAGAAAGCGCAGATGCTAACGACAAGTATCTTAGACTCAATAAGAGCGTATCTCAGGCAACATATTCTGATGTGTGGAATAATGTTGACCTTAGATACACCGTAATGGGCAGTTCAATCAAGGAAGAAATTATAATCAAAAAGGCTCTTGACGGTTATGATTTTGGATTTGAACTTGAGCTTAAGAAGTCGTCGCTTTTGAAAAACGCAGACGGCTCATTAACCATTTCTGATACTGACGGAAACGAACTTTATACTATACCTGCACCTTTTATGAGTGATGCATCGGGCAGATACAGCGAGGCGGTAGAGTATGATGTAACCGTTATAAGCGAAAAGAACAATAAGGTTACTTATAAAATCAGCGTTGTTGCAGACAAAGACTGGATAAACAGTGACGATACTGTATTCCCTGTCGTAGTAGACCCGACTGTGACTATGCATAAATCCAGTATGTTCTCTATAAACGATTATTCAGTATCATCAGCGTCGCCCAATCACACTGATAACAGCGATGTATTGTATATTGGAAACTCAGCCGACAAGGGTATATGCCGAACATATATAAAATTTAATAATATTGATGTACCCAAGAAGCCGGCAGATAAACTTGTAGGTCTTTATCTTAGACTTACAAGCTATGCGGATACTCCCCACGCAGGCGCAATTGAGATGTATGAGTGTACAAACTGGGTAAATAATCCCACTTGGAACAATCAGCCAAATGTGGCTACAGAGATGTTAGAATTTACCTATTGCGATACACAAACGCAAGGCGGATGCTATTTAGACATAACTGAACTGTATGATGAGTGGCGTTTTGAAGAAGTACACGGTATAATGCTTAAATCCCATTATGAATCGCAAACGGGAATGTTTAAGTTTAAGGCAGAAACAGAAGATACAATTATATCTCCCACATATCCAACCTTGATATATGTAACCAAAAACTTCATAGGACTTGAGGGATATTGGTCTACACATTCACAGTCAGTGGGCGAATCGGGTACTGGCTATGTTAGTGACTACACCCGTGGATTGACATATGCATACAACGATTTTGCTATTGGCGGCGAGTATGCATCAATGGGAGTTACCCATTATTACAACTCTGCATATCATAATACCCATTACACAGGTGTATTTAGTCACCACGGCTTGATAGATTCGACGCTACCGCTACCAGTATACAGCGCAAACTACGGCAACGGATGGCACTTAAGTGGACAGCAGTCGGTGGTGCTTATGACCACGGCAATTCAATTCTCACCGCAAGATGCCCCCGTTTTCTATCAAAAATACGTTTACGTAGATGCAGACGGCACATACCATTGGTTTAACAGTAATAGCTCTGATGATATTTACGGCGAGTTTATTGACGAGGACGGACTGGGACTGACTCTTACAGCTGATGATACCGCCGAATATGAATACATTATTAAAGATAAGGATAACAACCAGTTGTTGTTTAACCGTGACGGAACACTTGCAAAGATGGTTGACCGCAACAACAATGCCACAACCTACACCTATGACAGTGCAGGCAAGCTTACACGCATAACCGATGCCTCGGGCAGATATGTTACCTTGTCTTATAACGGCACAAATCTGACCACGCTTACCGATACAGCAGGCAGAGTGACAACCTATCAGTATTCAACAGCCTACAACTCAACAACCTATTCAACCACAGGCAATTATTTGCGCAAGATAATTCGCCCCGATGGCAGTTATACCGAGTTTTCTTATAATGCAAACGGAGATTTATCACGTGTATATGACTCAGCATCTGATTATTCAATGAATTATGCTAACTTTGACGGAGAAGTGACTGAGTATTATGAGCAAACAGGCGATGTTGACGGAAAGCATATAAGAGTAGCAGAAATGCAATACGCATCTGTTTTTGTTGATAGCGGTAACGACTCTGATTTTTACACCGACGACGAAATAGAAACCTATTACAATTTTGACCGTTACGGCAGAACAACGTCAACATATACCGAGGCAGAGGGCACGGTATATTCAGCCGCCTGCGAGTACACTAACGGCATTGCAGATTCTGTAAATGCCCCCAATGATGTGCGCAAGGTTAATAAGATTAAAACCGACACAATGACGGGCGGCACATCCTTTAATCTGCTGACAAACGGCAGTTTTGAGCGAGATTTATACGGTTGGACTGCATCCTTAGGCTCTAACTGTGTTGGCGAAATAAACAACCGTACAAGCTATAATTATTTTGGCACACATTCGCTTAAAATAGGCTCCTCAGGTACAACTGCAGTAACAGGCAAGTACGACCACACTGCAGTAACACTGCCTGCAGGCAAATACACCCTGTCTGCCTATGTTAAAACAGTAGATTTTGAATCATCAGCAGGCGGAGCATATATTGAGCTTGGCAGCAACCGTTCGGGTTATGTGTCAAAGACAACAAGCACCCAAATTAACGACGGATGGAAACGGCTCACCGTCAGCCTTACCCTTTCGGCGCAAACCACCGTTTTTGCAACCGTGGGCATAAGCTCATCAAAGGGTACCGCGTATTTTGACGGAATTCAGCTTGAAACCGATTCATACGGTGATTACAATTTGCTTGAAAACGGCTCATTTGACGAGGGAACATACGGCTGGACTAATCCTGAATATGTAGATAGCGGAAGTTATCAATTTGTCAGCAGTCTTTCGGGCAGAAAAAACGTGCTTCGTATTGACGGCAACCCCAGCTTACCCCGTCGCGTGTTAAGCTCTCAGACTAATGTAACACCCTCAGCAGATTACAGTTATATTGTATCGGGCTGGGCAAAAGCCAACTCATCAAACGGGTTTAACGAAAACGGAGCGGCATTTGCAATTGATGTTGTTTTAAAGTATACCGATA
Source organism: Acutalibacteraceae bacterium (assembly GCA_045653445.1). Classification (GTDB taxonomy): domain Bacteria; phylum Bacillota; class Clostridia; order Oscillospirales; family Acutalibacteraceae; genus RGIG2206. Next base: position 47,243 of record JAZOLY010000022.1, read on the forward strand.
ACACCGACGATACTTTTAGATTTAAGTTCAACCCCGTTTATACTCAGTGGCAAAACATAACGGGCATTGCCGTGCCCAAGCAAGACAAAACCGTAAGTCAGGTTTACGTATATCTTATATACGATTGCAACATTAACTCGTGCTATTTTGATGATATTTGCTTGACACGGGGTGAGGCATCATGTTACACTTATGATGAAAACGGTAATGTGTCCAAGGTGGTATCTAACAGCAAAAACACCACCACAATGTCTTATTCAGGCAACAACCTAACCGCTGTAACCGATGAGGACGGCACATCTACCTATACCTATGACAGCAATAACAACATTAAAACTGCCAAAAGCATTGGCGGATTAACTACCAATTATAATTACAATGAAAACGGCACGTTAAGCAACGCCAACGCCACCGACGGCAACAAAAAGATTTATACAAGCTATGGTTATTCCAATTCAGGCAACTATATAACCTCTGTAACCGATGCATACGGTGGAACAACCACTTCCACTTATGATGAGTCAAAGGGCTTGTTAACCTCAACAACCACCGGATCGTATGAATGTGAGCTTACAACAAGCTACACCTATAACAACAGCAACGATTTGTTGACCTCTGTAGTGGCAGGCTACGGCAATTCTGCAAAAACAGTAAACTATAGTTATAACAGCAAAAAGCAGTTGTCAAGCATAACACATAACGGATTTAATTATAATTTCAGTTATGATGAATGGGGCAACACACAAAATATCAGTGTGGGAACGCGCTTATTATCATACAGCCAGATTCAACAAAGTACCGGCAATGTTTTGTATTCCGAATATGGCAACGGTTGGAACAAGTTTTACGATTATGATAACTTAGGCAGAGTAAAAACTGCTTATAGTTATCATATGAGTAGTGGTAGCAACTATTATATAAACAACTACAAATACAACAAGCTTGGTCAGTTGACAGAGTTTTATGACAGCCTTAGTGGTGTAACCAGCACCTTTGATTATGATGCCATCGGCAGATTGTCTTCTACCCTCACCTCTGACGGCTCTCTTGATATCAATTGCAGTTATGATAGAAAGGGCAGACTTTATTCAACAGGTTATACAGGCTTTGGTATTAACAACACCTACGATTATTCATATAATGACGAGGGTTATTTGTACGGCGTTCATTTTTCAGACAATATGTTCAGCGTCAATGATATTGACACCTTTGGTCGCATAAAAAATAATCATTTGATTGATACGGGTGCTGCTCAGGTGCTGATAAGCACTGCCTACACCTATTCAGACGGTTTGTTGTATAATGTTGATGACGACACTACAACATTAGTAGACAAAGAAAACATAAGCGGTTTTGGTGAGTTTGACTACGATTATTTAACTAACGGAAACATATTTTGGATAACCGTTACCCGCAACGGTGAAAGTGATGACGTGCTCTATGAGTATGATGAGTTTGGTCAGCTTACATCTGAACAAAATCGGCACACCAACCAAACCGTCAATTACACCTATGATGCAGGCGGAAACATTACCTCAAGGCAAACCTATGACGGTGTGTGGTGGGATTTTGATGAATCCTCATTGGTTACCGATACCTACACCTATGGTGACAGCCAGTGGAAAGATTTGCTCACCGCCTACAACGGTCAGACTATTACCTACGACGAAATAGGCAACCCAATCACCTATAAAAATGGTGAGAATATGACTTGGGTTGGTGGCAGGCGCCTGTATGAAATCGACTTTGATGGCCATGGAGATTTGCTCTTTTTCGATTACGACAGCAACGGTATGCGTTTGCGTAAATACGGCCCCCGTGTTGACAAGTATAACGGCACAAATTACGATGACAATCTGCATTATATCGACTATTACTATGACGGCGATGCTCTTATTTATGAGCGCAGAAGCACCTATGGCGATAACCAATCCGAGCTGTACACCATTGAGTATGTTTACGGTGTTAACGGCATAGCAGGCTTCAGAATTCACCAAGGCAACACAACCACCGACTATTTCTATATCAAAAATATACTGGGTGATGTCTTAGGAGTCATTGATGCATTGGGCACATTGGTTGCAGAATACCGCTATGATGCATACGGCAGTCCCGTAATGATTCTTGACGGTAACGGCAATGACGTCTCTGCAAACTACGCTCATATCGCCAATGTTAATCCCATAAGATATAGAGGCTATTATTACGATATTGAGACGGGGTTCTATCTAACAGGTACAAGATACTACGATCCGGAGATTGGTAGGTTTATTAACGCAGATTCCCTAATTGATAATCGTGGCATAATTACTCAAAATTTATTCCAATACTGTGGTAATAATCCTGTAAATAATGCAGATCCAAGTGGCAACCTGTTTGGTGCCATTGTTGGAATAGGATTATTAGTTATAGGTATGGTTGCAACATTAAGCGGATGTTCGTCTAAACCTGCTGCTACAACCTCAACGCCGTCCACTCCATCAAAACCATCTACTCCATCAAGTTCCACATCTTCAACAACTCCACCACATATACCAACTCCACAAGAAAAATCATATGCGGCAACTGTTTATGCAGAAGCTGGTGGTCAAAACAAGCGTTCAAAACAAGCGGTTGCACATGTTATGAACAACAGAATTGGAACAAGATCATCTTGGACAGATATCGAATCAGTAATAAGTGCTAAATATCAGTTTGATGGGTATAATAGTCCTATGTATCAAGCCGCTATGAATTATTACAATAACGGTATTTGTAATAATTCTATTGAACAAGCGGCAATGGATGAATGTTTGGCTGTTGTTATACCGATTTACAGTGGAGCAGAAACTGATATTACAGGGGGAGCTTTGTATTTCCATAGTTTTCCTAATCCGAGCGATTGGGCATATCACAATTCCTATACGCAAGTTTATGTCTCTGGAACAGAAAAGTTCTGGTTCTATAAGTAGGTGGCGGAGATGAAAAAATATTTATACCTATTAGTTTGCGTTCTTTTCTGTTTTATATCTGCGTGCTCACCATACAACAATATTAGTAATAGTGAACCTAAACAAATGGAAATTATTGATTCTGGAAAATATTATCGTATTTATAGAGGGAATATTAATCAAGTCTGTTATGATATTTATAACTCTGAGGGTGAAGTTGTGCTGTCAAAAAAAACTGACCGACCTCTTGAAATTAATATGATTAATGATGACATAATTGATATTGAAATCGGTATGGGGACGGGAATTATAATACACAAGTACTACAGTATAGGTGATAATATTTTCTCACAAGAGTTTCCATATGTGTTGTCTAATTTAGATAAGTTAATTGCATATATTGATGTTCCCAAAGAGAAACCTTTGGAAAACAGAAAAGTTATTGTGCAAAACATTTTTGACAAAAGTCTGTTTTACAAAGAATTTCAATTGGATTTTTCAAATGTCGATTCTCCAGTTATTGAAGCAAAATTCTCAAAAGACGGAGAATCTTTACAACTAACATATTTATCTGGAGAAGAGCAAACACAAATCTCTACAACATTAGCCTTAATTCAATAATTGTTAAGAATTCAGAGCAAACTTCCACTCCACGCTAACCACTTGTTGCTTTTCGCCGTCAACTATTTCTAAAGAACTAATTTCAATTTTTGAAATCAGCTTGTTTAGGATAAACGGTGTTAATTCAGTAACATTAAGGCAATCCCTGACGGTCTCTCTGAACTGCTTAATGGACAATTCAGTATTATGTTGCTCGGATATTCTCGATTGCAAGGCAGAAAGTTTTAGTTCTAAAGTTTCCTGCTCTGCTTGAATGTCTTTCATCAGCATCTCATAGTTTCGATCATCAATAATACCGTCAGCGTGACCGTCAAACAGTTTTCGCACTTTACCGGACAATTCTGCCATCCGTTTTTCAAGTGAATACCTTTCCTTTTGAACGGAATCGGATGGCAGATTGTCGGCGGTTTTAATCTGCACAAGGGCATAAAATTCCTCGTCATTTTCTACCACCTTGGTAAGCTGTTGTATTCGCTCCAAAATGTTTTGATACAACACCGTATAGGAAATTTGGTGCGGTTTTGGGCATTTGTCGGGATTGAGATAGTGATTATTGCAACGGTAATGATGATAATACTTTCCGTTTCGCTGTTTTGTTCCCATACAAAGACGGCTGCCGCAATCGGCACAGAAAACCATTCCTCTGAATATGTTTTCAAAATTATGGCGCGGTGCTTTATGACGGGCGTGGACAAGCTGCTGAACGGTCAGCCAGTCCCCACGGTCAATAATGGCTTGGTGGGTGTCTTCAACCACGATACGCTCATTTTGGGGTAGCATAACTCTTTGTTTGGTTTTATAGTTTGCAACCTCTGCCTTGTGGTTTACCATATCACCGACATAAACCCGATCTTTCAGAATGGTCTGCACCGTTTCATAACACCAACGGCTTTTACCGTCTTTTAAGTATCGTGCAAAGCGTGTGTCACCCTGCTGATACTTGTAAACACCGGGAGTGATAACACCCTCTACGGTCAAAATTTCGGCTATTTTCTTTGCACTGTAGCCCGATAAGGACAATGCAAAGATACGGCGCACAATTTCAGCCGCAGGCTCGTCAACAATCAGCAGATTGCGGTTGTCGGGGCAAGGCATATACCCGAATGGTGCTTGTGAACTGATAAACAGTCCGTTTAAGGCTCTTTGCCTTTTGGCAGACTTCACCTTTCGGGATAAGTCTTTTGCATACATATCGTTGAGAATATGGCGAAATGGTGCAATATCGTTGTCGTCCCGATTGCTGTCAAAGGCATCGTTTACGGCGATATAACGGACACGCTTTTTTGCAAAGTAGATTTCGGTGTAATAACCCGTTTGAATATAATCTCGACCCAATCGTGATAAATCCTTGGTTATAACCATATTGACAGTTCCGTTGTCAATATCGGTAAGCAACCGCTGAAAATCGGGACGGTCAAAATTCAAACCCGAATAACCGTCATCAACATAGAAATCGTGAATCAAATAACCGTTTTCTCTGCAAAAGCGTTCAAGCAAGGACTTTTGTGTTTGTATGCTTGAGCTGTCACCGTTTCGGTCATCATCGTCTTTGGATAAACGGCAGTAAAGAGCCGCTTTGTAAATTTTGTTGTCAATTCGATGTGTCATATTTACCTCCTGTAAATGACAGCACAGATTTGAATTCGACAATCGGCTCTTTCAGTATATCGCAGGACTGTCGCCGCGTCCAGACATTTCCGGCTTTGCTTTGTAAACTTTGCGCGACTATTTCTGCAAACAATTCTCTTGCGGATACCGTTCCATTGTATCGGTCAATGCTTATAATTTTCACGTTGCTTTTACCCATAACCTTTTCCTCTGCATTTATTTGAGAAAAACACTTCCTCACATAATGCACTTAAAAGGGCGTTTTGTAGGGGTAAAATGCGAAAAAATTAAGGTATGACAAATGTATGATGAGAAAAGAAGAAATCATACCGTCAAAAATGCAGTTGCAAACACTGTTTGTAAGGTGTAATTCAGCCGAAAGTATGAGGGCTATTCCTGCCTTACCTTTGTTTTTGAGCAAAAATGACGGATATATATAAATTTTTTCTCTCATATAACATTAAGATTATATTTATATATTAAAGGTGGTTCAAATTGAACCGCCCCCTAGTTCAATTTGAACCGGGGGGGTAAAAAAACAAGCCACAAATAAATGTGACTTGCCTTAAAACTTAATATTGCCGATTGTCGTTCTGTGCTGACTTTTGTTTGTATTTGTTATGATAATGTGCTATAATTAGGTTGTCAATGCTGTACGGTACGATGTCGAATCAGGCTTCTACTATCTCAACAGCCGATACTACGACCCTGAAATTGGTAGATTTATCAATGCGGATGAACAAACCGACCGATATAGTGGTATAATTGGATATAACCTTTTTGCATATTGTGTGAACAATCCTGTAAGTTCTGTGGATTATCAAGGAACAGATGCAATTTTATTACAAGATAAAGATGCTGTATATTCTGCGGGTCATACCGGATTACTCCTCCAAGATGATGAGGGTCAATGGTGGCATTTTTATTGGGGGAATAATCGTGAAGGAAAACTTGGCAAAAGTGGTTCAGGAGAAATGTTGACAAAATATGTCGGTAATACAAATCTAAGCGCTATAAATTCTTTTTATTCATCAAAGTATAATGGAAATGAATATGAAGATATGATTTATTTTGAAGGTGATTTTTCAGCAAGTGTGGATTATGCTAAAAAACTGCAAAAAGAACAGCCTACGTACAATTTAATAATTAATAATTGTATGCAAGTATCAACCGATGTATTAAGGAAGGGAGAATTTAAACAAAACAATGATCAATACAAATATACTCTTCTCAAATGTAGATTTAGTATAATTCCTAATGTAGCTTATAGAACAATTAAAAACTCGATTAATAAAACAAATAGTGGCTATAGTGGTATTTATATAGGAGTTCTTTTAAGTTCTCTGTTTATTTTTTAAGGAGGTTATGCTATGAAGAATAGAAACATTATTCTTATTGTAACCTCAATTCTCCTTTTTGCTTGCATCGTGGCTAGCACGCTCATTTTGCTTAGCAAAGACAAGATTACCATTACGCCCAAAAACATAGACTCTATCAACCAAAACAACTTCACAACAAAAAACAACACTGTGGATTATTTCAATGGTAATTTTGCCTACATAAGTTCCGGATTGTTTGGCGATTGTCTTAACATAGTAAACGCAAATGGCATCTGCAAAAAGATACAGGATGTAGATAAAAATTTCAAATTGCTTAAAGATGCTTTGATATACATCAAAAACGGCGATTTATGTATAGAAAACCTTCACAATAAAAGCAAAAAAATCATTGCTAACGATGTTTACGAGTTTTTAGTTGATAATAACAATGTTTATTACCACAGCAACACAAAAGAATCACAACTTTGCGCATATAACTTGCGTTTTAAAAAAACTAAGGTACTTGCGACTAATATAGATTCATTTTCAGTAAACAACGATAGAGTTTATATTGTTGATAACCACGGTGAATTGTATAGTATAAATATTGATTGCAACGAAAAAACACACTATGATTTTGCTCCACCGTATTTTAGTGTTTATCAACCGATTGCACTTTGTGAGAATGCATTTTTGTATAAAACCTCAAATCATATTTACACCTATTCGTTTGACACCAACAACTCTAAGACGATTTGTATAGAAGACGACTGCGATAACAGTCATTTATCAAGTTTTATATGCAATGACAACACCATATATTTAACCTATCAGGCGGTAGAGTATGACGGCTCATTAGTCAAAGAAAAACAACACCAAAATAATGGAATATGGCAAATCAACCCTAAAAGCGCTGAAAATAAAAAAGTCAGTGATGCGGTTTTTGACAGATTATATTTATTTGATGATGAGGTCTTAATCGGAACTAACCATAACGGAATTTATCAAATAAATGTTGAAACAGGCGGGATTACAGAAATGGTTAAATATGGTATGCTTTAGATGAATTCTCGCAAACCTGTTAAGAGACAAGGGGGCGGTTCTCTGTGTTAGCAAGGCTGTCCCCTTGCAACCTAAACCCGAAACGGCAGACAACGGGGTTTGGTGTTAGTCTTTCATTCCTTTCATATAAAGCAATACCAACCCCCACAACAAAGAGCAAGCTCAACCGAACTTGCTCTTTTTTATTTACCTCTTTATAATATCTTTTATTGCTTCGCCGGCGGCGATTAGTCCTGCCACCGAGGGTACAAAGGATATACTTGCAGGCACTCGACTGCTTATGACGGGTGGCTCCTTTGAATAGACTACCTTGAGCGACTTTACTCCTCTTTTACGAAGCTCGGTGCGAACTACCTTTGCCAATGGGCAAACTGAGGTTTTGTATATATCCGCAACCTCAAAAGCGGTTGGGTCAAGCTTATTACCTGCACCCATTGAACTGATAATGCCCCCCGACTGTGCGGTGGCACACTCTATAAGCAAAAGCTTTGAAGAGACAGAGTCGATTGCATCCACCACATAATCAAAAGCAGAAAAATCGAACTGCTCTTTAGTTTCTTCCGAAAAGAAAAGTTTGTGGGTGATAACGGTCACATCCGGGTTAATATCCTTTATACGCTCTGCCGCCACATCCACCTTATACTTGCCCACAGTACTGCCAAAGGCAACCACTTGCCGATTTATATTAGAGGGGGACACGGTATCACTGTCAATAAGATGCAGGGTGCCAACGCCTGCACGGGCAAGTGCCTCTGCGGCGTGACCGCCTACTCCGCCGATGCCGAAAACTGCAACGGTAGCCGACTGCAGACGGGCAAGGGCTTCATCACCGATAAGCATTCGTGTGCGCTCAAACTGCTCTTTCACATTATCTCCCCCTTTTTTAATATGATAGCACTTTTTTTGCCGTTTATCAAGACAAAGTGTTGTGACTTTCATCCATATTGTCAGAGGAATTTTGTTTAAATCACACTAATTTGAAAAAGTTTGCAAAAATGGGTTGACTTTTATTTTTAAGGGAGTATTATATACGCAAACAAAGGTCTTTGGCCGAAAAAGCAGAGGTGCTTAGCGTGAAAAATCACGCTAAAAATTTAAAACGCGTGCTTCTCGCCGTTTACACGGCAACCGAAGCACATGCGATATAATAATCACCATATCAGTATATCAGTGATTTTATCGCATTTTGCATCTTGAAAGATATGGTGATTATTATGACAAACACCGAAGTAAACAAACAGGATATTATTCAACAGGAAGAGCCTATTTTAGAGCAGGATATTGAACAACTTGAACAGGATTTTATTGACAAGTATTATGTTCGAAATTCCCGCAGTCCCTTTTCTACGCTTTTGCGGCTTTATAAAAGGTACTACGGTAAACTGCTTTTGTCGGCTCTGTTTTTTATTATCAAGGTAAGCCCTCAGTTATATTTGCCCGTCGCAATGGCAAACATAATTGACGTTATTACCTCCCGACCTGAAAATGCGGCTGAGATTATTCTTACAAACGCATTGATTGCCACCTTCTTGATTGCAATCAACATTCCCTGTCATATGATGTATGTTAAATACCGCTCTATTGCCACCAGAAGTGTTGAGGCAGGACTGCGCGGTGCCATAGTCCGCAAGCTGCAACAGCTTTCTATTAAGTTTAACAAAGAAATGCAGTCGGGCCGTATTCAGTCAAAGATTATCCGCGACGTTGAGGCTATTTTTGAGTTTTCATCCCAAATTTTCAACAGTGGTATAGATGCGGCAATAAACCTTATCACTGTTTTTGCCGTTATTATTGCAAAAGCCGATTGGTTTGTAATGCTCTTTTTCATTCTTGGCGGACCTGCCTCCACCTTTTTGGTCAGACTTTTCAACAAAAGAATCAGAAGCAACAACCGCGAGTTCCGTATTGAAATGGAGGTTACCTCCTCTCGCGTTGCCGATATGGTTGAAATGATTCCCGTTACCCGCGCACACGGTCTGGGTGATACCGAGGCAAACAAGATGACCGACCAGGTCAGCCGTCTTGCCGCCAAAGGAATCCAGCTTGACCGCACCAATGCACTGTTTGGCTCATCAAGTTGGGCGGTATCAAATATTTTCAGATTGCTCTGCCTTATTTACACCGTTATTCTTGCCCTTAACGGCATTTTGTCAGCAGGTGACGTTGCCCTTTATCAAAGTTATTTCGGTCTGCTTGTCACCTATATCAGCACCATTGTTAATCTGTTGCCCATCATCACCAAGGGCAGTGAATCCATCAACTCGGTGGGTGAGATTTTAGGTGCCCACGATATTGAGGATAATCGGGGCAAACAAAAAATTGACAGTGTTAAAGGTGAATTTGTATTTGACAATGTTCATTTTGGCTATGACAAAGATAACCCTGTTTTGAAGGGGCTTGACCTTAAGGTTAATGCAGGTGAGACGGTTGCCATTGTTGGTGAATCGGGTGCAGGTAAATCCACCATTCTTAATCTAGTTACAGGATTTTACACCGCAACAGACGGAAAAGTCTTGATTGACGGCAAGGATTTGTGTAAAATAGACCTTACAAGCTATCGCAAGCACCTTGCAGTTGTGCCTCAGGTCAGTTCTATGTTTACAGGCACCATTCGGGATAACATTACCTACGGCTCCCCCAAGGTGACCGACAAACAGCTTAACCAGGTTATTGAGGCGGCTTGCCTTAAGGACGTCATTGACTCTATGCCTTTCGGTCTTGACACTCCTATCGGTGAGCATGGCGGCAAACTTTCGGGCGGACAGCGTCAGCGTATTTCTATCGCCCGCGCCCTTATCCGCGACCCCAAGATTATCATTCTTGACGAGGCTACCTCGGCTCTTGATACTGTGTCGGAAAAGCATATTCAAGCGGCAATCAACAATCTGGCAAAGGGGCGCACCACCCTTATTGTTGCTCACAGGCTATCCACCGTTAAGGATGCCGATAAGATTGCAGTGCTTAAAAAGGGCAAGTGCGTTGAGTTTGGCACCTATGATGAGTTGATGGCGTTAAAGGGTGAATTTTACAACTTCCGCAATTTACAGGTTTAAGGATTTTAAATGAAAAGATTTTTAAAGTATTTGGTTTTCTTTGCAATAATGGGCACCCTTATCTTTGTGCTTAAATTTATAATGATGCCCTTACCCAATATTCACCCTGTGGGCGTTCTTATTGTGTCGCTTACGGTGGTATTCAGAGCGAAAGCCCTTATCCCCATTTATATTTACATTTTTCTTGACGGCATTTTCTTCGGTGGGTTATGGTGGATTCCCTATCTGTATATCTGGGCGATGCTTTGGCTTTTTGCAATGCTTTTGCCCAAGAATATGCCAAAAGGGATTGCAATGCCTGTTTATATGGTGGTTTGCGGATTGCACGGACTTTTGTTTGGTGTGCTGTACGCCCCATACCAAGCCTTGCTGTTTGGTCTTAACTTTGAGGCAACACTCACTTGGATTGCAATGGGTATTCCCTTTGATATTACCCACGCCATAGCAAATTTCGTTATGGGGTCACTTATATTGCCACTTATTGTTGCTTTTAAGTATTCAAAGAAGATTTTAGACAGTTAAAAAACCGCAGTCTGTGACTGCGGTTTACTTTATCTTTGGATACCTGTCTTTACAATCGGTTATACCCAAAATATAATCAACGCTTGTATCATAAAAATCGGCAAGCTTAATAAGTATAGAGGTTGGTATGTCATTTTCGCCCGTTTCATATTTTGAATAGCCCGTTTGTGACATACCAAGGAAGTTGGCAACTTCTGTTTGATTCAAATCACGGTCTACTCTTAAATCACGAATTCTGAACACAACCTCACCACCTTATTTCTAAACTGTAATTATTTTAGTTTAGTATGCATAAGGTTGTTGATTTTTAATCTGAAACAGGTTAAAATTATTATAATAATCAAATAAAGGTGGTTGCTATGGAAAAAAGAATTGTGATAGCAGGTTGCAGAGATTACAACAATTATAAAGAGGCAAAAGAATTTATAGACAGTTGTTTGACAAAAATAAAAACCCAATACACCCTTATTATAGTTTCAGGCGGTTGCAGCGGTGCCGATATGTTAGGTGAAAAATATGCAAACGAAAACGGATTCAAAATTGAAAGACACAATGCAAACTGGTCTGAATTTGGTAGAAGCGCAGGTCCTATCAGAAACAAGGAAATGGCAACTATCAGCGACTATATTATTTGCTTTTGGGATGGAAAAAGCAAAGGCACTAAGTCAATGATAGAATTTGCAAAACAACTCGAAAAACCAATCAGAGTAAAAATGATATAAAAAAACCGCAGTAAAAGAGCAGGTGCTAAGTACAGTTATCTCTAAAAAATCGGAATTTGCCGTACAACCCCCCTGCTTGTAACAGAAAAAGGTAAAACTACCCGAATAAGAGAAGATAAAAACTCTTTTTCGGGTAGTGATTTTTTTATAGTGATATTCTGCGCTAAACGCACAGAGTGATATTTCCCTTTCGGGAAGTGATATTGAAACCTTACGGTTTCAGTGATATTTTATTCGCCTTAAACTGCCGAAGGCAATATCACTTGTCGCAAGACAAATATCACTGCGTAGCAACAGAACTCGCCGCAAGGCGAATAAAACTGGGGGTGTGTCCTTACGGATACAACCCCTTTGACTGCGGTTTTTGCTATTATTCCTCAACTTTATAATAAGACTTATACCATTTTGCAAACTTACCAAGTCCCTCTTCAATAGAGGTGGCGGGCTTAAAGTCAAAGTCCTTCATAAGCTCTGAAACATCGGCATAGGTTTGATATACATCCCCTGCCTGCATTGGCAAAAATTCCTTTTCGGCGGTTTTGCCAAGTGCTTTTTCAAGAGTTTCAATGAAATACATCAAGTTTTCGGGGTTATTGTTGCCGATATTATAAACCTTGTGACGAGCACCCTTTTGCTCTGCGGGCGGATTGCAAAGCATATTTTCAATACCCTTTACAATGTCGTCAACATAGGTAAAGTCGCGGTACATATCGCCGTTGTTGAAAATCTTAATGGACTCACCTGCATAAATCTTTTTGGTAAAGCCGAAATATGCCATATCAGGTCTGCCGTAAGGTCCGTAAACAGTAAAGAAACGAAGGCCCGTTGCGGCAATGTCGTAAAGGTGGCTATAGGTGTATGCCATCAGCTCGTTGCTCTTTTTTGTGGCGGCATAAAGGCTTATGGGTGAGTCAACGTTATCATCGGTGGAGAATGGAGTCTTTTGCTGATTGCCGTAAACGGAAGAACTGGATGCATAAAGCAAATGGTCAACGGGGTAGTGACGGCAAGCCTCCAAAATATTGAAAAAGCCAATAATGTTTGAGTCAATATATGCCTTGGGATTTTCGATAGAATAGCGCACGCCTGCCTGTGCGGCAAGGTTAACCACAATATCAAAGTTACCCTCCGCAAAAAGACGGTTAACGGCATCTGCATCTGCCAAATCACCCTTTACAAAGGTAAATTTGGGTTGCTTTTTAAGAATGTCAAGTCGGGCGTATTTAAGAGTAACGTCATAGTAGTTGTTGATGTTATCAAAGCCCACAACGGTGGCACCAAGCTCAAGCAGGCGGTTGCACAGGTGGAAGCCAACAAAGCCTGCGGCGCCTGTTACAAGCACCTTTTTTGAAGGGTCAAAAGGACGGAATTTTGCCATATTTATTCCCCCGTAATTTTTCATAACATTCTGATAGCTTTTAAGGTTGCCTATATCATATCGGGCACCGGGCATCTGCATAGCGTTTACAGTTGTGTGCTTGCACATCCAAGCCGCCAATGCACCGGGAGAATCGGTGCCGCATCCGTCGGCAATAGCCTCGTCAATGCGGGCAATATCCTCACCCTTATAGATATAAAATGGGGGCACGCACCAATTTGACTTGGGCTTTTCGGGCTTTTCCTCCATATCGGAAATAAGGTCACCCTCAAGAGACAAAACACCGCACTTTTGAAGTTTTTCGGTGTCTTTTTCATAATAGCGCATCAGACAAGAAGTCCCCTTGTCCTTGGCATACTCAACAAATCTGCCAAGTGAAAAATCAAGCAGATTATCACCTGCGATAACAAGCATATCGCCTGAAAGATTTAACTTTTCAATGGCAAACTTCATATCCATAACGGCGCCAAGACGGGTTTGCTCGGTAGAAGTGCCGTCATCAACAACGTCAATGTTGTAGGGCTTAGTCTTTGCCCACTGCTCAAAATGGTCGGCAAACTTGTGATTGCTTACAACTACAAAGCGGTCAATATCGGTGGTTGACTTAATATCGTCAAGCAACCAATCGAGTATAGATTTTTCCTTAACCTCAAGCAAGGGCTTGGGGAAATTTTCGGTAAGGGGATAAAGACGTGTAGCATAGCCTGCGGCTAATACCATACAAATCACAGCAAACTACTCCTTTCGATTTAAAAAAGGTTTTACTTGGGCAAAACACCGTCTGCACTGTCGCAGAAATGAACTGAGAATTTGCCCTCTAAATGCGGAAAAGCTTTTAAATATTCCTTTGTGATGTTGCTTTCGATTTCTTCAGTGTAATCGGGGTTAACAAGCGCCATACAGCAGCCCTTAAAGCCTGCTCCGCTGAAGCGTCCGCCGTATATTCCCTTTGTGCGACACATAAATTCATAAAGCTCTTTAAGCTCGGGGGAGCCTGTTTCGTAATTGTAAATCGAACTGTATCCGCTTTCGAAAGACAGACGTCCAAAAGCCTCAATATCGCCCTTGCGCCATGCCTCTGCTCCTGCTTCAACACGGTCAAATTCGGTGTAATAATGCTCTGCTCGCTTGCGCCAATTTTCAGGCAGGCGGTGCTTATATGCCTCATATACCTCCCGAGGAACATAGCGCAACCGTGCATTTTTAAAGCCGTTATCCTCAATACCTGCATATGCCATAAGGGCGTATGCTGCCGATTTAATTTCATCAACGCGGGTATTAAATGCACTGCCTGCCAGACTGCGCTCAATTCCGCTAAAGAAAATGGCAATCTTGAAAGGCTTCATCGTATCGGGTTTTACAATTCGCTCGTAACTGCCGTTTGAGGTGTCAAGATAAAGCAAATTATTCTTTTTGCAAAGCACCTCACAAGATTGGTCAAGGGTGCCTACGTTAACGCCAACATAGTTGACCTCACTCCACAAGGCAGTTTTTATAATTTCCTCAGCAGAAAGGTACACTCCGTTAACCTCGCAAAGCGCAGTTATAAATGAGATAATAACCGAGGCGGAGGATGACAGTCCGCCAATTGGCAGGTTGCCGTAAATGATGCCTCTGAGTCCTCTGTAAAGGGGACGTATTTTACCCAGTGCAACAGCGGCTCCACGCAAATAATCTGCCCAATCGCACTTTTTTTGCTCGGGCACACTATTGATATTAAAATGCACCTTGCCGTCAAAATTCAGGCTGATAAGCTGAACTGAACCGTCATCGGTAGGAGTATATGTAAGGCTGATACCCTTGTCAATGGCAAGGCCTGTTACCTTGCCGTGTTGGTGGTCGCTGTGAGCGCCCAAGGGACATATTCTGTAGGGGCAAAAAGCTGTGAGCGGCTCTTGCTTGCCGGTAAAAAATCTTGAATACTGTTCAATTAAATTCATATGCTCACTTCTTTACACTTCGTTGGGACGTTGCTTTTTAAGGATTTTGCTTTTTAAAATATTTATAACATATCGGTATTCTGCAGGGGAAACCAAAGAGTTTATTGCAAAATAAGCGGGGATTACTACTACACTGAAAATTGCTCCATAAAGGAAAAACTGGCCGAAGTTTGCTATATCCGGCACCACAAACTTTTCTGCAAACACAACTACTGCAAATATTGCAAAGTTGACAATTACAGGCTTATAGGATACAAGATAACTTCGCTTTAATATGTGCTTTGTGGTGTAAATTATAATATCGTTTGAACGATAAAGCAAAGCCGCAACAGTGCCCAGAAGCACACCGTAAATTCCAAGCGGCCATACCAATGCAAAGGACACCGCAAGATTTATTGCCGCCTCTGTTATTGTGCGAGGCACCGTTGCCTTTGCATGACCTGAAATGTTAATAAGATTAACCGACACCATTCGCACGCTGCTTAGCAACTGTACAAGACAGAACAGCAGGGGTACGTAGGGCATATCGTAATTAAAGTCAAAATCCGCAGTATAAATCAGGATAAAAGGTCTGAACAACAGATAGCACACCGATATAACCGAAAAGATAAAAGCAATATAATAGGTGTTATATGCATCGTGCAGCTTTATGTACTCCTCCCTATCCTCGTGGAAGGTAATGCCAAGCATAAATAAAAGGGAGTTATTAAGAGTGTTGCAAAGTTTGTGCAAGGCGTGAATTACAAAATTGTAGGTGGTATATATGCTTGCATAAACCAAGCCCTGCTCACCCGCCATTGATATGACAAGTGTATCCGTATTAGAAAAGATGAGCAAAGAAATCTGATGAATTAAGAATGCATTTTTCTGCTTTATAGATTCAAAATCAGGCTTTGCATCAAAGTTGACCCAATAGTACTTCTTCTTAAAATAAGCACTGTAAAGGGATAACTGAAACAGGTTAACCGACATATATCCAAGCTGAATAAGCACTATATTGGCACCCGAATAAATCAGGGCAATCTTAACAACCGACATAAGCAGTTCGATTATTAGGGTAATGTTTGAGGTAACGTATCCTCTGCCCTCAGCAATAAGCAGTTGCTTGAGAGTTGCCTGAAAATAAAAGTTAATCACACCGGCAATACCTGCAATAAAGGTAACAAGTCCAACGGCGATTTTTACAATCAGACCTCCGCTGAGTCCCATAAATTCAAAAGGTATTCCGCTTGTGTCAATTAGCATGGGATAAACAAAGGACAAGCCGAAAACACACAGCAAATAATATAGTGACACCCGTCGGTAATAGATGCGTGTTGCCGACAGTACCGAGGATATTCCGTCACGGTCTTTGCTTGCCACGTGCTTATACAGTGCTTGTACCGTTGCAGTACCTATGCCCGCTTCCAACAGCGCAACGTAGCCCATAAGCTGCGTTATTGACGAAAACAGACCGTTTACCGCACTTCCGAATTTCATAACGAAAAAGCGTGGTATTATAAGGCCCAAGGCCATCATCAACACTTGGCTTATTAAGCCGAATATTATGTTTTTAAGGCCTCGCTTAAACTTCATATAAATTCCTTACCTTTTTGTAAATCTCATAACGGCAACAAGTCCGTCAAACCCAAGCAACTTGTAAAGCCTGCGATACAAAGGCCAAGTATGCTCACTGTCAAGCAAATATGCCAAAGGCTTTGCAGCCGCAAGCACTTCCTTTCGGTCTTCCTTTTTCAAATAACGCAGTTTTCTTAAATAACTGAAATAAAGCTTGTGCATCTGTGCTATCATCGCATTGCGGAAATATGGGGAGCACTGGGTATCGGTTTCGAAAAACGCCATCCAACGACCGATTATATCGTAAATATCGGTATAACGCTTAGCATTGACGGTAGCCATTATTGAACCCGAACGGTTGACTCTGTAAAGGGTATTAACTCGGTTATTTACCGCTATTTCACGGGCACGCCGATATATATGAGGCATTACGTCAATATCTTCGCTTAAAAGCCTGAGTCTGAATCTAATGCCGTTATCCATCATCAGACTGCGGCGAAACAACGGCATCCACGCCATCCAGATAGGACGTGCATTGTTGTTCATCAAGCACGCAAACCCATCTTCTCCACTTTTTCCCGACACATATTCATTTTTAAAGGATAGGTTTTCGGGGGATTTTTCACCACTTGCAGTATTGTAGTTAGCAAACCTTGCAAGCACTACGTCCACATTGCCTGTCACCTTTGCAACAGATGAAGAAATCGCTCCCTCTGTAAAGCAGTCATCGCCGTCAAGATAATAGATAAATTCGCCGCTTGACTGCTCAGTTCCGTAATTACGGGCGCCTGACAGTCCGCTGTTTTCTATATGGTATACCTTGATTCGCGCGTCACGCCTTGCATACTCATCGCAAATTGCTCCGCTTTTATCGGTGGAGCCGTCATCAACAAGTATTATTTCAAGATGTTTGTAGTCCTGCATCAATATACTGTCAATGCAAGGACCTATATACTGTTCTATATTATAAACAGGTACGATTACACTAACCAGCATAACTGCCTCCTTACAATAACAAAACAAAGCCCAACCACAAAACTGCACCACTGCCATCAAACAAGCTGAGTGTCATTGACCAATAAATCATTAAAAATTTACACAACAGTCGGTTACAATTACCTGTTTTTCTAGTTCTATGTATGCATTTAATAGTAGAATACACCATCATAATAATAACGCATATCAAACCTATATATCCAAAACGAAGCGTTATATCTATAAACGTATTGTGAGACACGTTTACGCCTAACGGATTAACGTTGTTACCGCCAAAAAATTGTCTTATTGCCGATTGTTCAAACAGATACTCCATATTCATTCGAATTAGTTCTGCACGTCCCGATGTAGCACTATCAATATCACTATTTGACACACTGAATAACTTATTACTAATTTTTTGTTGATAATACTCTAAGTAATTAACTGCTTCACCTGATGCTTTTTCCGCTCCCACAATTCCAAGCATCGGAAACATATATACCGCCAACAACGCTCCAAATATGATAAAGCAAAAAACTGAGATGTTTTGCCGATTTTTACTTGTTATTATAACAAAAAGCAACAATGTGAGAATGCAGGCTATTAACCCCGATATAGAAACAGTTGTAACAACAGCAATAAACAAACAAATTGCCATTGCCATCTTTGGTAAAAGTTTAAAGCTTTGCGAACTTATAATTATAGCAATCGCTAATGAAAGCGCCATTGCAGCAATATTAGGATCGTTGCTTCCAAATCCAACTATTCCCATTCTATCAGATGTAGCGTATTTAGTTGCCGTTCCTGTAATGAGGGTTACAATTGCATTTGTTGTTATAGCAACAGCAAAAGAAATTAAAAAGCCATCAATAACCCCTTCTTTTTTTCGATCATCAACGTTAATGTATATTAACCATATTGTTAAAATACACGTTAAAATAATCTTATGCCATCCCACATTATCGCTTGCTGTAATTTTTAAATTAAACGCATTGGCGACGCCTAAGACAAACCAAAAAACATCAGATAAAACAAATTTTACGGCTCCCTTAATAATAATTACCCTCAAAATCAAAAGGAACAGCGAAAACACAAAAAACGATATTCGTCCCATAAACACTGTGCCTAGCGCGTTTGGAGTAACCAACACTAATGCAAAAGGAATATAATAATACTGCGTATATGTCAAAATTAAAAAGCACACCGCCAAAACAGGACCGGTATAAAGCTCAAACATTTCTCTGTTAAATAAAACCAACATTTGGCACAGATACGAAATAACAATAGTGCACTTAATAACAACATTGCTCAAAGGTGAATCCATGCCTTTTTTCAATTGCATATCACTATCCAATAAGCCTTGTGATGTTACTGTCTTGTTCATTGAATCCTCCAACCATGCTATAACCTTTAACGCTTGCCCTCTATTAAATCTCCAACTTGTTTCACTATAATTTTATTATCATACTTGAATTTACTTAAACTGCTTTTAAGTTTTTCTAACAATTGAGAATCATCTAATATGCGCTTAACGCCTTGGTACACACCTTCACTACTATTATCGCACAAAACGCCATTATGCATATCAACAACCGATTCGGCAGCAGCAGGAAATGCCGCTGATACAACAGGTACAGATAAAATAAAAGATTCGTTTGCTACCATTGGATGAGCTTCGAACACCGAAGTAAGAATCATAGCGTCTGCTGAAGCCATATACGGATACGGATTTTCTTTTCTGCCCGTTAGTTCAACATAATCTTCAAGACCGTTATCTTTAACAGCCTCTTCAATTTGAGAAAACAGTTCTCCATCACCGATTATATACCATTTAAACTTATATCCCTCGTCTTTAAGACGGCTTGCTGCCTCAACTGCCCGATGAAAGCTTTTTTGCTCGCAAAATCTTCCAACGGATACGAAGGTCAACATATCTTTCGGCTTGTATACATCATACTCGGTGCTTTTTTTGATTATTAGTTCGCTGTCAAAGGTATTGTAAATTTTAACCATTTTGCTGTGATCAATATGTGTTTTTTCTTTAAACTCATTCATACAAGCATCAGACACAAAAACAACCTTATCAAAACTATTTGTTACCTGCGAAAACCAAGCCTCGCTGCTTTTCCTTACAGCACGGGAAAAATCTGTATGCACCCAAGCAATTTTTCTGGGGGTGTCTATATATCTTGCAAATTCGCTTGCATCCTTTTCCTGAAATGCGATAACGCAATCGTATTTGCCACCGTATTTTTTTGCCGCCTGCTTATAGGCAATTTCATAACGGGACTGCTTTTTTAGTTTAGACTTTGCAATTAACCCTGCACTTCT
The DNA here is from genome assembly GCA_045653445.1 of Acutalibacteraceae bacterium. GTDB lineage: Bacteria > Bacillota > Clostridia > Oscillospirales > Acutalibacteraceae > RGIG2206. The sequence continues at coordinate 67,264 of JAZOLY010000022.1, forward strand.
TACCACTGCCAACAAATTTCCCGATCGGAGCAAGACTTTAACAGACTCGCGACCGGCGAGCAAGATTTTGTCTTGAGGTAAAACGTTGCACATCTCTTGAAACTGCTTAAGCATCGTGCCTTTATTACGTATAAACATCACGTCAATATCGTAACGCTCTTTATCCATATTGCTCAGCAGATTGAGCAAGGACGTGCGGGTACCGCCAATCTGAGCGGTAGGCAAAACAAAAAGTAAGCGTTTAGCCTTCTTTTCCATTAAGCACCTCGTTAATCTCAGTCAAGTATTTATCAACTACTATTCTGCGGTCAAATTCCCTTTCAACCTTTGCTCGACCTGCCAATCCCATATCCTTACGGACGTCCCAAGGTAAATTCAGAAAACTGATAAGCTTTTGGGTTAAATCCTCAGCGTCACGCTGATTGACTACAAATCCATTTACGCCGTCGTCAACAATTTCGCGGCAACCGCTTCGGTCGGTAGTAATTATCGGTCTGGCTATGGCACCGCTTTCAAGCAGCACGTTGCTCATTCCCTCAGGATAATAGGTGGGGTGAACAGTACAGCAACAACGGGTAATAAAGTCACCTACACAATTGCTGTGGCCGTGATAGAGTATCCCATCAGTCTTTACCGCTTCGGCAAGATATGCTTCATAGTCACTGTCGCAGCCACCGATTATATGAAAAACTGCATCGGGGTGCTGCTTAAGCACTGCCTTTGCGGCAGTAACGAATTCTTCAATACCCTTCTCTTTAAGAATTCTGCCAATAAAGCAAAACTCCTTGTTAACGGGATACTCCATTGGTATATACTTGCTTGTATTAACACCTGAACCGGGAAGCAACACCTTTTTGTTGCACTTGATTGACATTTTATCAAAAAATTCCATATTCTCGGAATTTTGGAAAAATACGCAGTTGGCGTGCTTCATAGACATTCTGTAAAGCATAACCGTAAGCTTTTGCATAGGGCCGGGATATTCCACTGCAGTGCCGAGGCCTGTTATATTTGCCAAAAAAGGAATCTTACGAAAATGGCACACAAGACCGGCATATACGTCGGGCTTAATGTTAAAGGTAAGCACCAAATCAGGCTTTTCTGCCTTAATTATCTTGTTATAGCAGGCGAGCAGTTTTAAATCGTTCAGTGGGTTTTTGCCCCGTCTGCCAACAGTTACATCAGCAATTTTAATACCTGCGTTTTCAAGGTCTTCTGCGTGGTCGGCACGCTCACAAACGGCAACAAGACTATGCCCTTTTGAAAGAATAGCCTGCATCAGCTCAAATCTTAGATTGTAAACATAGGTTGTGTCGTTTGCAATAAGTGCTATTTTCATAAATCATTTCGCTCCGTCGTGTGTAAATACTACCGCTACTGTGCCAAAAACAAGCTTTATATCAAGCCATAACGAGCGCTTTTCAATATACTCAATATCATAGGCAACCTTTTCCTCAGGTTTAAGGTCGTAACCACCGCTTATCTGTGCTAAGCCTGTAAGACCGGGAACAACCTTAAGGCGCTCGTCAAAACCGTCGATATACTCGGCAAACTTATCGTAAAAAATCGGACGCTCGGGTCGGGGTCCGACAAAGCTCATATCCCCTTTAAGTATGTTTATAAGCTGAGGGAGCTCGTCCAATCGGGTCATTCGCATAAAACGGCCAACCTTAGTTACTCTTGGGTCGTCGTCAGCCGCCCACTGAGCGCCATTTAACTCGGCATCCATACGCATAGAGCGGAATTTGTACAAGATGAAGCGTTTGCCGTTAAGACCTACTCGCTCCTGCTTATAAACAGCAGGGCCCTCTGAATTGATAAGCACAGCCAAGGCAAGTATTAACATTGGCAACAACAAAACCGCCAATGCAAAAAAGGAAAAAGCAAAGTCTAATACGCGCTTAAAAAAATCATATAAAGGCTTTTTCTTAACCTGCCCCAATTTCTTTACTATGTACATTTTACTGCCGTCGTTTTTTTGTTCAATTCTTACGTTCTGAGCAACAGACACTCAATTCCCTTCTTCCTGTAACCTTTAATTAACGATATAATTAGCCATCCTATAAACCATTATTGATTATATCATTTTAAGAAAATAAAATCAAGGGTAAAAAGACGATTATTCGTTGCAAATTGCACTATTTTTGACATTCTTTAATTTTATGCCCAATATCAAAAATAACAAACTGCTTGGGTGCACCCAAGCAGTTTGTTATTTCATATTTTCATATTTTCTTCTGGTGGCAAGACCGCCCCTTATATGCCGTTGGGACTTGTTGATTTCAAGCACCTGTTTGGCTTGGCGATACAACTGCAAATCTATCTTTTTGAGCCGTTGAGCCACATCTTTATGTACTGTTGATTTTGAGATTTTGAACACCTTGGCGGTTGCGCGCACCGTGGCGCCCGTTTCGATTATGTATTCCGCCAAAAGCACCGCTCTGTCCTCTACACCGTCACGCATACAATCAACTCCTAAAAGGGTTGTTAGATTATATGCCTGAGCTTTGCTATTTATTCCTTATCAAAAATTGCTTCCCACAAGGGACTAATTTTTTGTGGCAGGAAGTTGACGGCGTTTTCTTTTGAATTTTTCGCAAGAGCCTTTTTGAGCTGGTTATCGGTTAAAATATCCACTATTTTTGACGCCATTTCTTCAGTCTTTTCAAATGGGATAAGATAGCCGTTTTCACCCTGTGTAATAATGGCTTTGGGGCCAACGGGCACATCGTAACTGATGATTGGCAAGCCTACCGATGAGGCTTCCAACATAACCATAGGGAAACATTCGGTCAAAGACGTCATTGCAAAAATGTCGCTTTGAAGCATATGCTTCTGCACTTCTTCCTTTGACACCATTCCCGTAAAGGTAATCTTATCTGCCACCCCTAAATCGTTTGCAAGGGATTTAAGACTGTCCATCTCTTCTCCGCCGCCTACAAGAGTGAGGGTTGAATCAGGAATTTGCTTGTTTACAAGCGAAAAGACCTTAATTAAACTACCGAAATTCTTAACGGGATGAAGTCTGCCTGCTGACACAATGCGGTTGCCCTGCAAGGCAGCATTTTCCTCGGGAATTCCCTCCAAAATATTGGGTATGGTAACGATTTTAATCTTGTTGTTATCCTTAAGCCACTTGGAAAAATTATCATATGAGCCCTTACAGATAACTGCCAGATAATCAAGATTTCTGAAGGCTTTTTTGCACCGTTCAATATACTTGGGGCTGTCGTCGTGCAAATGCTCCTGAGTAATGGTAACAACACCTTTTGGAGCGTATTTTGACAGCATTTCAGCATACTCAACTCGGGTTGAAAGCACAAAATCGCATTTAAGATTTTTGACGGCTTTTTCCATCAATTTCTTTTTAAGATAAAGGATTTTAAGGGCAACAAAGCCTTGTTTTGCAATCTTAAAAGGGTTCTTTGAGTGAATAGCCTCTGCAATTTCTTGGCGGTTGGGGTGGGTATCCATAAGATAGCGCACCTTTACTCTGCCGTCAATTTCATATGCAGGGGGGGTGTTCATACTGTATGTGGTTATAAATTCCACCTCATACTTTTCGCAAAGCTGATTTGCCAATGTTATGGTTTGCTTTTCTATTCCGCCGTGTTGCAGGTGGAGCATTAAAATAGCTATCTTTTTTATAACTATCACCTATCTTAAAAGACTTGGTTGTCCTTGTGTTCAAGGGCATAGGGAAAATCGTACAGATATTCAGGCAACTGCTTGGCAATAATTTCACACTCATTGGCGTATTGCTCGTTCTTTCTGAACAACTGAGTATTGTTAATTGACCTGTCGGGGTTAAACTTGGTTTTCTTGGCGGTATGAGTTGCCTCATCCCAACCTAATTTTTGGAATATGGCAGAGATTGTGGCATCGTAATTATAAATCAAATCTTCAAATTTGATTCTTACAATCCGCTCACTATCTGCCGGCTTTTCCATTTGGCGCAAGCTTCTGTAATACTTGCAAAACTCATTTACATCGGTGGGGTATGGCACCGGCTCACCCTGTTTTGACCAGTAATATTTGTTGCTGATAAAAACGTCGCGAGGGTCACGCTCCATAACAAAAACGTAGGCGTCATCATCAAAATATTTCTCAAATCTGAACAGGTTAAAGGGTAAAAGCAACTGGTCAAACAATATGCTTTGCTCCTTGTAGCCCGCCATTGCAAAAAGCTTATAGATATATTCCTTTGCCTTGGCATAGAAGCGTTTTTCGTCGGCAAAGGAAAGGCGCATAGGCGCATATTCAACCACCTTTTTAGGCTTAAAGTGATTAAGGGTTGCCATTTTAAGCAAACGGTTGAAAATCAGTCTTACAATCATTTTTGGTGTGGCATTTTCCTGATAATACCAGTAGTAATCACTTTCCACATCGGTGATGCTTTTGGTAAATTCCTTGGTAGCCTCAAAAAAGCCCTCGCCAATATTCTGCTTATAGTGACCTACCCACCAATATTTTTTGTCATAAAGCTGCTTCATTGTTTTTTCAAAAGAATGAAGGGCTTCGTCACTGCGAACAGCATTGTTGCCGATAAGCAGCTTGTCCTCTAAATCAAAGAGTCCGTTGGGGCAGTGCATAAACACGTATTCAAAGGTGCCGCGGCTTACGTCCACACCCTTGATTTCGCTCATAATATCGGTTATGGCTGATGAGCCTGAACCCATATATCCCGACGGGATGATTATTCTTTTGGGATTTGCCATTGTTATCACCCTTTATTTAAGTTTGCTTTTTATTTTCATACAAAGATTGGTCAAAAAGTAAAGTCTGCGTCTGTTAAACTGCAAAATCAGTTTTTTGTTAGAGGTAAGGCAAGGCATATATTTGTTATTATAAAGCCCGTCAAAACCTGACAAGTATTCATCAAGTTTTTGAATGACCGCCCTTTTATCCTTTGATTTGCTTTGCACCACACGGGTAACGGTTGCAACGGCAATATGGTCAACTACCAAAAAGGCAATTTCTTCCTTTATTTTGTCATATACGCCCTTTTGCTTAAAATAAGAAATTACATCCTCAAAGGCATCTATAATTTCAAGATTGCGGGCGGCATTGCTGTTATTCATTGTGGAGCCTGCCCGTTGCACGTAGTAAAGAAGCGCATCATCAATATAGGTGATTTTGTCGGCGCTCAAATAAAGCTTTGGTATAAGGCGCATATCCTCGTACCACACCCTTGTGGCAAAGCTCAGGTCACCGAAAACGGAGCGTCTGAAAAGCTTGCCCCAAGGTGCCACCCGATTGAACAAAATTTGTGGCGACTCAAAAATATTTGTTGTGCCGTTGGTGATGTTGTTGTCAATTTGTGCAATAACGGTTCCGTCCTCTTTAACATCGTAACAGGCGCAAACCACAATATCACTGTCATTGGTTTTAGCAGCCGCCGCCAGTTTTTCAATACAGTCGGGAGCAATGTAATCATCACTGTCCAAAAAAGCAACATAATCGCCCTGCGCCTTTTCCAAACCGAAATTGCGAGCTCCACCCTGACCGCTGTTTTCAATGGTATAGGCGGTAAAATTGGGATTGCTTGCAACGTAGCGGTCAATAATTTGTGCCGAATTGTCGGTACTGCCATCGTTAACAATAATAACCTCTAAATCAGCATAGGTTTGTGACGCCACCGAATCAAGACAACGGGGAAGAAATTTTTCAACGTTATAAACAGGGATAATCAAACTGATTTTCAAATTCATCAAGCCCTACTTTTAAATATTTTAGTGACAAAGTTCTTTATCTTTTCAAGAATAAGCAGTGCCGTCTCGTTTTTGGTAATAAGCACAAAGGCAACGTAAATAATTACGCCACCGCAAAGCTCTGCCAAAAGTTTAACCACCACGCCTGTTGGCAACAATGCGATAAGACGGACTGAGCCATACATTACAAGAGAACCGAGAATCGCACTCATATTATCCTTTAAAAGCTTTGGCAGGTCGAACATATCCCTTAAATTCCAATAAGACACGGCAAAAACAGTACATTCGGCAATAAGACAGGCAATGCAGGCGCCGTAGGTTTGGAAGATGGGAATAAGCACCGTATTACTTGCTATGCTAACCATTGCACCTGTTGTTGTGGCAAGGGTGTATATCTTTTCTTTGCCAAGGGGCAGAAGCATCTGCACACCCATAAGACTGTTCATTGATACAATAAACACAAGTACGCTGAGTATCTTTAAAACGGGAGCAACCTCTAAATACTCACTGCCTAAAAAGAAGGGGATAAAATCGTCCGCCACACCTAATATGCCAAACATAGCGGGTAGTGCAATAAACCAAGTGAAACTGATAGACTTGTGCACATAGTTGCGAATACCCTCTTTATCATTGCTTTGGGAAAGATTGGCAACGCGAGCCATCATAACGTAGCCTACCGACTGCAAAACGCCCGTTATCATTCGGGCAATACGCTGACCTTGGTCGTATATACCAACATTGTCGGTGTTGGTCATCCAACCAAGCATACTGCGGTCAATAAGTGCATATATATAGTTCATTGCCTGAGGAATAAGCAGGAAAAAGCTTGGCTTAAGATGGTCAAAGGGCTTTACGGCTCTGCCTTTTTTAAGGTCAACGTACTGAGGCAGATAGTAAATCATTATAAAGTTGCCTACAAGAGTGCTGGCTACCGCCATAAGCACGTACCACGGCAAATCCTCAGGGGTGCGTATAAAGGTGAACAGGCAAACGATAAAAATGAATTTTACAACCAGATTGCGCAGAGTTACCTTTTTAAAATCCTCTACACCCTGATAAAACCAAGTTATATCAATGCCGTTGGCAACAATGTTGATAATGTGAATACGGAAAATATAGGCATACTCATTATTGATGCAAAGTGCAGGGATATAAATTGCCAGAGTAACTGCCGTAAGCACCAGTCTTAACAAAATCAGCCCTTTGGTTACCCGTGCAAGCTCTTCCTCGTCGTCACGAACGTAGGCAACCTTGCGTATGCCGTAAAGTGACGTGCCAAGAGCACCTAAAATAATAAAATAGGTTACTATGCTTTCGGTAAAGGAATGTATGCCGTTGGCGTGCAGTCCCAAAGTCCTTGCCATATAGGGTGTTGTAATAACAGGCAACACCGTAACAAGAACCTGATAAAGCATATTAAAAAATACGTTTTCGGTTACACTTCTTTTTTTCATTTTTGACCTTCTGTCTTTTTCTTAAATAAAGGCTCAGTTCGGCAGTAGATAAGAAGCAGTACCATTCCTAAATAAATTGCAACATTGGGTCTTCTTAACAAATAGCCCGAATAAATAGCCGATACAATCTGCAAGCCTAAAGCCACCAGCACAATAAAGTTAAATAGATTAAAACTGTCCTTAAACTTGGTTATAAGCTGCTTTATCAGTCGGGCAATAAAATATGCCATAAGCAGCAAAAACAGTGCCGCGCCAATATATCCGTAATAGTACAAGATTGCAGGGGGATCGTTTTCAAGGTCGAAATTGTCGTCTTTATGTTGCATTTTTGTGTATTCAAAGCCAACCATACGGGTAACAAAATCCGACTCATCCCATACAAGACGGGCATATATCAGCTTTTTAAGACGCATATCCGACAAACCGTAGGAATTAAGGTTTTCACCGTATGCATCAAGGACTTTGTCGGGGCCGAAACGGTCAACAAGATTGGGGTTGATATAGGTCAAATAGAAATATTTACCCTTTAATTCTTCTTCATCCTCTTTTTCTTTGTCGTCCTTGTCCTCTTCCATCAGTTTATCAAGATCAGCCTGCTCCTCTAAACGATTGCTCTCGGCGGTACTGTCCATAATCTGGCGGGGGGAATAGGTGTAGCACAAAAGTGACACCGCAACAAGAAACACTGCCATTGCAGACTTGTAAATCTGAAAACGACTGCGCTTATCCTTTATAAACACAAACTCAACAAAGCAAAATCCTGCCACCGCGCCGAAGGATGCCAGCATTGCCCCAAAGGTAGCCTTGGTGCCGTTAAGAGTGTACATATAAATCAAGGGCAACATTGTAAGCGGAAAATAATACTTGCAGTATTTTATAGAGAAGTATAGCGCAAAAGGAATAAGGCTTGACAAAATTATGCTTTGGGCATTAGGAATAACATACCAGCCTGTCCATCCCATTTGGAAAAGCGGATAGGTGCAGTTGCCGCTGTTAAGTGCATAGGACAGATAAAATGCAACCACACTTGTAATCACATTTATAATAAGGCCTGTCGAAATCTGCTTTAATAAAGATGCCTTTTCATAAAGGAACATAAAGCAAAAAAGCAAAACGGGCATATGCGCCACCAACAGCATATATTTTACGTCGCTGAAGGCACCTGCAAATCCATCCCGCAGGGTGTTAAGTGTGTGCAATGCGCAAAACCCTACAATCACCGACATTACTGCGATGAATTTTTTGCGTTCTTTGGTGAAAAACAATACATAAACAGGCAAAGCCACTGTTACTGCAAGGCGGAAATATCCTGCCAGTGATACGGCAGAATCGCTTTGAAAATATGCCAAAATATCTAAAAAAGGTTGTAACACTAAAAATATAAGCAACAGGTTGCTTTTAACAAAACCAATGACTTTTTTCATTTTTACTCTCCTTTTTTAATATCCTTTGTCTTTGACTTAACGCTTAAAATCAGCTTAGACAGCCCCGAAAGCCCTGCAAAATTAAGCAGTGCGATAATCTTGCGGTTTTTTGCCATTTGGGTGAAAACTGCATCCTTATAAAATTTGGGGTATAGCTTTTTTACCTCGCTGACCATTCTTCTGATTATCTTGTTTTTGTTTTTGTTATTTTGCGCTTTCAGTCGGTTGACGGTGGTAATAAGCACGTGGTCAAGATACAAATATTCAAGCACGTCCTTATACGTTTCACCCATTCCCTTTTCTTCAACAAATCGGGTTAAGTTGCCAAGCACCGTTAACATATCAAGATTTTTTTCGGCGTTGTTGTTGGTCATTGTGGAAACTTCACGGCAGTGGCAGTGATAAAAGCTTTTGTGTATTACCCCGATTTTTTCGGTAAGCATCAAATTTTTGGTGGTAAACTCAAAATCCTCATACCAAAGTCCAACGGGAAAGCGTATATCCCCCACAAAATCCCGCCTGAAAATTTTGTTACAGGCAGAGGGAGTTACCGCAAACTTGCTTTCAAACTGTGAGGCATGATGATAAACGTCGTAGGTGGGATAGTGGTCGGTAGTATCGCAAATAACGATATCCGCATCCTCCGTTTTTGCCTTTTCGTACATTTCGGCGTACATTTCGGCATCTACCCAGTCGTCGCTGTCAACAAAGCCAAGATACTCGCCCTGTGCATACTGAAGAGCAAGGTTTCTTGCCGATGCCTGACCGCCGTTTTCTTTGAAAAATCCCTTTACCTTTTGAGGATATTTCTCCTGGTATTCTTTGATAATTTGGTCTGAACCGTCGGTGGAACCGTCGTCAACCACCAAAATCTCTATATCTTCAAGGGTCTGATTAACTAAGGAATCAAAACACTGACGCAAATAATCTTTTGTGTTATAAACAGGAATTATTACACTGACTTTCATTTTATTCACCCGTTTCACATAGTTATACACAGTGAGTATATCACATTGACCCGATTATAGCAAGTCTATTTTGGTGTTATGTTAACAAACGGATACAATTTTGTAACCACTCCCCTTTTTTTGACTTATTTTTGTTGCGAAATATTATTTTAGATGCTATTATATTTTTAAAGATTGGGCGCCTACCGTCCACATCAAATTTTAAGGAGGATTAGTTATGAAGAAAAACAAACTTTTAGCGGTTATTATAACTGTGATTGCTCTTGTTTGTATGTTCACTCTTTTTGCATCTGCGGAAGAGCCAGTTCAAGATGGCTTTGTCTACAATGCAGAGGGCGGATACCACGTATTTTATGATTGCGGCAACATAGTAACCGACTGCGAAATTTGGGTTGAGCAATACAACGCCTATTTCCGCTTTGACCAAGAAGGCAGAATGCTCAACGAAGAATGGTACCCTGCCGATAACGGCAACTTGTACTACTACAAGGCCGGCGGCTACCGTGCTGAGAGAGAGTCACTCCAAATCGGCGGCATTTACTACGCATTCAACAACGAAGGTGTGATGGTTGACGGCAAAGATGAAGAAATTTATCTTACAGACAAAGACCAGTGGGTGTCTGTTCGTGCCAAAGCCGGCGGTCCTATCTACGTAAACGAGTGGTATCTTGACCAAGACGGCACCTGGTACTACTACGGTGAAAACGGATACACTACCGAAGGCATACTCGAATACGGCGGCGACTACTATTACATTGGCTATCGCGGTGAAATGTATGCCGACGGTGAATATAATGTTTATGATGACGCTTCTGAAAAGTGGGTTTGGTACCGTATTAAAGCCAACGGCGTGCTTTACCGCAACGAGTGGTTTGAGAACGATTATTACTACACCGACGACTGCAAAGCTGCACAGGGCTACTTGGTTGTTAACGGTATCGGCCGTTACTTTAGCGAAGACGGTTGGAAGATGCGCGGTGGCTCATACGTTGACGAAGCAGCCGGTTGCACATACGTGGTTAACGACAATGGCGTTGCTGCTCAGCTTAATGCAAACGGTTGGACCTTGGTAGGCAAGGATTACTACTATTGTGAAAACGGTCAGATGTTAACCGACGGCATCTACGAAATAGGCAACGCAAGCTACTATTTCTACGGTGACGGCATTATGCTTCAGGACAATTACGTTTATGACTATGAGGGTGCTTGCCGTTACCGTGCAGGTGCAAGCGGCGCTCTTTACCGTAACCAGTGGGCTCTTTCCGATGTGTACGGTTGGGGCTACGAAAGATGGGAATACTACGGTGACGATTGCAAAGCCTATGAAGACGGTATTTACACCATCGGCGCAGCACAGTATATGTTCAGAAACAGTATTGCCGTTTCTGACGAGCTTATAACTCTTTATGATGGCGGCGTTTACATTGCAAACAAGAGCTGCGCCCTTACCAAATGCGGCGAAGGCTGGTTCCTGTTTGACGACGAGTGGTATTATGTTGAAAACGACCGTCTGGTTGAAAACTGTCTTAAGCAAATCGGCGACTACAAGTATGGCTTCGACTATGAAGGTCAAATGTATAGCGACGAACACTTCGAGGTTGAATATTACAACGAATTAGGCGACTATTACGAATTTAACTACTACCTTGCAAACGAAAGCGGTGCAGTTGTTGAAACTCCCGGCTGGGCTGTTTCAGGTCAGTATTACTACTATGTAACCGAAGGCGGCACCCTTTACCTTGGTGAAATGGATGTAAACGGCACTGTTTATTATCTGTTTCCCCAAATGAATGCCGCTTCTATGGATTACATATGTGATTATGAGGAAGATGGCGAAACAGGAGTAATCTATCTTTACGCCGTTATGCCCAACGGCGCTTATCAAAAGATTACCGCTCCCGGCTACTATTCAACTCCTTACGGAAAACTGCTTGTTGAAAACGGCAAGGTTTATCAGGGTTGGAAGCAGGCAGGCGCTAACTGGTTCTATTTTTATCCTGAGCTTGTTGCAGGCGAAACCATTTACATAGACGATGAGGCTTACTATTTTGACCATTCGGGCAAAATGGCTGCAGGCGGATGGATTGATTGCGGCAACACCTATAAGTATGCCGATGAGTATGGCCACCTTGCCGACGGCTTGACCACTATCGGCGGCATTGATTATATTTTCGACGGCACCGATATGATTTGCAACACCTTGTATTTTGCTGAGGACGGATTCTGGTATTTTGCCAATGCTTCAGGCAGAGTAACCAAGCTTGACAAAGAAGGCTGGAATCAGACTGACGACGCTTGGTACTACATTCAGGACGGCGAGCCTTGCCGCGGCGAAGTTACCATCGTAGAAGACAATAAAGAGTCTGTTTATCTGTTCGATGACTACACCTGCCAGTTGAAGACCAACTATTATGATGGTAGTTTCTATTACGACGAGTACGGCCGTCGCTTCGATGGCGGTTGGGTATATCACAACGGCGGTTGGAGATATTTTGACCCATATGAGTGCTGGTGGGGCCGTTACACCATCGACGATGTCCACTACTTCTTTGAGCACGGCATTATGCTTGCCGACACCACCTATTACGACTTCTCTAACCAAACTGTTTATGTTATTGATGCTTACGGCAAGGTTGTAAGCGAAGTTGATATGGCTGACGGCTTTAGCTACGGAAACGGCAACGCATGGCTCCTTAAGAACGGCATCGGTTACACCGGTTGGTATGGCGATTACTACTTCAGAGACGGCGTTATGCTGATTAACATGCTCGAAAAGATTGACGGTAAAATTTACTACTTCACTCCCAAGGGCACCTATTTGCGCGGTTGGTACAAGGACAGTGCTGACGAGTGGATTTTTGCCAATCAGTATGGCGAGGTTGCTGTAAATCAGTGGATTCAGTCAGGCTCATCCTGGTACTATGCCGGTCCTTACGGCTGGTGCATAAGCAACAGCATAGCGTACATCGAGGCAGAAGACAAATTTGCCTTGTTTGACAAAAACAGCGTATACGTAAAATATATTGATTTAGATGCCGAGCTTCCCACAGGCACCGCTAACACCTGGAGCTATAAGGATGGCTTCTGGTACTACTTCACCTCAACAGGTGTTGCTGCCAACAATGATTATCTGTACATCGGAAACTCTTGGTATTGCTTTGACGAACAGGGCAGAATGTATGCCAACAGATTTGACGGCAACGGCTTCTACTATCAGGCATCAGGTGCACGACTTGAAGCAACCTGCGAATGGAAGCTTGTTAACAACAAATGGCTCTATTTCGGCTCAAACGGCAGCATAAAGTCAGGTTGGATTAACCTTAACGGCACCAAGTACTACATCGCTGAAGAGTTGGGCTATTCTGATTCTACCGGCGAAGAAACATTTGACTACGAAATGTACACCGGCTTCCGTATTATTGACGGTAAGGTATATCAGTTCTCTGCCGCAGGTGCTTGCCTTGGCGAGTATACTATTAACGGTTGGGTTCAGTTGTATGACGGCAGCTTTGCTTACATCAAAGACGGCAAGTTGTTGACCGATGGCATTTACAACATCAACGGCACCGATTATTGCTTCGACTATGCAGGCTATATGGTGGTAAACGATTATTACTACATCGAATCAACCGACAAGTGCGTTTATGCCTCTGCATCAGGTGCTTTGTTGGGCACAGGCTGGCACAACACCGAAAAGGGTTGGGTTTACATTGATGCTAAGGAAGGCTTGCTGACAAGCGGTGTTTACCTTATCAACAACGGACTTTACTTCTTTAACGCAGGATACTGGGTTCCGTAATAACTGAATAATTTTCGGCACGGGTAATTGCTTCGGCAGTTACCCGTGTTTTTTTCTTGACTTTTAGGAATAGTGTGCTATAATATGTTCATAAAATGTTTAGGCGGTGATTTCGTGAACAAGCAAGAGTTTGATTTGCTCATAACTCTAAAAAAGAGTACCTTCGTCAATCAGCGTGCTTTAGCAAAGGATAGCGGCTACTCTTTGGGGCTTGTTAACTCTGCCCTGAAAAATTTGGTGGAGGCAGGCTATCTGACTGCAGATTATGCCCTTTCAAAAAAGGCGTTGGCTCTCTTTGAGGCAAACGCGCCCAAGGGCGCAGTCATTCTTGCGGCAGGAAGCGGAATTCGTATGGTGCCTATCAACACCGAAACTCCCAAAGCCCTTTTGCAAGTAAAGGGTGAGGTGCTTATTGAACGGCAAATCCGCCAACTTAATGAGGCGGGTGTTACCGATATTGCGGTGGTTGTTGGCTTTTTAAAGGAAAAGTTTGAGTATCTGATTGATAAATTCGGCGTTGACCTTATTTACAACGGTGAGTATTACACAAAAAACAATCTCCACTCCCTATTTCTCGTTAAAAACCGCCTTTCCAACTGCTATATTGTGCCCTGTGATTTGTGGTGCAGTGAAAACCCTTTTAGCAAGGATGAACTTTACTCTTGGTATGCCGTTACCGACGAAATGACCCAAAAGAGCGATGTTTTTGCCAACCGCAAGGGTCAACTTGCCAAGGTAGCCTATAACCAGCAGGGCAACCGTATGTTTGGCATCTGCTATCTTGACGGCAAAATGGGTGAGACGGTGGCAAAGCGTCTGACCGATATGGAGCATGATATTAAGTACAGCCACTCTTTTTGGGAGGAGGCAGTATATGAGGGCAAAAAAATGCTTCCCTTTGCCAAGGTGCTGTCGGCAGAAAGCAATTTTGAGATTAACACCTATGAGCAACTGCGGGATATTGACAGTGACTCTTTGCAACTGAAGTCGGAAAAAATCGAAATTATAGCAAAGGCAATGGATTGCGACCCCGACGAAATTGTTGATATAAAAATTCAGAAAAAAGGTATGACCAACCGCTCATTTCTCTTCTCTCTGCGGGGCAAAAGATATATTATGCGAGTGCCCGGTGAGGGTACCGACAACCTTATAAACCGCAAGGAAGAGGCGGAGGTTTACAAGGTTATTTGGGATAAAAAGATATGTGACGATGTTATTTACATCAACGCCGAAAACGGCTATAAAATCACCGCATTTTTGGATAACGCCCGTGTGTGCGATGCAGAAAATGATGATGATTTGCACCGCTGTATGAAACGGCTTCGTGACTTTCACAATATGAAACTAAAGGTCAGCCACACCTTTGATATTTTTGAGAAAATCAATTTTTATGAGTCCCTTTGGTTAAGCGAGCAGTCCCAATACGTTGACTACCAGCAAACCAAGGCAAATGTTTTCTCTCTTAAAGGCTTTGTGGACCGCCACAAGCAAGAATACAGTCTTACCCACATTGATGCAGTGCCCGACAACTTCCTATTCTGCACCGACAGTGAGGGTAAAGAGGACATTCGGCTGATTGACTGGGAATATTCCGCCATGCAAGACCCATATGTTGATATTGCAATGTTTATTATCTATTCAATGTATGACCGCGCCCAAGCGGACAATCTGATTAACGCTTATTTCACCGAGGGGTGCGACATTGCTACCCGTATTAAGATTTACTGCTATATTTCTATGTGCGGACTGCTTTGGAGTAACTGGTGCGAATACAAGCGTGATTTAGGGGTGGAATTCGGTGAATACTCCTTAAAGCAATACCGCTTTGCCAAGGAGTATTACTCTCTTGCAACCGAACTAATTAAAAAGGAGGGGTTAGATGCACAAGGTTAAGCGTGCCATAATTATGGCGGCAGGCACAGGCACAAGAATGCAGCCTGTCACTTTAGAAACACCCAAACCTATGATTGAGGTTAATGGCAAGCGGATGATTGACACCGTCATTGATGCTTTGCACCAAAACTCAATTACCGAAATTTATGTGGTGGTGGGCTATCTTAAAGAAAAGTTTGCTCCCCTCACCCAAAAATATGAGGGAGTCACCCTTATCGAAAACCCCTATTACGACACCTGCAACAACATATCTTCACTTTATGTTGCAAGGGAGCATTTAAAGGACGTTATCATCCTTGACGGCGACCAGATTATATATAACCCCAAAATCTTAGACCCCAACTTTGAACGGTCAGGCTACAATGCCATCTGGACCGACAGTCACACTGACGAATGGGTGCTTACGGTGGAAAATGACCTTGTTACCCACTGCAGTCGCACAGGTGGTGAAAAGGGGTGGCAACTCTTCAGCGTTTCCCGTTGGAGTGAGGCGGACGGCACCCGCCTTAAAGGGCATCTTGAGGCGGAGTTTGAGCAAAAGCAAAACCGCGGGATTTATTGGGATGATGTGGCTCTTTTCTGCTATCCCAATGAGTATGAGTTGGGCATCCGCCCTATGAATCAGGGCGACATTCTTGAAATTGACGCCATCGGTGAATTGGCACAGGTGGACGAAAAATACAAACTTTATATTCAGGAGGACCAAAATGGATAAAAAGATTAACCAAAAGGGCAAAATCGACTGGATGATTACCCTTGTTCCCCTTGCACTTGTTGTGGGACTGAGCATCCTTTTCTTTGTGTTGCCCGAACAGTCTAACGTTGTTATCAGTCAGGTAAGAAGCCTGCTTGGTGACACTATGGGTGTTTATTACCTTATAATCGGCTTGGGCGTTTTCCTTGTATCAATGTTTATTGCCTGCTCAAAGTACGGCAACATTGTCCTTGGCGGACAAGACGAAAAGCCCAAATACTCCTTCTTGGCATGGGGTTCAATGATGTTTACCGCAGGTCTTGCGGCAGATATTCTGTTTTACTCCTTCTCTGAATGGGTGCTTTACGCCACCGATCCACATATTGCACAACTTGGCTCTATTCAAGAGTGGGCAGGCGTATTTCCCCTTTTCCACTGGAGTCTTATTCCCTGGGGCTTTTACCTTGTGCTTGCCGTTGCCTTTGGCTTTATGCTTCATGTTCGCAACAAGGACAGACAAAAGTATTCAGAGGCTTGCCGTCCTATTTTGGGCAAACATACCGACGGTATTTTGGGCAGACTGATTGACCTGCTTGCCGTTTTTGCTCTGCTTGCAGGCACTGCCACCACCTTTAGCCTTGCTACTCCCCTTATGGCTAATATTATTGCCGAACTTTTCGGTCTTACCATTAGCACAACCATTATCAACATAATCATTCTGATTGTCACCTGCATTGTTTACACCTATTCACTGCTTCACGGCTTTAAGGGTATAAGCATTCTTGCAAAGGCTTGCATTTTCCTTTTCTTCGGTCTGCTTGCCTATGTGCTTATTTTTGGCGGTCAGGCTCGCTATATTATTGAAACAGGCGTTGAATCATTGGGCAAGATGATTAACGAGTTCTTTAGTCTGTCAACCTACAGCGACCCTCAGCGTACCGAGGCTTCATTCCCTCAGAACTGGACCATTTTCTATTGGGCATACTGGATGGTATGGTGTGTTGCCGCGCCCTTCTTTATCGGCACCATTTCAAGAGGACGCACAGTCCGTCAGACCATTTTGGGCGGTTACGGATTTGGCGTTGGCTCAACCATTCTGAGTTTTGTTATCCTTGGCAACTACTCAATGGGCTTGCAGACCTCAGGCAAAGCCGACTTTATTGCCAAGTATACCGAGACAGGCGACCTTTACGGTATGATTATTGATATGATTAAATCCTTGCCCCTTGCCCCCGTTGTGCTTGTAATTGTGCTTGTTACAATGATGCTGTTCTATGCTACCTCGTTTGATTCAATTGCACTTATCGGTGCTTGTTACAGTTACCGTAAGTTAGGCTCAAACGAAATGCCTAACAAGATGATTCAGTTTATGTGGTGCATACTGCTTATAGTTTTGCCAATCGCACTGCTTTTCTCTGACAGTTCAATGGCTAATTTGCAGTCGGTAAGTATTATTGCCGCCTTCCCCATAGGCATTGTAATTGTGCTTATTGTAGCAAGCTTTATGAAGGATGCCAACAAGTTTATGAAAGAGATAAAGGCTCCTGCAAAAACCGAAAGCACAGAAGAATAATTAAAACAAACCAACCGCAACGGTTTTAGCCGTTGCGGTTGGTTTTTATTCGATACATTCAATTATAGGCTTTGTCATAATTCCCAAGGGGCGCAGACGATAGGACTCAGTCCAGTTATCATTTGTGCGCCAAATATTAGGCCCAATCCATATTTCTGACTGATCACCTGCGTGCAAATGTCCAAAAGCATTAAATCGGTTGCCAAGCAGTGTCAGCTTCAAAATATGCTCACCCTCGCTAACGGGTACTGTGCAATTATAGGGGGGATAGATTATTGCTGCTTCACTTTGGTCAACGGCAACCTTAACCGCCGCACCCATATAATGAGGCACTGTAATTTTAAGGGCGCCCGACTTGGTTTTAACGGGGATTTTGTAGGTTACGTTGCCTGTGTAGTGAGTAAGTCCCTGACGGACGATATCGTCAAAACCGAGTTTTTCGGGCTTTGCAACTATCCTACGGTGCTCGCCCTGAATGGTTACACCAAAATCACCCACCAGATAGCACCATTCAATGTTGGTTCGTTTACCAAAAGGCAGCTCTGCCTCAATAATATTTTCGCCCTTTTGCAGCACGCCGATTGGCACTGTTCCAATGGATTTGTCAACAAACCAACCATCAGGCTTTGCTGTAATCTGCTTGCCGTTTACCCGAATTTTTGCAATATCGGCATCTTCAAGAGCCAGTTTTACACCGTCGATTTCAATATCACTTGTCACCTTAAAGCGCAAGCTTACGCTATGCTCAGGGCGAGGCTCCTCAACCGTCCAGGGCTGTGCAAATTTATCCTGACGGGTAGGCCAATTCAGTTCAACGCGCAGGTCGTTATCAGCGAAAAGCAGCTCTTTTTCAGGGCGATATGCCTGACCGTCAAGGGCCACCTCTGCTTTGTCAAGAAGCAGAGCGTTAGGCTCGTCAAGATCATACTCAACAAGAGCAGAAACAGGCAGTTTTTCACTCACTGTATGCACTGCTTCTGCCACGGCAGGCACTTTTTCCGTCGTCAGCTTAAGCAGCAGCGAATCATAGCTGTAAAGGGTTGCTTCGACGTGGGTATAGCCATTTTCGGCAGTTGACGAGGCAGCCTTTATAGCTCCCGTCTGCGTATCATAAACCCAAACTCCATATTCGCCCTTTACAGTAATTCTAATGGGCTCAGGCACCACCTTGTCCTTACATTGCGCACTTCTTGAATGGGCAATAAAGAGCCATTTATTCTCTCCGTCCTGCCTCAGCTGATGAATGAGATTATCGGTGCGGATGCCGTCGGGACGGCGTATATCAACAATTCGCTCTGCCTCAAGGGCGTCAAAAACAGCTTCACGGGCGAATGGAACGGTCTGACTCTCTTGCCAAAGAGCCTCGCCGCGAGAATCGAGCACACCGTCGATATATTTGGGGGCGTCACCCATAAATATAAGCTTGCCGCCCTGCTCCTTAAAGGCTTTTAGTCGCTCATAGGTAGTGCCGCGCAAAATCTCGCAGTCAGGCACCAAAATGGTGTCGTATTCCATCTTGCCCACCTTAAGAGGTGCGCTGCCACTTTCACACAGGTCGGGAAGCAGTGATTCGCTGATAAAATCGAAGTCAAGCATACCCTCAATAAGCCACCGAGTAAGATTAAGAAAATGCTCGTTTATCTGTGCACGTTTGCCGCCTGTTTGGTCAGCAGGGCCGAAGTTAATCCAGTAGCTTTCAATAGGATGTATTACACCCACCTTCACCACAGGCTTACCTCGGGTAAGTGCAGTGTTAACACGGGCAAAATGGTTCTCTACCAATGAATAGTCCTTCCACCAAGGTGACTGATAGCCGATAGAGGCAGGATAGTCACGCTTTGCTTCACCCTTCATTGATACCCAAAACAGATGATGCACACGCACTGTTACACCTAATGCTGCCTGCCAATCGCCTTGGAATTTGTGGCCGCGGAAGTCAAAATCCCAACCTGTTACGCCGTAAAGTTCGCTAAGCATACCCTCTCTGCCATACTGATGAACCGCCGACTGAGCCTGCTTAGCGGCGACAAAACTACGGTCATCACACAGCATATCAATACCGGGCAAATCAAAGCCGCGATAGGCACGCATAGCCTCACCCAAGGCAATAGTCTGACCGTAAAGGTCATCCTCCCAAAGCATATGTCCTGTCAGCATCAGATTGTGGTTGCGACACCATCCGCCGCATTGGTCAGCAAAAGCCTCTGTAAACCGCTCACAAATGTGGTCGTGATAATGGTAGCGAATCAGAGAAAGCTCACCATTGGGAAGTTGCCAGAATATTTCAGGCAAATGAGCCAACAAATCTTCGCCGTAGGCTTTGGCATAGGTTTGAGGCAGGTCGTCTGTCCACGGTATTATAATGTCATCGTTATACCGTGCAAAGGGCAACTCTTTTTTTAAAGAAAATTGGGGCTCGTCGGTGAATATGGCAGGTATCAGTCCACCAAAGTCATCACCAACTGTCTCTAAATAGCGGTCATAGGTAACCTCAATAAATCGCTTCATTGCCGCAGGGTCAAGGGTATTGACGTAGGTTTGATTGTTATACCACGGACTTTCTTCGCTAATGTGCAGATAGGCGTACCATTTTGTGCCCTCTGCATCACTGACAGCATCAATCTGTTTGCCGCTTTTAAGGCAGCCGTCGCTGTCAAGCACAACGTCATAGCAGGCAATCAGCTTGTCACTGCGCCCCGCCTCAACCGACATAACAAGACTGCGTTGACGGTATTTTTCTTCTTTGGTAACAATACCGCCTGCGGCACCTGAGGGCCAGCGGTCCTCGTCATAAAGCCAGGCAAGCATATTTTCGTCACGGCATTTTTCAACGCAGGCTTTTATGAGCTTCATATGCTCGTCACTCAGGTACTTTGTAGCCATACCCGTGCGCACGTGCATATGAGCACCGCCAAGTCCCATCTGCTTCATAACGTCAAGCTGATTGAGCAATTCCTTTTCTTCAAGCTCGCAGTTCCACGCCCAAAAGGGTGTGCCCCTGTATTCGCTTGTAGGGTTTAAAAAAAGTTCGCTTGTTAATTTTGATTCTTTATTTTTAGGATACAACATAAGTCATTCCTCCCTCTTGACAATAGGATAACTTTTTTTGTATAATAAGTAAACACCTTAATTTGTGATTTTTAGTTGTTTTTGGGGGTGATTTTAAGATATGCTGCTAAACATTGACCAAATTTATATAATGCACCTTTTTCAAGATGATATAGAACTGCACAGCCACAACTTTTTTGAGTTGGTTTACGTTGTTTCAGGTCAATGCACCCATCGGTTAGGCAATGAGCAAAGCCGTATCAAAGCGGGGGATTATTTTATAATTGATACGGGCAGTGAGCACAGCTATATTAACACCGATAAAAAGTTTGAAATTATCAACTGCCTTTTTATGCCCGATTATATTGACCGAGCGTTAACCGATTGTCCCACCCTTGCAGACCTGCTGTCAAACAAGGTTTTAAGATTTGGTGTGCCCCTTGATATTTGTGCCGCTGACCGAACCTTTCACGATGATGACGGCACTGTCGGCCGTCTTATGCACAAGATGGTCAAGGAATACGAAAAAGCCGCAACGGGATATATGGAGCTGCTTCGCTGCTATCTGACACAGGCGCTTGTTATAACCGTGCGTGCAAGCGAGCGGGTAAAATCAGATATGCACCCTGCCACCGATGCAGTTATCAAATATCTGCAAGAGCATTTTGACCAGCCCCTTTCTCTTGATGCCATCGGCAAAACGTCAGGATATACCGCGCCATACATAAGCGGTGTTTTTTCAAAGGATATGGGGATGACCATACGAAACTTTTTGCAAAGATTAAGGGTTGAAAAGGCTTGCAGATTGTTGGACGAAACCAATCTGTCCACCGCCGATATTGCTCAAAAAACGGGCTATAATGACCTGAAGCATTTTGCTGACGTTTTTAAAAGATATAAAGGTGTATCCCCAAAAGCATACCGACATAATAAATGATGGCGCACTACCGTTTGTCAACACAACAGGTCTGTCCCCGTGTGTTACGCCTCATCCGTCACGGCTTTGCCGTGCCACCTTCTCCCACTGGAGAAGGCTTTTCATTCTTCATTAAAAAAGGAGGGCACAAGGGTTGATTTTAGGCAACAAAAAAGAGCAAGCAAAACCTGCTCTTTTTTCTTTACAAAACAATGCAAATCTGTTATGATATACTAAGCACAATGCTTATTATTTTGATTTAAAGTCTGTTTTGCTCGCCGTTTGCACGACAACCGCAAAACATAGACACATTATATCAAAACGCTGCGCATTTTTGATATAATGAAATATATATTGGGTGGGATTGGCGTGACTGTTTTTGATATTTCTGTTGACATTAACACTGCGCCCGTTTATTCGGGTGACCCTAATACAAAAATTATTAAAGACAAATCAATGGAAAAGGGCGACCTTTATAATCTGACCTCCCTTTACGCCTGCCTGCACACAGGCACTCACATTGATGCGCCCGCTCACTTTCTTGCCGACGGTGCCACCATCGACCAAATTGACCTATCGGTCTTTATGGGGGAGTGCATCGTTATAAACTGCATCGGCAGAGAGGATTTGACAGGTGCCGATATTGAGGAGTTAGTGCCTCAAAACGCCACCCGTGTTATTTTCAAAACCCTTGGTGACTGTCAGCTTACCCGCTCGGCAGTTTTCTCCCTTGTTGCCGCGGGGGTTAAGCTTGTGGGAATTGACGGCTTATCCATTGGCACAGAGGATGATTTGGTTGCCGTTCATCGCGAGTTGGCTCTTGCAGGAGTGGTTGTGCTTGAAGGTTTGACCTTGCGCCACGTTCAGTCGGGTCGTTACACCCTTATGGCAACCCCGCTTAAAATTAAATCGGTTGAGGCGGCACCTTGTCGCGCGTTACTACTCAGCCAAGGCAAATAAATTTAGAGGTGATTTTTTGGTATACCCATCTGACCATATCAGAAATTTTTGCATAATTGCTCACATTGACCACGGCAAGTCTACCCTTGCCGACCGTATGCTTGAACTGACTCAGTCGGTGTCGGACAGAGAAATGGAAGACCAGCTGCTTGACTCTATGGATTTGGAGCGTGAGCGCGGAATTACCATCAAGGCTCACGCCGTTACCCTTGAGTACAAGGCAGACGACGGTGAGATGTATGAGCTTAATTTGATTGACACTCCCGGTCACGTTGACTTTAACTACGAGGTATCCCGCTCCCTTGCCGCTTGTGAGGGTGCTGTGCTTGTGGTTGACGCCTCTCAGGGTATTGAGGCACAGACCATCGCAAACACCTATCTTGCCGCCGACCACGGACTTGAACTGCTTCCCGTTATCAACAAGGTTGACCTGCCCAGTGCAGACCCTGACCGAGTTGCCGCCGATATTGAAGATATTATCGGCATTTCGGCAGAGGGGGCTCCCCGTGTATCTGCCAAGACGGGCCTTAATATAAAAGACGTGCTTGAAAGCATTGTTTACGGCGTGCCTGCACCTGAGGATGACCGCAACGGCCCACTGCAAGCCCTGATTTTTGACTCTTACTACGACCCATACAAAGGCGTAATTGTTTATTTCAGAGTTAAAAGCGGCTGCATCCGTGCAGGTATGAAGGTGCGTATGATGGCAACAGGTGCCGAGTTTGACATTGTTGAACTTGGCAGAAAAAAAGCGCTTAAAATGGAGCCCTGCGACGTGCTTTATGCAGGTGAGGTAGGCTACCTTGCCGCATCAATCAAGACGGTTAACGACGCCCGAGTGGGTGATACTATTACCTCTGTTGAGGCACCTGCCGATGAGGCACTGCCCGGCTACCGCAAGGTTAACCCCGTTGTTTTCTGCGGTGTGTACCCTGCCGACGGCGCTCACTACACCGATTTGCGCGAGGCACTTGAAAAGTTGCAGTTAAACGATGCATCCCTCCTCTTTGAGCCTGAAACCTCTGCCGCATTGGGCTTTGGCTTCAGATGCGGATTTTTGGGTCTGCTTCATATGGAAATTATTCAGGAGCGCCTTGAAAGAGAATATGATATTGACCTTATTACCACTGCTCCAAGCGTTATTTACAAACTCTCCCTTGCCGGCGGTGACGAGGTAGAGATTGATAACCCCACCAACTATCCTGACCCTGCAACAATACTTTCTGCCAAGGAGCCTATGTGTAACGTGCACATTTACTCCCCCAGCGACTATGTTGGGCAGATTATGGAACTTTGTCAGGAGCGTCGCGGTGAATTTAAGGATATGCAGTATGTTGGCACCGAGCGTGTTGACATTCACTACATTATGCCACTTAACGAGATTGTTTACGATTTCTTTGATGCTCTTAAATCCCGCACAAGAGGTTATGCAAGTTATGACTATGAGCCTTGTGGATATGCTACCTCTAACCTTGTAAAGCTTGACGTTTTGCTTAACGGCGAAATGGTGGATGCCCTGTCTTTCATCGTTCACGCCGACAATTCATACAGCCGCGCACGCCGCATTGCCGAAAAACTGAAGGAGCATATTCCCCGTCAGCTTTTTGAAGTGCCTGTGCAGGTGGCAGTTGGCGGCAAGGTTATTGCCCGCGAGACCGTTAAGGCGGTGCGTAAAGACGTGCTTGCCAAGTGCTACGGCGGTGACATTACCCGTAAGAAAAAGTTGCTTGAAAAGCAAAAAGAGGGCAAAAAGCGTATGCGCAAACTCGGTACGGTTGAGGTGCCTCAAGAGGCATTTATGGCTGTGCTTAAACTTGACGAATAAAAACAAAACGGAGGTTTTTGTTATGAAATTAGGTTTTGTTAGTGCCATTCTTGACGGTTGGAATTTTGAAGAAATGATTGATACCGCTGCCGAAATGGGCTATGAATGTGTAGAGGTTGCCTGTTGGCCTCAGGGCAAGGCAGAGCGCCGTTATGCAGGTGTAAGCCACATTGATGTTGATAACACTTCTGACGATTATATTGCTCATATCAAGGGTTACTGTGCAAATAAGGGCGTTGAGATTTCATCCTTGGCATTTTACCCCAACACTATGGATGGCGACCTTGAAAAGCGCGCCGCCGCCATCGCTCATCTTAAAAAGGTTATTAAGATGAGTTCTTTGCTTGGAGTTAATATGGTTACCACCTTCGTTGGCCGCGACCAGACCAAGACTGTGGAAGAAAATATTGAGATTTTCAAAACCGTATGGCCCGAAATCATTAAATTGGCTGAGGATTTGGGCGTTAAAATTGCCATTGAAAACTGCCCCATGCTTTTTGGCGCAGACCAGTGGCCCGGCGGACAGAATCTGTTCACCACACCTAAAATCTGGCGTCAGATTTTTGATATTGTTAAGTCTGACAACTTCGGTATTAACTATGACCCAAGCCACTTTATCTGGCAACAGATTGACTATATCAAGCCCCTTTACGAGTTTAAGGACAAGATTTTCCACATTCATTACAAGGATATTAAGCTTTACCCCGACCGCCTCAATGATGTGGGCGTAATGGCATATCCCCTTGAGTATATGAGCCCCAAGCTCCCCGGTCTTGGTGATGTTGATTGGGGCAGATATGTGTCTGCACTGACCGATATCGGCTTTGACGGCTACACCTGTATCGAAGTTGAGGACAAGGCTTTTGAGTCAAGCCGTGAAAAAGTGCTTGATTCGCTTCGTTTAAGTTACCGCTATATGCGTCAATTTGTTATCTAATCGAAAGGATTTTTTAATATGACCGAGCAGTTGAAAAGTTTTTTGCTTAAATACAATATGCACTTTGAGCAGATTGATTTAGATGCCACCACCAAGGAGTTTGCCGCTCAGATGCAGTCAGGCAACGACGGTGACATTAAGTCTATGCTTATGATTCCCACCTATGTTGGTATTGACGGCAGTGTGCCCCGCAACAAGCCCGTTATCGTTCTTGATGCAGGCGGCACCAACTTCCGCGCCGCTACCGTTTGCTTTGACGACAAGGGCGCGCCCGTCATCAGCAATTTCTCAAAACAGCCTATGCCCGGCACCAAGGGTGAGCTTAGTCGCGAGGAGTTTTTTGACACCATTGCAGGCTTTATTGCTCCCTTTGATAAAATCAGTGATACCGTTGGTTTCTGCTTCTCATTCCCCACCGAGATTTTGCCTAACTGCGACGGCAGACTGATTAACTTTAACAAAGAGGTTAAGGTTCGCGATATGGCAGGTCAAGTGCTTGGTGAGGGCATAAACGCATCCCTTAAAAAGATGGGTTGCGGCGAAAAGCACTTTGTTATCATCAACGATACAGTTGCAACTATGCTTGGCGGTATTGCCGCATTCCCCGATAAAGACTTTGACAGTTACATCGGCTTTATTCTTGGCACAGGCACCAATACCTGCTATGTTGAGCAGTGCAACCGCATCGGCAAGTTGCCCGAATTTAACGAGGGCACTATGGCTGTAAATATGGAGACAGGCGGTTTTGACGGCTTTATTCAGGGCGATATTGACAAACGCTTTGACGCCACCACTGCCAACTGCGGTGACCACGTGTTTGAAAAGATGATTTCAGGTGCATATCAGGGCTCGGTAATTTGTATGACTGTAAAGCAGGCAGCCCAAGACGGACTGCTCAGCGATGAGTGTGCAAAGAAGGTTCAAGAGGTTGAAGACTTCACCATGCGCCAGATTGACGAGTTTTGTATGGAGCCAAAGGGTGACAACTTTATTGCATCCCTTGCCGTTACCAAAGAGGATACCGACACCATTTACGACATTGTGGATGCAAGCTTTGAGCGTGCCGCACGTATGGTGTGTGTAAATCTTGGTGCCATTATGGTGCACACAGGCACAGGTAAGGATGCCGCCCGTCCCGTTTGTGTTTCGGCAGAGGGCACTACCTTCTATAAGTCGGTGCTTTTCCGTCCTAAGCTTGACCGCTACGTTAAGGAGTACCTTAACGAGAAGTTGGGTATCTACTGCGAGTTTGTTAAAGCAGAGGATGCTACTCTCATCGGCAGTGCCGTTGCAGGACTGCTAAATTAAGAAAGATAAAAAGCGCTATGGATACTAAACAAGTCCCGTAAAAACGGACAATAGTAAATCATAACTCCCCCTTTAGAGCATAAGACCGGCTGAGCCTATAAGCTCAACGAAAGATTTGCCAACCGCAACACTTTCACCGGTTGAGCCTAAAGGGGCTTTTTATTGCGAGTCGTAACACGCAATCGTCTAAAGACACTATAAAAATCCGCCCGAATTCTTCGGGCGGATAATTTCGTTTTATAAACCTAATTACTTAGATTCTTTGATAGCAGCTTGTGCTGCTATACACAAAAGGGGGAGATTATCATTTATTTGTATTCGTCTTTTAGTTTTAAAATCTTTTCTTCGATCTTTTTGATTATTATCTTAAATTCCTCATCCGTTTTTCCTGTGGGGTCTGTTAGTTCCCAATTATCATCAAATGCTCTTCCAATAAAAGGGCAACCCACATTACAACCCATTGAAATTGCTATATCGGGATTTGGAATATCTGTAATCAATTTTGAATACTGTGTATGTTCCATATCAATCCCATAAAGCTCTTTCATAATTCTAACTGCATCTTGATTGATTTTGGGTTTTATTTCTGTTCCAGCAGAATATGATTCAAATACATCTGGTGCCAAGTGTTTTCCCAATGCTTCTGCAATCTGACTGCGACACGAATTATGAACACAAATAAAGGCTACCTTTTTCTTTGCTTTTTTATAAAATGGACATTCTTCCACTATGCACTGGTTGTTCATATGAGAACGAGAACAAGTTACTTGATTAAGTTCCATCCTAACCCCTAACTTCTCGTTTGTGAATTTGACTGCTTCGATGATGGCAAGATAAGAATCTCTTTTGCAACAACGAGGGCCACCGTTTTCTCCTATTGCTTTCAAGGCTTTTGCTGTCATTTGATTGGAAAGTCCCCAAGCCTCTTTTGCGAGTGGTGTTGATTTTAATGCAATGGAAATATACATACCAGCGCTAACACCTGCTCCACAGGCACCCCAGAATCCACAAGCACCGCCAGGAACTTGCTTTCCTCTGTTTTGCATTTCATAAAGGGCGGTTTTTAAGTCTATATCCCCACCCGCATTTTTATACGCAGTTAAAAGTGCGGAACCAACCATTGTGTGATGTTCTGGACCGTGCATATGGCAGGATGGAATAGACATCATTTTTTCCATAATCTCGATAGGATTTTTGGTCTTGCTATTAAAGCATATCGAGATGATTTCGTCCATTCCGCTTGTATGACATTCATCACAAACGAAATGTCCGTTTATACACCTTGTTTTACTGCTTTGCTTTTTGTGGCAAAGTTCACATTCCATCATTTCATCTGTGTCAAAATATATTAGTGGTGCTTTGCAAATTAAGCATTCTTCGTTCATAAAAATTGCCTCGCCAAATCATTGTTTATCGTTTTACTAGATTTTATTGTATCATATTGTGCTTAAAAAAGAAAGGATTTTACATAAAAATCGCCCTACCAAAATGGCAGGGCGATAGTTTTATTTTATAACGGACAGTCGAGGACGCCTGTCCCTACAAGTATGAAATTAAATTATTTCATATCCTTAATTGCAGCCTGTGCGGCGGCGAGACGTGCGATCGGCACGCGGAAGGGTGAGCAAGATACATAGTCGAGGCCAATCTTGTGGCAGAACTCAACAGATACGGGGTCACCGCCGTGCTCACCGCAGATACCGCAGTGAATTTCGGGACGGGTCTTCTTACCGAGAGTTACAGCCATATCCATCAACTTGCCAACACCGGTCTGGTCAAGTTTTGCGAAGGGATCGTTCTCGTAAATCTTAGTATCATAGTATGCACCGAGGAACTTACCTGCATCGTCACGGCTGAAGCCGAAGGTCATCTGGGTAAGGTCGTTGGTACCGAAGCAGAAGAACTCTGCTTCCTTAGCGATATCGTCAGCAGTGAGGCATGCACGAGGAATTTCCATCATGGTACCAACCTCGTACTTAAGCTCAACGCCTGCAGCAGCAATCTCTGCATCAGCGGTACCAACAACGATATCCTTAACAAACTTCATTTCCTTAACTTCGCCGGTAAGAGGAATCATGATTTCGGGAACGATGTTCCAATCAGCATGAGCCTTCTTAACGTTGATAGCAGCGCGGATAACAGCGGTGGTCTGCATCTTTGCGATTTCAGGATAGGTTACAGCCAAACGGCAGCCACGGTGACCCATCATGGGGTTGAACTCGTGGAGAGAGGTGATGATATTCTTGATATCCTCAACAGTCTTGCCCTGAGCCTTTGCCAAAGCGGCAATGTCAGCCTCTTCAGTGGGAACGAACTCGTGGAGAGGAGGATCAAGGAAGCGGATGCAAACGGGGTTGCCTTCAAGAGCCTCGTAAAGCTTCTCAAAGTCGCCCTGCTGATAGGGAAGAATCTTAGCAAG
Source organism: Acutalibacteraceae bacterium (assembly GCA_045653445.1). Classification (GTDB taxonomy): domain Bacteria; phylum Bacillota; class Clostridia; order Oscillospirales; family Acutalibacteraceae; genus RGIG2206. Next base: position 96,193 of record JAZOLY010000022.1, read on the forward strand.
AGCTGCCTCACGACCCTCAACAGTGTCAGAGCAAATCATTTCACGGAATGCAGCAATACGCTCTGCCTCGAAGAACATGTGCTCGGTACGGCAAAGACCGATACCCTCAGCACCAAGCTCGCGAGCCTTCTTAGCGTCTGCAGGAGTGTCAGCATTGGTACGAACCTTAAGGGTTCTGAACTCGTCTGCCCATTCCATAATGCGACCGAACTCACCTGCGATTTCAGCATCAACGGTGGGGATGATGCCGTCGTAGATGTTACCGGTTGAACCGTCGATAGAGATATAGTCGCCCTCGTTGTAGGTCTTGCCTGCAAGGGTGAACTTCTTGTTTTCTTCATCCATAATGATCTCGCCGCAACCAGATACACAGCAGGTACCCATACCGCGAGCAACAACGGCAGCGTGGCTGGTCATACCACCGCGAACGGTGAGGATGCCCTGTGATGCCTTCATACCGGTGATATCTTCAGGAGAGGTCTCAAGACGAACGAGGATAACCTTTTCGCCACGGTTGTTCCATTCCTCAGCGTCCTCAGCAGTAAATACTACCTTACCGCAAGCAGCACCGGGAGATGCGCCCAAGCCCTTACCTGCAGGAGTTGCAGCCTTAAGAGCCTTAACGTCAAACTGAGGATGGAGAAGGGTGTCAAGGTTACGGGGGTCAATCATAGCAACTGCTTGCTTCTTATCAATCATACCCTCATCAACGAGGTCGCAAGCAATCTTAAGAGCAGCCTTAGCGGTTCTCTTACCGTTACGGGTCTGGAGCATATAGAGTTTGCCTGCCTGAACGGTGAACTCCATATCCTGCATATCTCTGTAATGGTCTTCAAGAGTAGCGCAAACCTGCTTGAACTGAGCAAATGCTTCAGGGAACTTCTCAGCCATCTCTGCGATGGGCATGGGAGTACGAACGCCTGCAACAACGTCTTCACCCTGTGCGTTTACAAGGAACTCACCCATAAGGCCGGGTTCACCGGTAGCAGGGTCACGGGTAAAGGCAACACCGGTACCGCAATCGTCACCCATGTTACCGAAAGCCATCATCTGAACGTTAACAGCGGTACCCCAAGAATAAGGAATATCGTTGTCACGACGGTAAACGTTTGCACGGGGGTTGTCCCATGAACGGAAAACAGCCTCAACAGCACCCATAAGCTGTTCTTTGGGGTCTGAGGGGAAGTCCTTACCAATCTTGTTCTTGTACTCTGCCTTGAACTGCTCTGCAAGAGTCTTAAGGTCGTCAGCAGTAAGGTCGATATCCTGAGTTACGCCCTTAGCCTCTTTCATTTCGTCGATAAGCTGTTCAAAGTACTTCTTACCAACTTCCATAACAACGTCAGAATACATCTGGATAAATCTTCTGTAGCAGTCATAAGCCCAACGAGCATTGCCGTTCTTTGCAGCCATAGCTTCAACAACCTCTTCATTAAGACCGAGGTTAAGGATGGTGTCCATCATACCGGGCATTGAAGCACGAGCGCCTGAACGAACTGATACAAGCAGAGGATTTTCCTTATCACCGAATTTCATACCGCTGATGCCCTCCATCTTGTCGATGTACTCCATAATTTCTGCCTGGATGTCAGCATTGATCTTTCTGCCATCTTCGTAGTACTGTGTGCAAGCCTCAGTGGTTACAGTGAAGCCCTGGGGAACGGGAAGGCCAATCTTGGTCATTTCTGCAAGGTTAGCACCCTTACCGCCGAGAAGCTCACGCATGCTTGCGTCGCCCTCTGAAAAGAGGTAAACATACTTGTGACTCATTTTGAATCATCCTCCTAAAAAAATAATTAACATCTTCAGTGAGAAATATGCATATGCATACAGTCTCAAAGAATATTATACCAAAAGGTTTTCCATTTTTCCACTGTTTTTTTCATCCAAAACCGAAAAAATTACACCTTATTACATATATTTTTAGTATATTATACACATAACATTCAATAAACTCTTGAAAAACACCTTTAAAAATGCAATAATAATGGTATGGATTGATAGGGGTACAGTTTCGCTGTTCCCCCGCTTTTTGCGTGGTAAAAATACAAAAAAGGTTGTGTTGATATGCTTTTCAAAAAATCATCAGGTGCAGTTGAATATATGATTGTCGGGCTGGGTAACCCAGGTGCAAAGTATGACTCTACCCGCCACAACGTTGGCTTTGAGGTAGTGGATATGCTTGCAAAGCAGGTAGGATGCTCTGTTACAAAGTCAAAGTTCAACGCTCTTTACGGCAAGTGCGATATTGAGGGCGTGCCCTGCCTTATCGTCAAGCCCCAGACCTATATGAACAATTCGGGTGAGGCAGTTGCACCTCTTGCCAAATTCTACAAAATCCCTGCCGAGAATATAATTGTGGTATCTGATGACATTTCTTTGGAGCCGGGCAGACTGCGTATTCGCCGCAAAGGCAGTGACGGCGGTCACAACGGTCTTAAAAGCATCTGCAACTACATCGGTGATAACTATCCCCGCGTAAAAATGGGTGTTGGCGCAAAGCCTCATCCCGATTATGACCTTGCCGCCTGGGTGCTTGGCAAATTCCCTGCTGACGCTCAAAAGGAATTTATGTCTGCCGCCGAAAAGGCTTGCAAAGCCATCTGCCTTATGGTAAAAGGCGATACCGACGGCGCAATGAACAAGTTTAATTCTTAAGAGGTAACTATGCTCTTTTTAAACAATGCTTTTCGTTCTTCACCTGAATACAAAGAGCTGTGCGGTGAAATTTTAAAAGGCCGTTTGCCATCGGCGGCAACAGGCCTTGCCCACATTCACAAGGCGGCTCTTATTGACACCCTGCGCAAAGATACAAAGCGCAGGGCTTTGGTGGTTGTTGCCGACGAAAGTGAGGGCGCCCGTATTAAATCTGACCTTATTCTTATGGGTGCCAAGGTTATTGATTTTCCATCACGCGACCTTATTTTAAGGGATATTTCGGGTATTTCAAGGGAGTATGAGCACGCCCGTCTTGGCGCCTTGTCAAAGATTATAGACGGGGACTACGACGTGGTGATTTGCGGTGCAGATGCACTGCTCAGTTACACCATTCCACCCGAAATTCTTATGGCAAACCGCTTCACCCTTAAAGCCGAGCAAACCATTCCTCCCGCAGAGGTTTGCGGACGGCTTGTGTCGGCAGGCTACACCCGTTGCGACACTGTTGAGGGTGTTGGTCAGTTTGCCCTTCGCGGCGGTATTCTGGATATATTCCCCCCTGATGCCGATAACCCCTACCGCATTGAATTCTGGGGTGACGATATTGACTCTATCTGCATTTTTGATACTATGTCACAACGCCGCGACCAAATGGTTGATGAGATTCTTATCACCCCTGTTTTAGAGGTGCTTACAGGTGACAGTGACACTTTTGCAAGGCTGATGAGCCGTCTTGCCTCTAAAATTGAGCAAAAAAACAAGTTTAAAGCCTATCTGCAAAAGACGGCAGAGGATGCTCAAAACGGCATTCTGCCTCTTTGCGCCGACCGATTTATGCCTCTGCTTTACACCCCTGCTACCCTCCTTGATTACACCGCCGACTGCCTCACCTTTATAAGCGAGGCAAACAACGTTAAAGAGCGGTGCCGCACTTATCTTTCATCGGCAACCGAGGATGTGACCACCCTTTTTGAGCAAGGTATGTGCCCAAAGGGATGGAAAATCTGCTCTGATTACGATACCTTATGCGGTGAATTGGAAAACCGCGAAACAGTGTGGCTTGACACCTTTACAAAGGGCAGTTACGATACAAAAATCCGCAGTGCCGTCAGTTTCACTCTGCGGCAGTTGTCGGTTTGGGGCGGTATGACTGCTCAACTTGCAGAGGACATTGCTCCCCTTTGCGAACGGGGATACGCCGTTGTAGTCCTTGCAGGCACCGATAAAGCCGCTCACACCGTAGCAAACGACCTTAGGGATAGCGGACTCAACGCCTACTACTCCCCCGATGCCGATACACTGACAGGCGGTACTGTTACCGTTACGTCGGGCAGTCTGTCGGCAGGTATAGATTTGCCCAAGGCTTCCTTTGCCCTGTTTACCTATGGCAAAACCGCCACCTCTAAAAAATCCCGAATTAAGAAAAATGCCAACGCCTTTAATAGCCTTGACGAGTTGCACCGCGGTGATTATGTGGTGCATTTGTCCCACGGAATAGGCGTTTTTGACGGAATCAACACCATCACCACCGCAGGCATTACAAAGGATTACATCAAAATCAAGTATGCCGGCAAGGATGTGCTTTACGTACCTGTAACACAGCTTGACTTGGTATCAAAATATATCGGCGGCAGTGAAGATGGGGGTGTCCGTCTTAACAAATTGGGCGGTGACGGTTGGAAAAAGACCAGAGGCAAAGTCAGAAGTGCCCTTAAAGATATTGCAAAAGAACTGATTAAGCTTTATGCCGAGCGTATGGCTCGTCCCGGTTGGGCATTCAGCCCCGACACCGACTTGCAGGCAGACTTTGAAAGTCGCTTTGAATATGATGAAACGGATGACCAGTTGCGATGCATACACGAAATCAAGCGGGATATGGAATCTACCGCACCTATGGACCGACTGCTTTGCGGTGACGTTGGCTTTGGCAAGACGGAGGTTGCTCTCCGTGCCGCATTTAAGTGTGTTGCCGACGGCAAGCAGTGTGCTATTCTTGTGCCCACCACTATTCTTGCTTGGCAACATTACCAAACGGCAACCAAACGCCTTGAGGGTATGCCTGTAACGGTTGAACTTTTATCACGCTTCCGCTCACCCAAGCAACAGACCGACATCCGCCGCCGACTTAAAAACGGCGAGATTGACATTATTGTAGGCACCCACAAGCTTATCGGCGCAGGGGTTGAGTTCAGAGATTTAGGTCTGCTTATTATTGACGAGGAGCAACGCTTTGGCGTGGCACAAAAGGAAAAACTCCGCGAAAAGCATATAAACGTTGACACCCTCACTCTGTCGGCAACCCCTATTCCCCGCACGCTGAATATGGCTATGTCGGGGCTTCGGGATATGTCCTCACTTGACGAGGCGCCGGGTGACCGATACCCTGTGCAAACCTACGTTATGGAGTATGACAAGTCGGTGGTGCTTGATGCCATCCGCCGAGAACTGCGCCGAGGCGGTCAGGTATATTACCTTTATAACAGTGTTGAGTTTATTGCATCAAAAGCCGCCCGACTGCAAGAGGAGTTGCCCGATGCATCCATTGCCATTGCCCACGGACAGATGGCAGAGGAAGAGCTAAGTGAGGTGTGGCGCCGTCTTATTGCAGGCGAAATTGATATTTTGGTATGCACCACTATCATTGAAACGGGTGTGGACGTGCCCAACGTTAACACCCTTATTATTGAGGATGCCGACCGAATGGGTCTTTCCCAATTGCACCAAATTCGCGGACGCGTTGGCAGAAGCAGTCGCAGAGCATACGCCTATCTGACCTACCGATTAGGCAAGGCGGTCAGTGATATTGCCGCCAAGCGTCTTGACGCCATCCGCGAGTTTACCGAGTTTGGCTCAGGCTTTAAAATTGCTATGCGCGACCTTGCAATAAGGGGCGCAGGAAACATTCTTGGCGGTGAGCAAAGCGGTCATATGATTTCGGTAGGATATGATATGTATATCCGTATGCTAAACGATGCCATAAGTGCCGAAAAGGGCGAAGAGGTCACTCCCGAGGCAGAATGTGTTATCGACCTGCAAATCGGCGCGCATATTCCCGAAAGTTATATTGCATCACTGCAAGCAAGACTTGGTATGTACCGCCGCATTGCCGATATTCGCACCCCCGATGATGCTCTTGACGTTACCGACGAGTTGATTGACCGCTTCGGTGAGCCGCCAAAATCGGTTAAGGGGCTTATTGATATCGCTCTAATCCGCAACCGCTGTATCGCCCTTGGTATTCAGTCGGTAGAGCAACAGGAAAATTATTTGCGGATTTATCCCGATGCCCTTAAACCGCAGCATATTGCCGCTCTGTCAGGTGCCGTGGGCAGACTTTTCAGAGTCAATGCAGGCAATAAGCCCTTCTATGAAATCCGCATTATTGGCTCTCTCACCCCCTATGACGTTATGGAGGGTGCCGTATCCGCTATGGAAAAGGCATAAATTTGGTCTTATGTGTATAAATTACTGGACTTTTTTTAAATTGTAGTGTATAATACAAAAGTTAAATAGTTTTTACGGAGGTTTTGATATGAAGACTGTTAAAAAACTTGTCGCTGCCCTTCTTTGTGCAGTGCTTTTGCTCTCTTGCTTTGCAGGTTGCCACGAAAAAGGTGCCGCTGTTGCAACCGTTACTCTTGATAAAAAGGAGTTTAAGGTTCCCGCAGGCGTTTACCTGACTATGCTTATCAATGCAGACAGTGAGGCTCGCTCAAAGGTTGCCGAGACTTTGCAGAAGGAAGAAAAGGATACAGAGGATATCAACTATTCAAAGCAAAAGATTAAGGTTGATAAGAAAGAATATAAATTTTACGATTACGTTTTGATGCGTGCCAAGGAAATGGTTAGCGAGTATCTTGTAACCGCTTATATGTTTGACAAGTACGAGCTTAAGCTTAGCGAAGAAAACGAAAGCGCTATGCAGCAGTACGTTTCATATCAGTGGGCATACAACGGCAACGCCTATTTGTTTGAGCCCAACGGCGTAAGTTATGAATCCTTCGAGGATTATATGAAAGTTAATATGTACTACCGTTCCGACGTTTTTGATTACTTCTACGGTGAAAAGGGTGAAAAAGCTCCCGCAAAGGCCGATATTGAAAAGGCTCTTAATGAGCATTTTGCCATTGCAAACCTGCTTCAAATCTCTATCAAGGATAAGGACGGCAAGGACCTTAAAGAAGACGAGCTTAAAAAGATTGCCGACAAAATCGAGGGCTACTGCACTCGCATAAACGACGGCAAGGCAACCTTTGCCGACATTAAGGCAGAGTATGAAGCCGAAACCAAAAAAGATGGGGATAAAGAGGAAGAAACCACCAACAAGACCGAGGACAACAAGCCCAAGCCTAAGGACGAAAATGCAGTTGTTCTTGGTAACTCTGAAACCTCCGTTTCACACGGCAGTTTTGAGGCTGTTAGCAAGTTAGAGGTTGGCAAGGCAACTCTTGTTAAGGGTACCGACGGATACTACCGTCTTGCTATTAAGCAGGATATTCTTGCCGACGAGTACTACTTCACCACCTATCGTGACGAGGTTGTGCGCATTATGCACGCAGAGGACTTTAACAAATTCATTGCTGATGAGGCAGGCAAGCTTAAGATTAACTACGATTCATACGAAGTTGACTATCTTGCTCCTAAAAAGATAAACTACGATACCTATCAGCAGTGGTATTCCGATATGATGTCTAACTACGGTCAACAGTAATTTTAAACAACCGAGCAAATGCTCGGTTGTTTTTTGTCATATATAACTTGAAAATATTTGTTAAAAATGTTATATTAAGTTATAGAAAATACTTGGTGTAAACAAGCCTCCACTTGTCAGGGGAGGTGGCAAAACGAAGTTTTGACGGAGGGGTAGTTTTCTCTCCCTCAGTCTTTTGCTTCGCAAAATCCAGCTCCCTCGTCAGAGGGAGCCGAAGGCTAATTTGTTCTTAACTTGACACAAGCATACAATCCTCACAAAGGAGACGGTGGTATGAATAATAAAAAGCAACTAAAGCTATACAACGTTTTGTTTCCTGCGTGGATGTTTACTTTGCTGCCACCAATGTGGCTTGTTGTAATCCCCGGAAACTTTGTAATCGACAGTGTTGTTTTGCTAATCAGTATGTGGGCGCTGAAAATTGCCGACAAAGGCAAGTGGTACAAAAAGCATATTTTTAAGATTTTTGCTTTCGGCTTTCTTGCCGATATTATGGGCTCGGCATTTTTGCTGTTGCTTTTGGCAATTTTCGGGGATATTATCTTTGATTTAGAGTTGCTCTTTACCCTGCTTGCAACAGTAGTGTCCGCCCTTTTGATATTTGTTTTCAACTACTGCTTTACTTTTAAAAAGAGCGAAACACCTCTCCGCTTCAGGCTTTCCCTCATTTTCGCAATTGCCACTGCTCCATACACCTTTATGATACCGACAACTTGGCTTTATTAAACAGGAGGATTAAATATGTCACTTTCACAAGAAGTAAAAATTAAAAAACTTATTCCCACCGCAGTTATACCCACCTATGGCTCTGAATTTGCCGCAGGTGCCGACCTGTTTGCCTGCACAGAGGGTGAAAAAATCGAGATAAAACCACATCAGACCGTTTTTATCCACACAGGCATTGCTCTTGAAGTGCCTGTTGGCTTTGCAGGGCTCATTTATGCCCGAAGCGGTGCCGCCTGCAAACGCGGTCTTGCTCCCGCCAATAAGGTTGGCGTGGTGGATAGTGACTATCGCGGTGAGGTTATGGTAGCCCTCCACAATCACTCAGAGCAATCCCAGTTTGTTGAGGATGGGGAGCGTATTGCTCAAATGGTGATTGCCCCCTACCTGACCGCCAAGTTTGTTGAGGTGGACGACCTTGACGATACCGCCCGCGGTGAAGGCGGCTTCGGCTCAACAGGAAAGTAATGCGACCACTTTTGCACATATAAAAACGGGCGGATAATATCCGCCCCTACGGTATTGATATCAGCGTATTGCCTTTTTTGAGTATGTAGGGGCGATTATCAATCGCCCGATTTGTTGTTGCCTAATATAGCAAAAAACATACTTATTATCAGACCGCCTATAAGCATCAGCAAGGGCAACGGTATACTTTCATCAATTCTCACCAATCAACTTATCGTACACCATCTCTGCCATTTTTTTGGCACCCTCCCAAGAGGGATGGAGGTGGTCGCCGCTATCATACTCGGCTTTAAGCATAAGCTCGTTTTGACTGTCCTTCAGTTCAAGGTCATAATCCACAACCCCGTCAAAACAGTCGGCGGTGCGAATCCACTGGTTTACACCCTGACGGATAGGCTCTCTAAAATCTTCATAGGTGCGCCAACCCATAATAGGCAAAATGGTGCCGATGTACACCTTAAGTCCTGCCTTATGAGCTGTGTCGGCATAGAAACGAAGTCCCTCGCAAAGCTCCTCGGCAGTAGGCAAATCAGAAATGGGACGAAATCCCGTCTGGTCGTTATATTCAGGGTGGATTATATCGTTAACACCGTGCAAAATAATAACGGTATCGGTGCCTGCAGTCTTAATCTCTCGCACAAAACGGTCGTCACCCTTTAATCCGTAACAGGCAAAGCGCATACAGTCATACTGACGAAGCACACAGCTTCCGCTAACGGCACGGCGGGTTACAGAAATATCGGCAATACCCTTTTCTATCACCTTTTCAAGCAACTGCTCGGGCCATGACTGTGCGGTAATGGAGTCGCCGAAAGCCAAAATATTGCGGCACTTTTCATCAGCAAGCAGGTCAACCTCACTTAAGAAATAACTGTATCCCATACCGTCGCAACAGGTAGCGGGAAATTCTGCCGCATCAGAGTAGTCACCTGCCGAGTAGATGTATCGGCTGCTGGGGCCGCTTGAGGCACAAGCCGTGGTCATATCCACATAACCGCCAAGATAAATGCTGACAGCAAACTTTTCTCCTGCACCGATTTTAAAATCGACTGCATCACTGACAGTCTCTCCGCCGGCGGCAATATTGCACTCTGCCTTGCCACCAAAGGTAAGGGCAACCGCCTTGCTTACGTCAACAACATCGTTGGCACAAGGGGCAACGATAATTTTATCAAGAGTAACGCTGTTTTTTGAACAGTGGTTAGAAAAAGTCATACGAATTTGTTCGCCTGCAATGGCAGTTTTTATAAAATACCTCAAGGTTATATCGTGAGCGTAGTTATGTTCTCTTTGTTCGCCGAATGAGGGAGCGGTGCTCCATACGGCAACCCATTTTTTATTCATTTTAAATTCCTCCACATATAAAAAGTGCAGTGCTTAAGCACTGCACAATTATAGCATATATACATTTATATTTCAACTTAATTCTCTGCCTTTGAATAGGGCAAAATACAGGTGGAAAGACCTGAATCAATAAGCAAATCGGCGCTAAGTGGTGTTTTGCTGTCACGGCTTGAAACGGCAACACTCATTGTAAAAACTACTTGTGTGTATTGGTTTTAGCACCTAAAATGATACCCCTGCCATATGACAGGGGTTTATCAATTTTTAAACAAAATGCGTATGAGAGCCTGTCCTCTCAAAACTGTATTTGTTTTAAAATCAACTTTCTTCCTCAACAAATACAACGTGTTCAAATTCTTTAAGGCTTAAAATATCCAAATTCATGCGGCGGTTTATAATAATATTTATGCCCAAATTGCCCTCTTTATTGCTTTTAGGCGCCATCATACGATGGGCAAAATCCACACCCAAATTTTCACGCACTTGTTCAACAATCTGATTGGCAAGATACATATCGTCAATCTCTATGTAAATAATTTCTGCCGCTTTTTTGCGACGCTCAAGCTTGGCAAACAAAATGATGGCAACAAGGAAAAGTACAGTAACCACCAAAGCGCCTTCGTAAAAGCCATAGCCAACCGCAATACCGATAACACTGGTAGTCCACACGCCTGCAGCAGTAGTAAGACCTGTGATAACATTATTGCTTTTAAGAATAATCATACCCGCACCCAAGAAACCGATGCCCGATATAACCTGCGCAGAAATACGAAGCACGTCACCGCCGTTGCCCATAATCTCGCTTACATAAATACTAATCATAGATGTAAGCGCGGCACCTAAACAAACAATAATGTGGGTGCGCATACCTGCCGCCCGTCCGTGACGGGCACGCTCACTACCGATAAGGCAACCGATAATAACTGCCACCAAGGATCTGAAGCCTACCACCATAAGCACATCCAGACTAAAACCGTTAAAGTCCACCAAAAACCTCCCCATATATAAAAATGCAGTATATAATTATATTTTCGTACAAACAATTATATACCGAAAAGAAAAATCAAAAGAAGCAAAAATCTCACGTTTTATTTCTCCTCTTTGTCGGTTTGTTTTTTAGCCGCCTTGCGCTTGCGAGCGCGTTTTGAAAGCAGGATAATAACCACCACAATTCCACCAATAAGCAGAATAAAGGGAAAAGCGCCAATGAGAAAAATAGCAAGCCCGCCCACAAAATCACCAAAGTAGGTTATGCCGTCAATAAAGGCATCCCCCGCCTTTGACCAGAAGGTAGGCTTTGACTCTGTCTCGCGCTCAACCTCGTCAAGATAAAGTTTTACTGTGGAATAGGCAATCAAGGTATCGTACCCTTTTTGACGGGCCTTATATGATTCAAGATTGCCGCGCACCTCTGTAAGTCGGCTTTGGATAGCAATTATGTCGTCAAGTTTTTCCGCCTTTTCAAGCATTGCCATAAGGGCAGTCTGCTCTGCCTCAAGAGCGGCAATGTGACTTTCTATATCTACATATTCGTCGGTAACGTCGTTAACATTTGAACTTTGACGGGTTACGTTGACCGCCTTGTTCAAGGTGGATAAAAATCCGTCCAGCTTTTCGGCAGGAATGCGTATGGTCATAGAAGCGGTGCGGTTATCCTTGGAATTGCCGCTGACCGACTGGTCTTGAATGTAGCCATTTGCATCGTTAACCGCCTTTTCAATGGCAGTCATAACCTTGCTGAACTCTTTAGTTTCGGCAGAGATATCAACAGTGCGAATAAGCTTGCGGGATTCAGTAATTGCAGTTTCGTTTTTAACCTCGGTATCCACAATTTCCATATAATCCTCATTAACGTCGCCAACGCCGCCGGGGATTAAATCTGCCTTGTTGTCTTCATCGGTAAACGAGCCGCTTGATGACTTGCAGCCGCACAGTAAGGCGCCGATTATAAGCAGGGATAATAACAGTGTAATCGCTTTTTTAAGGGTTGATTTCATAATGTTACCTCCTTTTAAGTTGCAATATCTGTATTTTTAGTTTAACTTAAAAAATGCAACAAATCAATAGAGTTAACACTTTTTTAATCTATTAAATTATTTTAAATTGTGCAAAGAAACTATTGATTTTTTTAGTATGGTATTGTATAATGCTCTTGTTGTGATAAATACGGACGCTTAGCGCAGCTGGTAGCGCTTCCGCTTGACGTGCGGGAGGTCAGGGGTTCGAGTCCCTTAGCGTCCACCAAAAATCGACAGGTTTCAACCTGTCGATTTTTTATCCATTGCGAAAGCAATGGCATATCATCGCCATTAGGCGCATATCATCACGCGAAGCGTGTATATCATCAGCCGTAGGCTGTATATCCTTTCGCAATGATGATATACAATTCCTACGGAATTGATGATATGCAAGACTTCGTCTTGATGATATACAACGGCAAGCCGTTGATTCTTTGGCAGAGGTGTGGTATAATACTTTTTAAAGAGGTGAGTATATGGCTAAAAACTATTTGTTGATATATTCGGAGCAATTTGCAACCGATATAGAATTACTTTGTCAAAATATCAAAGCTCCTTCGAACACGCTTTTTCAAATACGCAGAAGTTCAAGCAGTATCTATGCCAATATTCGCGAAGCTAATTACGGTCAAAGCAAAGCCGATATGCTCTCTAAATTTGAAATTTCACTCAAGGAATGTAGTGAAACTGAAGGCTGGTTGCAGTTGTTATATAATACAAAGGGTATCGATGAAACGACCTACAAAAACCACAGAAATCTTTGCGGTCGCATCAGGCGACTGTTGATCGCCTCTTGTAAAACATTAAAGAAAAGTGCAAAATGAAACGAATAGTTTGTTGTTTGATTTGCTTGTTGACGCTTGGGACTCAAACCACTAAAGGAAGCGAACACCGAGCATCGCGAGGTAAGGAGCGACAAAGAAACAGTCCTTTTGCCGCCAAACGGGCGGTCTATACCGACGGTATCCATAGTGCTTTTTTGTTGGTTGGAGAAAGGCTAACTACTTGTGTTTGCGGAATTTTTCGTAAACTTCCTCTCGGTTATAATCATAAAAAGAATCAATTTCGTCACAAAGCATTTTTTCATTGTCGAAAATCGGCTTTCCGAAAAGCAACCAATCGGCAGTTACCTGATAAAGATTACACAAAGCCTTAATAACCTTATAGCTCGGAGTGGTTTTTCCTGTTTCATAATAGGCATAGGTTGAGCGATCAATATGAATAATATCGGCTGTTTTCTTTTGAGTAAGCCCTGCCTTTTTGCGCAAAAAAAATCAATCTGGTTGAAAAATTATCATTTGTGAACATTTTAAAATCACCTCTAAAAAATAATTTTGAAAATATTTTAACACAATTTTTATAATTACGCAAGTGCGTATACGCAAATGCGAAACAGCGCATAAAATAATCCTTGAGGTGATAATATGACTGTCAAGGAAGCTGTTGTTTGCCGTTTCAGTGAAATCTGTGCAGACCGCAATATCAAAATCAACGAACTTGCCAATTTGTCAGGTGTTACACCCTCCACCGCTTACAGTATGATGGATAGCAACCGCAAAGACGTTTCCATCAAAACCATTAAAAAGTTTTGCGACGGTCTTGAAATAACTTTAGGTGAATTTTTCAGCAATGCGGTTTTTGACAATCTTGAACAAGAAATTTTTTAAAGTCTTATCGATTGATAGGGCTTTTTTAATAAAGATTTTTTTAACGCATATAATAATTACAGATGTACTTTTAAGCAACTTAAAGTTGCTTAAATAGTGGTTGCTTTTATGGTTATTTATTCTAAATTGTAAAATTAGACCGCTTTTTGTGGTTTTTGCAACCGTAAGTTGCTAAAAATACCTATTCAGGTTGCTTGATATTATGAAAACTATCTGTTAAAATATCTGTATTACATTATTATAAACAGAAAAGGCGGTATATTTATGACTATTGGACAGAAGATTACCTCTTTGCGCGTTCAGGCAGGTTTAAGCCAAGAGGATTTGGCAGAAAAACTGTCAGTTTCCCGTCAGTCAGTCTCTAAATGGGAGATGGACCAAGCAATTCCGCAACTTGACAAAGCTCTTTTGCTTTGCGATATGTTTGGCATCAGTGCCGACCGCTTGTTGCGGGATGAAATTGAACTTGAAGGTTCAACCACAAAGGTGAAAAACAAATATTTCGGTACCGACGGATTCAGAGGTGAAGCAAATATTACCCTTACCTCACTGCAAGCCTACAAGGTAGGTCGCTTTTTGGGTTGGTATTACACCTCCTCACTTTCAGGTTGCACCAAAGCAGGCTACCGTCCCCGCATTGTTATCGGCAAGGACACACGCCGTTCAAGTTATATGCTTGAATATTCCATTGTTGCAGGCATTACCGCATCGGGCGCCGATGCATATATGCTTCACGTAACCACCACCCCCAGCGTTTCATACGTTACCCGAATGGATGAGTTTGACTGCGGCATTATGATTACCGCATCCCACAATCCTTTTTACGACAACGGCATCAAGGTTATCAACCGCTACGGTGAAAAGCTTGACGACAACACCACCGCTTTAATTGAGGCTTATCTTGACGGTGACCTTGCCTCCCTTGGCATCACCGAAAGTGATTTGCCCCTTGCTTGCAAGGAAAAAATCGGTTGCATTGTTGACTACGTTTCGGGCAGAAACAGATATGTGGGCTATCTTATTTCGGTGGCTTCCAACTCTTACAAAAAACTGCGAATCGGCCTTGACTGTGCCAACGGTGCATCTTGGTCAATCGCAAGTTCAGTTTTCAGTGCATTGGGCGCTCAGGTTACCGTTATCGGCAACGAGCCTGACGGACTGAACGTTAACGAGGGCTGCGGCTCCACTCACATTGAAAATCTGTGCCATCTTGTTAAAGAGCAACATCTTGATATGGGCTTTGCCTTTGACGGCGACTGCGACCGCTGTATTGCCGTTGACGAAAAGGGTGAAGTGGTTGACGGTGACGCTATGCTCTATATTTTGGGCAAACGTCTTAAGCGCAGAGATATGCTGAACAAAGACACCGTGGTTGCCACCATTATGTCTAACAGTGGACTGATTAACAGTCTTGCTGAGGTTGGTATTAAGTGCGAACAAACCACTGTTGGCGACCGCTTTGTTTATGAGTGTATGCAAAACAACAACTACGGCCTTGGCGGTGAGCAGTCGGGTCACATCATTCTTAAAAAGTATGCCACCACAGGTGACGGCCTTTTGACTGCAATTATGCTTACCGAAGAGGTGTGCGACACAAAATCTACCCTTGCAAAACTTAAAGAGCCCGTTCAACTTTATCCTCAGCGCACAGTAAATCTGCGTGTAAAGGATAAGGGCGCCGTCCTCTCTGACGAGGCTGTGCTTGAGGCTAAAGACAAGGTTGAAGCCCTTATTAACGGCAAAGGCAGAGCACTGCTCCGTCAAAGCGGTACAGAGCCTGTAATCCGTGTTATGATTGAAAGCGAAAGCGAAGATAAGTGTCGCGAATACTGCGATATTATTGCATCGGTTATTAAGGAAAGGGGTCATACCGTTGGTTAAGCAACTTAAAACAAGGGAACTTTTTGATTGCAAAACTCCCTATCTCGCCGATTTTTTTGCACAGTACGAATACCCTTGGCAGATGCTGCCTCACATCAAAAGCCACATTTTGAGTCTGATTGAAAAAGGTCTTCCAGGCTATACCGAAATCAGCGAGGGCGTGTGGGTTGGTGAAAATGTTAAAATTTATCCCACCGCAACCATTGAGGGCCCCACTATTATCGGCAGTGGATGTGAAATCCGTCCCGGTGCTTATATACGCGGCTCGGTTATTACGGGTGAAAACTGTGTTATCGGCAACTCCACCGAACTGAAAAACTGCATTTTGCTTGACAAAACTCAGGTGCCCCACTACAACTACGTGGGTGACTCTGTTCTTGGCAATCACGCTCATATGGGTGCAGGCGCCGTCTGCTCCAATCTTAAAGCCGACGGCAAGCCCGTTGTTATCAGAGGTGACGAGGCTATTGAAACGGGGCTTCGCAAAATCGGCGGTATTTTGGGTGACAATGCCGATATCGGTTGCGGATGCATCCTTAATCCCGGTACCGTTGTTGGCAAAAACACAAGCGTTTATCCCTTGACTGCCCTTCGCGGAGTTTACCCCGCCGATTGCATCGTTAAGGCGCAACAGCAAGTTGTTGAAAGAAAATAATTATACAACCTATAAAAGCAACAGTCGGATGAAAATCAGTTCATCCGACTGTTTTTTCTTAATTCTACGCGGCGTAGAGTTGCTAAAAACCAATTCTACGGCACGATATCTAAAAGTAGACATATTCTCCTTAACCTTAGATTTACTTATTGCTGTTGGTAAAATATAATGATTACAATGATTTAAACTCTGACAAAGGAGAATAGAAATGAGAAAAATTAAAATTGTATCCGATTCATCCTCAGATTTGTTAATGCTTGATAGTATAGAATTTGCAAACTCACCCATGAAAATCATAACTGCAGAAAGAGAATTTGTAGACGATAAAGACCTTAACGTTGATGAAATGGTTGAATTTTTTGACAGCTACAAGGAACGGTCTCAGTCCTCCTGCCCAAATCCTGCCGATTGGTTAGAGGCATTTGGTGATGCTGACGATGTTTTTTGCGTCACCATAACAAGCGGTCTTTCAGGCAGTTACAATTCGGCTTGTACGGCAAAGGAACTCTACGAGGCAGAGAACGAAGGCAAACGGGTTTTTGTTCTGGATACCCTTTCTGCAGGTCCCGAAGTCACTTTGGCAGTAAGAAAATTGGAAGAGCTTGTGAAAGCCAATTTGACCTTTGAAGAAATTTGCGAAAAAATTCAGGAATATAACAAAAACACGGGACTTGTGTTTATGCTGAAATCCTTAAAGAACTTTGCCGCCAACGGCAGAGTCTCTCCCCTTGTGGCAAAGATTGTTGGGCTTGCAGGAATTTGCATAGTTGGCAAGGCGAGCGACCAAGGCACCTTGGAGCCTTCCCACAAGTGCCGAGGCGAGAATAAATCGCTGGATACAATACTCGCCGACCTTGAAGCCTACGGACTTAAATCAGGAAGAGTCAGCATCGGTCATTGTCAAAACGAAAGTGCTGCAAAGCATCTTATGGCAATGATTAAGTTGAAGTTTGAAGAGGTTCAGGTTGAGATACATAAATTAAGGGGACTTTGCAGTTTTTATGCAGAAAAGGGCGGATTATTGGTCGGCTTTGAAAAATTTTAAAAGTTAAAGGAAAATAATTTTAAAAAATACCACCAACTGTTGAATTTTAAGACAGTAGGTGGTATTATAATATCTGTAATAAAAATTTTGAACGGAGCGATAAAATGAGCGAATGTACTCACGATTGCAGCACCTGCAGTCAAAACTGCAGTGAGCGCAAGCCTGAAAGCTTAATTGAAAATCTGCACGAAATGTCCACTGTCCGCAAGGTTATTGCCGTTGTGTCGGGCAAAGGCGGTGTGGGTAAAAGTCTTGTTACCACTTTAATGTCGGTGCTTAGCCAGCGCAAAGGTCTTAACACCGCCATTCTTGATGCCGATATTACAGGCCCATCTATTCCCACCGCTTTTGGCGTTAAGGAAAAGGCTCAGGGTAGCGAAATCGGCCTCATTCCCGCCGTTACCAAGTCGGGTATTCAGCTTATGTCGGTTAATCTGCTGCTTGGCAACGAAACTGACCCTGTTGTTTGGCGCGGCCCCGTTATTGCAGGCGCTGTTAAGCAATTCTGGACCGATGTTATCTGGAACGACGTTGACTTTATGTTTGTTGATATGCCTCCCGGCACAGGTGACGTTCCCCTCACTGTTTTTCAGTCCATCCCCGTTGACGGCATAATCATCGTTACCTCTCCTCAGGAATTGGTAAGTATGATTGTTGAAAAGGCTGTTAAAATGGCTGAACTTATGAACGTGCCTATTTTGGGACTTGTTGAAAATATGAGTTACTTCAAGTGTGACGAGTGTGGCAAAAAGCACTATATTTACGGTCAAAGCCATCTTGAAGAGCTTGCCGCAAAGCACAACATTCCTTGCACTGCACGTATTCCCATTGACCCCTCACTTGCCAAGGTGGTTGACGGCGGTTTGGTTGAATTGTTTGAGGGCGAATGGCTTGATAATATGAGCGATTACATCGAACAATCCCTTGCCGATTGATAAAAATTAACCACTATGCATACTGTTTGTATGCATAGTGGTTTTTAAATTCGCACTATTCTGATTGGCTTGTTTAAACTTTTTGCATATTCAATCATAGACCGAGTGCCCCTACTTTTGTAGTCCCAAAAACATATAACATAGTCGCATTCTTCTGCCATACGCCTGTTTCTCATTGGTCCTGCTTTTTTACCGTATTTATCCCATTCGGCAGGAAATTTTTGAATTTCTAATCCATTTTCTTTTGCATAACGCTCGCCAAGTTCATCTGCACCTGTGCAACCACCTGAAAGAAAAATAATTTGGTGTTCCTGTCTTATGTTTGATATGTATATATCAATATGCTTTTTTGCATCTTCATAATTATTATAGTATCTGCAACCTGCAATTACCACTTTTTTAATCATTGGTATCACCTGTTAATTGTTTATGTGTAAGTTTTCTTGTGTAACTTCTTACAACTTATATATCTATTGTAGTTTGATTATACTAAACTTGTCAAGTCTAATTTTAGGTGATAGTATGGAAAACTACGGAAAAATTGTTATAAAACTCGATGAACTTATAAAAAAATCCGGAATTAGTAAAAACAAATTGAGCCACCGTGCCGAAATGCAAAGAACACAGTTAAACAATTACTGTAACAACAAAATAACTCGGTTGGATACCGATGTTTTAGCTCGCATTTGCTCAGTGCTTGATTGCAAAATTGAAGATTTGTTAGAGTTTGTTCCCCCAGAAAAATGAACAGAACAATTAACCACTATGCATACTGTTTGTATGCATAGTGGTTTTTTCATTTTTCTAATTTTTTAAGTGCCGCCTGAATATAGGGGTCTTCACTGTCAGTCAGCAAAAACCAAGTTTTTAGTTGCTCCTCTGTGTAGGAGGCTTTTATATCAGGTTTTAGTCCGTTAAGGTGAAATTCATATCCCGAAGCGGTATAAATTTTTGCCACCGTCAGTTTGATTGCCGACCCGTCACCAAGAGAAAAGGTGCTTTGCATAATTCCTTTGCCAAAGGTCTTTTCACCTACAAGGGTTGCCTTTGCGCTGTCCCGCAAGGCAGAAGCAAAATACTCCGCACTGCTTGCCGTTTGGTCGTCGGTAAGCACGCATATAGGCAAATCTACACAATTTTTATCCGACTTGCCAAGGACTACCTTGTTGCCCGATTTATATAGGGCATAGCCGATTTCGCATTTGGGCAGCAGCAAATCAAGCACCTGATTGGTCTCGTTTACAAGTCCGCCGCCGTTTCCTCTTACGTCAAGGATTAAGGACTTGGCTCCCTTTGATTGTACCCACTGAAGCGCATCCTTAAACTGCTCGGTGGTGGCTTTGTTAAAGGCGGTTATGACAATCACCCCTGTGGTGCCAATCATACGGCTTCGCACCGATTCAACGGTATATTCACCGCGGATAACCTCTATCTCACTCTCTTTGCCGTCACGCAAGACCGTCAGCTTTACCTTGGTATCCTTATCCCCTCTGATTGCCTCAATCAGCTGAGGATAGTTTTCCTCGGTAACCTTTTGACCGTCCACAGCGGTGATTACGTCCTTAGCCTTAAGCCCTGCCATTTGGGCAGGCGAATTGTTGGTGACACTGACAATATAAATTCCGCCGTAATAGACTGCCGATATGCCGATACCGTAACTTCCGCCCGAATTGGAATAGATAGCATCGGCGTAACTTTTGGCGTCGTAATAGGTGGAGTAGATATCACCCAGCCCCGCCACATAGCCCCACGCCGCAGTGTCGGCAAGAATTTGCTTGTCGGCTTTGTCGGCGTCGATATAATAAGCATCAATGTAGCTGTCAATCAGAAGCAGTTTGTCGGTTACATCCTTGCTTAAAGGATTGCGCAGTGCATTAGGCACCACTGCAAGAGCAATAAGCGCGCCTGCAAGCAGACAACACACCGAAGAAATTATAAGGGTGCAAAGTCTGAATGTGCCCGACTTTTTTCGCATAATATCAGCCTGAGTAGGCAAATATTCCTCCAACAGTTCCTCAAAGGTAGGCTGTGCCGATTCAAAATTTTCCATGATAATCACCATATATCTTTAGTAAAACTGCCCGACTTAAACTGTCGGGCAGATGTTTTTTAGAAAAATGACATTGGGTCAAGATAGTTGCCGTTTTTCATAACCTCAAAATGCAAGTGAGGTCCGTCAACTCTGCCCGACTGACCAACGTAGCCCACCGTCGTTGTGCCTTTAATAACAGTATCCCCCACTTTTAAGGGACTAAGGGCTTTCATATGGGCATAAAGGGTAACATAGCCGTTGTTGTGGTCTATCATAACACAGTTGCCGTAAAATCCGTAATACTTGCTGAGGATTACCGTGCCACTGTCGGCGGCAACAATTCTTGCGCCGTATACACCTGCGCCTGCAATATCGGTGCCGTAGTGCATCTTTTGTTTTTCACCTGTAACGGGGTGGGTGCGTTGACCGAAGGGAGACGTGACCTTATAAAAGCCGATTACGGGCCATGCAAACTGACCTGTGCCAACTGCGCCGTTTTCGTAAAGCTTGGCTTCCTCCAAGGCTTTTTGCAAATCCTTCATAATTTGCTTTTTCTCGGCGGCTTCCTGCTCAACCAAGCGTATTTCCTCCTCATTGCTTACAACAATAGAGTTGATTTTGGAGTACTGTTTATTAAGCTCAAGCTTTTTGGCATCCACAACCTTTTTGGATTCGTTGATTTCGGCTTTTTTCGCTTCTTGTTCTGTGATTTTTACCTGCACCGCTTCAACGTCTTTTTTAAGGTCGTTTATAATCTTATTATCCCTGCGGGACATGGTTTCAATCAATTCTGCCTTTGCAAGATAGTCTGACAGCGACTCACTGCTCATAAGAAAACTTAAATCAGACAGAAAACTGTTGTTGCCCGTATATATTGCAACCAAGCGCTTTTTAAACTCTTTGGACTGCTTTTCGCACTTGGCTTCTAAATCGGCAATCTCTTTTTCAAGTTGCTTGATTTCATTCTCGCAAGCGGCGATTTTTGACTCAAAAAGATTTATCTCTTTAACGATTGCGTTTATCTGCTTTTTAACTGCGGCACGTTGCTGCTCAAAGGGGGCGTTTGCCGACTCAAGCGCAGAAATCTCTGCTTGCAGACGGTTGCTTTCCTGCTGAACCTTATCAAGTTGTGCCTGAATTTCCGCCGAAGATTCTGCCGAGACGGTAAGTCCGCTTTTTTGGTCAAAAATACTGACGGCGGTTAACAGCAAGACAAAAACGATTGTGCAAGACAAAACGCGTTTTAACTTAAGCATAACGTTAAACCTCCGTCAGTTTTTATTAGTCCTTAATTATAATAGTTCATTGGGTTTTGGTAAACACCGTTATAGGTTATTTCAAAGTGAAGGTGGGGGCCTGTAACGTTGCCCGACGCACCAACGTAACCGATAATGGTTGAACCCTTTGTAACACTGTCACCCACACGGAGTGCGCTTGCCGCCTTCATATGAGCATACAAAGTGGTGTAGCCGTTGCCGTGGTTGACAATTACGCAGTAGCCGTAGCCACTGTAATACTTGCTCAAAATAACCGTTCCACTGTCGGCGGCAACGATTTTTGCGCCGTAAACGGTGCCGTTTGACGAGGCAATATCAACACCGTTATGATTTCTGCCCCAACGTCTGCCGAACTGTGAACTGATAGTGTAATATCCGGGTACGGGCCAAGCAAAGTTGCCTGTGCCTGTGATAACGTTTTTATTACTGTCACCCTGACCCTGAGCGTTTTGCTGATTTGCCTTGTTGATGGCAGCCTGAATTTCCTTCTGCTCTTTTTCAATGGCGTTAAGGTTGCTGTTTATACCCGAAATCTGATTCTGATACTTGGTAACAATGGCGTTAACCTCTTGATACTGCACCATAAGTTCTGCCTTTTTGGCGTCAATCTCGCTTTTTGCGGATGACAAGGCAGTGTTAGCTTCGTTAAGGTCGTTAACGGCAGCCATAATTTCGGTTATAAGCTGATAATCCTTGCGAGATACGGTATCAACCAATTCTGCCTTTGCAAGATAGTCACCGTAATCTTCCGATGAAAGAAGAACTGAAAGACTTGAGCTTTCTGAGGTGTAGATTGCAACAAGACGCTTTTTAAAACGCTCTTTTTTTGCATTAAGCTCCTTAGAACGCTCGTTAATTGTGCGCTCGCAAGCAATAATCTGGTCTTCGTAAAGATTGATTTCTGCCTGTGTGGCGGCAATTGCGTCGTCAAGGGCTTTCTTTTGTGCTTCGTAGGGTGCGTTTTTCTTTTTCAGCTCGTTAATCTGAGCTTTTAACTGGTTGGCTTTGGACTTCGCGGCGTCAAGCTCTGACTGATACTGTGCCACAGATTTTGCCTCTGCCTTTATTAAAATAGGCATACTTTCGGGTGCGGCAGTTGCAGTTAAAAGCAACATAAGTGCACACAGAACAGCCGATAAAATACTCTTAAAGCGCACGGAATTCGCTACCTTCCTTTCTGAGATACTTAGAAATTACGATGCTGCTGCCAAACAAGCCTACGGTTACGCCGATAAGGGCAAACAGAGCAAAAAGGGGCAACGCCAACTCTCTGAAGGGAATAGCAACAAAGCCTGTCATAGTTTGCTCGATGTAGGTGATGGCTACACGGTAAATGGCATAAAGCAAGCCTGTGGTAAAGACCGACGCCAGAATGCCAAGAGTGATACCCTCAACCATAAAGGGAAAACGAATGAATCGGTCGGTGGCGCCAACCGCCTTCATAATGCTGATTTCAAGCTTGCGGTTATACATTGTAATACGGATGGTATTGCAAACGATAACAAAAGCAATTATAAGAAGAAGAGCAACTATACCGATGCTGCCTGCATTAACTGTTTTGCGGATGCCAACAATCTTTTCGGCAAGTTCACGCTGATGGCGTACGTTTTTTACGCCCTCTACTTTTTCGATAGCCTTTACGGTTTTGTCAAACTGAGCCAAATCCTCAAACTGAACTCTTGCGGCGTTGGGCAGAGGATTATCCTCACTGACGAAATCAAACAAAGCGTTGTTTTCGTCACCCATATCGCTAAGCAGACCGTCAAGACCGTCTTCACGGCTGATAAACTCTGCCTTTGCAACATTGTCAATCTTTGAAATTTTATCTTTGGTAAGAGCCTTTGCCTCGTCATCGGTAAGTTTTACACCGCTGTCGGTGGGATTTTGTTCGTCACCGAAATAGACCATAACAACATTCTGCTGCTCAAGGTCTCCCAGACTTTCGTCAATGTTGACACTCAGTGTAACGGCAACGCCTGTAATAAGCATACAGGCAACAAGCACACCGATTGATGCCAAGGACATAAGACGGTTTGCCCATACGTTTTTGATACCCTCACCGATTAAATAACGGAAACTGCGCATTTTCATTGGGTATCACCGCCTTCCTCATTACCCTTGTTGCCAATGACAAATGCTCCCTCTTCCTCACTGGTAAGAGGAGTGAGGTTTGCACTTTCTTCAATGGCGGCAGGCACAACGTTTTCGCCAACAAACTCTGCCGATGCAGTAGGCTGACGGGTATAGTTGTCTGTGCCCTGACTGTTATAGGTGTCGGCATTGTCTGCCACAACGGTGCCACCCTCAATCATAACAACACGGCGCTGGAAGTCGCGCACAAGCTGATGGTCGTGGGTTACCATTATAACAGTGGTGCCGTGACGGTTGATTTCACTAAGAAGTTCAACAATTTCGTAACTCATACGGGGGTCAACGTTACCTGTAGGCTCGTCGGCAATAATCAGCGATGGATTATTGACAAGAGCACGGGCAAGACCAACACGCTGCTGCTCACCGCCCGAAAGTTCACTGGGCTTGCTGCGAGCCTTGTTGGCAAGGCCAACCATATTAAGCGCATAAGATACTCTTTTGCGGATTTCTTGCTTTGATGCACCCACTATATGCATAGCGAATGCCACGTTTTGAAATACGGTCATTGTGGGAATCAGGCGGAAATCCTGAAAAACAATACCCATTGTGCGACGAAGTTTGGGGATTTGGTTGCGCTTGATTTTGCTCAAACGGTAGCCGCCCACAAATATTTCGCCTGCACTCATTTTTTCTTCCCTCATAATAAGCTTCATAAAGGTACTTTTACCTGAGCCTGAGGGACCAACGACGAAAACAAATTCGCCGCGATTTATCTTTAAATTAAAGTCACGAAGAGCATCGGTGCCGTTTTTGTAGGTCTTATAAACGCCCTTAAACTCAATCTGAGTACGGGTGCCCTGCTCTCTGACGGTACTTTTGCGTGCTATGATAATCGCCGTCCTTTTTTTAGATTGTCGGTGCCCTTTTATTAGTACTTAATGGGGTTGGCGTTAAGATACTTCTTAACCATAAGGGCAATCTTGAATACGATAGCGTGGTCAAACTCTCTGAGGTCGAGGCCTGTAAGCTTTTTGATTTTTTCAAGACGGTACACAAGGGTGTTGCGGTGAACAAACAGCCTGCGAGAGGTCTCGCTTACGTTAAGGTTGTTCTCAAAGAACTTTTGAATGGTAAACAAAGTCTCTTGGTCAAGACTTTCGATAGAGCCGCGCTTAAATACTTCGCGCAGGAAGGTTTCGCAAAGGGTTACGGGCAACTGATAGATAAGACGAGCAATGCCCAAATTGTCATAACTGACGATGGTTTTTTCTGTGTCAAACACTTTGCCCACTTCAAGAGCAATCTGTGCCTCTTTAAATGAGCGTGCAAGTTCCTTGATGCCCTCAACAACGGTACCAACACCCACAAGCACGTGAGTGTAGAATTCGCCTGAAAGGGTATCACTGATTGAGCCTGCCAATTTTTCAAGGTCTTTTGCCTCGGCAGTTGAGTGGGTTTCCTTAACAATGGCAATGTCGGTTTCGTTAATAGAGATAACAAAATCTTTGTTGCGGTCGGGGAATATGTTTTGAAGCACGTCGTATACCGACACGTCGTTGCTTGAGGTTATGCGAACAAGCAACACTGCACGGGGAGTGTTGTTGTTAAAGCGAAGCTCCCTTGCTTTAAGATAAACGTCACCCGACAGAATGTTGTCAAGAATTATGTTTTTAATAAAGTTGCCCCTATCAAACTTTTCATCATAGAACTGCTTGATATTGGTAAGAGCAATTGCCAACATTGCGGCATACTTTTCTGCCTGTTGGTCAACACCCTCTACAAACAATATGTAGTCGGTAGCCTTTGCAGTGCCGAAGGGCTTATAGGTGTATGAGCCCTTAACGAAGGTATCGGCAGTGGAAACGGGGGGCAGATTGTGCACCTCGCCAATGCGACCTAAGTTGCTGCAAGAAATAACAGTGTGTGTTTCGTCCATTACACCGATTGTGCGGTCGATAGCCTCTCTCATCTGGTGTATGATACTTTGGAACATGCGGTTTGACATGTTTGACATCCCCTTTGCTAAGGTTTGTAACTTTGCAATACAAAAACCCCGAATTTTTGGAGTTTATGTAAAGCACTCTATTCATTTTACACAAAGTTGTGCAAGATTTCAAGTCAAAAAAACGAAAAATTGCTAAAAAAGTTACAAAACGATTACAATTTTCACTGAAATCATTAAAAATTTACCAATTGGGGTAAAATAACGTATAAAATATTGCTTGATTTTGGGAAGTGTGGTATAATGAATTTAATTGCCAAGGCAATTAAATTCGTCGATATAAATCTCTTGCGAGATTTTCGATATGCCTTACGGCTCGATATGTGCTTTGCACTCGATATGTCGCTTACGCGACGAGATGAAAGGAATCTTATATGACTATGACCAACAATATTATCAAATCAAATCTTGGCAAGGGGGTTGACGGGTGCTATATCCCCTCTCACCGCTTTAAGACGGCGCGCATTTCCGTCACCGCCTATATGCCTCTTGAAAAGGCGACGGCTTGTCCTTTGTCACTTGCCTGTCTGCTAATATCCAACGGATGCAAAAAGCATCCTACCCCTATGGAATTCAGCCAGCGTCTTGACACTCTGTACGGCGCCAGTCTTGGCACCGATACCTACAAAATGGGTGATACCCTTGCGGTGCGCGTTGGCATCATTTTTGCCGAGGACAGATTTTTGCCCACCCCCGTTGCTCAGGACTGTGCCAATCTGCTTTTTGACACTATTTTTGAGCCTGACGTTGACGAGGGCGGTTTTTGCGAGGGCAATTTTATCCGTGAAAAGCGTATTCAGATTGAAGAAATCGAGGGTGAAATAAACGACAAGCGCACCTTTGCCCGCAACCGACTTGTTGAAAAAATGTTTGAAGGTGAACCTTACGGTCTTGCCGTAACAGGCACCAAGGAGGAAACCGAGGCCCTTACTCGCAAAGAGGTATACGACGCTTGGCAAAACCTACTGAAATCTGCCTATTTCCGCATCAGCATCACTGCCGACAAGCCTCACGACGAAGTTTTTGAAGCATTTGCAAAGCGGCTTTCAGACTACAACCGTGAGGGCATTTATACTCCCACTGCATCAATACTTCACACCACTGAGGGTGAGGTTAAGCAGGTCAGCGACAGTATGGCGGTCGCACAAGGCAAACTGGCAATGGGCTTTAGTTGTGCAGGTGGTGAAGATGCCGAAAGTTACAAAACTATGGTTATGATAGATATACTTGGCGGCGGTCCATACTCTTTGCTCTTTACAAACGTGCGCGAGAAATTAAGTCTTTGCTACTACTGTGCCGCAAGAGGTGTCCGCAAAAAAGGCGTGTTTATGATTGACAGCGGTGTGGAATTTGACAATATGGAAAAAACCTATGACGCCGTTTTGGAACAAATTGACCTTTTGAAATCAGGCAATTTTGACGACGGCATCGTTGAGGCATCAAAGTTATACGTAACAGGCAGTCTTAAAGGCGTGTATGACTCTCAGGCGGTCACTGACCACTGGTATGCTGACCGTTGGTTTGACGACAGTCTTCTGTCACCCGAACAGTTGGCAGAGCTTGTTGAGACGGTAACAAAGGAAGACGTTGTTGCCGCCGCTCAGTCCATAAAATTAGACACCGTCTACCGTCTGCTTGGCAAATAAGAGGAAAGGAGCCTACTCTATGATTAAACAGATTATTACCGACGACCGTTTGGGTGAAGGTTGCATAAGTGCTCTGCATTCCTCGGGGCTTAAGATTCTTATTTGCCCTAAAACAGAGTTTGCCACCGCTTATGCTCTTTTCGGCACCAAATACGGCTCTATTGATACCCGTTTCAGAATTAAGGGCGAGGAGGAATACACCGATGTGCCCGAGGGTATTGCTCACTTTTTGGAGCACAAGCTTTTTGAAAGTGAAGAGGGGGATGCTTTTACCCGCTTTTCTGCTACCGGCGGATATGCCAACGCTTACACCTCTTTTGACCGCACCTGCTATCTTTTCTCTTGCACCGAAAGGTTTGAGGAAAATCTTGATATTTTGCTTGATTTTGTGCGCCACCCCTATTTTACCGAGGCAACTGTTCAAAAGGAGCAAGGCATAATCGGTCAGGAAATTAAAATGTATGATGACGACCCCGCCTGGTGTTGTTTTTTCAATCTGCTTTGCTCTATGTATAGCAACCACCCCGTCCGCATAGACATTGCCGGCACGGTGGAATCTATTGCTCAAATAAACGCCGACCTGCTTTACAAGTGCTACAACACCTTTTACAATCCCTCAAATATGTTTTTATGTGTGGCAGGCAACGTTGACCCCGATTACATTCTTGATGCAGTTGACAAGGCTCTTGCAGGGGTAGAAGGGGCTGAGATTGAGCGGGGCACCTTTGAGGAGCAAAAGGGAGTTTTGCGCGCCAAGGTTGAAAAAGAGATGCCTGTGGCAATGCCTCTGTTCAACATCGGCTTTAAGGAGGATTGCACTACCCCCGTTAAAACCCTTAAAGAAAAAATTGAGACGGATATTTTACTTGAAATGCTTGCAGGCAAATCAAGCAAACTTTACAACACCCTGCTTCAGCAAGGCTTGGTTAACGACCGCTTTGAAGCCTCTTATTTCACAGGCCACGGCTATGCCGTTGAAATTTTTGAGGGCGAAAGCAGTGAGCCCTACAA
This sequence comes from Acutalibacteraceae bacterium, assembly GCA_045653445.1. Classification (GTDB taxonomy): domain Bacteria; phylum Bacillota; class Clostridia; order Oscillospirales; family Acutalibacteraceae; genus RGIG2206. The sequence goes on from JAZOLY010000022.1 coordinate 124,357, forward strand.
GGTGGCAGATGCCATATTGGGTGAGATTGAGCGAATTCGCAAAGAGGGTATAAATGAGGAAGATTTCATTCGTGCCAAAAACGCTCTTTACGGACGGAACATTATGTTGTATAATAGCATAGAACGGGTTGCCTCAAGCCTTGTTTCTGCCGTTATGGGCGGCTATGCTCCCTTTGACGTGCAAAGAACATTTGAGGCGGCAACTCTTAAAGACATAACCGACCGATTGGCTTTGCAGCTTGAACCTGAGCGAATGTCAATTTCGGTTATTAACCCCGTTAAAGCCTGATTTTAGGAGGATTTAAGTCTATGCTCAACTTTTTGGCTGCCCAGAATTATAACTTTTTTGGGCTTGAATTTCAGTTTGATAAAATTGCATTTACCCTTGGCAATTTTTCAGTTTATTGGTACGGTATAATCATTGCGCTGGGCTTTGGTCTTGCTCTTATTTACGGTATGAAAAATGCCAAGCGCTTTGGTATTGACCCCGACCGAATGATTGACGTTGTTATTGTAGGCCTTTTGGGTGCTATTATCTGCGCCCGCGGATATTATCTGCTGTTTGACGGTGTGCCTCTTTCAAACTTTGGCACATTTAAGGACAAAATGGGCTACATATTCGGCATTCACAACGGCGGCATTGCCATTTACGGCGGTGTAATCGGTGCCTTTGTTTTGGGCGGACTTACTGCAAAAATCCGCAAGGTTAAGGTGCTTGATATGTTTGACCTTGCCGCCTTGGGCTTTCTTATCGGTCAAAGCGTCGGCAGATGGGGTAACTTTGTAAATCAAGAGGTTTACGGTAAACCCACAGGCAGTGAGTGGTTTGGTATCGGCGGCGATACCATCGGCGCGGAGCTTGTGCATCCCCTCTTTTTGTATGAGTCGCTGTGGTGCCTGACCATTTTCCTTGTTTTAAATAAGGTTAGCAAAAAGCGTGCCTTTTCGGGTCAGATTTTCTTGCTTTACATCATTCTTTACTCCTTCGGCCGCTTCTGGTTTGAGGGTATGCGCAACACCGACTTTATCCTTATGTTCGGTAAACTCAGCATATCTCAGTTGGTTGCCGTTGGTCTTGTAATTGCAGGAATTGTGCTTTACGTTATCCTTACAAACCGCCTTAAAATCCGCGAGGAAGATTACGAAAGTCAGTTTGGCAATATGTATGACGACCAAGTAATTCTTGACGCAGGCTATGAACTGCTTGGCTGTAATTGGGATGACAGTGACGAGACTGTAACCGCCGCTTACGATGCTTTGAAAGAAAAGTATACCGCTCTTATCCCCGAAGAAGAGGAAGAGGAACTCTCTGATAAAGAGGCTCAAAAGCGTAACAAGGCAGAAAAAGGCAAGGTTAAAAAGTTGCTTGAGCAGGATGCTCCTCAGGTTGATGAAGAGGGTAATATTGAAATTTCTGACGAAGAACTTGCCTTGCGCGCAAAGATTAAACTGAGCGAAATTGACGAGGCATACGATTATATAATGAACAACCGCAGACTTTGTGCGGAAGAGACCGCTTTGTTTGAGGCAAATAACGACAAAAAGAAAGAGGACGAGCAAGATGATAATTGACGGCAAGGCAATAAGCGCCGCAACCCGCGGTGATATTAAAGCACAGGTTGATGAACTTAAAAAGCAAGGGGTTACTCCCGGTCTTGCAGTTATTATTGTAGGTGATGACCCTGCATCCCGTGTATACGTTAACAATAAGAAAAAGGCTTGCGCCGAACTTGGTATGTTGTCAGAGGAGTATGCTCTGCCTGCCGACACCACTGAGGAGGAGTTGCTCACCCTTATTGACACCCTTAACGGCAGAGAGGATATTGACGGTATTTTGTGTCAGTTGCCCTTGCCCCGTCACCTTGACGAAAAAAGGGTTATAAACGCCATTTCAGCCGAAAAGGACGTTGACGCTTTTCATCCCGTTAACGTGGGTAAAATTATGATTGGCGACTACTCCTTTTTGCCCTGCACCCCTGCAGGCGTAATGGAGCTTATCCGCCGCAGTAATATTGACGTGGCAGGCAAGCACTGTGTTGTTATCGGCAGAAGCAATATTGTTGGCAAGCCTATGGCAATGCTTATGCTTCACGCCAATGCTACCGTTACCATTTGTCACTCACGCACCCAAAATCTTAAAGAAATTTGCCGCACTGCAGATATTATTGTTGCCGCAGTTGGCAAGGCATATTTTGTAACCGCCGATATGGTTAAAGAGGGTGCCGTTGTTATTGACGTTGGAATGAATCGCAACGCCGAGGGTAAACTCTGCGGTGACGTGGATTATGATGAGGTAAGCAAGGTGGCGTCGGCTATCACTCCCGTGCCGGGTGGCGTTGGCCCTATGACCATTACTATGCTTATGCAAAACACTGTGACTGCCGCAAAACAGCGCAGAAAGTGATTTTTTAAATTAAATTCGAGGAGGTGCGGATATGAAAAAGTTGGTGGGAATTGCAGTTGCCCTTGTTGTTGCAGTGCTTTGCACTCTTAACGTTTTCGGTGCAAAAAACGGCTATACCGACGAGGATTACGGATTTAGCATTTCTTTGCCCCAAGATTACACCGTCATAAACCGCACCAACCTTTCGTCTAACAGTGATTTTATAAAGCGACTTGGTTATTCGGTCAAATCATTCAGGCTTCGTATGGAGGAGTCGGGCATACTTCTTTATGCCGCCGACAAGGATAATCAGCACCAAATTCAGTTGAAATCTTGGGAAAGTGACTTTTCCAAAGAGGTAGGCAGTCTGTCCTCTGCAAGCGGCCAGCAGTTAAGCGAAATGCTTTATATTGTGTCGGAACAGCTTGAGCTTGATGACGGCAGACTGGTTGACAGCCGTGTTACCGACGTGGGCGGCAAAAAATATCTTTCCTACACCGTTAAGGTTGAAGACGCCTTTTGCTTTGTGCAAAACGTAACGGTGGAAAACGGCAAGTGCTTCAGTCTTATCTATTACAATTCGTCAGCTGAATTGTCTCAATCAGAGCAAGAAAGCCAGCAGGCAGTTCTTAAATCCTTGAATATAAAAAAGACGGCAACCCAAGCAGAGGGTAGCGGATATTTTCTTGTAATCCGCATAATCTGTGCCGCCGTTGCCATTGTTGCCATTGTTGTGGCAACCTTCCTTATAAGCAGTTTTATCAGGGATATTAAGCGTCGCAAGGAGCAACCTGAAATTATCCCCGACCGCATAAAAATGCGAAGAAAGTAAGAATGCACCCCCACGACAATGCTTTGCGCATATCGTGGGGTTTAATTGTAGGTGAGGATATTATTCTGCCGCAAATCTCGTTGCCGCAGGCAACATATCGCATCGTCAGATATATCGCATTTGCACTGCAAATATATCGCGTTGTCACAAACAACATATCGCGCGAACGAAGTGAGCATATTTCCCCTCTCCGTCGGCTCCGCCGCCACCTCTCCCAAAGGGCGAGGCTTAATGAACGGATATCATCCTCCCGCAAAAAATACAAATTTTCTCTTGATATATCACAGAAAATGTATTATAATAATTTGGTAACAGCCGCTCGTACATTTGGGCGTGCGAATGTATTGGTCCTGTGCGACGGGTTGCCGTGAATCATGTCAGGCGGGGAACCGAGCAGCATTAAGCGGATTTATCTGTGTGCCGCAGTCAATCTGTACATTCGCATACCCATTTATATGAACGGCGTTATTTTTAGGAGGCGAGATTATGTACCGTGCCCTTTATCGCAAATACCGTCCCTCTGATTTTTCGGGAGTTTGCGGTCAGCCACAAGTGGTGCGCACCCTTAAAAACCAAATAACCGAGGGCAGACTCAGCCACGCCTATCTGTTTACAGGCAGTCGCGGTACGGGTAAGACCAGTTGCGCCAAAATTTTGGCAAAAGCGGTCAACTGCCTTGCCACCGACAAGGGTAATCCTTGCAACAGTTGTGCCGTTTGCAAAGGCATTGATGACGAGTCTATTCTTGATATTATCGAGATTGACGCCGCATCCAACAACGGCGTTGACGATATTCGCGAACTTCGTGCCGCAAGCGCATTTACTCCTGCCACCGCCAAGTACCGCGTTTATATTATTGATGAGGTGCATATGCTGTCGGTGTCGGCGTTTAACGCCTTGCTCAAAACTTTGGAAGAGCCACCCGAACACGTTATATTCATTCTTGCCACTACCGAAGTGCACAAACTGCCTGCCACCATTTTATCCCGTTGTCAGCGGTTTGATTTCCGCCGCATTTCTCCCGACGATATTGCCGACCGCTTGCAGTATGTTGCAGGTGAAGAGGGCTTTAATCTTACCCGGGATGCCGCACTGCTTATCGGCAAGTTGTCTGACGGTGCTATGCGCGATGCTCTGTCACTGCTTGACGTCTGTTCAAGCGCAGGTGACGTTGACGAGCAGACCGTTCTTGACTGCGCAGGTATGTCGGGCAGACAGTACCTTTATGAACTTTTAAATTACGCCTTTTCGGGTGACACTGCCGCTACCCTTGACCTTATTGACCGCCTTTATGCAGGCGCCAAGGATTTGGGCAGACTGTGTGACGAGTTGGTGGGTTATCTGCGTGATATGATGCTTATTAAGTCGGTCCGCGACCCGCAAAAACTACTCCGTTGCCCCCAAAGTGAAATGGAACAACTTAATGACCTTTCTGCAAAAGTGCGACTTGACACTGTGCTTCACGCTATGGAACTTATGGAGTCTACCGCCGCAGATATGCGAGCAGGTGCCGCCCGTCGCACCGCAGTTGAAACTGCTTTTATCAAGTTGTGCGACCCATCACTTGATAGTTCCACTGCCGCACTGCTCCGCCGCGTGACTGCTCTTGAATGTGGCACTCCCAGAGTGCAGACGGCTCCTGTACAGGTTGCAGAAAAGCCAGCTGAGGCTCCTAAAAAATCCGAGGTAAAGGCAGAGATTAAATCGGTTGCCCAGAGGGTTGCAGAGGTGGAAAAAACTGCCGAGGTAAAGGCAGAAAAGCCTGCTCCCAAAGAAGAAATTGTTACCGAAAGTGTAGTTCCGCCTATGCCTGCTAACGATAGCGGTGAGCCAATTCCCTTTGACCGCTGGAACGAGGTTTTGGCGGCAGTCGGCAAAACCGACCCCATGATGAAAGCCGCTCTCAGCGATTCAGAGGCTTTTGTGCAAGGCGAATATATGCTTATTAAAATTGCACACCAAAGCTTTAAGGATATGGTTAACAAGGACGCCCGTCACAGAGGCAATCTGAAAGCGGCAATAGCCTTTGTTACCGGTCAGCCTTATAAAATCGGTCCCTACAAAGAGCCTGAAAAGTCGGTCACTTCGGCTATTGCAGATGACCCATTGGACAAGCTGATTTTATCGGCTAAAGAGGCAGGGCTCCCTACTTCTGAAGAATAATCGAAAGGATTTGAATAATATGAAAGCAAGATTACCACAAGGATACGGCGGTGGCCCCGGCAATATGCAGTCAATGCTTAAGCAGGCTCAGAAAATGCAAGAGGATATGCAGACCGCTCAGGCAGAACTTGAAGCAAAGGAATACACCGCCTCTTCAGGCGGCAATATGGTTGAGGCTACCGTTAACGGCAAGCACGAGGTTATCTCCCTTAAAATCAACCCCGACGTTGTTGACCCCGACGATGTTGAAATGCTTGAAGATTTAGTTCTTGCCGCAGTTAACGAGGCTATTCGTGCCGCCTCAAGTGACAGCGAGCAGACTATGGGTGCCATCACAGGCGGACTTAATCTGCCGGGTATGTTTTAATGAGTTACTCAATCCCCACCCTTGCACATCTTGCAAGCCAGTTTGAGCGTATGCCTGCCGTTGGCAGAAAATCCGCTCAGCGCATGGCATTTTATGTGCTTGGACTAAGTGATGACGAGGCAAAGGAATTTGCCGACGCAATAATGGCAGCCCGCCGTACAGTAAAATGCTGTAAGGTGTGTCAAACTCTGTCCGATACTGAAATCTGCCCCGTATGTGACGACCCCAAGCGTGACCATTCGGTCATTTGTGTGGTTGAGGATGTGCAGGCGGTTATGGCATTTGAGCGCACCCGCGAATTTAACGGAGTGTATCACGTGCTTCACGGCGTTATCTCTCCCCTTGACGGTATCGGTCCCGAGCAGTTAAGGGTAAGGGAACTTATGGCGCGTCTTTCTGACGACAGCGTTAAAGAGGTTATTATGGCCACCAACCCCACCGTTGACGGCGAAGCAACCGCATCCTATCTTGCCCGTTGCATAAAGCCTATGGGTATCAAGGTTACCCGTCTGGCATACGGTATTCCCGTTGGCGCAAGCCTTGAATTTACCGATGATATTACTATTTCACGCGCTCTTGAAGGTCGAGGCGAGGTTTAATACATAACCTTTAATTTAGAGGGCACAATAATCATTGACAAAGTTGTTTTTTTCAACTATACTTTAGGTATAAGTTGAATTTTATGGAGGTTTATTTATGAAAAAGAGTATGAATATCTTTGCAGTTATCGGTATTATTGTTGCTGTTGCCGCCGCTGTGGCAGGCATTGCTTATCTTGTTTACCGCTTTGTTAACAAAAACCAAATTGAAAGCAGTGAGTGCTATGAGTTTGATTGCTCTGATTGCACCGCCGAAAATTGCGAGGCTTGTCCTTTGACCGAAATTGAAGAAGAGACTGCCGAATAATTTAAGACTTAAAACCCCCGTTTACCGATTGGTAAACGGGGGTTTTGTTTTAGTGCCATTTTAAACGGCGGGAGGGGATTGAACCCCTCCCCTACGAATGCACCTAAATCGCACTTGTAGGGGTCGGCAATTTTTGACGACCCTCATTAACGGGATGTCGGCAAGCGCCATCCCCTACAAACAATCCATTAGATTAAAGCATCTTTCTCGTTTGCAAGCATAAGCACGAACAGGAACAATATTCCCGTTTGCACCCACAGTACAGTAACGTCCAACATTCCGTGAAGGAGGACGGCACAAAGCACCGATATAATCAGTCCTTTTATATATGAGTCACTGCCTTTAAGTCTGCCGAAAATTTTGGCAACAAAGCAACCAAGATATGACCACAAAAACATTGCACCCACAATGCCGTAATTCAAAAGACTGTCAAAAATTATGTTGTGGGCGTGCTGAGTATTCCACACCTTAACGCCCTCTATTTTTCCAACATAGTCACCGCAAATGTGGAAATATGTAAGGGGTCCTTGACCGAAAAGTGCAGACTCTTTAAAGCCCTCCAACGCCACACGCCATATGCGAAGGCGCAAGGTAAAAGTTTCGGTTATTTCGTCAAGTCGGGGTATGTATTCGGGGAAAAGGAGTACCGCCATTACAACTGCGCCAAGGAGGGCGGCATATAATCCAAGCCAACTCCACTGCTTGCTGACTGCAAGGAGTATTGCGGCGCCTACAAGTAATCCAAGGCAAGATAGCAAACTTTGGCTTAGCACCAAACAAACAAGGCTCATAAGTCCCAAGGCAAGATATTTGCCCCGTTTTTCCTTATGCTTTAAAAACAGGTATATATATAATAATGTAGTCGTTGTCATTACGGCGCCAAAATAATTTGGGTTGAAGAAGAAGGACACACACCTTGTCATAAAGCGGATTTTTTGGTCGGCAAGCACTACAAAATAAAAGCGCACGAAAAATTCACCCACAGTGAAAAGGGTCACAAAGGGTAAAACCCTGCTTATGCCTTTAATAGCATTGCCGATAACACCCTTGTCAACAACTTTTAGCATAAACTGACCCACCGCAAGCACTGCAAAAATGCCAACGGTACAAAGTACACCAAGCCAGTTGCCGCCAAAAACCGATGCCAACACCGACAGAGCGGTGAATATGTAAAGGAGTGTTGTTGCCTTGCCCTCAAGAGCGAGGGTGCGGGCGCGCTTGTTAAACATCAGTGCGAAAAAAATTACCACCAAAGCGGCTATTGAAACAAAAAAGGGCAAAAACAAGGACACAACAAGCATAGTCACCGCCATTTTGTCGGTAACCTGCCGCTTGCCTATTTTAAAAAGCGTGTTTTCCATATTTTCACCCCAAGGTTGCAATTCATTTATTTCAATATACAACAATTTTAACCACTTTTCAATATAAAGATGGGAAGCCGTTGCCTAAAATTTCACCCGCCTCTGCAATTACAACAAAGGCTTTGCCGTCGGCATCCTTCACGGCGCGGTGTAATGTTGCCGCCTCGTTGACTCTTACGGCGCAAAGGATAAGTGCTACCTCCTCGTTGGTGTAGCCTCCCTCTGCCGATATGATTGTAGTGCCTCTTGTAAGGTGGGAATAGATGCTGTCGGTTACCTCTTTCGCCTTTTGTGTGAATATAAAGGCAAGTTTACCTCGGTCGGCGCCATAGACGGCACTGTCAATCACTTTGGTGGATATAAATATTGTAAGGGTGGTGTAAAGTGCCGACTCAAATGAGCGGTAGACCACCGCCACAAGCAAAATTATAATTCCGTCAAGAATAAGCACCATTCTGCCGATAGAAAAGCCTCTAAACCGCTTGGAAAGAATTTTTGCGGCAATATCGGTGCCACCCGTAGAGCCTCCTCGCAAAAAGACCATTGCCATACCCGTACCGCCCAAAAATCCGCCGTAAAGGGATGCAAGCAGTCGGTCACCCTCGTATACGGGCAATAAGGCGGCAAAAAGGTCAATCCATACCGACATTATCACTGTTGCAATGACAGTGCGCAAAATGAATTTGCCCCCCAACTGCTTAAATCCCCATATGAACAATGGCAAGTTTAAAAAGACGGTGAGCAGTCCCGTAGGCAAGGTTGTAAGGTGGGATATAAGAGCGGCAAGACCTGTTACACCACCGGGGGATATGCCCGACGGCTTAAGAAACACTGTCAGTGCGACGGCGTATAAAGCGGTGCCAAACCCTATAAAAACTGTGTCGGCAAAACTGCGTAAAGACTGATTATTTCTCATTTTTATCCCTTTTTATTTTCAAGATTAGTTATTATTTTGCCCAAAAAACACTAAATATAGTATAAAAATCGCAAAGGTCAACGAAGGTCAAAAAATATTTTGATTTTTTGTGCATAAACTATTGACAACGGGTAATATTCGTGATAAAGTATACTCACATTAGCACTCCACTTGTGCGAGTGCTAAATCTAAAAAAGACTTGGGGGTGCCACTTTTGGAGTTAAGCGAGCGTAAAAAACAAATACTTTCCACCATTGTGCGCACCTACGTGCTGACGGGTGAGCCTGTGGGCTCAAAGGCTTTGTGCGACTCTCTTGGCGGCATATCAAGTGCCACCATCCGCAACGAAATGAGTTTTCTTGCGGAAAACGGATATCTTGCACAGCCTCACACCTCTGCAGGTCGAATTCCTACCAACCGCGCCTATCGTCTTTACATAGACGATTTGATGCCACGGCGGGCACCAAGCGAAACTTTGATGTCCCAAATCCGCCGTTTAATTCCCGACTCCTCTGCCGACAGTCAGCGTACATTGCTCTCGGCGGTGGGCGCTCTGTCAAAGGCAACGGGCTGCGCCGCGTTGATAACCTCGCAAGTTTCGTCGGGCACCCTTATTCACAAAATTGAACTTATTCCAATGGGCTTTAACCGTGCTCTTTTGGTGCTTGTCACCTCGTCAGGTGCCGTTACAAGCCGTATGTACAGTTTTTCAGTTACCCTTACAGGTGAGTTAATCGGTCGGTTTTTATCCCTTGCGGAAGAGCATTTAATCGGTCAAGAGTTAAATTCCATTCAGCCTGCCACACTGCAAACCATTGTTGCAGGCGCCGGGGAATTTGCCCTTGAACTGACCGAGCCCGTTTTTGCTCTTGGTGAAATAATCGAAGAGTTGGGCAAATCAACCCTTACTCTTGTGGGTGAAACACGACTTTTATCACACCCCGGCATTACCCTTTCAAAAGCCCACGAAATGTTTGAGCTTTTCTCGGGTGGGGATGAAATTCTTGCCATGCTTGATGCCTGGGGCAAAGAGTCGGGTGTTATTTTAGGTGGCGACACCTCTTACACCGCTCTTGACCGCTCAAGCCTTGTGCTTTCAAAATACTCTGTGGGCAACGCTACCACAGGTTATATAGGTATAATAGGCCCAACACGAATGGATTATGACAGCATTTTGCCGGGCATTGAGTATTTTGCTCATTTGCTTTCTGCCGATACACATCAAAAGAAAGGATTGATATAAATGGCTGAAAAGAAAACTACTGAAGCCGCCGAAAATGCAGAGGTAAAAACCGACGCAAAAGAGCCTGCCAAAAAGAAAGCAGAGCCTAAGAAAAAGGCGGATACTGCTAAACTTCAGGCAGAACTTGACAAGGTAAACGAGGCTCTTGCCGAAAGTAAGGATATGCTTCTTCGCACGGCGGCAGAGTTTGACAACTTTAAGCGCCGCACCGAAAAAGAAAAGGCAGACATTGCCTCTTTCGTAAAAGCAGACGTGGTAAAGGCACTTCTTCCTGTTGCCGATAATATCGAGCGTGCAGGTCAAAGTGACCGCGACAGTGCCGATTACGTTAAAGGCCTTGAAATGATTATCAAGCAACTAACCGACAGTCTTGACCGACTTGGTCTTAAAAAGATTGAAGCAGAGGGTGCCGAATTTGACCCCAACTTCCACGAAGCAGTAATGCATGTTGAGGATGACAGTGTGGGTGAAAACACCGTTGTTCAGGTGCTTCAGACAGGATATATGATTGGTGACACCGTCATCCGTCCTGCAATGGTTAAGGTTGCAAATTAAATTTGTTTTATTAAACTACTAATTATATATTGGAGGATTTTTATTATGGGAAAGATTATAGGAATTGACTTGGGTACTACCAACTCTTGTGTAGCAGTTATTGAGGGTGGCGAGCCCGTTGTTATTGCCAACGCTGAGGGTATGCGTACTACTCCCTCTGTTGTAGCATTTTCAAAGACAGGCGAGCGTATGGTAGGTCAGGTTGCAAAGCGTCAGGCTATCACCAACCCCGACCGCACCATCGCATCAATCAAGCGTGAGATGGGTACTGCCTACAAGGTTGCCATTGACGGCAAGGATTACACTCCTCAGGAAATCAGTGCAATCATTCTGCAGAAACTTAAGGCAGATGCTGAGAGTTATCTTGGCACCACTGTTACCGAGGCTGTTATCACCGTACCCGCTTACTTTACCGATGCTCAGCCTCAGGCTAGCAAGGATGCAGGTAAGATTGCAGGCCTTGAGGTTAAGCGTATAATCAACGAGCCTACCGCAGCCGCTCTTGCTTACGGTGCCGACAAAGAAAATGACCAGAAGATTATGGTTTACGACCTTGGCGGCGGTACCTTTGACGTATCAATCATCGAAATGGGTGACGGCGTTCAGGAAGTTCTTGCAACTGCAGGTAACAACCGTCTTGGCGGTGACGACTTTGACCAGCGCGTAATGGATTACATCTGCTCTACCTTTAAGCAGGAAAGCGGTATTGACCTTTCTTCCGATAAGATGGCTATGCAGCGCGTTAAGGAAGCCGCAGAAAAAGCAAAGATTGACCTTTCAGGTATGACCACTGCAGACATCAATCTGCCCTTTATCACTGCCGATGCAACAGGTCCTAAGCATTTTGAGACTACTATCACCCGTGCAAAGTTTAACGAGCTTACAGGCGACCTTGTTGAAAAAACTATGGCTCCCGTTCGTCAGGCTCTTTCTGATGCAGGTCTTTCTGCAGGTGATATTCATAAGGTGCTTATGGTTGGCGGCTCTACCCGTATTCCTGCCGTTCAGGAAGCAGTTAAGCAGTTTATGGGCAAAGAGCCCTTTAAGGGCATCAATCCCGACGAATGCGTTGCAGTAGGCGCCGCAATTCAGGGCGGTGTTCTTGGCGGCGACGTTAAGGGTCTGCTCCTTCTTGACGTTACTCCCCTTTCACTTGGTATTGAGACTATGGGCGGCGTTTGCACCAAGGTTATTGACCGCAACACCACCATTCCTACCAAAAAGAGCCAGATTTTCTCTACCGCTGCACACGGGCAGACCTCTGTTGAGGTACACGTTTTGCAGGGTGAACGCGAATTTGCCCGTGACAACAAGACTCTGGGTATGTTCCACCTTGACGGTATTTCTCCCGCTCCCCGCGGTATCCCTCAGATTGAGGTTACCTTTGATATTGACGCCAACGGTATCGTAAACGTTTCTGCAAAAGACCTTGGCACAGGCAAAGAACAGCATATCACCATCACCTCTAACACCAATATGAGCAAGGATGATATTGACCGCGCCGTTAAAGAGGCAGAGCAGTATGCCGCTGAGGATAAAAAGCGTCGTGAAGAGGTTGACACCGTTAACGCCGCAGACCAGATGGTATACACCACTGAAAAGATGCTCACCGATATGGGCGACAAGCTGAGCGACACCGAAAAGGCAGACATTCAGACCGCTCTTGACGAACTTAAAAAGCAGATTGCCGACAAGAATATTGAGGGCATCAAGACTGCACAGGAAGAATTGCAGAAAAAGGTTTATGCCGTAAGCGAAAAGATTTATCAACAGGCACAGCAGGCTCAAGCCGCTCAGGGTGGCGAAAATCCTGCAGGTTCACAGCCTGACGGCAATGTTTACGACGGTGACTTTAACGACGTAGGCGAAGACCAGAACTAATTTTTAAGGTTTAGGGGATGCCCCGTGCATCCCCTTTTTGCCGTAGTATAGTTAAAGTGAGGTGGGTAACCTTTGGCAGAAGAAAAAAGAGATTATTACGAGGTGCTGGGCGTTGACAAGTCGGCATCTGATGATGAAATAAAAAAAGCCTATCGCAAAATGGCAAAAAAATATCACCCCGACTTGAATCCGGGTGATGCGGCGGCTGAGGCAAGTTTTAAAGAGGTTAACGAGGCATACGAAGTGTTGTCCGACAATGACAAAAAGGCTCGCTATGACCAGTTTGGCCACGCAGGTGTTGACCCTAATTTTGGGGCAGGCGGCGGTGGATACGGTGGCGGCTTTGGCGGTGGCTTCGGCGGCGGATTTGACGTTGACCTTGGGGATATATTCGGCAGTATTTTCGGTGGCGGTTTTGGTGGCGGCGGACGTCGTTCCAATCCCAACGCTCCACGCCGAGGCAGAGACGTGCAAGCCACTGTAAACTTAAGTTTTGAGGAGGCGGCACACGGCTGCAAAAAGTCCATAAAGGTGCAGATTATCGACAACTGTACCGATTGTGGCGGTAACGGTTGTAAGGCAGGCACTTCTCCCCGTACTTGCCCCGTTTGTAACGGCAGAGGTACCGTTACCTCTGTTCAGCGCACTCCTTTTGGGCAAATGCAGTCTCAAAGGGCTTGTGACCGATGCGGCGGTACGGGTAAATTTATAGACAATCCCTGCCCCACCTGTTCGGGCAAGGGTAAGGTGCGCCGCACAAAAGAGGTGCCATTGGATATTCCCGCAGGCATTGACGACGGTCAGGTGCTGACTGTATCGGGCGGCGGTGACGCAGGCTTTAACGGCGGCCCCGCAGGTGATTTGCAGGTGGTTGTGGGCGTTCGTCCTCATCCAATTTTTGAGCGTGACGGATACGACGTTTATATTGAGGTGCCCATCACCTTTACACAAGCCGCTTTGGGTGACGAAATTTTTGTGCCTACCGTTGACGGCAAGGTGTCTCTTAAAATCCGCGAGGGTACACAGCCCGACGATATGTATAAACTGCGTGGCAGAGGTATACAGCGCCTTCGTTCAACATCTAAGGGTGACCAGTACGTTAAGGTGACAGTTGAGGTGCCCCGTGATTTGAGCAGTGAACAGAAAAAGCGCCTTAAGGAATTTGAGGCGGCAATGAACGATAAAAATTACAACAAGCGCACCACCTTTTTTGATAAGGTAAAAGAACTGTTTAAGGATTAAAACATAAAGAGGCAAGTTCGGTTGTGGCACCCTCCGTAAGGAAGGTGCCACAGTTATATTCGCCTTACGGCGAGTGATATTGCTTTGCAGTTATATGATGCTTCGCATCGTGATATTGTCCTACGGACAGTTTAATGGCGAATATAATATCACTGAAACCACAAGGTTTCAATATCACTTTGCTTAAAAGCAAAATATCACTTATTATTCTTATCTTTGAGATAGGTTTATTTTTAAAGTATGTAACCCACTATGACGCTTTCAATTTTGGAAGTGTCAATTTTTATATAAAAAAGAAAAAAGAGAGAACACTTCCTTACGAAATGTCTCCCTTGAACTTGCCTCTTTTAACCTCGTTGTCGCAGGCAACATATCGCATTTGCATTAGCAAATATATCGAGCCGTAAGGCATATCGAGTTTGCGTCAGCAAACATATCGATTATATTTTTCCCTCTCCATCGTCTGCGCAACTTTCAATTATTCATTCTTCAATATTCATCATTCATTATTCATTAAAAGCCCTATGGTTGCAAACTGCAACCATAGGGCTTTAACTTATTCTCCGTAGCCGTTAGGATTATTGGACTGCCAACGCCAACTGTCAGCGCACATACGCTCAATATCAAGTTGAGTCTTGAAGCCAAGCAAACGCTCTGCCTTTTCGGGATTGGCGTAGCAGGTAGCAATGTCACCCTCGCGGCGAGGAAGGATTGCATAGGGCAACTGCTTGCCGCATGCCTTTTCGTAAGCGTGAATAACGTCAAGCACGCTGTAACCCACACCTGTGCCAAGGTTGATAGCCTCGATACCTGTGCCCTTCATAACGAAATCCACCGTCTTAACGTGGCCGATTGCAAGGTCAACAACGTGAATATAATCGCGCACACCTGTGCCGTCGGGAGTATCGTAATCATTGCCAAAAACACCAACACGCTCAAGCTTGCCCACGGCAACCTGTGCAACATAGGGCACAAGATTGTTGGGGATGCCGTTGGGGTCCTCACCGATAAGACCTGACTCGTGTGCACCGATGGGGTTGAAATAACGAAGTAGTGCAATGCTCCACTCATTATCTGATGCATACAAATCCTTAAGAATTTCTTCAATAACATACTTTGTTCTGCCGTAGGGGTTGGTTACGGCACCGGTAGGCATATCCTCACCGTAAGGAGCAATATTGTTGCCGCCGTAAACGGTTGCAGAGGAGCTGAATATCAACTTTTTGCAGCCGTGGTCTGCCATTGCCTGACAAAGTGTAACGGTGCCTGCAACGTTGTTATCATAATAAGCAAGAGGGATTTTACAGCTTTCACCAACTGCCTTAAGACCTGCAAAGTGAATTACAACCTCGATATCGTTTTCACCGAAAACCTTATCAAGTCCCTCTCTGTCACGAATGTCGCACTCGTAAAATTTAACCTTTTTGCCTGTGATACGCTCAACACGGCTAAGCGCCTCAGGCTTTGAATTGTAATAGTTGTCGATAACAACAATATCCTTACCTGCGTTAATAAGTTCCACACAGGTGTGGCTGCCAATGTAACCTGCGCCACCTGTAACAAGAATTGCCATATGTAAAATCCTCCTAATTTTTGGTTTGCTACACAAATTATACCCCCGATTTAGTGATTATTCAAGTGTATTTTCGTATCTTTTACTAATATTTTTATCTCATTTTGCCAAAAATATAAAACAAGCCTTGATAAGTTGCAACTTGTAGTATATAATGTTATTTGTAAAATAATGGGTGTTAAAAGCGCCTTTATAAACGAAAGGAGTCAAATCATGAATTATTCTCATGAAGTAGAACAAATGTGCCCCATCGCTAAGGGCCCGCATCACGGTCCTGCTCCCATCCCTGAAGAAGGCAAATGGGTTCAGGCTAAAGAGATTACCGATATCTCTGCCTACACTCACGGTGTTGGCTGGTGCGCTCCTCAGCAGGGTGCATGCAAACTGTCACTTAACGTTAAGGACGGTATTATTGAAGAAGCTTTGGTTGAAACCATCGGTTGCTCAGGTATGACCCACTCTGCCGCTATGGCTGCCGAAATTCTGCCCGGCAAAACTGTGCTTGAGGCTCTTAACACTGACCTTGTTTGCGACGCTATCAACACCGCTATGCGCGAGTTGTTCCTGCAAATCGTATACGGTCGTTCACAGTCTGCATTCTCAGAGGGTGGCCTTGTTATCGGCGCCGGTATGGAAGACTTGGGTAAGGGTGAGCGTTCAATGGTTGGTACTATGTACGGTACCAAGGCTAAGGGCGTACGCTACCTTGAAATGACCGAGGGCTACTGCACCAGAATGGCTCTTGATGAAAACGACGAAGTTATCGGCTACGAGTTTATCTCTCTTGGCAAGATGACCGACTTCATCAAAAAGGGTATGGAGCCGAACGAAGCATACGAAAAGTCAATGGGTACCTATGGCCGCTTTGCCGATGCCGTTAAGTACATTGACCCCCGTAAAGAATAATAAGGAGGTACGCTATAATGGCTTTATTTGAAGGTTACGAAAGACGTATAGAAAAAATCAACGGCGTACTCGCCGAGTACGGCATCAAGTCGGTTGAAGAGTGCAAAGAGATTACTCTAGCATAGGGTATCGACTGTGATAAGATTATCCGTGAAACTCAGCCCATCTGCTTCGAAAATGCTGTTTGGGCTTACACCGTAGGTTGCGCAATCGCAATCAAAAAGGGCTGCACCAAGGCTGCTGATGCTGCCGCCGCTATCGGTATCGGTTTGCAGTCATTCTGCATCCCCGGTTCTGTTGCCGAAAACCGCAAGGTTGGTCTTGGCCACGGTAACTTGGGCAAAATGCTCCTTTCTGAAGAGACTGAGTGCTTCTGCTTCCTTGCAGGTCACGAGTCATTTGCTGCTGCAGAGGGCGCTATCAAAATCGCTCTTAATGCAAACAAAGTTCGCGTAAAGCCCCTTCGCGTTGTTCTTAACGGTTTGGGTAAAGACGCCGCTTATATCATTTCACGTATCAACGGCTTCACCTATGTTGAGACCGAGTTTGACCCCTATACCGGAGAGGTTAAGGTTCTTGAAGAGAAGGGTTTCTCAAAGGGTCCCCGTGCCGATGTTAAGTGCTACGGCGCTGACAACGTGCCCGAAGGCGTTGCTATTATGAAGCTTGAGAACGTTGGCGTTTCCATCACCGGTAACTCAACCAACCCCACCCGCTTCCAGCATCCCGTTGCAGGCACCTACAAGAAGTGGTGCACCGAGAACGGCGTTAGCTACTTCTCTGTTGCTTCAGGCGGCGGTACAGGCCGTACTCTCCACCCCGATAATATGGCTGCAGGCCCCTCTTCTTACGGTATGACCGATACTATGGGCCGTATGCACTCTGACGCTCAGTTTGCAGGTTCTTCTTCTGTTCCTGCTCACGTTGAGATGATGGGTCTTATCGGTGCTGGTAACAACCCCATGGTTGGTATGACTGTTGCTTGCGCAGTTGCTGTTGAAGAAGCAAGCAAATAATCTGCGATTATTTGCAATTAAATTTGCCTGACGGCAAATGAAATTCACCTTGTGAATGAAATGCTATTGCATGAAATGTGCCGCTCCCGTAAGGGTGCGGCACGTTGTTTAAATAAAGTTTTAATGGCAAATTTTATTTCATGCAATGTTAGTTGCATTTCATGAAGAATTCATTTCATGCGCTTGCGCATTTCATTAAAAGGAGACCGATATGCAGAGGAAAACGGATTCAAGGTCGAAAAATATCCTGCCGATTGGAAAATCTACGGCAAAAGTGCAGGACCAAGACGGAATAAGCAAATTGCAGAGGTCAGCGACTATGTAATCTGTTTTTGGGACGAGAAAAGCAAGGGTACAAAGTCAATGATTGACTATGCTATAAAATGCAATAAACCCGTTAAAATTAAAAAGATATACCGAAGAAAAAGGGCTATTCATAGTGATGCCCGAGAGGCAAGTAATAGTTTGGAATAAAAAAACAGACACATCATTTTGGAGTTTTCAAGGATGATGTGTCTATATTTTTTGTATTAAAAGAGAGGAATTTTACAATGCACAAACTGAAAATGAAGGCGACAAAAGGACTGACTTTTGAGGAAGATTGTAATAAGTATTTGGAATACTGTCGTCAAAGGAATTTAAGACAAGGAACTATAAATCATTACAGACAAAGTTATGTTCAGTTCTTTAAGTTCTTTGAGCCTTATACACCCATAGAAGAAATTGACGAGGGCGCTTATATTGCCGCTATTGCAGATATAGATGCCGATGCCCTTAATGAATCGGCAAAGGAGTTTAATATTGCTCCCGAAAACTGCTATACCTCGGCAGAGGAATTGCTGAGCCAACCCAAACTTGCCAATATTTTGTGCATTTGCACTCCCGATGACTGCCACGTTTCACAGGCGGTTGCCGCTTTGAAAAAGGGTTACCATCTTTTGCTTGAAAAACCCATTGCAACCACCTCTGAGGATTGCCGAAAGCGTTGAAAGTCACTTTATGGCATTTGCCGCAGAGGAATCCCGTCTTGCAGGCGGTAAGCCTTTTGAGGTTGAGTAAAGATAAAACTTAAAACCCCGTTTCGTACTGCACGAAACGGGATTTGTTCTTTTATTACGCTTCTTCTATCTCCTGACTGAACTCGGTCAGTTCAAGTCCTTCGTTCTTATCAAGCGCCCATTGTAGTGACCACTGACCGTTGAAAATCAACAAATCGTTGCCGCGCACGTCCTTAACCCAACGGGTGTCACCTGCAAGGTTATAATCGTTGGCATTAAACTCAGGCACGTTTACGCGGCGGATATACTCGTGGGGAATATCCTGCTTAAGATACTCAACGCCGTATTCACTTTGCATACGGAATTTTAACACGTCAAACTGAAGCACACCCACAACGCCGACGATAACCTTTTCCATACCGCCATTTGGCAAAAAGAAAATCTGAATAGCACCCTCTTGTGCAATCTGATTCATACCCTTGGCAAACTGCTTGCGCTTCATAGAGTCAACCTGCTCAATAATGGCAAAGTGTTCGGGGGCAAAGGTGGGAATACCTGAAAAGCGCACCTTATTCTGTGGGTCGCATACGGTATCACCGATAGAAAAGATGCCGGGGTCAAATACACCGATAATGTCACCTGCAAAAGCCTCGTCGATAATATCGCGCTCCTGCGCCATCATCTGCTGAGGCTGTGAAAGGCGCATATTTTTGGCGCCCTGCAAATGATGATATTCCTTGCCGCGCTCAAATTTGCCTGAGCAAATTCGCAAAAATGTGATGCGGTCGCGGTGAGCTTTGTTCATATTGGCTTGAATTTTAAAGACAAAAGCAGAAAAATGCTCGTCAAAGGGGTCAACTGAGCCGCCCTCTGCGTTTTTACGGGGCAGAGGAGAGGTGGTTAACTTAAGAAAACTCTCCAAAAACTGCTCAACGCCGAAATTGTTAAGAGCAGAGCCGAAAAATACGGGACTGAGTTTGCCTTTGCGCACCAGGCCTAAGTCAAAATCACCGCCTGCGCCGTCAAGCAGTTCGGTCTGGTCAATTAACTCCTGACGCAAATCGGCACCGATAAGTTCATCCAATCGGGCGGTATCGTCAATGGGACAGGTGATAGATTCAAGTCGGTTTCTGCCGCCGTGGAAGTTGTCAAAGGTTAAAATGTGACGCTGATTGCGGTCGTAAACGCCCTTAAAGGTAACTCCGCAACTGATGGGCCAGTTCATAGGATAGGTGGCAATGCCAAACTCCGTCTCCAACTCGTCAAGCAGGTCAAAGGGGTCGCGAGCCTCGTGGTCAAGCTTATTTATAAAGGTAAAGATGGGAATACCGCGCATAGCACAAACCTTAAAAAGCTTGCGAGTCTGCGGCTCAATACCCTTTGCGGCGTCAATAACCATAACGGCACTGTCTGCCGCCATAAGAGTACGGTAGGTATCCTCCGAAAAGTCCTGATGTCCGGGGGTATCAAGAATATTGATGCAGTAGCCGTTATACTCAAACTGCATAACAGAGGAGGTAACCGAAATACCACGTTGTTTTTCAAGCTCCATCCAGTCTGATACGGCGTGCTTGTCACCCTGCTTGCCCTTAACGGAGCCTGCAGACTGAATTGCTCCGCCGTAAAGGAGCAACTTTTCGGTAAGTGTGGTTTTACCTGCGTCGGGGTGTGAAATAATAGCAAAGGTACGGCGTCTTTCGATTTGCTGTTTAGTCTTTTGGTCCATCTTTACTCTCTTTTCGTAAAAAATTCCACATAATTTTAACATACCCACATAGTTAATGCAATATGATTTTTCTTTTACATATTCATTATGGGTGAAAAAGTGCAAAAAATGGCTAAAATAGTATATTGATATTGTTTTTTGGCATAGTATATTTAGTTTAATTTTTATTGGGAGAGAAAAATATGGGTTTTTTAAAAGGTAAAACGGTTATAATCACAGGCGCAGGAAGAGCAGTTCTCAGTGACGGCAGATGCGGCTCTATCGGCTACGGTATTGCTACCGCTTATGCCAAAGAGGGTGCAAACATCGTTATTACAGGGCGTAACGTATCAAAGCTTGTAAGCGCAAAAGAGGGTATACGCGGGCTTAGCCGTGTTGCCGCTACCGAGTGGGCGAAGGACGGTATTAACGTTAACGTAATATGTCCTCTTGCCTGGACTGCTCAGCTTGAGAATTTTGAGAAGGCATATCCCGACGCTTTTAAGGCAAACGAAAAAATGCCACCTGCAGGCCACTTTGGTGACTCCGAGCTTGAAATTGGCAGAGTTTGTGTTCAGCTTACCAACCCCGACTTTAAGTATCTTACAGGCGAGACCCTCACTCTTGAGGGCGGTATGGGACTCCGCCCGTAAAAAGCAACAAATATACATCGGCATAGCCCTTATACTATCGACAAGTGCGCTTTTTGTTACTCATCAGATAATTGTTTTCGTTATACAAAAATGCCGAGTTCGTCTTAACGGACTCGGCATTTTGTTATTTCATATAAACTGCGGCGGCAACAAGGCGCTTTGCCGACTGATTAAAAGAGTCAACATAGGCAAACGCCATATAGAACAAGTTTTAAACCATTCCCATTATCTTTCTAAATATTTTAACCCGGCAAACAACATATTTTATAACCATATAAGAAAACAAGAATGTTATGACCATGTTAAAAATTACTATTATAATTGGGCTATTAGTTAATTTGCATATTATTGTTCTGGAAATCACTAATAAAAATCCGTTTAATAGATATAACTGCAAAGAGTATGTACCGAATCTTTCAAAGACTGAAACCACCCATTTTGACCGTGAAAGAAAATAACAAACTATTACACCTATCAACGCTAACGGCATTCTTAGTGTCTTTGCAAAAGGTGATAACAAAATCCATATCCATAAAGCCGCCAAAACAGCAGGTATAAATATATATAGTATGTTTCGTTTTAAATCAAATATTTTTATGTTACTATTTTTAATCATCACACCGAGATGAAAATATACCAAATAATAACTTAACTCGTTGAGTTTAAATAAGGACGTGTTTATTTTAACAATGGATAAAACCAACAAAAAAATTGCACAAACTACCTTTAAGATTAATGATTTAGATTGAAGTTTATACAACAACGGATAAATTAAAAAAATCATAAACAAGGTGTATAAAAACCAATACTCGCCACCTCTAATCAACATATCTAAGATAGATTCAGATATGGATTTAGGTCTGTTTACAAGTTGCGGTAAAACAAACCGCGGAATCATATCTAAAATATTAAATACTATGTATGGAACAACAAGTCTTTTAATCTTTTTTTTAATATAACTAACATATTTCTCTTTATAAGAGAAACAAAAACCAGAAACTATAAAAAACAACGGCATATGAACACTTGAGACAAAATCAAACAAAAATTTACATACCGGTTCAGCGTGTAAATTTATAGGGAACCGAACGATTGCATGACCTAAAACAACAAAAAATATCGCGATTCCTTTTAAGGCTGTAATCTCTGGATAATGTTTTTTGATATTTTCCATTAAAATCTCCTTGCATACGTAAATATTCATTCTTATTAGCTCTGCCCAAAGACAATGTGCTTCACTATAAACGGCTATGTTAATTGGCGACATGTCATACCGTTGTGTGGGTTTAACTTATATCTCCAACCACAGCTATTTGTAGTTTTTGACCATAACATATAAGGTTGTTGGATTTGATTATATCATCAACGATAAATCTTGTCAACACAACCTGCTAAATGTGTACCTACAAAGCTACGAAGATATCCATCGTGTGAACGTGCCTGATTTTAACACTAACGCAACGGCATTATTTCATATAAACTGCGGCGGCAACAAGGCGCTTTGCCGACTGGTTAAGAGAGTCAACATAGGCAAACTCCTTTGCCGAGTGAATCTTATCCCCTCTTACACCGATAGAATCAATGCAAGGGATTCCGTATGCAGTCACGTCGGCGGCATCAGAGCCACCCGTTCTTTTGCTTGCAGTAAGGGTGGGGATACCGCATTTTTCAAGGCAGTCGTTAAAATCATTAAGAAGCTGCTTATTTTTGTCGGTAAGCTCCATTGCAACGCGGAATGATGCTTGGGTAAGGGTTGTTTTGCATCCCTCAATATAGGTTTTATCGGCAAGAGACTGCATAAAGCTGCAAATCCAATCCTTTTGCTCTGCCGTTGCAAAGCGGACGTTCACCTTAAATTCGCACTGATTTGGCACAGTATTAACAGCGGTGCCGCCCTTTATCACACTGCAGCAACAGGTGATGCCCTCGTTATCCTTGATTTTTTCAATTTCTAAAATTTTTGACGCCGCCTCGGCAATAGCGTTTGCACCGCTGACGGCACATCTTGACGCGTGGGCTTCAACCCCATTCACAGTGAAAACAAAGGTGATGATGCCCTTTCTCTGCAAACAAGCCTCCCCTTGAGTGTGACCCTCTAAATTGAAAAAGGCGCGTGAGCCCTTTGCCTTTTGGCAGATATAGTTTATGGTGGCTTTTTGGCTTAGACTGCTGCCGCCCTCCTCGTCGGTCTGAAGAAGCAGTTTAATGGGGCGAGCATTATATCCGCACTTGTGCAGTGCATCCATTGCAAGCAGTGCCGCAACCAATCCGCCTTTGCAATCGGTTACACCGGGGCCATAGATTTTTTCGTCATCGCAATGCACCGCAGGGGTACCGAAGGAGCCAACAGAATGAACGGTATCCATATGTCCCGAAAAAACGATAGGCTCTGCTTCCGCTTGGGGATTCATTGTTATGCATACCACATCCCCCGCCTTTTCTTGCCTTAAATATTCAACCTGCCATCCCCCTCTTTGTAATCAGTGGGGCTTTCAATATTGCAAACATCCTGCCAAATGTCAATGTAGGCAGGTGTCAGATTATCAACAGTTTCAAAAATTTTAGTGTGTGGCATAGGATAATCACCTCAAAAAGAGTATAGCACAAACAGGAATGTCGTGCAAGAGGATATAAAATGGTCGCAGAGTGTTAATACAACACTGTAGGGAACGGATTTATCTGTTCCGTTTCGGAATGCTCCAAAATCGTGCTTGTAGGGGAGCGCCCTCCCCTACGATTTTAAATTAGCCTCGCCCTTTGGGAGAGGTGGCAATAGTCGATATGTTTGCTGACGCAAACTCGATATGCCTGCCGGCTCGATATGTCAAAAGACTCGATATGTTGCCTTTGGCAACGAGATTATATATAATATGGTAGGAACCCAAAAATCGCCCTGAAAAATTGTGCAAAAATAATACTTGACCTTGGACAAGGTCTGTGTTATAATCATTATTACCTCTGTACAGGGGGTTAGTTTTTTGCGCCCTAACTTCATTGTAGAGGGAGGCTAAATTTTTCCGTAAAACGGGAGGTGCCGATATGAGAGTAAAAATCACACTCGCTTGCACTGAGTGCAAGCAAAGAAACTACAACACTATGAAGAACAAGAAGAATGACCCTGATAGGCTTGAGATGAATAAGTATTGTAGATTCTGCAAAAAGCACACTCTCCACAAAGAAACCAAGTAAGGAGGGGAAATAATGAAAGCTGCAACTATGATTAGCCGTGTTATTACGGCTGTGCTGGCCGTTGCTGTTTTGGCTGTATTCTTTATGGGTATTGTCAGCGTAACCGGTCCAGAGGGTACTTTCAGTCTTTCCGGTGGCCAACTCGCATTTGGCTCCAAAGCAACTTCCGACTCAGGTGTGGAGCTTGACTTTGCACGTTCATCATGGTATCTGTTCACTATGGTATTCGTGATTATCAGTGCAGTCTGCGCTTGCTGCTCTTTCAAATGGAAGGGCGCTACTGTGGGCGGTCTTGTGTGCGGTGTGGTCAGCATGATTATGACGCTTGTTTTTAGCTTCAACAAGCCCGCAATGTATGTTGATCATCGTCCAATTTCGGTTAGCAAGGTAACCAATCTTCAGTATACTGAGCTTGCTATGGTGCTGACCGGCTGTGCTATTGCTTTTGTTGTATTTAGCATAGTCACCATTTTTGTAAACGACTACGCCGAAGTGCTGGAGTCTAATGGCGCTAAAAAGCCTTTGGCAAAGCGGTTCGTATCGTTTATTCGCGAATATAAGAGCGAGATTAAGAAAATCAGATGGCCTGACATCAAGACTGTTGTTAAAAACACCATCATCGTTCTTATCGTTTGCGCAGTAGTTGGTGCATTCATCTGGGTGCTTGACTTCGGTCTGGGCAACCTGATTAAGTGGCTTTTCGCCTAACCTAACAGGGAGGGTAGCAAATGTCAGAAATGGATGCAAGATGGTATGTTGTGCATACCTACTCCGGCTATGAAAACAAGGTTGCCGACAATTTGGTTAAAATTGTTGATAACCGCTCTATGCAAGACCTCATCTTTGACGTTAAGGTTCCTACTGAAATAGTAACCGAAATCGGCAAAGACGGCGCAACCAAAGAGGTTGAGCGTAAAATTTTCCCAGGCTATGTGCTTGTCAAGATGATCGTTACCGACGATTCTTGGTTTGTTGTGCGTAATATTCGCGGCGTTACCGGTTTCGTAGGTCCTGCAGGCAGCCCTGTGCCCCTTACCGATGAGGAAGTGGCTAATCTGGGTGTTGAGCAGCACACTGTTGAGGTCAACTATGCCGTTGGCGATATGGTTGACATCGTTTACGGTGCACTTGAAGGCTTTAGCGGAAAGGTCGATTCTATCGACACTGAAAAGGGCATTGTACTTGTTACATTGTCTATGTTGGGTCGTGACACATCTGTCGAGCTTGAGCTTGACCAGGTTGAACCCACCAACTAATTATTAACTTAACGGTAATACCGTTACGGCGTTTCGCCGGTGGGAGGGCAGCATAAGGCTGTTCCGCCATACCACATTTTATACGGAGGTGCTTATCAATGGCTCAAAAGGTTGTTGGATTTATTAAGCTTCAAATTCCTGCGGGTAAAGCCACTCCGGCTCCCCCTGTAGGTCCCGCGCTTGGACAGCACGGTGTTAACATTATGGCGTTCACTAAAGAATTTAATGAGCGCACCAAGAACGACGTGGGTATGATTATCCCTGTTGTTATCACGGTTTATGCAGACCGTTCCTTTACCTTTATCACCAAAACTCCCCCCGCAGCCGTTCTTATTAAAAAGGCTTGCGGTATCGAGACTGCCTCTGGCGTTCCGAACAAGAATAAGGTGGCAAAGATTACCAAAGAGCAGGTTCGTAAGATAGCCGAGACCAAAATGCCCGACTTAAACGCTGCTAATATCGACACTGCTATGAGCATGATTGCCGGTACTGCACGTAGTATGGGCGTTGAAGTTGTAGACTAATATCTATTGTCTGCTCACGGGAAATATCCCGGTGGGAGGAAAATTCCGATTAACCACTTGTTGGGAGGTAAATTAAGTAATGAAACATGGTAAGAAATATACCGACAGCAGAAAGCTCGTTGAGGGCTCTAAGCTTTATGATGTAAACGAGGCTCTTGACCTCGCAATCAAAACTAAAATTGCAAAATTCGACGAAACCGTTGAGGTTCACGTTCGTTTGGGTGTTGACTCACGTCACGCAGACCAGCAGGTTCGCGGCGCTGTAGTTCTGCCCAACGGTACAGGTAAAAGCGTTCGCGTACTCGTTTTTGCTAAGGGCGATGCCGTTCAGGCTGCTCTTGATGCAGGCGCAGAGTATGCAGGCGGTGAAGAGTATGTAACCAAGATTCAGTCAGAGGGTTGGATGGACTTTGATGTTGTTATCGCTGCTCCTGATATGATGGGTCTTGTTGGCCGTCTTGGTAAGGTGCTCGGTCCCCGTGGCTTGATGCCTTCTCCTAAAGCCGGTACTGTTACTCCTGATGTTGCCAAGGCTGTTACCGAGGCAAAGGCTGGTAAGATTGAGTACCGTCTTGACAAAACCAACATCATCCACTGCCCCATCGGCAAGGTTTCTTTTGGCGCTGACAAGTTGCAAGAGAACTTTGATGCTTTGCTTGGCGCTATCGTTAAGGCAAAGCCTGCTACCGCTAAGGGTCAGTATATCCGCTCTTGCGTGGTTGCTACCACCATGGGCCCCGGCATTAAGATTAATCCGAACAAGGTTGGCTAATTTTTAGTTGACAAATTGTTCGCTTTATGCTAAAATATCAATGTTGTTCTTGACCGCAGACAGCAAGTGCCGATTTTTATTGGCCTAACGGTTTGACCGCTTGCCGAGGGAAAGGGTAAAACTAAAACAATTTACGCACAAAGTGCTTGTTGTATTAGCATGCCTGTTCCCCGTCGGGAACAGGCATTGTTTTTACAACGGAGGTGAAAATATGGCAAGTCAAGCAATTCTTGAAGCAAAGAAACAACAAGTTGCTGCCCTTAAAGAGCGTATGGACAAAGCTGTTGCAGGCGTCATCGTTAATTACAGCGGCATCAACGTTGCAGACGACACTAAGCTTCGTAAGGAACTGCGTGAGGCAGGCGTTAACTACACCGTAGTTAAGAACACCATGTTGGAATTGGCATTCAAAGACACCGCTCTTGAGGGTCTTACTGAACTCCTTTCTGGCACCACTGCTATCGCAACCAGTGATGAAGATTACGTTGCTGCAGCTCGTATCCTTGGCAAATATGCACAGGACCACGACAACTTTACTCTTAAAGGCGGCTTCCTTGATAACGAGATTATCACCATTGAAAAGCTTACCGCTCTTTCAAAGCTTCCTTCCAGAGAAGTTCTTCTTTCTATGGTCTGCAACGTATTGCAGGCTCCTATCGCAGCATTCGCTCGCGTAATCAAGGCTGTTGCCGACAATGGCGGCGCAACCGTTGCTGAGGCTCCTGCTGAAGAAGCAGTTGAGGCTCCCGCTGAAGCTCCTGCTGAGGCACCTGCCGAGGCTCCTGCCGAAGCACCTGCAGAATAATCTGCAACCACAAATTTTAAAAATAATTTTACAAAACTAATTTATTGGAGGTAAATTAAAATGGCATCTGAGAAAATCGAAGCTATTGTAGCTGAAGTTGAAAAATTGACCGTTCTTGAGCTTTCTGAGCTCGTATCCGCTGTTGAGGAGAAGTTTGGCGTTACCGCCGCTGCTGCTGTTGTTGCTGCAGGCCCCGTTGCCGGTGCTGCTGCCGCTGCTGAAGAGAAGAGCGAATTTGAAGTAGTTCTTGCTGACGTTGGCGCAGAGAAGATTAAGGTTATCAAGGTTGTTCGCGAAGTTACCGGTCTTGGTCTTGGCGAAGCAAAGGCTCTTGTTGACGCTGCTCCTAAGACTCTTAAAGAAGCTTGTGCTAAGGACGAGGCTGAGGCTATCAAGGCTAAGTTCGAAGAAGTTGGCGCAAAGGTTGAGCTTAAGTAATCTAACGCTACAAAAAATCAACACCCGTAAGCATTGCTTACGGGTGTTTTTTATTTTATCTTTAATTCATAATTGCCGCTTTTCAGCACCTGAACAAATTGATTGGCATCCTTTACTCTTTCGGGTAAAAGCAATCCTACATTTGAAATACCTGCACAGCTGTGACAGTCAGAGCCTGCCGTCAATATCATTGGTCGGTCTTGCGACAATGCGGCATTAAGGGCCTTTTCGTTTGCATCTTGAGGTCGGTTATTACCGTTAAACACCTCTATACCGTCGCAATCATCGAAGAATGGGTCAACGTACCGTCTCATATACTCGGCAAAGCGGAAAGGGTGAGCCTGAATTACGATGCCGCCCCCTGCGTGAACAAGGTCAACAAACTCTTTTCGGTGGGCGTACTTCATATCCTCGCAGTGAAGCAGATAATCCAAATCAATGCCGTAGCAAAGCATTTCCTTGCTGTCGCCTACACCCTCTTCAATGCCAAAGATTACGTCAAAATCAAGCTTTGCGCCCTCGTCACAAGCCTCGTAGTAGGCGTCGATATAGGGTTGAACAAACTCACGCCAGGTAGTGTTGTTGCGGTCAACGGCAGAATTGCCGTGAAAGAAATGGTTGGTTATGGCAAAACCTGTATAACCCGCCTCTTTGTAAGCGCGCACCATTTCTCTTGCAGTGCTTTTGCCACAGGCAGATGCTTCAGACGTATGAACGTGGGTATCGTATAAAAACATAGTATCACCTTATTTTTCAAGAGCCTCGTAGGTTAAATTTCGCAGTGTGGGATGAACGTGGTCATAGCAATATCCGCAACCCACAACCTGCATTGCAAAATAGATGCCAATTTTGTTTTGGTGGTCAATAAGGGTATAGCAACCCCCTTTACCGTCCCACCCGAACTCACCGAGAGGTGACAAGGACTGACCGATTTCCTTGCTGACAAGAGTACGCACACCGTAGCCGTAGCTGTAACCCGGCTTACCGACAGTGCGGATAAACTTTGAACGTTGTGCCTCTGTAAGTAGGTCTGTTTTAAACAAATCAAGACTTTTTTGGGATAAAATTCTGTAGCCGTCGGCACTTACACCGCCGTTTGACATTGCGGCGGCAAATTTAATGTAATCTTCACCTGTGCATAGCAGACCTGCACCGCCACTTTCATATTGCTCAGTTACTTGAAATTCGTTTGATTTGCTGTTTTCCTGAGGAATTGCTCTGTACAGTCCCACATCATAACGGTAGACGTCGGGGATTTTGTCGGGGTCTACCTTTGTTACATCAAGAGTTGCCGACGTCATACCAAGAGGCTCAAATACAAGCTCGCCCATATATTCGCCCAAGGTTTTGCCCGTAACAACCTCTATAACTGCGCCCAGTACGTCGTGGCAGAGACTGTACTGATAGTCCTCACCGGGCTCAAATTGCAGAGGCACCTTGGCAAAGGAAGCCACAACCTGACGGGTGGTACGGGCGCCTTTTTCGATTGCCTCTTTGATGGGCTGCGCCGAAAGGTCATAAGACAAGCCGCCTGTCATTGAGAACAGGTGCTTTATCTTCATCACCTTTTTTGCAGGAGCACATCCCCCCTCATCGTCGGTTTTTACTGTAATATTGGCATATTCGGGCAGATACTTGCTGACAGGGTCTTCAAAGTCTAACCTGCCCTCTTCCACAAGTCGCATAGCGCAGACGGACGTTACCACCTTGGTGCAGGAATAAAGGCAGTACATATCGCTGAAATCAGCCTTGCGAGTATGCTCTTTATTGCTAAAGCCTGCCGCGTAGGAATATACCACCTTGCCCTCGTAGGCAACATGCATTTCGCAACCGGGTATACCGCACTTTTCCAACGTGTCGATATATTTGGTTAACTTGTCAAAATTCATAGAAAATCCTTCTTTATTTTTTTAGTTCGAAGTTTTCAAAGGTTGCGCCTGCTTTATCAACAACCGACGTATCGTTAAGATTGGCGGCTTCCTTAAGTTTCAGGTAGTGACCTGTGCCTTGACTTGAGATAAAATATCCCTTATCGCTGATATTGGCAACCGATTTGCCTGATGCGTCAAGAACGTCAACGCGATATTTTTCGATTTTATCGTCATCGGTGGCTTGGGGGAAGGTAACCTCCACTGCGGTGGTGCCGACAGAGGAAATAAGCGGAATGCTTTGTCCCGTAGCGGCAACTGCGTTTTTGTATGCAGACATAATTGCGCTAAGTTCTTCATCGGTGCCGTTGTCAGTAAGGTCACCAACAATTAAAATAGCGTCAAAGCCCTTGTACTGCTGAGTTTGTGCGTATGACCAAGTGGATGCAATAGCTTTGGAAAGTCGGTCGGTCTTATTGTGAACGTCGCTGATAACAAGCATTCGCAAAATAGGGTCAGATTCGTGCTCAATCTTAATACGTTCGAAATTTTCATCACCGTCGTTTTTTGATGCCGCCTTTGATGAAGTGCTTGTCTTATCATTCTCACCCTTTGCAGTGCCATTGTCACCGCAAGAGCAAAGGGCAAGCATACGCTCATTGCAAAAGCTAATTTTTTAACAAAACGGATTTGCTGAATTTCATATATTACATCCTACCTTATTTTGTTTCAGACCTCTCTGCTCGGCAATCGACACAAACCTCTTTGCCTGTTTTGGCATCTTTTAACCATTTGTGACCGGGAGCCGCTTCAATTTCTTTATTACATTTAGTGCATTTTACAGGGGTTTCGCAAAAGGTATACACAGGATTGTGACCAAACAGACAGCTGTCGTTTACTACAAAATTTATAATCGGCACAACAATAAGCACCACTGCCAATGGCACAAGTATTGCCGCAACTATGCCTTTGCGCTTTTGCACCGACATTGTTATCTGACGGGCAACGTCATTGTCACACTCGTCATTGGGGCGTGGGTTGCCGTTTTTATCCAGTCCGTCCTTATCATATCCCTCGTCATCGTATCGGGTGCCGTTTCGGTGATAACCCAAAGAGGTAAAGCCACGTCTGTCATAGCCCGTGTTGTCATATTGGCGGGAAGCCTTTATCTGTTTTCGGGTGCGTTTTTGCGCAACAAGTTCAGGAAAAAACAGACGCACTGTTATAAAGGCAATAACAAAATAAAGCCACACACAAAAAATAGCAAGAGCCATATATACACCCCCGTTTAATCAGTATAATTATATTACCACACTTGCACACAAATTAAAAGTAAAAAATTTGCGTTAAATGAATAAAGAACCACTTAGGCCGGTGGTTTTGCTTATGCGGGTATAACCCGCAAAACTGGCAGCCATTGCAATGGCATAACGGTCTGACACTTGCAAAAAGAAGTTAATTGCCACAAG